>DKDP01000020.1:459-25945 GCA_002449395.1 Ruminococcaceae bacterium UBA6845 | reverse complement strand
GGTAGAGCGCCACCTTGCCAAGGTGGAGGTAGCGGGTTCGAGCCCCGTCATCCGCTCCATAATAAAAGGACACCAAACGGTGTCCTTTTTGTTTTGCAATAAGACCGTGGGTGAAAATGTCGACTCGGAGAAAAGCTATTGAATTTTCGGAGAATCGGTATTATAATCAAAAACGAGGTGAGTGATTTGCTTACACATGAGTTTGGAATGATGCCGTATCCGCCGGAAAAGGGGCAGAGATACGATGAATACGAGCCACAGAAATTCGCTTGTATTTCTGTTGCCGACGACGATCTCAACGCCGTTGCGGAAAAGCTGAATGATGTGGATTTTTACTGGCACACCGTTGACGAACCGAAGAAAGGTCTTGCATACTGCGGGATAACGCTTATCCCTCCGTCGTCACAGCAGGCTTTTATTGACGCAATCGGGAATGCGGAGAATCTTTCGGGTTTAAAATCGTTGATGCAAACCGCAAAAATGTTTGATAAATGGATAATTCATTTCGGAATATAGGAGATTATTATGAATGATATAACAATTCGTGTCGCCTCGCCCGACGACGCACAGGAGCTTTTAAAAATTTATGCTCCGTATGTTGAAAAGACGGCAATTACATTTGAATATGATGTGCCGTCTGTAAAGGAATTTAAAAGGCGTATTGAACATACCCTTGAAAACTATCCGTACATTGTTGCCGAATGCGGCGATGAGGTAATCGGTTATGCCTATACGGGATCGTTCGTCGGCCGTGAGGCATACAGCCATTCTGCCGAGACGTCAATCTACGTTGCCGAGAACAACCGCCGCGGCGGCGTCGGCAGGAGACTCTATGAGGCGATTGAGGAGATCTCTGCGGCGCAGAATATAATCAATCTCTATGCGTGCATAGGCTATCCCGAGGTTGAGGACGAGCACCTGACAATGAACAGCGTCGAATTTCATAAGCACCTCGGCTATAAAACAGTAGGCTGTTTTAAAAAATGCGGAAGAAAATTTGATACTTGGTACGATATGGTCTGGATGGAAAAGATAATCGGTGAACACAGCGAGGAAGTTGATGATTTTATCCCGTTCCCCGAGCTTACAATATAACAAGAAACGAGTAGCGGAAATCAACCGTTACTCGTTTTGTTTATGATATTCTTTTCAACATATTTCGACGTCATTGCGTTCAGCAGGCAGTTGTAAGTCATTTTGAAATCAACGACCGATCCGACTTTATAATCATCGCCGCAGTCTGAAACATCGAGAACGACGTGGTCACTGCTGCCGCCGACAATTTTCATTCGGCTGTCTGCACAGATAAGACCCGGAAGATATATATCCTGCTTACCGATCGCAACAATCGCGCGTTTCATCAGCTTCTTGCAGTCCTGCGGAAGCATCTCGGGAATACCCGGCTTTTCTTTCAGCTCGATAATTTCAGCTTTGAGAATGAAATTATCTTCCCTTGCCCCGTCAAACGGAACATCAAAAACAGGGATATTGCCGAGGAAAACCGATTCACCCATTCTCATATTGTTTATGACACGAGGCAGTTTGCCGTCAAACAGCATTTTCAATGAGCTTGACGCACCGCCGGAAACTATGGGGAGCTTAATGCCGTATTCGCTTTCAACGGCATTGACCGCCGATTCAAAAAGCTGCATATTCTTTTCCGACGGAAGAACCTCGTTGACGCAGCTGAGATTTGTGCCGACGCCGTAAAGCTCGATGTTTGTCATTCCGAGGACCTCGCCTGCAATCTCCTTGAGCTCCTCGGTGTAGCAGCCGTCTCGGAGATCACCGCATTCGTACATAAGAATGACCTTGTGACGTTTGCTCTGCTTTTTTGCCTCTTCGTTCAGTGCTCTTATGACTTCGATTTCACTGTTCAGGCTGACGTCGGTAAATCTGACAACGTCTCTCACCTGCGAAAGCATCGGGGAGCGTATCAGCCATTTTTCGGCTTTGATGTCGACAAACTCCATAAAGTTCTCAACACGTGAATCGCATATTGCCGTTATTTCGCCCTCTTCGACGAGAAAGCGGACAAGAGGCTCATAGCCGACGAGCATTTTGGTGACCACCGAAAGCGACATCCCGTTTTCGGCGCACTTATTTTTCAGTATTTTAAGGTTGTGAAGTATTCCGTCGGGTTTAATCTCGATACAAGGATACATTTTATCTCTCCGTTTTTTGATCTATGAAACGTCTTACGGTTTTGAATGAATTGCGCTCAATCTCAAAGAAAGACTCGTCAAGCGGCTTGCACGGCTCACAGCCCTTTGCCTTGAGTGCCTCATTGATTATCTTTTCCGTGTACCACGGATTTTTTACAAATACGGGACCGAGTGCGTTCGTGAAAATAACATTCTTGTATTTTGCGCCCTCCGTCTGATCCTTATCGTTGTTGCCCTTGCCGTAGATGAGCTTACCGAGCGCAATTGAGGAATCGTTGAGGAAGAAATCGACAAGGTGAATCTGAACTGCCATAATTTCAAAATTCTTGTCCTCGCAGAGTGAAAACTGAAGATCGTCGCCGTAGATTTCGTTACGCTCAACTGCTGTTGCGTCAAGAAGTCCGAGACCCTCAACGACCGAGCCGTCGCATCTTTTTGTCGATTTTATAAGAACCATACCCGTTGTACCGATTGCGATAATCGGCTTGCCGCTCTCGGCAAAAGTATAGATTGCATCGCCGTATTTTTTGATGTTCTTCACGATCGCATCGGCGGTTTTGATCTCGCCTGCGTTCATAAAGATAATATCGGAATTTTCAAAGTCGATCTCTTCGGAAAAGGTGTCGATACGGTTGATTTTGACATCAAGTCCCATCTCCTTGCCGACACGCTCGAATGCCATAAGGTTGCCTCTGTCGCCGTGGAGATTAAGCAGATCGGGATAAAGCCAAGTGATATTCAATGTGTTCATTATTCGTTACCTCCGTACTGCTTTGTGGATTTTTCAAGCTCGTGATATTTTTTGAGCCACGTGATAAGGTAAACGTTGTCAACGTCGAACTTGTCAAGCTCACTGAGGATTGCCTCGTCGCTGTCATTCGGAAGAACGGAGATATCGTTTTTATCAATTCCGGCATAGATCATCCTATTAGCTGTGTCGTATGCAACAGCCTCGGAGAAGCAGATGTAATGCTTGATATTGTTCTTCTTAAGCGACTCAAAGTCAACGTCAAATGCGTAGAATGTGTTCGTATAGTAGGGATCGAAGTCCTTAAGCTCCTCAAGACCCATAAGAAGAATTTTCGGAGTCTCGTCCTTTGCAATGTAGTCGAGCGCTGTCTGGAGAGTTTCGGGATTTTCCTGCTTGATTCTGATATATTTGAGAGTCTTTGTCTTATACTTGAGCGTTTCCATACGTCCGCTGATGTTCTTGAAGTTTGAGAAGCTCCTCTGAAGCTCCTCATTTGTCATACCGAGCTTTGTGCAAACAGCGATACAAAGCGCATAGTTGAAGATATAGAACGGCTCTTTGTTCGTCACGGTGAAGCGGTAGCCGTTGCAGTCAAAGCTGCACTCGGAAAAGTCAACGTTCTGAGCAAAGAAATCAACTCTGTCCTCGGACGAGAAGTCGCAGCCAGCACAGTGGAACTTGCCGACATTGTCAACATTGTAATAGTCGAAAATGATTTTGTCATTGCACTTCGGGCAGGGCATTGTAACGTCATAGAACTTGTCCTTGACAAAAGAATAGCAGGTCTTGTCAACACCGTAATAGTAAATGTTGTCGGAAAAGTCCTCGAATGACTTTGATCTCGGCTCGCCGTCGTTGAGGAAGAAGGTCATATCGCTGTTGAAAACCTTGCGGAATTTCTGAACAATGTAGTCCGGCTCGCCGTTGCGCTGAACCTGATCCTTTTGAAGATTGGTTATGCATATTTTCTTCGCAGGGATGTATTTATAGATTCCCGCAAGCGAACGCTCGTCGATCTCAAATGAGAAAAATTCCGTTTTCATTTTGCCTGTGAGCGTTGAATTGCGGATGAGAGCGGTTGCAATACCGCCGATCATATTTGCACCCTCAAGGTTTGAACATACTGTTCTGCCCGAATCTCTGAGAGCGTGAACTATCATATTGTTTGCTGTTGACTTACCGTTCGTACCGGTGATAAAAATAACCTTTTCGGGGTCAATTCCGGTGAAATGACCGATAAAATCGGGCATAAGTCTGTTTGCCTTTGCACCGGGCATATTGGTACCTCTGCCCTTGGCAAAGATGTTTGAAAAGAGCATAAGTCCCTTGCCGACAAGCAGAGTGAAGATGAATTTCAACTTTTGCATTTTAATCCTCCCGAATAAATAAAACGTTCAAATAATTAACGTTATTATTGTATCACATTTAACCGTAAAGTCAACAACGGCATAAACGTTTTTAAAGATAAAAATTTATATTGTTTTTGCGGGAGGAGTATGGTAAAATTAAATCTATGAAATCGACGGAGGTGCGGAATGAATCTCAAACAACTGATTTCAAAAAACAAACATTTAAGCGGCTTTGCAATGGACTCGATTTGGACGATGATCGGACTTGTTGCGATGAACGGAATTGCCCAGTTCGTTGTTTATCCGTTTATGAGAAATATGTTCGGCGCCGACGGATACGGACGAATCCTGAGTATGCTCGGCATTATAAATATAGTAGCTATTTCGTTTGGATCGGCTCTTAACAATGCACGGTTGGTTGCAAAAGCAAAGGGAAAAGGAAGCGAAAATCGGCCATACAATTTATCACTTCTTATAATAATATTAATGGCAATTCCTTTAAGTGTAGCTGTATTCCTTGTACTGAAAGAGCCTGTATTGCCGGTTTCTCTTTTCCTTTATTGGCTCTTGATGTGTATGACAATTGTAAGATATTATTCAGAAGTTGAGTATAGATTGCATACCAATTATAAGGGATTATTGTTATACTATATCATTATAAGCGGCGGGTATCTTGTGGGACTGATTCCTGCAAAAATAACAGGATACTGGATGCTATCTTTGCTCATAGGAGAAACAGCAGGTTTCCTTTTTGTTTTCTTTAAAGGCTCTATATTTAAAAAGAGTAATGGCGGAGATCGTAGCGCTGTAACACTGCTTTGGAAATCGGCGGGTTATCTTATATCGGCTCAACTGCTTATTAATGTTATTTTTAATTCGGATAGAATCTTTTTACAGGCTTTTTGCGAGAGCAGTACAGTTACCACTTATTATATCGCATCAGCAGTCGGTAAAATGATTTCTTTAGTCACCAGCTCATTTAACAGCGTTATAATCGGTTACCTTGTGAAAAAAAAGAATTCAATAGAAACACGTGCTTTCAAAAAAATATTTTTTGTTTCGTGTGTTGGTTCCATCGCAGCGATCGGTTTATGTTACATTGGATCAATTGTATATACAAAGCTATTTTACCCTGCAGATTATGGTGAAGCATCACCGTTTTTTATTATAGCAAATGCTGCACAGATTTTTTATTTTGTGAGTGGAATCTTTACGACAATTCTTTTAAGATATGCAAAGGAAAGAATACAAACAAGAATCAATATTATATATACAATAGTTTTCTGTATTGCAACAATACCGGCAACTTATTTCTACGGAATATGGGGATATGCAGCAGGGCTTCTTGTTTCAAATGTATTCCGTTTTGGTTTGGCAGTAATACTGTGCTATACAAGTCTCAAGAGAATTGAGAAGGAGAACAAATATGGAAACTTTTTTGACAATAAAAAAATTGATTGAGGCAGTAGTTAATATTCCTCTCAGAATGAGAATAGAATGTGAACATCCAAGGACTGTTCTTATGATTTCACCACAGTATCTGAATTACGGTGATCACCTCATTGCACAGTCAGAACTTGATTTTTTCAAAAAAAAACTTAATTCTTTGCCTCTGGATGTTAATTATACTTTTTTTGATTTATGGGACAAAAAAGTTTGCAGATCGTTAAAAAAAGACGATATTCTATGGGTTACCGGTGGCGGATATATTGGAGATCTTTGGCCGGAAAGCCACAATATTGTAGAAAAAATAATTGATAAATTTCCCCAAAATACGATTGTTTTTGCGCCACAAACAGCATATTTTAAAAATATAGGGTCAAAGGAAGCTCTTGTATTTAAAAATAAAGTCCAAACCCATGGAAAATGCATCTTTTTTTCAAGGGACACAAGAACAATGGAAACATTGAATATGCTGGGAATAAATTCACGGCTTGCTCCTGATTTTGGATTGTTATATAGGACTGATTATCGTAATTGGCCGATAATTAATAAATATGCTGCGCTATGTTTGAGAGACGATGAAGAGCGTATTATAAATGAGTTTGATCGAAAAAAAATAGAAAAAGCATTAAAAACAGTTAATTTACCTCTGCATAATATACTTATGGCAAAAAAGCACTGTGAAATTCCAGCGTGGAGCCGAAAATATTTCTTGAAAAAAAAGTTCAGAGAATATTGCTTTGCTTCGGTTGTTATTACTGATAGGCTTCATGGAATGGTATTTAGCGCAATATCAGGCGTTCCATGTGTTGTTTTTGATAATAAAAGCCGAAAGGTGAGCGGAGTTTGGCAAGAATGGCTCAGCAAATTAAATTACATAAAAGTTATTGATTCTTCCGATCAAATTGAATCTGCTTTGCAAGAAGTTTTAGTTTTCTCAGATAAAAAAAGCAATAGAGACAAATATAAGATACTTTCTAATGGGCTATTAAGCAAATATGAACGGATTTTTTGTGAATATATAAAATAACAGTGGTGAACAGAATGGACTTAACAGTAATTGTACCGTGCTATAATAGTGAAAAAACAATAAAAAGATGTATAGATAGCTTGATTAATCAAACTGAAGAAGTTCGCATTCTAATTGTCAATGATGGAAGCAAGGATGGAACTTTAAATATTGCCGATCAATATGCCGCAAAATACTCGAACATAGAAGTTCTTTCACATAATAATATCGGTCTACCGCAAACCCGTAAAGCGGGTTTGCAAATGGTAACAACAAAGTGGGTGAGCTTTGTCGATTCGGACGATTGGGTCGAAAAAGATATGATGAAGAAACTTTGCAATTTAGCAGAAAAAAATGATGCCGAAATTGCAGTATGTGGACTTTTTTTTGATTCTGAGAATGGTACAAAAATATCCAATCAACATATAGAAAACGGATATTGCATGAATGGAATCGAGGCGATAAATCGTTTACATAAGAGAAGTGGAATATATCCGTTTATGTGCAATAAAATTTTTCTCTCTTCTTTTTTAAAACAATTTGACTTTCCAACCGGGAATTTTTTGGGAGAAGATTATACAACCATTTTGCCATGCCTTGAAAGAACGCAACGGCTTTGTGTTTCAACATCACCGTTTTATCACTATATGCTTCATGAAAACAGTATGAGCAAAAGTGGATATAATTTAGCATATAAAAAAGCCTTTAATACATATAAAGAACTTTTTGAAAAATATAAAAACAACCCGGATATATCCGGGGAAAATAATGAGATGGCAGACTATCTTAGCGTAGAATTTTCTGCCATTTATGTAGCGATGGTGCGAAATTCGAATTATGACGATGAAGTAGTAAAGTATATAAGAAAATTTTTAATGAAACATATCATCAGCATAATAAGTGAGAAGTATGTCGAATTGCATTTTAAAATATCTATATTACTTATTGCTTTTGCACCATATGTATTTAGAGCTATATACAAAGATTTGAAAGGAAAAATATAGCTTCTCATAAAAAAATTAATGATTCTATTGACAACACCCCCTTCGGGGGTTAAAATAATTATATCAATTCAATGGAATTGCCAAAATACAATGTGAGGTGAGATTTCAGTGAGTAGTGACAGTAGCTACGGGCAACGAAACTTGAACAAATTCAATAATTTGCACAGCATAATCACCGTTGCAGACGTCCGCTCACGAGATCGGAGCTGATATTGCGCCTGCGGCGTGGCTTTGTGCCGTGCTGAAAGGGGCGCTTAAAATTGGACACTATGGTTGAAATCATCAGCAAGATGCTTGCCAACAACAAGTTCTCGGCGATCAAGGAAATGCTCAGCGAAATGAATATCGTTGATATTGCCGCCTTGATTGAGGAGATGGAGCCGGAAAACCAGGTTCGCCTTTTCCGCTTGTTGCCCAAGACGTCGTCGGCTGATGCTTTTTCTTATTTGCCGAGCGATATTCAGAGCAATATCGTTGACGCAATCACAAATTCCGAGCTTGAATTTCTTATGGAGGATATGTTCCTCGATGATGCGGTTGACTTTCTTGAAGAGGTACCCGCCAATGTTGTAACCCGTGTGCTTGCGCATACGAAGCCCGACACAAGAAAGCTCATCAACAAATTTCTTCAGTATCCCGAAAATTCTGCGGGAAGCATTATGACAATTGAGATGGTTTCGTTCCCCGAGACCTATACCGTTAAGCAGGCGATTGAGATGATCCGAAAGACCGCTCTCGATAAGGAGACGATCTACACCTGCTACTGTATGGACGAAAAGCGCAAGCTCGTCGGAACCGTACCTCTCCGCAAGCTCATTGTTGCTCCCGAGGATCAGATCGTCAAGGATATTATGGAGGATGACGAGCAGCTCATTTTTGTTAACACGATGGACGACCAGGAAGAGGTCGCCGCGATCGCAAAGAAATACGATCTGCTTTCAATTCCCGTTGTCGATAAGGAAGAAAGACTTGTCGGTATCATCACAATTGATGATATCGTCGACGTCATCGAGGATGAGAACACAGAGGACTTTGAAAAGATGGCTTTGCTGTTGCCCTCCGAGGACTCATACCTGAAAACAGGAATTTTTACCCTTTATAAAAACCGAATCGTATGGCTTCTCATACTTATGGTTTCCGCAACCTTTACCGGTCAGATTATCGAGGGCTTTGAGGACAAGCTGTCAATGATCGCAGGACTTACCGCATCAATCCCGATGCTTATGGATACCGGCGGAAACTGCGGCAACCAGGTTTCAACCCTTGTTATCCGTGGACTTGCCCTCGGCGATATTCATATCAAGGATTTCTTCAAAATAATCTGGAAAGAGATCCGTGTTGCGGTTCTCTGCGGACTTACCCTTGCTGTCGTCAACTATGCGAGAATGTGGATTATCAAGCTCGTCACGCATAACGACATTTCAAGCAACACGTTCATCGTCGTATGTCTTGCAATGATTTGCGCCGTAATCGTCGCCAAGGTTATAGGATGTGTATTGCCGATTTTTGCAAAGGTTTTACACCTCGACCCTGCGCTGATGGCAGGACCGATGATCACAACAATCGTCGATGCGCTCACATTGCTTATCTACTTCGGATTTGCAACCCTCTTCATCAACAGCGGACTGTTGGTGGGAGCATAAAATAAAAAATTACGCTTCGCCGTCTTAGGACAGCGAGGCGTTTTTCCTTGCATAGGACGATATTTTGTATTATAATCGGTTTATATTCTATGTTTAAACTAAGGTTCGGGCGGTATAAATTGTATATATTCATTTGGGATGTGGTTTTATGAAGCTGTTATATGCCGAGGATGAGATGAGTATGTCCGAGGCGGTTGTTGATATACTGACCTTTCATAAATATATTGTTGACGCTGTTTACGACGGCGCAGATGCGCTCGCCTATGCCGAAGCCGAACAGTATGACGGAATAATTCTTGACATTATGATGCCGAAAATGAGCGGACTAGAGGTGCTCAAAAAGCTGCGTGCCGAGGGGTGCAAAACTCCGGTATTGCTTCTGACGGCAAAGTCGGAGATTGAGGATCAGATCGAGGGACTTGATCTCGGAGCGGATGACTATCTTCCCAAGCCGTTTTCTATGGATCTTCTTTTGGCGCGTGTCCGTGCACTTTTGCGCCGCCGTGAGGAGTACACCCCGAATGTCTTGAAATGCGGAAATGTCACACTCGATCAAAAGAACTATGAGCTTTCCGCAAACGGTCAAAAGTTTGTCCTGCCGAAGCTTGAGTACAGAATGATGGAGCTTCTGATGCTTAATAAGGGTATTTACCTTTCAACCGAGGATATTCTTTGTAAGGTTTGGGGATATGACACCGATGCGGAATACGGCACGGTCTGGGTTTATATTTCATATCTGCGCAAAAAGCTCGCCGCCGTCAATGCCGACATAACGATCGTCGCAAAACGTAACGTGGGTTATACTCTTGAGGTGACGGAATGATTAAAGGAAGAAAAAACAGCCTCAGACTGCCGCAGTATGATTATTCCTCCGATGGTGCTTATTTTATAACGGTTTGCGTTAAAGACAGAAAGCCGCTTCTTTCACAAATTGTAGGGGGCGATGACCACATCGCCCCAAAGGTTGAACTCACTCAGATTGGTTTAAAGGTTCAAAAATATTTAGATCAAATAAGAGGAATTGACAAATATGCAATAATGCCAAACCATATTCACTTAATTATAATCCAAAATAAATTAGGGTCGATGTGGTCATCGACCCCTACGAATATACCTAATATCATACGTTCGTTTAAGACGTTGGTTACAAAAGAATTAGGCTTTTCTATTTGGCAAACAGGTTATTATGATCACATAATAAGAAATGAAGAAGATTACCTTATTAAGGCTCAATACATAGACAACAATCCGGCAAAATGGCAATATGATAAATATTACAGCGAGCCGAAGGAAGTGAAGCAATGATTAAAACTCTTCAGAAAAAATTTATAATAACGGCGATGACGGCAATTACGGTTCTGCTCGTTATCCTGCTCGGGGCGATTAACATAATAAACATCGTTTCCGTCAGCGGAGAAACGGCGCAGACAATCCGTGTGATATCCGAAAACGAGGGCGATTTCGGCAAGCTCAAGCCGCCGACGCAGGATCGCAAGCCGGAACCGCCGCAGGAAAATATGAACGGCAGAAAGAACGAATATGATACGTTTATGTCGTCAAATTTTTTCGTCGTTCGTTTTGATTCGGACGGCAATGTGCTGAAAACGGATGTCAGCCGAACGTCAACCGTCAGCGAGGATGAGGCGCAGGAGCTTGCAAAGGAAATTGTTGACTCCGGCAAAACAGACGGCAAAACGGGGAAATACCGCTTTAAAATAACTGATTCATCCGACGGCGGAATTGTTGCGGTATTTTTGGACGCATCTAACGAGATTGTTTCTTATCTGCGTGTGCTTGCGCTCTCCGCATCGGTGGGACTTGTCTGCTGGGGACTGATGCTCGTGTTCGTGATTCTGCTGTCTAAAAAGGCGATTCGTCCGATTGCAGAAAATATTGAAAAGCAAAAGCAGTTCATAACAAATGCGGGTCACGAGATAAAAACGCCCATTGCAATTATCCGTGCAAATACCGACGCAATGGAGCTGTACAACGGCGAGAATAAATGGAGCAAAAATATTAAGGATCAGACCGAACGTCTCGGCGGGCTGATGAACGATCTGCTTTTTCTCGCACGGATGGATGAAAACGCAGGAAAGGTTGTTACGGCGGAGTTTTGCATCAGTGAATTGCTCGAAAAAGAGATCGAAAATTTCAGACAATCTGCCGAGAATAAAGATATTGATTTCTCGGACGACATAGCGCCCGAGGTTATGCTCACAGCCGACAGAGCACAAATTGAACAGTTGATTTCGATTATGCTTGATAACGCCGTAAAATATACGGACAACGGCGGGGAAATTTCGGTTAAACTTGAGAAAACCGAAAGGCATAAAAAGATTTACTTCTTTAACACCTGCTCCGAGGTGCCCGATTCCGATCCCGAAAAGCTGTTTGACCGTTTCTACCGTGGCGATAAGGCACGAACGCAGAAAAACGGCGGCTACGGAATCGGACTTTCGGTGGCACGCTCAATCGCCGAGGCGAACAAAGGCACGATATCCGCCAAATACACCGATAACGGAATCAGATTTGAAATTAAATTTTAGGCGATGCCGCACAAATTGCATTAAAAATTACCGTGGATTTGAAAAAAATCTGCGGTTTTTTATTTTTCTAAACTTCGGCTAAGGTTGGGCAGTTATGATGTAGACAACAAAACAGCAAGGGAGTGATAAATATGAACTTCAGGCACGAATTTAAACACGAGATCGGTTATTGCGATTTGCTCGCTTTGAGGTCGAGGCTTTCGGCGGTTATGCAGCAGGACCCTCATTCGATCAACGGCAGATATAAAATCCGCAGTCTTTATTTTGATAATCTTGACGACAAGGCTTTGCTTGAAAAGGTGAACGGAGTTGACAGACGTGAAAAGTTCCGGCTGCGCTGCTATAACGGCGATACATCGCTTATCTTTCTTGAAAAAAAGATCAAGGTCAATGGGCTTTGCGCAAAGGAGCAGACGGTTGTTTCATATGACTGTGCGCAGGCAATAGTAAACGGAACTGATTTTGACGATGGCGGCGACGCGCTGCTTAAGGATTTCAGAATTAAAACCGAAACGCTCGGGCTGAAGCCGAAAACCATCGTGGATTATACACGTGAGCCGTTCATATTTCCTGTCGGTAACGTCAGGGTGACAATGGATTATAATATCAGAACGGGAATGAATTGCACGGACTTTTTTAACAGCGATTGTGTGACCGTTCCGGCAGGGGATGCGCCGATAATCCTTGAGGTCAAGTGGGACGAGGTGCTTCCGTCATTGATACGGGACATCGTGCAGATCCCGAGCACACATACGTCGGCTTTTTCAAAATATGCGGCTTGCCGTGTTTACGGCTGAAATAAATCAATTAAAAAAGGAGTAGATTTTATGAGTTTCAACGATATTTTTAAATCAAGTTTTTTGGAGAACATAACCTCCGTTTCAACTCTCGATATGGTGATCTCACTGGCGCTTGCATTCGGCATAGGTCTTTTCATTTTCCTGATTTATAAAAAGACCTTTGCAGGTGTAATGTATTCGTCGAGCTTCGGCGTAACCCTTGTTGCGCTGACAATGATATCAACATTTGTAATCCTCGCCGTAACCTCGAATGTTGTGCTTTCACTCGGTATGGTCGGCGCACTTTCAATCGTTCGTTTCAGGACGGCAATTAAAGAGCCGCTCGACATTGCGTTTCTTTTCTGGGCAATAGCCGCCGGCATTGTTCTTGCCGCAGGTATGATTCCTCTTGCGGTTTTCGGAAGCGTTGTTATCGGCATCGTAATGCTCGTTTTTGCAAACAAAAAGTCACACACAAATCCGTACATCGTTGTTCTCCGCTGTGCCGATCACGACAGCGAGGTAGCGGCAACGGAATTTCTCAAAAAGCAGGTTAAAAAGTTCAATGTTAAGAGCAAGACGGTTCAGAACGGTTCAATCGAATTGAACGCAGAAATACGTATGAACGACGCAAATACCGATTTTATCAACATACTTTCCGAGATGAACGGAGTTAACAGCGCCGTGCTGGTAAGCTATAACGGCGACTATATGGGATAAGGAGTGATACTGTGTCAACGCACAAAAATTTCGACAGAATTTGCTGTATTGTTCTCGCCGTCACGATAGTTATAACCGTTCTGTTTATGTGCGGCGAAAAGATCGGCATCACGAGCACGGCGAGGGCAATGGGCTATGAAACAAAACTGTTTGACACCTCAAAGGTGCACACAATAAATATTGTTATCGACGATTGGGACAGCTTCCTTGAAACCTGCACCGACGAGGAATACACCTCGTGTGCGGTTGTAATAGATAACGAGGCGTATAAAAATGTTGCAATCAGAGCCAAAGGCAACACATCGCTGACTCAGGTCAAAAGCTACGGCAACAACCGTTACAGCTTTAAGATTGAGTTTGACCATTACGACAGCACCAAGAGTTACCACGGACTCGACAAGCTCTGCCTTAACAATATAATTCAGGACAATACTTATATGAAGGATTATCTTTGTTACCGTATGATGTCGGAGTTTGGAGTGGATTCGCCGCTTTGCAGTTATGTTTACATTACCGTCAACGGCGAGGACTGGGGACTTTATCTTGCCGTCGAGGGCATTGAGGATTCTTTTTTACAGCGCAGCTACGGTAATGATGTCGGCGAGCTTTACAAGCCCGACAGCCAGAGTATGGGCGGCGGAAGAGGCAACGGCGGCAATTTCAAGATGAGCGAATTTAACGCTGAGCAGGACGGTCAGACCGATACAGCCGACAGCACACAGTCCTCAACGAGCGGACAGCCGCAGGGAAACCTGCCGTCGAAGCCCGACGGTGATTCGGATAACACACAGCAGACCACGGACGGTCAGACAAATTCAACAGCCGACAGCACGCAGTCTACAACGAGCGGACAGCCGCAGAGTAATCCTCCGTCAAAGCCCGACGGTGAGCCGGGCGGAAACGGCGGTATGGGCGGCGGAGTGAACGGAAGCGACGATGTTTCTCTCATTTATTCCGACGACGAGTATTCAAGCTATCAAAATATTTTTGACAATGCAAAGACGGATATTTCCGACTCCGACAAGGACAGGCTTATTGCTTCGCTCAAAAAGCTGAACAACAACGAGGATATAAGTGATGTTGTCGATGTTGAAGAGGTTATCAGATATTTTGTGGTTCACAATTTTGTCTGCAACTTTGACAGCTATACAGGCTCGATGATTCATAACTATTACCTATATGAAAAAGACGGACAGATGTCGATGATACCGTGGGATTATAACCTCGCATTCGGCGGATTCCAGGGAGCACAAAACGCCTCGGCACTTGTCAACTATCCGATTGACACTCCCGTTTCGGGCGGAACGGTTGACTCAAGACCGATGCTCGCATGGATATTCGCAAGCGACGAATACACCGAGGAATATCATGAGCTGTTCTCAGAGTTCATCGGAAAATATTTTGACAGCGATTATATCCCGAATCTCATCGAATCCACCAAGGAAATGATTGCGGAATATGTTGAAAAGGATCCGACAAAGTTCTGTACCTATGAGGAATTTGAAAGCGGCGTGACGGCTCTCAAGGAGTTCTGCACACTCAGGGCGGAGAGCATAAGCGGTCAGCTCGACGGCACAATTCCGTCGACATCCGACGGACAGACGGCAGATTCTTCAAGCCTTATCAAGGCGGATGATCTCAATATCAGTGATATGGGAACAATGAACAACAACGGCGGCGGTTCGCCCGACGGCAAAGCGCAGAGCAATACGGCGCAAACGCAGTCGACAGCCGACGACTCAAACACAATAAACGATAAATCTTTTTCACAAACCCCTCCCAATAATTCTGAAGGCTCCTCGGACGGAACGGACAATTCGACAAATTCCGACAGCTCCGTTCCGACGGGCGGCTTCGGAGGAACTCCTCCCGATATGTCCGATTCAAACGGCAGCGGACCTCCGTCAATGCCGAACGGTGAAATGCCGTCAAAGCCCGACGGTGAAATGCCGTCAAAGCCCGACGGGGAGATGCCCTCAATGCCTAACGGAGATACGCAGGACAACTCCTCCGAGCAAAACGGCGACGGACAAAATGAAAAAACTCCGCCGCAAAACGATGAGACGGACGGAGTGACGGCGCAGACGCTTGACAGAAATTCAATTATCATTCTTGCCGCTTGTGCAAGTGTGCTGATAATCGGCGTGGCGGCAGCGTTTATTTACAAAAAGAAGAGTTAAGACAACAACTATTAACGGCACACCGAGATGATTTTCGGCGTGCCGTGAAATTTATTTGATGATTCTTACATATTTCGGATCGTTCGATCCGTGGTAATAATACATAACATTTGTTTTGCGTATCCGATATATTTTTATTTTGTCGGATTTCTTGAGCGTGGTAATACCTATGTATTCTTTCGGCATTAAAGGCGGAAATTCCTTTCTGAGTGAGCAATGCCAAAAGCTTGTTTTCAGCGAAACAAGGTCATAACCGAGAGTAACAATGTATGTATATTTTGAAGTGTCAAGCTCTAAATCGGAAGGATCAATACCGAGCTTTTTGAGCTGTTCGGGCGAAGTGTCGATAAGTCCGTTATCAAAGTCGCTGACCGTGAACCAGTATAGATCCTGCATATCCTCGCTGATTTCCTGCGGCTTGTCAAAGGAATAAACCTCCGTAAATTTATATCTGTGCTCAAAAATTATTGAATTAAGAACAACAATTACCAAAATTACTGCGGCAACTATTAATAATTTTCTTTTCTTTTTCATCTTTCCAACTCCCAGACTCAGCCGTCATATACTCCCATTATAACAATACCTGCGACGGTGAGGAGAATGCACAAATAGTGCTTCCACGAGAGCTTTTCCTTGAGAAAAATTCTGCCCCAGAGAACCGATGCCGCACAGTATGCGGAAATGATCGGAGCGGAGAGAGCAAAGTGCTCCTTGTCGGCAATGGCATAGATATATGCAAATTGACCTGCCGTTTCAAACGCCGCACCGACGTATTTCGGAACTTCCTTTTTCGGGAAAAACTTATCCTTTTTAATAAACTTTACATAAATAAAGCAAATTATGCCGCAGATAAGAAACGTCAGTTCATATGATGTGTTGGCGGCGTCCTCGTCGAGCTTTTCAAGGACAAGGCTGTCTGCAAATGATCCGAGAGCGTCGAGCAGACAGTAAATTACAGGAAGAAGAATAGCAAGCACGCTCTTTGTATATTTATAATTGCTCTTGCTTTGACGTGCCGCTCTGAGATCATCATCCTCGGTCATTTCGGCAATGCTGAGTCCGACAATACCGACGGCAACAAGAGCAATCGCAATATACTGAGCCTTAACAAGCACCGCCATACCTGTTATTATGCTGATAATCGAAGCCAATGTGCCCGATGAATTGCATATCGGCGATGAAATCGAAAGCTCAATAAAGCGAAGTCCGACATATCCGATCGTCATTGACGAGATATAAAGGAATGAGACGGGCAAATATGTGAGCATTGTGCGGAATGAAAATTCGACATCGGTGAAAATCAATGTGTACGCCGCATGGAGACCCATAACAACGCCGACAGCAGTAACCATTTTCAGCGCACTGTGCTTATCTTTCGAGTCGGCACAGCCGATCTTTGAAAATAAATCCGAAAAGCTCCAGCAAAGCAGAGCGGCAATAGATAAAACAAACCATTTCATTATAATATCAACCTCAATAAACTAATTTTTTTTCAACATAAAGCGTTCCGTCGGCGAGACTGATTCTGCCGAGCCCGAGGAACTTTTTTTCGGGGGAATAAACACGGCAAAAGCCGTCATTTTTTTCTCCCTTAATTCTTTTGAGGTCGAGTTCTCCGCCGTTTTCAAAGCGCGTCGCCTGCTTCTCGCTGACATTTACGGCAGGGTAGCACAGAAGCATTTCGTCGCACGGAGTAATCAATTCCTCAATTCGTCCTTCATCGGCGAACTGTCGAACCGTTTCAAGAGTAACGGTTCTGTCAATTGAAACTCCGTTTGCCTCAATGCGTCTGAGTGCGGTTATCGCTGCACCGCAGCCAAGTTCCGAACCGATGTCGGCGGCAAGCGAGCGGATATACGTTCCGGCACTGCACGAGACCTCGATCTCAAATTCATTGTTGCTGTCCGGAACGTCGAGAAGCTTTATGTAGTGAATAACCACATTCCGTGCTTCTCTCTCTATTTCAATACCCTGACGGGCGAGCTTATACAAACGAACGCCGTCCTTAGATACGGCGGAATACATCGGAGGAAGCTGACTGATCGGACCGACAAAATGATTGATAGCCTCATTGAGCCTGTCGGCAGTCACGTCTACGGGATTCTGTTCAAGCACCGTACCGGTTATATCAAGTGTATCCGTGACCGTACCGAGCAGAATTTTTGCCCGATAAGCCTTGTCGTGCGTCGGCAGATACTGTGAAAATCTCGTTGCTCCTCCGAGCATAACGGGAAGCACGCCGGTTGCCATTGGGTCGAGCGTTCCGGTGTGTCCCGTTTTATTGATTTTCAGTATTCTCTTGACCCTGTTCGCCGCAACGAATGAGGTTAGTCCCTCCGGCTTGTCAAGAAAAATGAATCCTGTCAAAATTATCCCTCCGAGGGTTTGTGAATTTTTTTAATAATCGGGAAGCAGTAAAGCAGGTCCGAAACCAGCTTGAATCTGCCTTTGAAATACGGGTTATCCTTGTTGATTTTTCTAAGCTCCCGATACTTTTTTCGCAATTCTTTTATTTTATCCTTTTTAAATTCTCGCGAGAAATTTTTGCAGTATTTTGTTTGGCCTATCATTCCGGAGACTATGTAAAGATAATCTCTGTAAACCATTTGTGCGGATTTTTCACAGTTGTTTCGCTTGAGAACACGGAGTTTGTTATCAAATGCCAAAAGCATATCGTATCTTTTAACAGAAAAATCCGAACGCATTATGCTGTTGGAAGAAAGATAGTAATAGTAAAGAACAGTATCAATGAAGGCTATTTTTTTAGCGTTTTTAATAAAATCAAAATATATATAGGAATCTTCATAAATCAGTCCCGCAGGAAAACGAAGATCATTAAACACACTTTTGTGAAAAAGCATTGAAATAACGACTTCATTTAAATCTGAAAGATATGAAAGATCGTGAAGCAAGAAGTCACTGTCATAAGTGTGGATATTATATGAAAACGGCAAGTCAAAAAGTTCACGCTTATCTGTGTCAAACGATTTGCAAACTGTAAGATTACAGCTTGTTTCAATGCATGTTTTAAGAAGCATTTCAATATAGATGTTTTTCACATAATCATCACTGTCAATAAATGCGATATATTCTCCGGTTACATTGTCAAGTCCGACATTTCTTGTAAAAGCAACACCGTGATTGGTTTGATGAATAACTTTGATTCTCGGATCTTTTTCGGCATATTCATCGCAAATTTTACCCGTATTGTCTGTTGAGCCGTCATCGACGACAATTATCTCAAGGTTTTTGTGCGTTTGAGCAATAACGGTATCAAGGCAAAAACCTACGTATTGTTCGGCGTTATAAGCGGGAATTATAACTGATACAAGAATTTCTTCGTTATTCATTAAACCACTTCCTCACACGAATTATACATTATTAACAAACAAATGTCAAATTGTCGAAAAAACATCGAAAAAGAGGAAAATTTGTGCAAATAAAATATCATTAACACAGTAAGGCTGTTTTTAATTGTTAAAACAACCAAAAACATGGTGCGGATTTTGTTACAATCTTCAAAAATTGAAGAAACGGGGCAATTTTTATTGACATTAAATTGCTAATGGGATATTATATAGGCGTATCTTAGTCCTGTGAGGTGTGCGTATGAGCAAAACTCCGATAAATTCGGAAACGGTTTATGCGGCACGTTACGGCGATAAAGCAGCAATGAATGAACTGATTTCGGCTTTCGCACCGACTGTTGAGAGCATTGCGTCGGGTTATGTAGGACGATGTCCGATGACTCGAAGCGATCTTATTCAGGAGGGGATGATTGGTCTTCTCGGTTCTGTATACGGGTACGACGCAGACGGGGGAACGAGTTATGAAACCTATGCAACGGTTTGCATCTCGAATCGAATTAAAAGCGCCGTGCGCAATCAGCTGCGGAGCAAGCATATGCCGCTCAACGGCTATGTGGATATTGACGGCGTTGACATCAGCGACAATCAGTCCGATCCGCAGACGATAATTGATATGCAGGAACAGTTTGAAGAGCTGAGCGAGAGTATCGAAAAAAAGCTGACGCATCTTGAAAAGGATGTGCTGAGGCTCCATATCGGAGGTCATAATTACAGTTCTATTGCCGAGGTGCTTTCGATAAGTGTCAAGAGTGTTGACAATGCTTTGCAAAGGGCAAGAAAGAAGCTCAGGGAAAAATGATACCCGAATATGCCCGTGCGGTACATAACGTGTAAGACGTGCACAGGGCGTAAATAAAATTATTTAGCGAGGTAAAAATTATGTACGAAGACAAGACATTGGTATGCAAGGATTGCGGTCAGGAATTTACTTTCACCGCAGGTGAGCAGGAGTTTTACGCAGAGAAAGGCTTTGTTAACGAGCCTCAGCGCTGTAAGGCTTGCCGTGACGCAAGAAAGAACGCCGTAAGAGGCGAGCGTGAGATGTTCGAGGCAACCTGCGCAAAGTGCGGCGGTGTTGCTAAGGTTCCTTTCCGTCCGAGAGAGGATCGTCCTGTATATTGCAGTGAGTGCTTTGCAAAGATGAAAGAAGAGGCATAAATCAGAAATAATTGAGGGATCGTATCAGAGTCCGAGAACGGATGACGGTGCGATCCCTTTTTTTGTTGTCGAATTGATCTGAGTACCCGAAGAGTCATAGGTGGGAAGGGAACTGTTTGTAGGGCACGATGCCCACATCGTGTCGGAAGCCAGCAGAAACTATAATGGGCGCCCCTTTAGGGGAGCTGGCGGCGAAGCCGACTGAGGGGTTTTATAAAAAGTTTGATGAAATTTATTTTAACCCCTCCGTTTCGCTCCGCTCAACACCTCCCCTGCAAGGGAGGCAGGAAAGATCAGCAGAAACTGCACCTTGGCGCCAGCTTACCCAACGGAGGAGCCCACGCTGAACGTAAATTATGAGGAAAATATTTATAGCCTCCCTCTTGAGGAAGGTGGCACGACGTAGGAGTGACGGAAGGAGTTTAAGTCTGATAAAATCTTACTCCCTCAGTCGCTCACGCGCCAGCTCCTCCAGAGGAGCCCATGTTTAATTCAAGATTCATAAGACTTTTACAAAACCCCTCAGACGGCTACGCCGCCAGCTCCCCTAAAGGGGCGCCTATGTGAATTTTCTGCTGACTTTTTTTGCCTCCCTTGCAGGGGAGGTGGATTCGGCGTTTTGCGCCGAAGACGGAGGGGTTATTTTTTTACTTTTTCATGTCGTGCACGGCACAGAATATAATTTTGGCAGGACTTTTTGCGGCATAATGTTATTCTAATTGACAAAAAACAGCGACCGTATTATTCATTTTGTAGAATTTGTATTATAATACTTGAAAAAGAAATATGAGGATGATATAATACACACTGTATGGGTGTAGCTTGTATGGAATAGCTCTTATCTGAAAAATGAAGATTGTCCATACGGCAAAAGTATATTGATTTATGAGGTGTCAATCTATGAAGATCAATAAGAAATTCACAAAAGCGGCACGGAGAATGTTAAGCGTGGCGGTGTGCCTTGTCATGCTGTTTACAACATTCTTCATCTTTGATCCGAGTGTATTGAAGATTACGGCAAGTGCGGCGGCTTGGAGCGGCAGTACAAGTGCAAGCTCAGGAACGGACTACACAATATCAGGTTCAACTATGCATATTAAAACTCCGAACGGAATGGCATGGTTTATTAGCAATCTCGGTACATATGCATCATACGCTGTTTACCTTGACGATGATATTGACCTTGGCGGCAGCAGTCAATGGGTGAGAAATGGTACAGAATTTAAAGGTATTTTTGATGGACAAAACCATACCATCAGCAGAATGAATGCATATTGCGGAGTACAAGAAGATCTTGCGGGACTGTTTTTGAAAGCAAACGGTGCCACATTCAGAAACATTAAGTTTGATAATTGCTTTGCAGGAACAACTGACGGTGCCTATAAAAAGGATACATGGTACGGCAAATATGGCTTGTGTGTCGGTAATGTTGTTACAAGCAAGGTTTCTTTAAGCAATATTACAGTAACATCGAGCCGTGTAAGCGGACGAACAAGAATCGGCGGCTTGGTCGGTGAAGCCGAAACAGCTATTGAATTTACAAACTGCAATGTTTCATGTAGAGTTACCGGTGTCAGATTATCAGGTAACGGCAGCAAATCACTGACCTATTGGAGCGGCGGCTATGTCGGTAGGGTATATGGTGATTTTACCGCTACAAACTGTACATACTCTAATGCAACATATGACGGTGAGACCTCAGGCGTTGTCGGCAGACAGCAAAGCGGCGGCTTGGTCGGTTATCTTGAAAACGGCACGACCGTCAGAGTTGAAAACTGCTATAACACCGCAACTATCAGCAACACAGGTGATAGCCCGAAATGTTCAGGCGGTCTTTTCGGCGAGGTTAAAGCAACAACAATACAGTTTATAAACTGCTCAAACAGCGGTGCAATAAACTGTAGCGGTGTTTATTGCGGCGGACTTGTCGGATATTCCGAGGGCTCGATAACAATCAGTGGAAAGCTTTCGTCACAAGCATATACAAATAACGGTATTATCACATCTTCTAACAATTGCGTAGGAGGCTTGATAGGTCAAGCCCAGACAGTTTCCCTTACAAGCTGCACCAATAACGGTTCGGTCACGGGTACGGACAGAGTCGGCGGTCTGTTGGGTAACGGTACTGTCAAGCTTACGATCAGTCAGTGTAATAATAGCGGAGCGATAAACGGTCAGCAGTATGTCGGCGGATTGAACGGTTCGACCGAGTGCAGTGACGCAATCAGCATAACAAACTCAAACAACACAGGTAATATCTCGGGCGGACATAAGCACATCGGCGGTATTGCAGGAATTTTGAGCTCGGGCAATGATGCAGGTATTACAATAAAAAACTGCTCTAATACGGCTCAATCTTTTACGGCGCAAAATGAAAATGTCGGAGGTATCCTCGGCAAGAACAGCTCTGACAAAACGCTGACAATGGAAAATTGTCACAATACCTCAACCTTAAACGTAAAAGCAAACTGGATCGGCGGACTTGTCGGCTACGACAAGGGCAAGCTTGTTATGAATAACTGTACCAATAAGGCTAACGTAACGGGATATCAGAGTACCGCAGGTCTTATCGGAGGTATTGAGGACGACGGCTGTGAAATTACAAACTGTTTCAACACCGGTAATGTTTCAACCACCGGAAACTCAAACGGTGCGGGTATTCTTGCAACGGTGGAGAGTCAGACGGGTTCATCTGTTTGGACAATCAAGAATACGGTTAATACAGGTAACGTTTCAGGTGCATCGGCTCTCGGCGGATTCGTAGGATATCTCGGCAATACAAGCAAGGCGGCTACGATCAACATCTCAGACTGTGTTAATAAGGGTAATCTTGCATCAACAGGTAATGATGTCGGCGGCTTTGTCGGAAACACCAATAACCACGGTTCGACAACTCAGCGTCACAAATATACAAACCTTTATAACTACGGTAATATTTCCTCGTCATCAACAAGTGCGACATACCTCGGCGGTATTGTCGGTAAGGAATACGGCTTCTGCGATTTCACCAATTGTTACAATTATGGTTATGTTACGGAAACTGCAACCTCGGGCGATAATGTTGTAGGCGGTATTGTCGGATGGATTGAGGACGACGCAAGCACCGTTACAAAATGTATAAACTACGGTCAGATTTCAGGCCGTAACAATGTCGGCGGTATTGTCGGCGAGTTCTCATCAAGCAGTACCCTTACAATTACTCAGTGCGGAAACTACGGTACTCTTGTTGCCAAGAATGCAGGCAACACGCAGATCGGCGGTATCATGGGTCGCTTTAACGGAAGTACGATATATATGTCAAAGTGCTTCAACGGCAACGGCACCGACGGAACAATCGCCGCTTCAGGCTCAAAGGGACTTTATGCCGGCGGACTTATCGGTTACGGTAACACCATTTATGTTGCTGATTCCTACAACAACGCTCCTGCCGTATATGGCAACACCTCGGGCGGACTTGTTGGCTGGTGCAACAGCAGTGTATATCTTTACAACAGCTACAATAAAACAACAACAGGCGTTACAACGCAGTTTTCGGGCAATAAAACCGCAACAACCTACGGTTGTTACAATTCAAGCACAATATCGACAGGCACATCAAGCCTTTCAACATTGAACACAGGCAGAACGGTTTCGGGCATTAGCTCGGTCGGTAATTCCTATGCTTATAAAGCGGGCATCAATGCGAATTACCCCGTTCTTTCATGGCAGGTAAATACTCTTACCAAGAATGTCGGCCGTAACCTCATTGCCGACCTCATCGCAGACACGGCTAAGAGCGGCTACAGGGCACAGGGCTTGTCTTATGATATCAAACTTGACGGCGTAACAAAGACATATTATCCGTCATATACAAAGGACGTTAACGGTGTTACGGTAACATACAATACAATGTCCGATCTGTTCACTCTCGACGGTACTCCGACGACAACGGGCACATTTGACATTCTTTCGGCAACCAATACCGAAGCGAAGAACGTTTTTTTCTCGACATATTATGTCGGAGGTAACGCAATGGGCTGCTCGGCAACGGTATATACATCGACTATCAGCAGAACAAGCTCAACTCATATGCTTAAATCACTTTCGACGGGCGAAAGGGTAGAGGTCTTTTTATCGGTAAATCCGAATGTTCCTGTTGATTTTGACAACTTCAAGTTCCATGCAAGCATGGACTATACGAAGAATGTAACAGCAACATCGGATTCGCTCGTTGATCTTCATTCAACATATTCCGATCTCGGCACACCGACAAAGACAGGCTATAACTTCCTCGGCTGGTATAATCAGAGATCGGGCGTAACAAAGATTACCGACGGTTCAACAAAAGTAAATTCAAGCGCACCGAGCTTCAGCGATACGCTCGACCGTGACTTTGATATTTATGCTCACTGGGATCCGATCACTTATACTATTGCATATAACGGAAACGGCGCAACAAGCGGCGATACAGCAAGCTCATCACATACCTATGATGAAGAGAAGAACCTCACGGCAAACGGCTTCTTCCGTGAGTTTACCGTGACGTTTGATTATAACTACAGCGGTTCAACCTCAACAGAGGCTACGGCGTCCTCAGAATTCAATGGTTGGGCAACCTCGGCTGACGGTGCGGTTGTTTACCAAGACAGACAGCCTGTCCTTAACCTTACCGCAAAGGATAAGGATGTAATTAACCTCTATGCGAACTGGACGGATAAGAGCGTTTCGCTCCCGTCGGCAAGCAGAACCGGCTATACATTTGACGGCTGGTACACGGAGGCAACGGGCGGAACAAAGGTTGAGGGCTCATACACCCCGACCGAAACCACAACGCTTTACGCTCACTGGACGCCGATAACCTACACGGTCAAGTACGATCCGAACGGCGGAAGCGGTACAACTGCAAACTCATCGCACACCTATGACGTTGCTCAGAACCTTACACCGAATGGATTTGAGCGCAAGTTTACCGTAACGTTCAATTATAACGACGGCAGAACGGAAACAAGGACAGTCGATGCTGTTTCGACATTCAACGGATGGATTTGCTCAAAAAATGGAATCCATTACGACAATGAGGCAGAGGTTAAAAACCTCACCGATAAGAGCGAAACAATCACAATGACCGCTCAGTGGGCAGACGCAAGCGTTGATATTCCGACTCCTGCAAGAAGCGGCTACACATTCAGCGGCTGGACGGATCAGGAAGGCAAGCAGGTCAGCGGCAGTATTACTCCGACAGAGGATATGACACTTACGGCAAATTGGGACGCAATAATCTACACGGTTTCGTATGACGGTAACGGTGGAAGCGGCGCAACTGCTGATTCTAAGCATACATATGACGTTGCTCAGAACCTTACAAAGAACGGATTTGAGCGCAAGTTTACCG
>DKDP01000020.1:0-419 GCA_002449395.1 Ruminococcaceae bacterium UBA6845 | reverse complement strand
AACGTTCAATTATAACGACGGCGTAACGGCAAACACAGTCTCAACGGTAAAATCGGACTTCAACGGTTGGCTTTGCTCAAAGGACAGAAAGATTTATGCCGACGAGGCAGAGGTTAAAAATCTCACCGATGAGAGCGAAACGATTACAATGACCGCTCAGTGGACGGATAAAACCGTTACTGTACCCGAGACTGAAAGAGAGAATTACATATTCCTCGGCTGGTTTGACGGACAGGGTAATGAGTATAAGGGAACATTCACGCCGACGTCGGATTTGGTTCTCACTGCTAAATGGCAGGAGAAAGCCAAGTACACGATTACGTTTAAAAACGGTGATGAAATCCTTCAGCAGAGCGAATGGTATGTTGACACAACGCCGACATTCGACGGTGACGAGCCGACAAAGGAATCGGATGATC
>DKDP01000009.1 GCA_002449395.1 Ruminococcaceae bacterium UBA6845 | reverse complement strand
CGTCAGGTTGGCGTTCCCTACATCATCGTTTTCATGAACAAGATCGACCAGGTTGACGATCCTGAGCTTATCGAGCTTGTTGAGATGGAGATCCGTGAGACTCTTAACGAGTACGATTTCCCGGGCGACGACACACCGATCATCAAGGGTTCTGCTCTTAAGGCTCTTGAGTATGACGGAGACGACGTAAACGCTCCTGAGCTTGCTTGCATCTGGGAGCTCATGGATGCTGTTGACAGCTACATCCCGACTCCTGACCGTAAGGCTGACCTTCCGTTCCTTATGCCTGTTGAGGACGTATTCACAATCACAGGCCGTGGTACAGTTGCTACAGGTAGAGTTGAGCGTGGACAGCTCAAGATGTCTGACGAAGTTGAGATCGTTGGTCTTTCCGACGAGAAGAAGAAGACTGTTGTTACAGGTATCGAAATGTTCCGTAAGCTCCTCGACTATGCTGAGGCAGGCGACAACATCGGTGCTCTTCTTCGTGGTATCCAGAGAACAGACATCGAGCGTGGCCAGGTTCTTTCTAAGCCCGGCACAATCCATCCTCACACAAAGTTCTCAGGTCAGGTTTACGTTCTGACTAAGGACGAGGGTGGCCGTCATACACCGTTCTTCAACAACTATCGTCCTCAGTTCTATTTCAGAACAACAGACGTTACAGGCGTTATCACTCTTCCTGAGGGAACAGAGATGTGTATGCCCGGCGATAACGTTACAATGGACGTTGAGCTCATCACTCCGATCGCTATCGAAGAGGGTCTTCGTTTTGCTATCCGTGAGGGTGGACGTACAGTTGGTTCAGGCGTTGTTACTGCTATCAACGAATAATTAAATTATTCACCTATAAGAGACAGGTCGAAAGGCTTGTCTCTTTTTTTGTTGACATCAATTTTTATTGATAATATAATGAATTGACATAGCTCAGCACAAATAGTCAGGAAAAGATCAGCCTCCCCTGCTATAATTTGATCACACGGAAAGGAGAGATCGTATGGACTGGATAAGCGGAATCCAAAAAGCGATAAACTACACTGAGGAGCATCTTTGCGATGAAATTGATTACGAAGCGATTGCCAGACAGGCGGCTTCGTCCTCATTTCACTTTCAAAGGGTTTTCAGTATGATATGCGGATTTACTCTCGGCGACTACATCCGTATGCGCCGTTTGTCATTGGCTGCCGAAGCGCTGCGGCATACCGATGACAAAATCATAAACATCGCTCTGGATTACGGCTATGAATCGCCCGAGAGCTTCACAAGAGCCTTTACAAGGTTTCACGGTATCACTCCGACGCAGGCACGCCACGGTGAAAAGGTTCGCTCGTTCTCAAGACTTTCTGTCAAATTAACTTTAGACGGAGGCAATTTTATGGACTACAAAATTGAGAAGAAAGACGCATTTAAGATTATTTGTAAAAAGAAGCACGTAAACAAGCTGCAGGGCGACACCGCAACGTCGGACATCTCCGCATTTTGGGCTGAAATGGGCTCGGACGGATCAATAGACAGGCTTTGCAAATACGCCGACTTCAGCGATCTGCACGGAATACTCGGAATTTGTTTTTCAGAGAGCTTGGACAGCTCGGGATTCCCCTACGGAATCGGTGCGGTATATAACGGAACACCGCTTGAAAATGATGAGTTTGAAATCATTGATATTCCGGCGTACACATTTGCGAGCTTCACCTGTAAGGGTAAGATGCCCGACGCCTTTAAAGAGACATATAAGAAAATCTGCACGGAGTTTTTCCCACAGAGTATGTCATACGAATACGGCAACGGAATCGAAATAGAGGTCTATCCATCTGCCGATGTGAGCAACCCGAATTATTCGTGTGAAATAATGATCGCAGTAAACGAGAAATAACCGTAAAAAACCGCCCGAACCTAAGTTCGAGCGGTATAATTTTTTATCAGTCAGCATTAACGAGCCATTCGTGCTCCTTTGAATAAAGACGGGTTGTCTTATACCACGGATCGCCGTCAGTGTGGCGGATCATCCATACATAATACATCGTGTAACCCGGAGCAGTAACCTGCTCGTGATCGTTTCCGTCGGTGATTGTGCAGTATGCACCGTCCGTGCTCTTGAAAACATCGTCACCGTTGAAGCAGGCTCCGAATCCCTGCGGCGGATCAAACTGGTAATAATAAACCTCCGGCTGTGGGTGATGATGCGGCGGATAGCTCGACCATCTGCCAGGCTGATTGAATACCTCGCCCATTACCATATTTGAGTACGGCGCATTGTCGTAATCAAACATTGTAGAGCAGATACGGTAGCCGGTGCCCTCCCACTGACCTTTTCCGAAATGCTGATAAAGGCAGTCCTCGGGCTTATAGAATACTGGCTCAAACTCCCTCTCGTTGTCCGTCTGCTGAACAAGAAACTCACTGTCCTCAAGCGCCTCAACGGAAATCTTTATTCCACGGCACACGTGCAGGCAATACGGCGTCTTTTCAAACGGATTTTTACGCTTCATATTCTCTGTTCTGTCGTTCCAGCTGATATTCATATTTCCTTTAAGAATAAGAACAGCGGTTTCGTTCTCGGGGCTGAAAATTTCATACTTCTCCCCTTTTGCAAGTTTTTTTACCCAAATGTTCATATTCATCTCGGCGTTTTTGCCGTTCATTTCGCAGAGAATTTTCTCATTATTCTCGTTGAATGCAGGATTTTCAAGCATCGGTATTCCTCCCTCGGAAATTGTAAATTTATACTTATATTATAACATTATACAATTGTAAATTCAAGACCCGAAACAAAGAATGTTTAATCTTTATTGCGTCGCTTGACATCGTAAAAAAACGGTAATATAATTGTTTATTATCAGCACAAGAAGGTGTTTTTTATGATCATTGACGCACATTGCCACATATATCCTGACAAGATAGCCGATAAAGCGGCGCACAGTACGGGACGTTTCTATTCACTGCCGACCACCTATGACGGAAAGGTCTCTACCCTGCTTGAAAAAGGCAAGGAAGCCGGAATCGACAGATTCGTCGTTCAGTCCGTTGCAACAACACCGAAACAGGTCAGCTCAATCAACCGTTTTATTGCCGCAGAGGTTGCCGCCCACCCGAAAACTCTTTACGGTCTCGGCACACTTCATCCCGACAGCGAAAATCTCAGGTCTGACGTTGAGGAGCTTGTTTCTCTCGGTCTCGGCGGTGTTAAGCTGCATCCCGATATTCAGCAGTTTAAGCTCGACGATTACAGATGCCTTAAAATATATGAACTTTGCGAGGAATTTAATCTTCCTGTTCTGCTGCACACGGGAGACAGCAGATATGACTACTCCAATCCAAACAGGTTGATACCGATCCTCGATATATACGACAAAATGGTTGTTGTCGGCGCACACTTCGGCGGCTGGTCGATGTGGGAGGAGGCGTCTCACCTGCTCGCTGATCGAAAAAATTTCTACGTTGACTGTTCGTCGGCGTTCTATGCGCTTTCCGACGATAAAATCCGTGAGATAATTGCACGCTACGGCGTTGACAGAGTGCTTTTCGGAACCGACTATCCGATGTGGAACGTTGATACCGAGGTTAAACGCTTTATGTCACTCGGATACAGTAAAGAGGACGCAGACAAAATATTATATAAAAATGCCGTTAAGGTTTACGGACTTGAACTATAAAAATAGGGCTGTTGCATTTGACAACAGCCCTATTTTTTCGGAAGAAACCGCCGTATCGGTATGACACGGCGGCGGTGATTACCCTATTCAATTGTCAGGCAACAAAGCTGTAAATTTCCGCTCTTCTCTGCTGTTCCTCTCTCTGACGGCGAGCCTGCTGAGCGGCACGCTTTCTTGCAATCGCCTTTTTGCGCTTACGAAGATAGATTTTCTTAGCAATCATACGGATCACCTTATCTTCAAAGTCAATAAACTTCTGCTCGTGCAGAACACCGAATATTACAAAAATGACTGCTGCTATCTCAAGTATTGTTCTTATTGCAAGTGCTGTTGTCATAATTAAAACCTCCTGAATTTAACCGAACGTTTTCCGAACGTTTGTTCTTTACGAGTTCTATTATACCAGGTTTTTTTAATTTGTCAACACATTTGTTCGATTATTTTCGTTTTTTCAGTCCTACTGTGTGGACTTTACACCCTGTTTTTTGAATTTTCTATCAAAATCTCATTGTCAAGCGACCCATCGGCGAAAAATTCGCTTATATTCTCGAGTGTTGTTGAAGCGATATTTGCCAGCGCCTCCCTTGTCAGAAATCCCTGATGCGACGTTACAATAACGTTCGGCAGGCAGATCAGTCTCGTCAGAATATCGTCCTTAACAATTCTCGAAGAGTTGTCCTCATAAAACAGATCCGACTCCTCCTCATAAACGTCAAGACAAGCTCCGCCGATTTTTTCATTGAGCAAGCCATAAAGAAGAGCCTCGCTGTCAATCAATGCGCCACGTGACGTGTTGACGATAAAAACGCCTTTTTTCATTTTATCAATATTTTTTGCATTTATCATATGCCTTGTCGATCCGTTAAGCGGACAGTGAAGCGATATAACATCCGATCGGCTCAGCAGTGTATCAAGATCGACATATTCAACCCATTCATTATTCGGGAAAAGATCGTAAGCGATTATCCTCATCCCGAATCCGCGGCAAATATCAATGAATGCTGCACCGATTTTACCTGTTCCGATAACTCCGACGGTCTTTCCGTGAAGGTCAAAGCCGGTCAATCCGTTAAGGCTGAAGTTAAAATCTCTTGTACGCAAAAACGCCTTGTGGATTCGGCGATTCAACGTTAAGAGCAAAGCCATTGCGTGCTCTGCGACGGCATAGGGCGAGTACGCAGGCACTCTGACAATCGGAATTTTGCCGTCCGCATACCTCACATCAACATTATTGTATCCGGCACAGCGCATTGCTATGAGTTTCACTCCGAGCTTATGCAGTGCGTCAATTGCAGGCGCCGACACATCGTCATTTACAAAAGCACAAACGGCGTCCGACCCCTCGGCGAGCTTTGCGGTTCGTGCGCTGAGTTTCGTCTCGAAATAGTTTATCGTGAAGCCGTACTGCTCATTAATCAGGTTAAAAAACTCCCTGTCATACGGCTTTGTATCATAAAAGCTGATCGTTATCATATAATTCCCTCCGGAATTAGCATAAACGGTCAGCTTTTATTTATTCATTTGATAATTTTGTATATCAGTTTTTTCTCGCTTGGTTTCTCGTTCCCAAAAGTAAGTGCGTCGAGAAATTCACGTTTTGCCGCGTCAAATCTTGTCTCATCATCGGTATAGAACGTTGCCAAAACATCGCCTTTGCTTACAGAATCGCCCGTTTTCTTCTTCAGGATAATTCCTGCGCTCGGGTCAATCGGATCTCCTTTTTTCTCCCGTCCTGCGCCGAGAATTACCGAAGCGATACCGACCCGTTCGGCATCCGTCCGGCTGATATATCCGTCCTTTTCCGAGATAATCTCGGCGGAAAATTTCGGCTGTTTGAATTTCCCGCTGTCATCAATAACATCCGCATTGCCACCCTGAGCCGTAATCATCTCTCTGAGCTTGTTGAGAGCGGAACCGTCCTCAATTGACTTTTTTGCCATTTCACAGCAGGTCTTATCATCCCTGCCCGTCACCATACAGAGCATCTGAGCCGCAAGGCTGAGACACACCTCGGTAAGGCTTTTCTCACCCTCGCCTTTCAGCGTTTTGATCGCCTCAATAACCTCAAGCGAATTACCGACGGAATCACCGAGCGGAATATCCATATCGGTTATCAGTGCGGTAACCTTTCTGCCTGCCGCCTTGCCGATTGAAACCATTTCCTCGGCGAGCCTTTCCGAATCCTCAACGGTTTTCATAAAAGCTCCGCTTCCTGTTTTAACATCAAGAACAATACCCTGTGAGCCTGCGGCGAGCTTTTTGCTCATAATGCTTGAGGCAATCAAAGGGATACTCTCGACCGTTGCGGTAACGTCACGCAGAGCATACAGCTTTTTGTCCGCAGGAGCAAGCTCCCCCGTCTGTCCGACAATGCAAAGACCGATATCGTTAACCTGATTTATAAACTCATCGGGAGTGAGCGACGTCCTGAATCCCGGAATTGATTCCAGCTTGTCAACCGTTCCGCCCGTATGACCGAGCCCACGTCCCGACATCTTCGCAACCTTGCCGCCGTTTGCCGCAACGATCGGCGCAACAATAAGCGAGGTTTTGTCGCCGACTCCGCCTGTACTGTGCTTGTCGACCGTAAAGCCGTCAATTCCGCTCAGATCAATCCGATCCCCCGAGTCAGCCATGGCCAGAGTTAAAGCGGCTGTCTCATCGGCGCTCATTCCACGGAAATAAATCGCCATACATAAAGCCGACGCCTGATAATCGGGAATACTGCCGTCGGTATAGCCGTCAACGAAAAATTTTATTTCCCTTTCGGACAGCTCCCCGCCGTTACGTTTTTTATGAATAATATCATACATTCGCATATTTATGTCTCCGATCCGATATTGATTGAAGAAATATATTTATCTATCTTTTCATCAAGTCTTTTACTGAAATCGCCGATCTTCGTAAACTCGACAAAATAATAAGTATCGCCGACTTTCTCAATGCAAAAGATTCCGTATATATAATCCCCATTGTCTTTGTATTTCATTTTGAAAACCTTCATACCCGTCGGCAATGCCGTAACCCATTCGCCGTTGCGTTCAAGTCTCATTCCGTCGTAATTCTCAATAATATTCTGAGAAAAGACCTCCAGAACTTCTATCACGCTTGAAACCTTATGACCGTAATCATATGCATCGCTAAAGCCCTGCGCATCGTAATTATAGATGTTTACATTGACTTTCTCGTATGTGGATTCAAGATAAAGCGCATCGTATTCTTCGGACTCGTCGTCATAATAGCTTTTGTTCATCTCAATTGAACAGCCGTTATACTCGAACTCTTTAGGCATTGAAAAAATTGTAAACGGAGCGATTATAAACGCCGCCACTAACATTGACGCAACAATTTTAAACGCAACCGTATTTGAGTGGAAATGCCTCTTTTCTTTTATGCTCAATCTTGTTCTTTCCTCAATAAACGATAAAAATTCATTCACAGGAATACATTTTTCAATATCCGAATTTGAGAAGAAGAATACCGCTTTCTTTTGAACCGTCAAAAAGACTCCGTTATCGGTTCTTGTTATGTCGTTCACAAGGTCATATCCGATCTCCGAATATGCCGACTCGGCGGAAAAAGATATGTGATCATTCTCGAAAGTAATTACTGATTTTGCGTTGCCCTTTCTGATTTTCCCATATTCAATCAACGCAGCTATATCGTCAATATAAACCATAAAAAGCGTGCAAACCGTTGCGGTAATCAAACCTTTATATGTAAAATAAATGAAATTTGTGATAAACAAAATCAGAGATGCAATATATGTGATTATTTCAAATATAAATACTTTTTTCTTGTTCAGCGCAAACCGTTGAACATCTCTCATCTCTGTGAAAGATACAGTCTCCTTTGACAGTGTAAACTGAATTTTATTTTCCTCCATTTTTTCTCCTCCTTTTTTATTAGAATAACATATTTCTCTACCTTTTTCAAGAAGAGAAAAAACATTACATTATTCTGATTTTGTAAAGTGAAAATAAAAACCGTCATTTTGAATAATTGAATTTATTTGCGCTTTAATTTATAATGTTTAAACGGAGGGATTATATGAAAAAAGTAATTTGTATTTTGTTGACAATTGTAATGACATTCTCGCTCTGCGTTACCGCATTTGCGAAAGAGCCGTGCGATGAGCTGCCGGTTATTCTTGTTCGTGGAATGGATCCAATAAATGTCCGCCGTGATGTCGGCACGGAGAACGAGACAAGAGCCTTCGACTTTTCGTTCGGAACGCTTGCTCCTGCACTCATAAAATCCGCATCACAACTGCTTATCTTCCGTGACAAAGAAAAGGCACTTGACGAGATTATTGACGGGGCTTATAACGTTGTGAAATACAACACTATGGATCATAACGGTGAACCGGCTTACAATACAGGTATGCTGAAATACCCCGAAAGCGCCGAAAACTATCCCGAGATCTGCGATCAAACATCTAACGAGATGGGACTTCTCCGCACATTCGTCGAGCACTACGACGAGAATCACGTTTACTACATAAATTACGACTGGCGGCTCGATCCCCTTTCGGTTGCCGATGAGATAAACGAAACAGTTGAACGTGCCGTCAGGGAAAGCGGTCACAGCAAAGTAAATATTGTCTGCGCAAGTATGGGCGGAATTATGACCGTCGCTTATCTTACAAAATACGGTTACAGCCGTGTTGACAGATGTATATTTATGTCGTCAACATTTTGCGGCGCACAGGTTGCCTCCGATGTTTTAACAGGCAAGCTCAAAATTGACGGAGACGTGCTTTATAATATGCTCCGCACATTCATAGGCAGTAACCCGATAACAGATCCCCTGATGTCCGTCATCTATAAAACAGGCATATTCGGGCTTATAACCCGGCTTTGCGACGGCATTCTCGAAATGAAGCAGGATGAGATATACAGTAAAATTCTTGTCCCCGTTTTCGGGTATACTCTATCGCTTTGGGGTCTCGTTCAGCCCGAGGATTTCAATGATGCAATTGACTTTGTTTTCGGCGATACGAAGGCTGAAAATGCGGCATTTATCGGAAAAGCTCAGGCGCTGCAAGATATGATGGCTGGCAGAACGACACTTCTGAAGAAAATGATAAAAAGCGGGATCAAGGTTGCCGTACTCTCAAATTACGGACTTCCCTGCGTTCCGCTCTATGAACACTCATATTTTATGGGTGACACAACGCTTGAAACCTACAACACCTCGGGCTATGCTACCGTCGCAAGCTACGGTGAGACGCTCGGTGACGATTATGTAGCAAAAAATCCGTCTCTTCTTTCACCCGACCGCTGCGTTGATCTTTCGACGGCAATCCTCCCCGAATACACATATATGATCAAATACGCTCCGCACGTTGCGGGCTCATATGGCACGGATTACGCCGATTTTGTTATGTGGCTGTTGTCAACCGACGGCAGCATTAAGGCAGGAACCGACAAACGCTACCCGCAGTTTATGGTCTCCGATTTCAAAACACAGACCCTCGCCCCGCTGACGGCAAACGATTAATTATACCGCAAAAAATTAAGGAGCTCACACGGGCTCCTTTTCTTTCAGGTAACAATTATTTGACATTATGCACACCGTAATTTGCAAACAGCATAGACGATGAAAGCGGTCACCATTTCTGATGACCGCTGTTAGTTATTTACAGAATTTCGGACTCACACCTTTTCATATTACTATGAGTTATGATTAAGTGTACATTGTCACTCACTCTCTTCTGAGTAAATTTTGTTTAGTTTAAAGTTTTAATGAAACATCGTACTCACTCTCTCAATTTATTAACCGGAAGAATTTTACGTTTTCATCGGACTCACTCTCTCATAATAAATTCAGGTTTGTCTTAAACTTTAATAAAACATCTTAACTCACTCTCTCAATGTTAATTGGGAAAAGTTTTAACTGTTCTTTGGACTCACGCTTTCTTAAAGTATTTTGTATGAGTTAAAGTCTTAAAGAAACATTGCACTCACTCTCTCAATTTTAATTGATGAAGAAAAATTATCTATGCCTTTGGACTCACGCTTTCTGTATTTATTTGGTTATTAAACCTGTTATATTTTCTCGGTTTTCCGAGATAAATTAACTGTTCTTCGGACTCACGCCTTTATAAGTTATTTTGTTATTTTGAAGCTTTAATAAAACATCTTACTCACTCTCTCAAATTTATTTGATTCATAATTAAGATTTTATTAAAATTTCTTCTTACTTAATACTAAGAAGGATTCTTATTACCTGTACATTTCAACTCACTCTTTCAAACTTTGTTGAAGGATCAATTAACTGTACTTGATACTCACCTTTCCTTGGTTTTACGGTGACCCGAGCTTTCTCGCTCTCCTTCTATGTAATGTGGGCGTTCCCACTGCTCCGCGATGCCGGGTGTTTAAAATCTTCACTCTTTATCAATTATTCATTTGGCTTTGTCGTGCCCTCTTATTTCAGATTTAACAGTACCGGATGGCGGCCATATTAAATTGTGTTTCATCTGATGAGTTCATTGGACTCGCCTCCCTTTCTTTTATTTGGGAAACTATTGTTGGTTTTTGTTTGTTTATTTTTGTTGTTTCCCTTTGTTCACCTATATATTAGCACGGGTTTTATGGTTTGTCAATAGTTTTTTTGAAAAATCTTGAAAATTTTTATAAAAAATGACTTAATTGCATTTTCACTTGACTATTAACTAAAATGCGGTTAAAATATATTTATATGAAAAGATCACGGAGGAAGAAAAATGGCTAAGGAATACGATCCCGATATCGTCAGCGTAGTTGACGAAAACGGAGAAGAACATATCTTTGAAGAGCTTGACAGAATTGAAACCGACGATGCACGTTACGTTGCGCTCCTCCCCGTCTATGACGACGCAGAGGACATCCTCGAGGATGACGGTGAGATAATTCTTCTCAAGGTTGAGGAAGAGGCAAACGGAGACACATATCTTTGCCCGATCGAGGACGCAAAAGAGTTTGACGAAGTACAAAAGATTTTTGAAGAAAGACTTTCCGATCTTTTCTCCGATGATGAAGAGGAATAATTTATAAGCAACAAAGCCCTGCCTTGTGCGATAACTTACGGCCCATATTAACCCTACAATTTTATCTAAGGGAGCCCGGCTCCGTACACGGATTGCAGACCTCCCGGCTTTTGCCGGACGTTGGGAGCGAGAACTGTGCGGGAGGCACCCACCTGCTTTAACCGCAGGTTACTATCGGCCGTATCCGGCTTGGCGGGGTCCAAGTAAGATGTGCACCGCATTTGTGCGGTATTGCATAAAAACAAAGGTGATTTAATTGATAAGAGTTGTCAGAGCGAATGTGCTTGACATAATTCCGTTGGAGGTCGGATTTATCTATGCACAAAAGACCCGACTTCAAAACGGTCAGGATACAGTCGCTTTTTATGTATATGATCAGGACGGCGACAGAACGCTGCCGGTTAAAATAAAAACATATCTTGAGGCAAAGTTCGGACTTCAGTACCGTGAAATTGCCAAAAAGCTCGGAAACTACATAGCCTGTGATTCAGCCGTTCTCAAAAGTAACGGCGTTGTAACGCTGTTTGACGACGGAAATATGAACATTTTCGATTCAAACGGCAAAATTGCTATGCAGGAAAAGCTGGTCTATCAGAACTGCCCAATCAGAAGCCTTGCGCTTGACGGCAACTGCTTCTGGTGCGTTGTTCCGGACAGAAATTCAATTGTCAAATTCTCCCCGATTGAAAAGAGAGTCCTTCTGAGAATCGGCGGAGGCGCATCGGTCGCATTCAGGCGTCCCGTTAACGTGTTCAAAAACAAGGACAAGCTGTTCGTCTGTAACGAGGCAACGAACGAGATACGGACAATCAGTCTCAAGGACTACTCGGTCAACGACTATATGAAGTTTAAAGAGCCCTTAAAGAAATACTTTAAGGTCGGATTTTTTGAATATGTAGTCCTCGAATCGGGCGTCTACTGCCTTGAGGAGCGAGACAAATAAAATAAAGCACAAATCCGCCGACGGTAAAAATTCATCGGCGGATAGTTATTTCCTTTGGTAAGAAGCACCTGAAAATAAGGCGCTTCTTTTTGTTTTTTAAGGTTATCATAATATAGGTGATATTATGGATAAGCTAAAAGAATATTTGATTGTTTTTTCATTCGGCGGAATTATTTACAGCCTTATCGAAGTCATTTTCCGTGGCTTCACCCATTGGACAATGACAATTACGGGAGGCGCCGCCCTGCTGATTATTTATATAACGAACATAAAAATCAAAACACGCAGTTTAATTGTCCGTTGCCTTGCCGGAAGTGCAATAATAACAGCGCTTGAATTTATCGTCGGCTGCATTGTCAACCGTGGGTTTCATATGCAGGTCTGGGATTACTCCGAGGAAAAATATAACGTTCTCGGTCAGATCTGCCCTCTTTTTTCCGTGCTGTGGTTTTTACTCTGCATCCCCGCTACTCTGCTGTCCTTCTTCCTCAGACGCAAAATTCGTGAAAACAGATGACTTGATGTTTTTAAATTCATCCTCACGCTCGGGATCAGCCAGTGCCGAGTAGGAGAAGAACGCAATTCCGCCGTAATTATCCGTTTCCTTTGCGACGGATATTTCTTTTTCAATTATACCCTTTCCTGCGTCAAACTCCTCGTCGCTGTCGTTCACCTTGTAAGCCGCTATGCCGTAAATCATACGGACAGTACCGTCCGTGTCGAGCTTCGACCAGTTATCGCACGCCTTGTCAAACGGTAAAACCTCATTTTCAAAGCCGTAATACAGCTGTGGAATTATCCAGTCACAATAGCCTTTTTCCGAGCACCAGCGCTCAACATCAGCATACTCTTCCTCGTAATTGTTCGTGATATTACCGGCAGGACTGATTGAAAAAACGCAGTCGGATCTCTCACTCTTGATCGCAGTATACATCTGCGAAACAAACGATGAGATTACCTCAAGTCTCCATTTATCGTGGAAGAGCTTACCGCCGCTCTTTTTATACCGGTCATAATATACTTTATCGACGCTTTCGTCTGTCGACGGATAGAAATAATCGTCGATATGTATTCCGTCAACCTCGTAATTTCTGATTATTTCACGAACGCCGTCAACAATCAGCTTATGATTCTCTGTTGACGCAGGGCTGAGATAAAGTCCGCCGTCGGCGGTGACAACCCGATCCTTGGTCTTTTCATCTGAGAGAAGGATTTTTGCCGGGTTCTTCTTGCTCAGCTTATCCAAATCCGTGTCGAACGAAACCCTGAAAGGATTGATCCATGCGTGCAGTCCCATTCCCCTCTCGTGAGCCTCGTCAACCATAATTTCAAGCGGATCATAGTACACGGGATCACCCTGATAGCCCGTCAGATATTTTGACCACGGGAAAATCTCCGACGGATACATCGCATCGCAGAACGGACGAACCTGTGCAAAAACAGTATTGATTCCGAGCTCCTCGCACCTATCAAACATCGTTGAAATTTTTTCTCTGAACGAGGCTTCGTCGCCGCCGTCCTCATCTATCATCGAAAGCTCGGTATATGATATCCATACAGCGGAAATTTCTTTGCCGTTGCTTTTCTTATTTTTAGGTTTGCCGACAATACTGCACGAGCAAAGCAGCAGCATCGCCAATAAAAGACAAAATACCCGTTTCATAATTACCTCTCAATTTCATTCAGCGGCGGCACTGCGGCCTGCAAGCAAACCGCTTGCCCACGCCCACTGGAGATTAAACCCGCCGCATACGGAGTCAACATTTAAGATTTCACCCGCGCAATAAAGACCGCTCACGAGTCTCGACTCCATTGTTTTCGGATTGAACTCGTTTACCTCGGCTCCGCCGACCGTGATCTGCGCATTTTTAAAGCCCATTGTCCCGTTAACCGTAAATATCAGATTTTTTGCCGTTCCGATTATTTTTTCAATCGTTTTCTCATTAAGTTTTCCGACCTCGGCGCCGCTGTTTATCCCGACACGCTTGAGGATATACTGTCCGAGCTTTCTCGGCATCATACCTGCCAAAGCATTTTCCACGGGCATTTCACCGCTCATTGATTTCAGAAATTCAACAGCTTTGCCGAATGTGCAAGACGGAAGAACATCAACGGAACAATCATATTTTCCGTTTGCGACACTGCGGCTGATATCCATAATCGAAATGCCCGAAAGTCCGTAATCGGTAAAGAGTACCTCGCCGTTTGATTTGTCGATTCTTTTCTCCCCGGCTTTCAGAATAACATTTGCTTTTGCACGTATTCCTTTGATCGGCTTTGTATTTTCCTCAACGGTTAATTGAACAAGTCCGGGGTGAATATCGGTGATCCTGTGTCCGAGGGATTTAAGAAGTCCGAAACCGCTTCCGTCCGAGCCTTGCGACGGAGATGCACACCCGCCCGTACAGATAATAACTTTCCTTGCGGTGTTTTCACCCACGGAGAATAAACCATTTTTCTTTTTTATGCAGTCAATGTGATTTTCGCATATGAAATTCACACCGAGCCTCTCGGCCTCAAATCTGAGAGCGTCGAGAACGGATGCGGCGGTGTTGCTCATCGGATACACCCTGCCCTCCGAGTCGCTGACGCACATCAAACCGATTGATTTGAAAAAATCAATAACCCTTTTCGGAGAAAATTCATTAAAAGCATAGCCTGCAAAATCTCCGTTTCTGTATACCGACGGTTCGGCATTGACATTAGTAAGGTTGCATCTGCCGTTACCCGTGGCAAGTATTTTCTTGCCGACTCTCGGCAGTGCCTCAACAGCGGCAACATTCAGTTTTCCGTTTGCACGCTTTGCCCCTACTGCCGCCGCAAGACCCGAGGCTCCGCAGCCGACAATCATAATGTCATAAATCATAACACCGTCTCCGTAAAAATTTATGCTTTATTTTATCATATTTTGCCTGTCTTATCAATATGATTTTATTGACCGTAACCGAATATTTTTAACGGGGGAATAAAAAATGATCCTTGATATTTTTTCAGATACAGACAGAGTTTATAATTACGACAATGACCTTGCAGAAACGGCGGAATACATAAAGCTCCAGCTCAAGGGCACATATGCCCGTTTCAATGAAGCAACCGATCCGCTGATAATCGAGGCTTTGATATATCGAATGAAAGAGCTGGAAGCGCAATACAGCTTCCTGATAAAAAAAGCGAAGCTGGAAAGGCTTTGCGGAGAGTACGGTAACACAAAATGAAATATGCCGTCACAGCCGCCGTCTGTCTTTTATTGCTCATCCCGATATTCGTGATGCTGAAAAAAGGTCATTTCTTTAAATGCCTGTTTATCTCGGCGTTTCAGGGACTCGCCTCTCTCCTTGCTGTCAACGCTCTCGGACTTCTGACCGGAGTAACCGTGGCAATCAATTGGTATACCGTTGCCGCCTCCGTCTGCCTCGGCATTCCCGCCTGCATTTCAATGCTCGTCTTAAACCTCATAATATAGCAAAAACCTCTCCCGATTTTCAGGAGAGGCTTTTTCATAATTATCGTACCACACGGTTCAGGTTTCATCAATACCGTTCGTGCGGGTGCGATTAAACTTTACACCGTTGGGATGCGGACAATGAACTCGCTGCCGTGCCCGGGTTCGCTGTTCACGGTTACGGTGCCGTGATGGAAAGCGGCAATCTCTTTCACCATTGAAAGTCCGAGACCCGTTCCGCCGTCGCTGTGTGACGGGTCAGCCTGATAGAATCTGTGGAAAATCTTTTCAAGATCATCCTTTTTTATTCCGATTCCGTTGTCCTTTACGCTCAGCACCGCAAAATCTCCGTCACGGTGTAAGCTGACAACGGTTTTGCCGTTTTCAACTCCGTATCTGTAAGCATTGGAAACAAGATTAGTAACAAGCCTCGTCAAAAGCATATAGTTTCCGTTTACATATATATAGGGCTCTGTCTCACATTCGGTTACGATGTTTTTCATTTTTATAAGTGAAAGATCGTCACAAATACTCCTGACAATTTCCGAAAAGTCCGTTTTTTCCGTCGGATATTTCTCGCTTCTGCGCTCAATCCTTGAAAAATCAAGCATCTGTGTAATCATCTTTGACATTTTACTTCCCTGTCGGCGTATCAGCTCAATTGACTCCTTATATTCTTCAAGGGTCATTTCTTCGCTCAGCGCATAATCGCATTGAGCCATTATAACCGCCATAGGCGTCCTCAGCTCGTGAGAAACATCGTTTGTAAACTGCTTTTCGCTTTCGAATGACCTTTCCAGCTTATCAAACATCCCGTCAAAGGTTTCGGCAAGGCTATACAGCTCCTTGTCGCCCTTGTCAAGTTTTATTCTCTTTTTCAGATCGCCGCTTTGTGAAATATCACGTGCAACCGCCTCAATGTCTTTGATCGGTTTAAGCGACTTCATAGCGATAATATATCCGCCGCCGATTCCGAGAATAACGAGAGCAACGAGAGCGATCATTGACCGCCTTGCGACATCGGAAATCGGCTCGTCAGCCTTTTCGTGGCTGACGATTCCACGAATCCACATATTCTCAACGCCCTTGTTGGTAAGGTGTCGGTCATAGATATAGTATTCTTTCCCGCCGAGCCGAACGGTTCTGAGCTTTTTATCGCTGAAATTCTCACTGTCCGCCCTCTTTTCGGTCGGGTCGGTTCCGTAAAGCCGGCTTCCGTTCTCGTCATATATAACAGTGTAGATTCCGTTCATATTGCCGATGAAATCATCGTCTATTTCAATAAATCCGTCCTTGTACGCAAGATAGTGATCCGAATCATTGTCGTCAAGCACATCGCTGAGACTGTCATAATATTCGATTTCATCAAAATTATCCTCAACCGTCATTATAAGATCGTTTCTCAGATTTTTCAAAAGAACCGAGCTGCTGACCGAAATAACTAGAATGTATGAAAGGGATACAAGGAAAATGAGGATTGTTGCAAACCAAAGGGTGATTTTAATTTTTAAAGGAATTTTTTTCATCATTCATCACTTATCACATATCCGAATCCACGGACTGTTTTAATCAATTTTTTGTCAAATCCGCCGTCGATTTTTTTGCGCAGATAGCTGACATATACATCGACGAGATTCGTTCCGCCGTCATAGTCATAATTCCAGACGTGATTTTCCAGCTTTTCCCTCGAAAGAACTATTCCGGCATTTCTCATCATATATTCAAGCATTGTATATTCCTTTGCCGAAAGCGAGATAATATTGCCATCACGCTTAACCTCGTGCGTTAGGCAGTCAACCGTAAGTCCGTCAAGAGTAAGAACGTTTTCCGCCATACCGTATTTTACCCTTGTCATTGCACGCAGTCTTGCCAAAAGCTCGTCAAAAGAAAAGGGCTTTACAAGATAATCGTTTGCGCCGAGATCAAGTCCGGATACCCTGTCCTCGATCGAATCACGCGCCGTCAAAAAGATTACGGGTGTTTTGAGTCCCCTCTGCCTTATCTCACGGATCACGGCAAAGCCGTCCTTTTTCGGCATCATAATATCAAGAATAATCGCATCATATTCAGCGAAGTCCATATATGACAGTGCCTCTTCCCCATCGAAACAGGAATCGACGCTGTATCCGGATTTCGCAAGTTTTTTTGTAATCAGACCGTTAAGATCACGCTCGTCCTCGGCAACAAGAATCCTCATAAAAAGCAGCTCCTTTTTAACAATTATACCACATCATTTCATATTGTCAAAAATAAACCCTGCCGAAGCAGGGCTTTTTTTGCTTTATATTATTTGAAAAGATTTGCGATAAAAGCCTTGATTGCATCGAACCAGTTTACGAAGAACATATCCGTAAAATCGAAGTCACGGTCCTTTTCAACCTTGATGATCTTGCCCGAAACTGCGTCGATCTCGTAATCGTAATCAAACTTGTCGGCGTGGAAATCAACATCGTACTTTGCAACGCCGTCATCGATCTCAAAATCGACCTTTACCTTCTTTGCCTTTGCCGGATCAATTCCAGCATCCGCAAAAGCGATTTCCTTAGCCTTAACCTTGCCGATGTACTCCTGACCCGGTGTCGGAACATTGATTCCGAATCCGTCCTTTTCGGCTTTGATTATCTTGCCGTTCTTTGCGTTGATCTCATAGTCATATTCAACTCTGTCATAATAGAACTCAACATCATAAACCGCAATTCCGTCGTCACGGTCAAATTCGCACTTGAGATACTGCGCCTTGTCGGCAGCAACACCTGCGTGATTAAGTGCGATCTCTTTTGCTTTCTCGGCGCCGATATAGCCTGCCGCAAACGAACCTGTTGCGAAAACGCCCGCAAGTACAAGGCACGCCATAATTACCGAAATTATTTTTTTGATTTTTTTCATAGTGATTACCTCCGTTTTTCATTCTGATTTGCTTCAGTGACTAAAGTATAACGTCCGATTATTAAAATAAGATTAGAAATATTAATATTTTGAAAATTTCTCAAAAAATTTTTTCGTATACATTTAAATATAAAATAAATATAAAAAGTTATGTAATTTTCCGTTTTGGAATAACGCTTGCTTTCATTGTGGTAAAATAAAACTGTATTTTTATATCCAATTATTGGGGGTATCAAAATGAAAAAGACATTTATGAAATGGCAGAGCCTTGTTCTCGCAATTGCAATGCTCGTCACGGTTATGGTGCCCGCTTTCGGCGTTACTGCGTCTGCGGCGGCTACTCACGCGATCGACATCTGCACCGAGGACGGAACCTCTGTCACCGAACAGATCACTTTGATGGAAAGCGAACAGCTCCAGCTCACACATAAGCTGCTTGACTGTTCAATGCCCGAGGGCGGCTACATAACGTGGACAAGCGAATCTCCGCTTATTGTTTCCGTTGACTCCACGGGCAAAATATATGCGCACGACAGCTCCAAGGGAGCCGCAGTCAGGCTGTGGATCGACAACGATGTTCGTACCGTTGCGGTTATCGGTCCGGCTTTGGCAAAGACGATGGAAAAGCTGCTGTTTAACGACAATATCGACCTTGACACAATGGACACCGAGGCAATTCTCAATACCGTCCGTGCGTCAATGAGCGGTATTCCGAGCAACATTTCCGATTACCTTATCAAGCAGCTTGAGGACAAGCTCAATTCGCTTGATACAGGCATAACCGTAACGCTCTATTCCGCCGACGGTGAGGTTCTCGCCTCGGATCAGGTCAGGGTGCTCGTTACAAACTCCGACAAATGGTATGCATCTCTTATCCCCAACGGAGCTTTCATTACCAACAAGGAGTCCCTGCCCACCACGGTTGCGGTAGGCGGAACCGTCAAGCTGGAGGGCGGCGTTACTCCCCTGCGCCTCGGCTACGGCGTTACCTGGAGCATCGACACCGACAGTATCTGGACTTCGGGCAAGGACTATGCGACGATCGACGATCAGGGCAACGTCTCATTCCTCAAAGAGGGCAAGGTCACGATTAAGGTTTCCCCGAATGCCGACGACCTTGTTGACGGACTTATGAGCTATATCAACTCCGCAATCAGTGCGGGTGAATCGGTTGACACAGCTCAGCTCGCAAAAATAATGATAAAGCTTCTCGGTCTTAACGTCAGTGAAAATGCGCTTAAAGCGGTTCTCGATGTACTTGTAACCGTTGCAGGCGCAACAGGCAATACAACCGATCTTATCGCAACAGCAGTTAAAACTCTTTCAAACTATCTTCTCAAGGCGTCAATCAACGACTCTATCACATTTACGATTGTGCAAAGCCTTGAAATCGAAAAATTCAGCCTTACCGCCGACAAAACCGAGCTCACCGAGGGCGACTCGACAATGGTAAGACTGACCGACATTGTCCCCGCAGGTTCAAACTCACAGAATGTCCTTTGGAGCTCGTCGGACGAAAGCGTCCTGACGGTTGACTCAAACGGAATCGTCAAGGCAAGAGACGCAGGCGGTATCTCCTCGGCTAACAAGAGGACAGCAACCGTAACCGCTACGGTTGACGGAGTTTCCGAAAGCCTCGAATTTACCGTTAAAGGAAAGCTCATCACAACCCCCGTTGATATTTCAATATCGGGTCCGCAGACTCTTGAGCTTGACACACCTCAGCAGTATACCGCAGTCCTCTATCCCGAGAGATCAAAGGCTGATATCACATGGGGTCTCCTCGGCGATGACGGAGAAACGGTCAGCTATGCATCCAAGGACAACGTTTCAAACAGCATTGCAACGCTGACAAAGGACGGCGTTCTCACCGCATCAAACGGCGGCACGGTAACCCTCTATGCAAAGGCGGGTCTTATCAGTCCGATCGTCTCAAAATATGAAATATATGTCGGCAAGCTCGCTCACGGCGTTGAGATCGACCAGGGCGATTATGTCAGCGTTCACGTCCCGCTTTACAGTACATATAAGAACGCAAAGACAACGCTTACCGCTTCAATTCTTCCCTATGACGTAACAAACAAGAACGTCGCTTGGTCGGTTCTTTCGGGTAACATTGAGGTTTCCCCCGAAGGTGTTGTAAGCCCGAAAGGCTATTCGGCGGCATACGGCGTTGTTCAGGTCAAGACATACGACGGCGGCTACACCGACACCTGTACGGTTTCATTCGCCAACTACCCTGTAACGGGAATCACTCTCGACAAGGATAATCTTAATCTCACCGTCGGCACAAACGACACAATCTCGGCAACCGTTGCGCCGACAGGTACAGTAGGAGTCGGCGACGCCTCGATTAAAGACATTATCTGGACATCCTCAAATCCGACCGTTGCAAGAGTTGAAAACGGAACGGTTATTCCCGTTGATTTCGGTACAACGATAATCAAGGCAACCACGGTTGACGGAGGCTTTGCGGCAAGCTGCACAGTCAACGTTAAAGCCGACAAAACCGCTCTCAACTATGCGGTCAACCTCGTTGAAAACGGCGGTCTTACAGAAAAAGACTGCACTCCCGAGGATTGGGCGGAATTGCAGGAAGCATATAAAACTGCGCTTGAGGTAAAGAATACCGACACGGTTTCACAGAGCACCTGCGACAGAGCTGCTCAGAATATAATCGACATCTATTCACGTATCGGCGCTTATGTTCAGGTATACGGCATAACAATAACCCTCGACGGAGAGACGGCACCGAAGTTCATCTCCAAAAAGGTTGAGTTCTATCAGTCATATAAAAACAAGACGGTTCAGCTCGGAGCGGTTCTTAATCCGACCGACGCTATGTATTCGTCAATCGTCTGGTCGTCGGATAACGACAAGGTAACGGTTGATCAGAACGGTCTTGTCACGAACACACACAATTCCGCCGACAGTGCAAAAATTACGGTCAAGGCGACGGATTACACGGGATGCAGTGTTTCCGACAGCGTCTACGTCAGCTTCGCAAACGTTGTCGCAACAGGAGTTAACCTCAGCGAAACGGAGATAACGGGCAAGGTTTATAACAGTGCAAAGCTCACCGCCACCGTCACCCCGAAGGGCACACCCGGAATCGGAGCAAGCATTGAGGATGTAATCTGGTCATCGAGCAACCCCGATGTTGTTTCTGTCGATAACGGAAATCTTACATTCAATTCCGTCGGCACGGCAAAGATCACGGTCACGACGGTTGACGGCGGTCATACAGCGGAATGTATTGTAACCGTAACGACGAATAAGGACGCTCTTGCAGCTGCGATCAGTAAGGTTACAAATGCCGAGCTTGTCGAGGAGGACTACACGGTCGCTTCCTACGATGCGCTTAAGGAGGCATACGCAAGAGCCAACGAAATTTATAATGACGAAAACGCCACACAGTCTGATATCGACTCCGTAACAACCGCAGTTGAAAGCGCTTTCGCATCTCTTAAGAAGCTCATCAAGCCCGAGGCTGTATTTATTCAGTATGGCGGAGAGGACGCCGACGAATATATCTCAAAGGAAGTCAATCTTTCGACCTCATTCACCTATCAGAACAATTCAATCAAGCTCGACACAAGAATCAGTCCGCTTGATTCAATGTATAAAACCGTCGAATGGACATCGTCAACAGATCTTATCTCCGTTGACGAAAGCGGTAATGTCTCACCGACCGAAAACAAGGCGTGCTACGGCGTTATCACCCTCAAGGTCACCGACGAAAGAGGCAACACCGTAACGGATACGGTCAACGTTTCCTTTGCAAGATATCCGGTAACAAAAGTTGAAATCACCCCGTCGGAGGTAAACGCTCCGTTTGAATCCGAGCCGGTCAAGCTCACCGCAAAGTGCACCGACGTCGGCAAGGTTATAACATACGACGCAACGATTCAGGATGTTATCTGGACGTCGGACAACCCGGCGGCTGTAACGGTTGACGAAAACGGTCAGCTCACCTATGTTGACGCAGGACAGGCAACAATCACGGCAACCTCCTGCGACGGCGGAATCACGGCAACCTGCCTTGTAACCGTCGGCGGCGATAAAACCGCACTCAGAGCCGCTATACAGCGTGCCGATGATGCAAATATCGACATTCAGGAATATACCTACGAGACAAGCACCGAATATACGGCGGCATATGACCACGCAAAAGAGGTTGAAGCAGGCGCAAAATACTCTCAGGAGGAAATCGACGCCGCAACGCTCAGGCTCAATACTGCGCTTGATTCTCTCAAGCCGTATATCCATATGCAGAATCTCAATGTCTATTATAACGGAGAGACCGCACCTCAGTTCATTGCGGTAAAGGTTCCGATTTATAAGACCTATACCTCTCAGAGCGTTCAGCTCACCTATGACTTTGCGCCTGCGGACGCTATGTATTCAAGCATCGTCTGGTCGTCGGACAACGACGGACTCAGGGTCACCGAGGACGGCAAGGTCTCCCCTGCCTCCAACAAGGCTTGCGGCGGCAAAATCACACTTACAGCAACCGATCACTACGGCAACACTGTAACAAACAGCGTTTATGTTTCATTTGCAAACGATCCCGTATCAAAGGTAACGCTTGACAAGACAGAAATTGAGGTCGGCTACGGTTCCGAGCCGCAGACGCTCACCGCAACGGTAACCGCAGATAAAACAATCGGCGACAAGCCGAGCGTCAGCGACGTTATCTGGACAACATCAGACCCCGATGTCGCTACCGTTGACAACGGTACGGTAACATTCGTTGAAGCGGGCACCTGCACGATCACGGTTATGTCCGTTGACGGCGGTGTTTCGGCAACCTGTACGGTAACGGTCAGATCGGATAAGACAGAGCTCATTAAGACAAGAGCGATGATGGTCGGTCTTGATCTCAAGGCAGAGGATTATACGGATGAAAGCTGGGCAGTCTTTGCGGCGGCTATGGAAAAGGCTGATGAGGTTATCAAGCAGGACAACCCCAAGCAGAGAGTTGTCAATGCCGCAAACGAAGAGCTCAACAACGCATATAATTCGCTTGTCAGATACATAAGACTTGAAGAGGTTGTTATAACCAAGGACGGCGAACCGACAGGAGATCATATCTCCGTAAGCGTGCCGATCACATCCAAATACTCCGATATGTCCGTAACTCTCGGCTACAAGCTCGTTCCCGAGGATGCACTGATTGATTCGGTAGTATGGGAGTCAAGCGATTCTTCGGTCAAGGTTGAGGACGGAGTTGTCTCCCCCACCGCCAACAAGGCGTGCTACGCAATAATCACCGTCAAGGCAACCGATTACAGAGGCAATGTATTCACCGACAGTGTTTATGTTTCATTTGCAAACACTCCCGTAACGGGAATCTCGGTTGATAAGACGGAGATCACGAACGCAGTTGTCGGTTCAACCGATAAAATAACGGCAACCGTTCTCCCGAAAAAGACTCTCGGCGTCGGCGGTGCAAGCATCACGGATGTCATTTGGAAGTCGAGCGATCCCACGGTTGCAACGGTTGACAACGGTACTCTTTCATTCAAGAACACCGGCACCTGCACAATCACGGTTACAACTGTTGACGGCGGCTTCAGTGCAGAAACGAGCGTAAAGGTTTATTCCGATAAATCCGCTCTCGGTTCGGCGATCGACAGTGCAAACGCACTTGCCGAGACCTCATACACTCCCGCAACGTGGGCGGAGATGAAAACCGCTCTTGCATCGGCAACGGAAATATTCAATGCCGAGGATCCTGCCCAGGCAGAGGTTGACGAGGCTCTCAAGCTCCTCAACGAAAAGGTTGATGCCCTTGAAAAATATGTTTATGTAAGCAATGTAAACATTTCCTATAACGGTGACAGCTCGGATGTGATTACGGTCACCGTTCCCGAGGATCAGAGCTATATTATGGCTACGGCTCAGCTCGATTTCAACACCGATCCCGCAAATGCCATGTATGTCTCGGCAGAGTGGTCATACGAAGGCGATGTATTCGTCAATATGAACGGTATCGCCGCACCGAGCAAAAATTCAGCCTGCTACGGCAAGGCAACAGTCAAGCTGACCGATGATTTCGGCAACGAGTACACAAAGACGGTAACAATCATTTTTGCCAAGAATCCCGCAACGGCAATCGCCGTTACTCCGTCCGAGTACACAACACACACCCTCGGCGAGCAGGTTCAGCTTACCGCATCTGTAACGGGTGCAGACGGAAATCCCTCCGATCTCAACGAGGTTGTCTGGAAATCAAGCAACGATTCAATCGCAACGGTTGACGGCAACGGACTTGTAACAATCGTCAGCGGCGGCGTTGTCACAATCACCGCCACAACGGTTATCGGCGGACTTTCGGCAAAATGCGTTATCACCGTCGCAACAGATAAAACCGCCCTTAAAAAAGCTATCGACGACGCCGAGAGCGCAGGCTATATTGAGCAAAACTACACAAAGGATTCCTATGCCGCATATCTTGCCGCACTCAATAAAGCAAAGGAAGTTTATGCAAACGACGATGCATCTCAGAGCGAGATTGACACGGCGGCAACGGAGCTTGTGAACGCAGCGGCAGCACTTGTCAGCTACAACCGTGCGACAAAGATCACGATCAAGCAGAACGGCACCGACGCGGCAAAATTCATTTCGGTCAAGGTTCCCGTATATAAGACCTACACATCACAGAGCGTTCAGCTCTCCTACGAATACTCCCCGTCGGATGCGATGTATGAGTCGATCGTATGGTCGTCCGACAACGACCTTGTAACAGTCGATCAGAACGGCAAGGTTGCTCCCAAGGAGAACAAGGCGTGCGCCGCAAAGATCACCGTTACAATCACCGATCATTTCGGCAACAGCATTTCCGATTATGTTTACGTCGCATTTGCCAACACCCCGGCAACGGGAATCTCTCTTAACGAGTCATCACTCAGCGGCAAGCCCGGCGAGACGGCAAGTCTCACCGCATCGGTTGAGCCGAAGGCAAAGCTCGGAGTCGGCGGAGCTAACATTACTGACGTTATCTGGACAACGAGCGATCCGTCCGTTGCAACGGTAGAGAACGGAACGGTAACATTCGTTGACGGCGGCACGGCTGTAATCACCGCTTACACCAAGGACGGCGGTCACAGCGCACAGTGCACCGTAACGGTAACGGTAGCAAAGGATGAGCTTCTCAGCGCAATCAATGCGGCAAAGGCAATTGACCTCAGCGTTCGTACCGAGGCAACGGCAAACGCCCTCAGAACAGCAATCACCGAGGCAGAGAGCGTTTATAACAACTCCTCCGCAAAGAGTGAGGATATAGCAAACGCAATCACAGCTTTGAAAAATGCAACGGATGCGCTCGAGTATCTCGCCGGTAATTATGATAAAGTAAATGCGGCTGTCGATGCGTTCAACAAGCTCGATGCGGCGAAGTACACGGAAGAAAGCTACAACGCAGTCAAAGCGGCGGTCAATGCGGTTGACTATTCTCTCAACATCACAAAGCAGAGTGAAATTGACGCAATGGCAGACAGAATCAATGAAGCAATCGGCAACCTTGTTAAGGTCGTTACAGCTAAGATTAAGGCAGCCAAGAACGGCGTAACCGTTGACGAGGAAAAGCTCTTCATCTACGGCATTGAGCCGCATACGGACAGTCTCGAAAGCTACCTTGCCGCAGAGAACGGCACGCTCAAGATTGTTGCCACATCCCACGGTCAGGGCACGGGCACAAAGATTGAGCTTTATGACGAGGACGGCGTACTTGTTAAGACCTACACACTCGTTATATTCGGCGACGTAAACGGCGACGGATGGTATGACGCAACGGATGCTACGATTGTAAACTGCATCATCGGCGGTATGTTCACCAAGGATCAGCTCGGCGAGGCGGTATGGTTTGCGGCGGACTGCAACCACGACGGCGTTATCGGCGAGGCGGACTCGGAAATGCTCCAGCAGGCAGGTGTTCTGCTTCAGCAGATTGATCAGGGAGCAAAACAGACCGAGCTTGAAACAAGCTCAGTCTACAACGAATATATCGGTCTCATTGATCAGAATATCGAATCCGAAAAGCCCGATGAAAAACCGAACGAAGATCCCGCTCAGCAGAATTGGGTTATAACAATTTTTGAACAAATCTTCAATCTCATCAAATTGCTCCTCGCAATTCTGAAATAACGAAACAGGCGGTGCCGAGAAATCGACACCGCCGTTTTTGTGATATTAAGTTTTAAATAAAAATCAGGCTTTACTTTCTGTGCGCAAAAATACTCAGGTATTCTCCTCAAGATAATACACAACATCCTTAACCGTAACGAGAGTCGGAAGAACTCTGTCAGGAATTGTAATGTCGTACTTCTCCTCGATCATACAGATGAGGTCGAAAAGCTCGAATGAATTGAGTCCGAGATCCGATGTGAGAACATCGTCCGGCTCAACGGAAGTGATTCTGCCGTCGGTGTACTCGTTAAGCATTTCCAAAAGGTCATTTCTGATATCCATATTTTTTACTCCTCAGCTTTGGCTAATCTGCGCTCTTCGTTGCGCTTGCGCCATATTTCGTTAAATATTTCCTCGGTCGCAAGTGAAACCTTTGTAACCGAAAATTCACAGTGTTCCGGGAAAACGTACCACGTATCCTCCAAGGTGTTGAGATCAATACAGTCTCTGTGATTGCCGAATCTGTAATTGTACTCAACGTGGACGGCATACTGTCCGGCGGCGTCGATGTTCATCTCGAACGGTTCGCCGTCATAGTCCCTTGTGCCTTTAAGGTGGAAGCCCGTCATATCGTGAACAAGCGTTCCCCTGCCCATATGAACAAAGCCCTTTGAGTTTGGCAGGTCGTTAACGTCAACCTGACTTTCAAAGCGGTATGTTCCGTCAAAAACCTCTTTTTTAACCTGTTCACGCTCCCACTTGTACCAATCGGTGGCAAACTTAAACTCGGTCTCGCCGTCGTCCGCCTCAAGCTCGCCGTAATAGTTAAGAGTCCACGATTTTCCGCAATGCTCGCAGAAAACCTTATCATTCTTTGAGTTCATCTTGTACTCGGTCATACAGTGCGGGCACTGATAAAGAACCTTATGCAGTCCCTCGGCACGTTTTTTATAGCTTACCTTAACGTGATTCTCGCTCTGCCATCTGAAGTCATCGTTATAAAGCAGATTTTTAATCTTCTCTCCGATCTCCTGTGCGGACGCTTTTTTCAGCTCCTCGGGAGTGTAGGCAAGAACCATATCCGCCTGAACGGGATGAACCCAGCGCTTTCTGTGGTCGCCCCAGAAGGGATCGTAAATATGATGTCCTCGGCAGGTCAGCGTTACAACGGGCACGCCCTGATGCTTTACGAGCTGTCCGACAGCGTCCGGAATAACCTCCGTCACACCGCAGAGAGAGTATCTCGCCTCGGCATAGATGCCGAAAATCTGACCCTCCTTGAGCGCCTTGCGGCACTGTCTGAGGAGAGAAATATCCGCCGTGTACTTTCTCTTCGGGATTGCGCCGAGCCTCCTCAAGCCCCATTCTCTGCCGATATAGTCATCGACTGCGGCAGGGAAAATTCCCCTGTGCGGGCTGATAGCCGAGCTCATAATATAAAAATCATAGAAAGCATTATGGTTGCAAAGAAGAATGTACGGAGGCTTGACCCCGTCCATTCTGACCTTGTTCAGCTTTCCGAAATGAAGAAACTTTCTGATGTATGAAAAGCCCCAAACGAACGGCATCGCAAGCGGTCTTTGTTTAATCGCCGGCGCATTCATATCGAATTTTTCGGTTTCCGGAGCACCGCCTCTGACGTATTTTCCGAATTCCTTGCTCAAATCATCACTTCCCTTTTTCTTTTCGGTGCTTTATGCACTTCTACGATTATAGCACGCAGCGACCGATTATGCAATATGAAAAATTACCATTTAAACATTGCTATTGAATTGTATTTAAGGCAATACCGCACAATTATTGCACGGTAAGATTTTGTCAGTGCAAACTGCAACTTTACAGTATTTCTTTAAACATTTTCCACGGATATTGTGAAAAATCGGGTTTGCTCTCAAAGGAAAACTGCTCGCCGTTAAAGGTAAACTCAACCTTTTCAGACCAGAGTGCAATTGAACAGCCGTTGTCCCTGCTTCCGTATTTTCCGTCTCCGCAAAGCGGCAGCTTTCTTGAGGCAAACTGCACCCTTATCTGATGACTTCTGCCGGTATTCAATCTGACCGAAACAAGACTTTTTCCGCCGCTTTCTTCGATTACACGGTAGTCAAGGCTTGCCCTGCGGACGCCCCTGCGCTCACGTTTGACAACAAAGCTCTTGTTTTTTCTCGAATCCTTGAACAGTAAATCCTCAAAGGTTCCGCTCTTTTCACTCGGAACACCCTCGGCGACCGCAAGGTAATTTTTTACAAAGCGTTTTTCTGCAATCTCCTTTGAGATAATCGCCGCAGAACGTTTATTCTTTGCATAAATCATTGTTCCGCCGACTGCTGTGTCCAGCCTGTGAACAGGGAAAATATCCGTGCCGAGCCGATCGCCCAACAAGGATACCATATCTCCTGCCCCGTCACACTGCGACGGCACACCGACAGGCTTTACGCAGGCAACGAAATCACTGTTTTCAAATAAAATCTCAATCATAGATCAATATTCTTTTCCTTAAACTTTTCGGCGGTATTCTTTATTTTGAGTACCTGCTTCATAAATCCCATAAGCTCCAACGGATTCGACGATTTCTGAAGCTCGGGCGTTACGAGGGCAATTATCTTCTGAAGCTCCGACAGCCCTGCCACAAGCTCCTTTTTTTCGTCGTCACTCATTGCTGTAACATCGGATCTTAGCATTTTTTCAATCTTTGAAAGCTCGTTTGTAACGTCGCCGACGGATTCCGCCGCAACAGCCTTTCCCTCTTCGTCACGAATAATCATATCGTTCTCCTATCAAAACAAATAGGGATTGTCGCATATTTTTGTCTGCGGCATCCCTATTTTTCTTTAAATATTTTGGTACGGGGTGTGGAGTTAATTGTTGTGAGAGCAACGTAACCAAGCTACAAGTGTAAGAAAAACAAATCCCTTCCACCGCAAGCGGTCCCCCTCCCCTTGCTTCAAGGGGAGGCTGGATATTGCCTCTCACTTTTTATAAAGCTCAACACATAAAACCGTACCGTTAAAATCGGATATTTTAAATTATTTTGCCTCGTTTGTGGTTACTTCCTGGATGTACTTGAAGTTAAGAGAGCCCTGCTCGGACATAATCTTCTGAACAGCCTTGTCAAGCGCTGCCTTGTTATAAACTATATCGTTTACCTCTTTGCCGTCCGCATTTGTGTAATAATATGAAACGTATGCGCCCTCAAAGCTCTTGAGATTCTCACGCATCATCTTCATAACCTCATCCGTAACACCGATGTAATCGGCTGCCTCAGCCTCTGTCATATATGTTGTGTCGGACGAAACCGCACTGTCGGCTTTTTTTGCCGGAGACTTGACGGCATATGTTGTGCAGATAGCGGCTGTGCAAAGAATTGCAACTATTGAAGCAATGATTGTGTTTTTCATTGAAAAAACTCCTTTGTTTAATTTCTCTATGTATAATAACACATCGGCAATTATATTTCAATATTTTTCGGGAAAATTATTCCCATTCTTTCCACACCTCGGGTTTATATCCGACGGTGGCTTTTTTACCGTTACGCACAATCGGAGTTTTAAAAAGCGTTTGATTTTCAAGTAGCTTTTCCTCGACAGCCTCTTTTGAGGCAAGGTATTTTATAAAGCACCTTTCATATGCCTTTGATTTCTCGTCGATAAGCTCGTCGACCGAGCCGATTGCCGACTTTATGTTCCTGTATTCGCCGTTGCTCATCCCGTATTTTTCAAGGTCGATATACTGGTATTTAATTCTGCGTTCCTTAAAATAACGCTCCGCCTTTTTTGTATCAAAGCATTTTGATTTGCCGTAAATCTGAATATTCATAAATTCACCTCGGATTTAATATTGAAAATTATAACCTAAAATGGTAGAATTGTAAAGTAATAACTTTGGAGGTAGCCGAATGAAAATCACCTGTCCCGCCCGTATTGTCAAAGCCATTGACCTGCTTGAAAAAAGCGGGTATTCCGCCTATGCCGTCGGCGGCTGTGTGCGTGACTCGGTAATGGGACGTGAGCCGAACGACTGGGATATGACATCATCTGCGGCCCCCGATGAAATTCAGCGGGTTTTCTCGGGCTTTCGCACCGTTCCGACGGGTATCAAGCACGGCACCGTGACGGTTATTATCGACGGCAAGCCGATTGAAATAACAACAATGCGTGTTGACGGCGAATATTCGGACAACCGCCACCCCGAGACTGTCCGTTTCACGAAAAGAATTGAGGATGACCTCGGCAGACGTGACTTCACCGTTAACGCAATGGCATATAATCCGAAAAGCGGAATTATTGATCCCTACGGCGGAATTAACGACATTGAAAATCGAATAATACGCTGTGTCGGGGACGCAGACACACGCTTTAACGAGGATGCGTTGAGGATCCTGCGTGCCGTCCGCTTCGCTTCAACGCTCGGATTTGATATTGAAAGAAGCACATCCGACAGCGTGCTCGCCAATCGCCGCCTGCTTGAAAATATTTCAAAGGAACGCATAAGGGTCGAGCTTATAAAGCTGCTGTGCGGCGCCGACGTTGAAAAAATTCTGCTCGGCTATAAGGAGCTTATTTTTGAAATAATCCCCGAGCTTGCGCCGACGGACGGCTTTTTACAGCACACGCCGTTTCACATCTACGATGTGTGGACACACACCGTAAAGGTTGTCGCAAATATCGAACCCGAATCGGATTTTCGTGTTGCGGCACTTCTGCACGACATCGAAAAGCCGTCAATGTTCAGGCTTGACTCTGACGGAATCGGACATTTCAAGGGTCATCCGCAAAAGGGCGCCGAAACAGCAGAAAAAATTCTGCGCAGGCTTCGCTTTTCCAATGCGGAAATTCACCGCATAACAACAATTATCCGTCTGCACGACGAACGACCCGACGGCGATATTCATCACCTCGCAAGGCTCTGCTCCGCTTACGGCATTGACCGTGCAGACGACACACTTAAGCTGATTATCGCCGACGCACACGGCAAAAACCCCCTCGTTCTTGACAAGGAAATCGAATCGGTTCACACGGCGCAAAGGCAGATTGAATTTCTCAGAAAAAGCCACGCCTGTCTGAGTACGGCGGAGCTTGATATAAACGGCAACGACATAATGGCGCTCGGAATAGAGCGTACACAAATCCGTGACACTCTGCAATTTCTCCTTGAGAACGTTATAGACGAAAAAATTGAAAACAAAAAAGCCGCCCTGTCTCAGGCGGCAGTTGAATACAACAGGTCAAAATAAGCGGCTACATTTCCTCTTTTTCAAATTTTTTGCACTTATTTCTTTGCTTGAAATATCCGTACAGATTGTACCCGGCAAACAGAGAAAAAATGATAACAGCGCTTATGCTTTTAATAAAATCATACCTCGGTATTCTTCCGTGCTCAGCTATAATCACAAACAAAAACAACAGCGCACCGGCAAGGAATAACAGTATCTTGTGCAGCAAAACAGACTTGACATAATCCATTCGTGCTCCGTAAAGCAGACTTATTTTCTCTTTCGGAGCGCTTGTTCTGTATATCGAAAAGTAGCAATATCTGCATTCAATCGCGTGTCCTCCGTTGCGGCTTATTGCGTGATCACATTCATACATACTGCGGTCACGCCAAACAGTTATAGGCATATAATATCGCATATCCTTTGACTTTGACTCAACGAACGTGAACCAAAAGAGAAAGCTGACCTTTACAAGACGATACCCACTGCGCTCCATTTCACTGAGCTTGTTCTCCAGCTCATCCAGCCTCCATAGAGGAAAGAAAATAAATTTTTTCATTTTATCATCCCCGATAATTGTGTCATATCTATATTACCATACTTTTCACATTTGGTCTACACCCAATTACATAAAAGCGGCTGTCACACAATGCGACAGCCGTTCTTCTATTTTTTCCTTATAATTTTGTCCGGATCCTTTATCAGCAGGATAATTATCCACACCGTCATCGCAAGCGCAACAACCGAAAGTCCGAGAAAAGAATCATTTACCATATCCGGGATTGACGGGGTAAAATATTCGGCTTTGAGTTCCGCAAACTCAAAAACAGCGTCAACAAACCACATAACCGACGCTCCCCAGAACATCCAGCAAAGCGCACCGACCTTCATTCTGCGTGCTTTTTCACTCGAATACCACACAGCGGTCGAGATCACGGCGGCAAACAGTGAAATAAGAAGCAGCATTATTCGCTCTCCTTTGCCGGCTTAACGGAAGCATTGCGGCGTTCAAGAATACAGGAAGCCGCCGTAACGGCACCCCAGACAAGCGTTACAGAAACTGCCATCATAACGCCGACGGTCGACATTTCGTAAAGCATCTGCGCCCTGTCTCCGGGATCGGCAGCTGCAGTCAGGAATGGGAACCACGGAACAATTTCGCCGTGCCACAAATGCTCAAACGCAAGCAGGAACGATCCGCCGAAAAGCATCTTCATAAGCCACGAGAGCTTTCTTGAAAAGCGGTTTTTCGACATTTCCTCAAGCTCCGCTCTTTCGCCTGTAAAAGCCTGTAATTTCTTTTCTTCCTTATTCTTCACAATTGCATAAGCCGCCGTAACAACAACAGCCTCAACAACAGGAACAGCAAAGCACGCCATAAAAATACCTCCTGAAATTTGCTATATTTAAAGTATATATGATAAAAAATTTTATGTCAACAGAAATCTTTATACAAATGCCGCACGTAGTCTAATTTATACCGATTGACTATATTCAAAATAAAATGTATAATAATTTTATAAGTCGAACAGAGGTGATCTTAATATGGATAGTTACAGAGTTATAGAGGTTAAGCAAAGCGTCTTTGAGGATAACAACAAGGACGCCGAAAAGCTGAGAGCGCAGATGAAAGAGGAGAAAACCCTCCTTGTAAATCTTATGTCGTCCCCCGGCTCGGGCAAGACCTCAACTCTTACAAAGCTGATTGATAACCTGAAATCGGATACGAAGATCGGCGTTATGGAAGCCGATATTGATTCCGATGTTGACGCAAAAACCATCTCGTACACAGGAGCAAAGGTTATTCAGCTCCACACGGGCGGAATGTGCCACCTTGACGCCGAGATGACACGTCAGGGTATCAACGAGCTCGGAACGGACGGTCTTGATCTCGTCGTTCTTGAAAACGTCGGCAATCTTGTCTGCCCCGCCGAGTTTGATACGGGTGCGGCTTTGAATATGATGATACTCTCCGTTCCCGAGGGTCACGACAAGCCGCTCAAATATCCTCTTGTTTTTGAGGTATGCGACGTTATGATCGTCAACAAGATTGACGTTCTCCCCTACTTTGACTTTGATATGGACAAGGTTGAGGAGTATGCACGCAGACGTAACCCGAACATCAGAATTTTCCCGATCTCCGCAAAAACCGGTGAGGGAATCGACGCCCTTGCGGACTTTATCCGGGAAAAGATCGGCGAGTGGAAAGGCTGATCGGGAGGCTCTGCAATGCACGAATTAGGGGTTGTTTTCCACATTGCCGACAGCGTCAAGAAAATCGCCGTTGAGAATGAAGCCGAGCATATCCGCAAGGTTGTGCTTGAAATCGGCGAGGTCTCAACCGTTATTCCCGAATATCTTATCGACGTGTGGAACTGGAACTGCAAAAGAGACGATATGCTGACGGACTGTGAGCTTGCAGTCGAGAGGATTCACGCCGTCACATTCTGTCAGGACTGCGAACAAAATTACGGCACCGTTGAACACGGAAAAATCTGTCCCTACTGCGGCAGTGAACGGACTTACCTCATAACAGGAAACGAGGTAAATATCAAAGAAATTGAAGTTGATTAGCAAAGAGAAAGGATGTGTCAGAATGCCTGAGATGAGCAAAAAATACATACCCGAGCATATGCACGATAAAAACCCGAATCCCAAGCTCCTCAAATTTGTCAGAAGAGTTACCGACAGATTTGACGGCAAGCTCAAGGGAATTAAGGTTGAGGATCCCGAATACTGGGGATTTGCGTGCATCTTCGAGGATGAAATGACCGAAACCGAGAGGGAAAACTCACTTGATCTCCTGCTTGAAATGAAGGTCAGGAAGAAATATCCGTATGCCGATATGCTTTCGATGTGTGCAAAGCACGGAATGGATCAGAAAACCGCCGACTCAGTTATGGACAAGCTCTCCGTTCTCGGAATGATGGAATATGACTACGGCGACAAATATACCAAGGACGGACCGATCCCCGGAACGACCTACAACAAGGAGGATCGTCATTACTGGATTCCCCTCTTCGTTCCCGGCTCAGCCGAATACACAAATATGAACACCAGGCTGATGGACAAGCACCCGGAGCTTGCGATGTTCTTTGAGAGAATGACATTTCTTCCCCTTGCCGGAATCACCCAGATGGTTCCTCCGGGAGGCGCAGGCATCGGTATGCACGTTATTCCCGTTGAGCAGGCAATTTCGATGGAGAATACAACCGCCGATATCGAGCACATCTCCTACTGGCTGAAGAAATACGAGGGTCATCTCGGCGCATCAATCTGCTCATGCCGCTACGGAAGAAAGAAGCTCGACGAGGGCTGTGCGGACGACTATGACGGATGGTGCATCGGCGTCGGAGATATGGCGGATTACTGCCGTGAGACAGGCAGAGGCCGTGATATCACATATGACGAGGCTATGGAAATCCTCAAGCGTGCCGAAGACAACGGATTTGTTCATCAGGTCACAAATATCGACGGCGAGAACAAAATCTTTGCGATATGCAACTGTAACGTAAAAATATGTAATGCACTGAGAACATCTCAGCTTTTCAACACTCCGAATCTTTCCGCATCGGCTTACAGAGCGCACGTCAACAAGGCTGACTGCGTTGCCTGCGGACAGTGCGTTGAGTATTGCCCTGCCGGCGCATTGAAGCTCGGTCAGAAGCTGTGCAAAAAGGACGGCAGTGAGGTAACCTATCCCAAGCAGGAGCTCCCCGATGCAACAAAATGGGGTGAGGATAAGTGGGATGAGGATTACCGTGACAAGAACAGAATCAATTGTCACGATACGGGAACCTCACCGTGTAAAACAGCCTGCCCTGCACACATTGCCGTTCAGGGATATCTTAAAATGGCATCGCAGGGTCGCTACAAGGACGCACTTGCCCTCATTAAGAAAGAAAATCCGTTCCCGGCGGTCTGCGGCAGAATCTGCAACAAGCGCTGTGAGGACGCCTGCACCCGTGGAATGATCGACCGTGCGGTTTCAATCGACGCAGTAAAGAAGTTCATTGCCGCAAAGGATCTTGAGGATGAGCACAGATACGTTCCCGAGATCGTTGTCGCCTCCAACAGAGGCCGCTGGAAAGAAAAGGTCGCAATCATCGGCGGCGGTCCGGCAGGTCTTTCGTGCGCATTCTATCTCGCTCAGATGGGCTATTATCCGACAGTTTTCGAGAAAAACGAGAAACCGGGCGGAATGTTGACCTATGGAATCCCCTCATATAAGCTCGAGAAAGACGTTATCGACGCCGAAATTGAGATTATGAAAGAAATGGGCGTTGAAATCCGCACAGGTGTTGAGGTCGGCAAGGATGTAACAATCCCCGAGCTTCGCAATGACGGCTACAAGGCGTTTTATGTTGCGGTCGGCTGTCAGGGCGGAAGATATCCGAACATCCCTAACGACCACGCCGAGGGTACTCAGACCGCTGTCGAGTTCCTCAAGAAAGCAACGACGGGCGAATGTCATTTTGAGGATGAAACGGTCGTTGTCGGCGGCGGAAACGTTGCAATAGATGCCGCACGTGTCAGCGCACGAAGCGGAGCAAAGAAAGTCACTATGCTCTGCCTTGAAAGCCGTGATATTATGCCTGCCTCCGACGAAGAGGTCAGAGAGGCCGAGGAGGACGGAGTTACCGTTAACTGCGGCTGGGGACCGAAAGAGGTTATTGCCGAAAACAGCAAGGTCAAAGCGGTTGTTTTCAAGAAGTGCACACGTGTATACGATGAAAACAAGAAGTTCTCCCCTGTTTACGATGAGGACGAAACGATAACAATCCCCGCATCAAAGGTTATCTTTGCTATCGGTCAGGCTATCGAATGGGGCAGCCTGCTCGACGGAACAAAGGTTGAATTTTGGCACGGCAATTATCCCGTTGCGGATAAGCTCACCTACCAGACCGCAGAGGAAGATATCTTCGTCGGCGGAGACGTTTACACAGGCCCGAAATTTGCCATTGATGCAATTGCCGCAGGTCACGAGGCGGCTGAATCACTTCACAGATATGTTCAGCACGGTCATATGACGATCGGCAGAAACAGACGTGAGTTCATCGAGCTCGATAAAAACGACCTCAGATTTGACAGCTACGACACCGCAGGACGTCAGGAAGCAGGAATGAGAGACGATGTTGACCCGCACTCTTTCCGTGACGCCCACGCAACCCTCACCGAGGATCAGGTCAAGAAAGAGACTTCGAGATGTCTCGGCTGCGGCGCAACGATTGTCGATCAGAATCGCTGTATCGGCTGCGGAATCTGCACAACGAAGTGTAAGTTTGACGCAATCACTCTTCACAGGGATCATCCCGAGGCAAGCAAAATGGTCGTTGCCGAGGATAAATTTAAGTACATCCTCCCCTACACCGCCAAGCGTGCCGTCAAGATTGTAAAAAAGAAAAAGGAAGATAAATAAAAAACGGGGCTGTCGCAAGTGATGTGACCACAAACGGAGCGCAACAGCACACGCAGTAGATTCATCAATCACAAACACATTATAGCGTATTTCTCTGCCATTGACAACACACTTTCCGAAAAAGAGGTATCGCTATGAGAACGCGCGCACACTATGAAAAACTTTTTGCTGCCTATCCCGATGTTGTCACTCTGCCTGAATTTCAAGCCATGCTGGGCGGTATCGGTGACAGCACAGCCCGAAAAATAATGCGGGCAAATAAGGTCAAACACTTTTATATCAGATGTACATACCTTATACCCAAAGCCTGCGTGATCGATTATGTGCTGAGCAAGGATTATGCGGAATACAGTAAGACACTCAAAGCGAGGGTTTGATTTTTAAGCCATTTGCAGAAATGCAGATGGCTTTTTCCATACCCGTACATAGCCGTCTGCTTCGCCGCAGGCGGCTAAATTTATGCAAAGGAGGAAACCCATATGGCGAATTGCAAAGTGATTGCGGTGACGAACCAAAAGGGCGGCGTGGGCAAGACCACGACCACCGCCAACCTCGGCATCGGGCTTGTCCAGCAGAACAAGCGGGTGCTGCTCATTGACGCAGACGCACAAGGCTCGTTGACCCTCTCCCTCGGCTATCCGAAGCCGGATGAACTGCCCGTTACGCTGGCAGACATCATGCAGAGTGTGATCGACGATACCCCCATTCCGGACGGCTGCGGTATTCTGCATCACAGCGAGGGCGTTGACCTACTTCCAGCGAACATTGAGCTGTCCGGTATGGAGATCCGGCTGATCAACGCCATGAGCCGGGAAAGCGTGCTGCGGACATATATCAATGCGGTCAAGCCCCATTACGACTATATTCTCATTGACTGTATGCCGTCGCTTGGTATGATGCCGATTAACTCACTGGCCGCAGCGGACAGCGTGATTATCCCGTCCCAACCGTCGTTTCTCTCGGCAAAAGGCCTTGACCTGCTGATGCAGTCCATCGCAAAGGTCAAGCGGCAGATCAACCCGAAGCTGAAAATTGACGGCATCCTGTTTACAATGGTGGACAGCCGCACCAACGAAGCCAAGGAGATCATCGCATCTCTGCGCGCCCACTACGGCGAAAAGATCCGTGTGTTCGGGACGGAGATCCCATTTTCCGTCCGAGCCGCAGAAACCAGCGGCCGGGGCAAGAGCATTTTTGCCCACGACAAGAACGGCAAGGTCGCCGCCGCATACCGCTCGCTGACGAAGGAGGTGTTGGAGCTTGAGCGCAAAACCGAGAGACTTAGGGATGACCCCGCTCGATGACCTGTTCTCCACCGACGAGAGCCGTGCGGAAGCGCAGCTTGAAAAGGTCGTTACGCTGAACCCCGCCGACATCTCCGACTTTCCCAACCATCCGTTCAAGGTCAAGCAGGACGAGGCTATGGCGGAGCTGGTAGACAGCGTAAAGCTGTATGGCGTGCTGGTACCCGCTCTTGTCCGCCCCAAGGCTGACGGCGGCTATGAAATGGTAGCCGGTCATAGGCGAAAATGTGCGGCGACGCTGGCGGGGATCACCGGGATGCCCTGTATCGTCCGTAATCTTACCGATGATGAAGCGACAATCATCATGGTGGACAGCAATTTGCAGCGAGAAACGATCTTGCCGTCCGAAAAAGCATTTGCCTATAAGATGAAGCTGGAAGCCATGAAACGGCAGGGTCAGAGGTCGGATTTAACTTCGCGCCCAGTGGACACGAAGTCAAGATCGGACGAACAATTAGCAAAGGACTCGCCAGACAGCGCACGACAAATTCAGCGCTTTATCCGCCTGACCGAGTTGATTCCGTCGGTTCTGGACATGGTAGACAGCGGCAAGATTGCTTTCCGTCCCGCCGTGGAGCTTTCCTACCTCTCCAAAGAACAGCAGCAGAGCTTATATGACACAATGGAGTGTGAGGACTGCACGCCGTCGCTGGCGCAGGCTATCAAAATGAAAGAGTTCAGCCGGGAAGGAAAGCTGACGGAGGAAGTCATCCTCTCTATTATGCAGGAGGAAAAGCCTAACCAGCGTGAGCAGTTCAAAATGCCGAAAGAGCGTATCAGCAAGTATTTTGCTCCGGGGACGCCCGCACAGAAAATTGAAGATACCATCATCAAGGCATTGGAATTGTACCGCAGACGGGAGCGCCAGCGGGATATGGAACGATAGTCACTACCAAGGGGTAGCCATACCCATTTTCGATGTGTGTACGGCTGTGTCGGCGTGTTCCCCCTCTCCACACCTCACCCCCTCGAAACTACCTGTACTTCCCGAAAAAAGAGATAGTACAGCGGCGGCAGTTCTCACAGCTTTGCAGTTTTCGGCAGTGATCCGTACAATGAAAAGGCAAAGGAGGTTTGCGAGTATGAAAAACACAAGGATCATCGCCGTTTTAGTTCTGCTGGCACTTTCTCTTTCGGGCTGTACAAATGCGGATCGCTCCGAGGTGCCTGCACCATCTTCGCAGGAAACGGTTACGGCCGAGCCTGAACAAAGCACTATGCCGCAGGAGAGCATAGCGGTTTCTGTTTTGGAAAGTACAGAGATTTCCGCAGAGAGTACGGCAGAACCAGACCCCGTAGAAACAAAGCCAGAGGTTTCAACCCCTGCCAAAGAGGAAATGCCGCCGACCGTCAGCAGCCCCACGGAAACTATCCCGCCGAAAGCATCCGAACCCGAACCACCGGAAGAGCCTACGGAAACACAACCGCAGGAACCTGAACCGCCCGACAAAGAAGAACCCACAGAACCGGCGTTTGACATTCAGACTTGGATCGATTATGCCAAAGCCTATGCCGAAAGCGTAGGACTACGGCTGGAAAGCTCGGCAGTGGATTGTTGGGACAACCCTATTTCGGCCGGTACGCACTGTTCCTATCTGGAACGGGACATTCAAAGCAGGCTGAGCCGATACGCCCGTGACGAGGATATAACCGATGTGTGGATATGGGCGGAGGTACGCTCCGACGGGAAGTATGACCTGTATATCGGGTATGCCTGAAGATCAAATATTTACCGAGGAACGCACCGAGAAACACGGTGCGTTTTTTCATTTTAAGGAGGTCACTCAATGAAAACGCAGAAATTCAAACGAACGGTATCGCTGTTTCTTGCGATGCTGATGTGCGTTACCACGCTGTTTGGCATGGGAACGACCGCATTTGCCGCAGAAGAAACCGATGAAGTATATCTTATCTCCTATCCCCGTGACGGCGATGCCAACTACGGCGGCGAATGGGGACACAACAGCCTGAGCTTTATGAACGGCTGGTCTACGGCAACATCCCGTTTTACGACGATCCGTGCAATGGGGTCGTATGAGGGCAACATCTGCTATTGCATCGAGCCCGGCGTGCCGCAGCAGACGGGCAACACCTTTACGAAAAAGGGCGAGGATTTCTGGGACGAATACCCGTCGTCCTACAACAGTACCATTTCCCCCGATGACATTAAGCTGTTTATCGGCCGTATCTTTCAGTACAGCTATACGGGGACGATCTCGACCTCTTGGCGCTCACAGAATGAGGGCGGCGACAAGCTGGCTCACGCTGTCGCCACGCAGCTTTTGATTTGGGAAACGGTCGTTGGTGAGCGTGATGCCGATTTCAACAAGGTCGGCACAGGCGGCAAAAGTGCCATCGTGGAGCAGATCAGCACGAACCACCCGCTGTACAGTCAGATCATGAGCTATTACAATTCCATTGCGGCAAGCGTTCAGCGCCATTCCAAGGTGCCGAGCTTTCTTGCAAAATCTGTGGGCAAAGCTCAGAATATTGAACTTGAATGGAACGGCGAAGCCTACACTGCCGCACTGACTGATACAAACGGCGTGATCTCCGATTATGTGTTCTCGTCAAACGCTTCTGGCATCCGCTTCTCCGTCAGTGGAAACACGCTGACCATCACAGCGGACGATGCGCCGAGTGATACCGTCACCATTACAGCCGAAAAGAGAAATTCGCAGCGGCGCGGTGTCATTACTTGGACGGACGGCGTGTACGGCCCGAACGGGAAGCTGCAAGATACCGTCACCTATGCGCAGACGGTGAATGACCCCGTAAAGGGCTATCTGAACATCAAGGTCAGTTACGGCAGCGCCAAGATCGTCAAGGCCAGCGAGGACGGCAAGGTAGAGGGCATTTCCTTTACGATCACCGGTAACGGTGTGAACAAGACCGTTACGACAGGAGCAGGCGGTATCATTCAGATCGATAACCTTACCCCCGGCGTTTACACCGTTACCGAGCAGAGCTACGACAAATATGAACCGCAGGAAGTGCGCCGTGTCACCGTCGTCAGCGGTCAGGTGGCAACGGTCAATTTCAATAACACCTTGAAGCGCGGCACCCTCATCGTGACCAAGACCTCCGAGGACGGCTTGAACGAGGGCGTGAAATTCCACCTCTACGGCGCTTCGCTTTCAGGGCTTGCGGTGGATGAATACGCCGTGACCGACAGCACGGGCAAAGCCGTATTTTCCGATGTGCTGATCGGCACGGGCTACACGCTGGAAGAAGTCGATACGGCGATTCGCTATGTCGTCCCCGCAAATCAGTCGGCGGCGGTGGAATGGAACACCGTCACGAACAAGAGCTTTACGAACATTCTGAAAAAGTGGAGTGTCACCGTCACCAAGAGCGACGCCGAAACGGGTTTACCGCAGGGCGATGCCACCCTTGCCGGTGCCGTCTATGGCATCTATAAGGGCGACCAGCTTGTGGACACCTACACCACCGACGCCAACGGGCAGTTCACCACGAAATACTATGTCTGCGACGACGACTGGACCATCCGTGAGA
>DKDP01000039.1 GCA_002449395.1 Ruminococcaceae bacterium UBA6845 | reverse complement strand
TCTTTCCGTGCCTTTTGTTGTTTCCTATTATACTGTTCCGGTGACGGTTAATGTTGTTGCTCCGGGAGTTACGCTGTATGCGCCGCTGACGGAATCCTGAACAAAGGTCGCCGCAGGAACGGTAATTTTGCCCGCAACCGTTACAAATTCACCGGTTGATTGGTCGTAGGTGTAATCGGTTCCGGACGAAAGGGGAACTCCGTTGAGAATGACACTTGTAATGTTAATTCTCGGATCAAAAACATCTCTAATCACAAGATCATCGCTGTTATCGGCTTCTGTGAAGCCGGTGTTTCGGATCACGAAAGTATAGGTGAGAGTTCCGTTCTCGGGAACCGAAAGAGGGCAGAGAGCTTTTGTGATAGAAAGAATCGGACCTGTTTCAAGTGTGATTGTTTCATTTGCGGTGATGGGAGAGGAAAGACTTGCTCCGTTTACTGTTACAGTATTTGTAATTTCGCTTTCAACGTCGAGCGGTGCAAATTCATTTGCCGTGGCAGAATAAACAACGGTTGCGTTTCCGTTTGCCGGTACGGTAATATTTGTTGCAATAAGCGGAGAAACAGAAGTAACTGTCGGTGCAGTCTGAAGATCGCCGTTAATAAAATATCTGATACTGTTGTTGACATAAGTTAACGGAACAAGTGAACCGCTGTTAAAGGAATATTCACCGAGATTATCATTAATTGATAAATTCGTAAAATCGCTGTCACTTGAATTAACGATGTTGACAATATAAGTTATCGTTTTATCTCTTTCATACGTATCGGAAAGAGCTGTTTTACTGACGGTAAGAACCTGAACGATTTCACCCGTAACAATATTTGAGTTTACAACATTATCGTTATAGGACAATGTTGCCTGATTTGTGAATAATGCCATAAGAAAACCTCCTTGATTTTGAAGCTATTGCTTCCGTTACATTATATGACAGTGAAAATAAAGTGTTATAAACCCGGAAAATACTTATTTAAGGGTTTATTTTTCATTTCTTGTGTGATATAATCATTCTGTAAAATTGTGTAAAAGGAGAGATTCTAATGGCACACTTCATTTTTTCCGCTTTCAGTGATGAATCCGGAGAGAGCTCAATCAAGGGTCAAATTGACGCTTGTAAAGCAAACGGTATTTATGAGATGGAGCTCCGTGGCTTCGGCAATGAGCTTAATATCAATAATATGACTGTTGACAAAGCAAAAGAGATTAAAAAAATTATTGACGAAGAGGGTATGAAAGTTTCGTCAATCGGTTCCGGCTACGGAAAAATAAATATTAAGGACGACTTTGAGCCGCATTTTGAAGCATTCAAAAATACGGTCGAGGTTGCAAAAATCCTCGGTGCAAGATATCTTCGACTTTTCAGCTTCTTCTTTGACAAGGAGGACAGTTACGAGAAATATAAGGAAGAGGTATTCCGCAGAGTTAAGGCGATGGTTGACTACGCCGACGAAAACGGCGTGAAGTGCTGTCACGAAAATGAAAAAGGAATTTACGGCGATACACCGGAGCGTTGTCTTGAGGTTATTGAGGCGTGCGGTGGAAAGCTCAGAGCCGTATTTGATCCTGCAAACTTTGTTCAGTGCGGCGTGGACACTCTTAAAGCATATGACATCCTCAAGGATCACATTGAATATATGCACGTCAAGGACGCTCTGTATTCCGACGGACAGGTTGTTCCCGCAGGTGAGGGCGACGGAAATGTTGCCGAGATTATAAAGAAGCTCTCGTTTAAATGGGCACCGATTGTGCTTTCTCTTGAACCTCATCTTAAGGTCTTTGAGGGCTTTGATTCTCTTGAAAATGACGATGAGACAAAGAACGGTATGGATAAGCATACATATGCAACATACAAGGATTCTTTCAAGGCGGCTGCCGACGCAATGCACAAGCTCGCTGAAGAGGTACAGCCGATTCGCACGGGTATTGTCGGAGTCGGTAATATGGGATCAAGCCATATCCGTAATTTTCTCGACGGCAATATGAGTGAAATGAGGGTAACGGCTGTTGCCGATATCAATCCCGAAAGACTTGAATGGGCAAAGAAAAATGTTCCGTGGGCAAAGAGATTTTCTACTGCAAAAGAGCTTTTTGAAAGCGGAGAGTGTGACGCTGTTATAATTGCGGTTCCTCACTACTTCCATCCGCCCTATGTTATTGAAGCACTCAAAAACGGACTTCACGTTGTTTCCGAAAAGCCGGCAGGCGTTTATACAAAGCAGGTTCGTGAGATGAACGAATTTGCATCAAAGAGCGACAAGGTTTTTGCGATGATGTTCAATCAGCGTACAAACTGCGTATTCAGAAAGATAAAAGAAATAGTGGACAGCGGAAAGTACGGCGAGATTCGCAGAGTTAACTGGATTATCACCGACTGGTACCGTACACAGGCATATTACAATTCGGGCGGATGGCGTGCAACCTGGTCAGGAGAGGGCGGCGGAGTTCTGCTTAACCAGTGTCCTCATCAGCTTGACCTGTGGCAATGGATCTGCGGTATGCCGTCAAAGATTCGTGCATTCTGCAGTGAGGGCAAGTGGCACGATATCGAGGTCGAGGATGACGTTACGATTTATGCCGAGTATCCGAACGGTGCAACGGGTGTGTTTATAACAACAACCGGTGATTATCCCGGAACAAACCGTTTGGAAATAACTCTTGACAAGGCGAAAATTGTTTGCGAGAAGGCAGAAAAGATCACTCTTATTGAACTTGAAGAGAGCCTGACCCACAATATTCAGAATGCCAAAGACGGTTTTGTTAGAATCGGTGCTCATCAGGTTGAGGTTGAAACGGACGGAAGAAATGAACAGCATTCGGGTGTTCTCAATGCTTTTGCCGGTAACATACTTCACGGAACGCCGCTTGTTGCCGACGGCAAGGAGGGCATTAACGGACTTACAATTTCAAACGCCGCTCATCTTTCGAGCTGGACGAATGAAACTGTTTCAATTCCGTTTGACGAGGACAAATATTATGAACTGCTTATGGAGCACGTTAAAAACAGCAAAGCAAAGACAAACATTGTCGAGCAGGTTGCGGACGATATGAGCGATTCATACTGAGGTGTATTATGAGGGTTTCGGTTATAGGCTGCGGAAATATTGCGCAGGTTCATTTGGAGATACTTAATTCCATGGAGGGAATCGAGATTTCATCGGTTGCCGATATAGTTGAGGAAAAAGCGGATAAAACTGCCGAAAAATACGGCTGTAAGGCGTATTATGACTATATTAAGATGCTCGACGAGGATCATCCGGATGCAGTGCATATTTGCACTCCGCATTATCTTCACGTTGAAATGTCGGTTGAGGCACTGTCAAGGGATATTCACGTCCTTTGCGAGAAGCCGTGCGCTATGAATACCGAAGAGCTTGCCAAAATAAGAATGGCTCAGCTTATGAGCACACATGAATACGGCGTCTGCTTCCAAAATCGATACAATCCGTCTGTCAGAACAGTAAAAAACATTCTTGAAACAGGCAAATACGGTGCTGTTCAGGGAGCAAGAGCTGTTGTCCAGTGGTGCAGAAATGAGGATTATTATTCCGACGATTGGCACGGTACGCTCAAAAAAGAGGGCGGCGGAGTTGTCATAAATCAGGGTATTCACACGCAGGATCTGCTCAGGTATCTTGTCGGAAGCGACATTGTCGGCGTTACGGGCCACGTCTCAAACGACCATTTAAAGGATGTAATCGAGGTTGAGGACACAGCACACGCAAGATTTACCTTTGAAAACGGTGTTATCGGGCTGTATGACGCAACAACTGCTTTTAGCTTGAATGCAAAGCCTATTATAGATATCTTTTGTGAAAGAGCCGCTCTCAGAGTCGAGGGCGATACCGCCTTTGTAATACATAAAGACGGTGAAATAGAGATACTCAGTTCGGAAAATACTGTTGCAAGAGGTAAGGACTACTGGGGCGGAGGTCACAGTGCGTTGATACATGATTTTTACGACTGCTTGGCGAGCGGAAGGCATTTTGCAATAGATTCCCACGAGGGCGGAAAATCCGTTGAGGAATTTTCGGCAATATATGAGTCTTCAAAGAGCGGAGAAGAAGTTATACTTAAAAGGTAGTGATCCTATGCAAATGACAATGAGATGGTTCGGCGATACCAAAGACACTGTCACTCTTGATCAGATCAGACAGGTTCCGGGTGTTGTCGGAGTTGTGCCTGCGTTGCACACTCTGCCGGCAGGTGAGGTGTGGCCGCTTGATATGATCCTTGATATGAAAAAGGAGATTGAGGCAGCGGGACTTACGATGGAGTGTATTGAAAGCGTCAATGTTCACGAAAGCATAAAGCTTGGTGACAGTGATGCCGACAAATATATTGAAAATTATAAAGAATGTATCCGTAATCTTTCTAAAGCTGGAGTAAAGGTTATTTGCTATAACTTTATGCCTGTATTTGACTGGACGAGAACCGATCTGGCAATGGATATGGGCAACGGCGCAACCTGCCTTTGCTATAACGGCAAGCAGGTTGAGGGTAAGAGCCCCGAAGATATGTTCAGAGAGATTGACGATAATTCAAACGGCTATGCGATGCCCGGTTGGGAAACCGAGCGGATGGGTGAAATCAAAGATTTATTCAGGAAATATAAGAATGTCACGCATGAGGATATGTGGAAGAATCTTAAGCATTTCCTTGAGAAAATTATTCCGGTTTGTGAGGAATGTGACGTGAAGATGGCAATTCACCCGGACGATCCGCCGTGGGATATTTTCGGACTGCCGAGGATTATCAAAAATATTGACGATATCAGGCGTTTTCTCAAGCTGGTTGATTCACCGTATAACGGATTGACTTTCTGTACGGGTTCGCTCGGTGCGAGTGCGGAAAACGATTTACCGGCGATGATACGTGAGGTCGGAGACAGAATTTATTTCGCCCACCTGAGAAACGTTAAAATCAGAGACAGCTGGTTTAACGAAACAGCACACCTTTCCTCTGACGGAAGTCTTGATATGTACGAGATAGTCAAGGCTTTGCAGGAGGTCGGATTTGACGGATATGTAAGACCCGATCACGGAAGAATGATTTGGGGAGAGGTTGCACGTCCGGGATACGGACTTTATGACCGTGCGCTCGGTTGTGCATATTTAAACGGCTTATGGGAAGCTGTCGAGAAAAACAGAAAATCGGAGTGATATTATGACTGAACATAAAAGTCTTTTCGGAAAGGTAGCCGTTATAACCGGAGGCGGCGGAGTCCTTTGCTCGGGGTTTGCAAAAACTCTTGCCGAGCAGGGAGTGAAGGTTGCCGTGCTTGATCTTAACGAAGCTGCGGCGAAAAAGGTTGCAGACGAAATAAATGAAAACGGCGGCACTGCTATTGCGGTGGGCTGTAACGTCCTTGATCCCGATAGTATGAAAAAAGCGAGAGACACGGTTGCCGAAAAGCTCGGAACCTGTGATATTCTCCTTAACGGTGCCGGCGGAAATAATCCGAAGGGAACGACCACAAAGGAGACTCTTGAAAAAATTGATCTTGTCGAAAAGGATGAGAATGTTAAAACCTTTTTTGACCTTGATCCCGAGGGCATATCTTTTGTATTCAATCTTAACTTTCTCGGAACACTTATTCCTACGCAGATTTTTGCACGTGATATGGCTGAAAAGGATGATAGCTGTATCGTTATGATAACCTCTATGAATGCATTCAGACCGCTGACAAAGATCCCAGCATATTCGGCGGCTAAAGCGGCGGTTGCCAATTTTACGCAGTTTATGGCGGTTCACTTTGCGGATATGGGAATAAGGGTTAATGCAATTGCTCCGGGATTTTTCTCAACAAAGCAGAATAAGGATCTTCTTTGGAATCCCGACGGATCGCCGACGGCAAGGACAGGTAAAATTCTTGCCGCAACTCCGATGGGTCGTTTCGGTAAGCCCGAGGAGCTCTCCGGAGCGCTACTGTTCCTTTGCGACAAGGATTATTCAGGCTTTGTGACCGGAACAACAATAGCTGTTGACGGCGGATTTAACGCATATTCGGGAGTATAAATTTGAGGTGATGAAATGTCGGCACTTGTAAGTATAATTATCCCTATTTACAATCTTGAAAAATACATAAAGCATTGTCTTGAAAGTGTGGTTAATCAGACCTATAAGGAGCTTGAAATAATCTGCATTGATGACGGAAGTACAGACGGTTCCGCCGAGATAATAAAATCTATGGCTGAAAACGATTCAAGAATCAGGTATATTTATCAAGAAAACGCAGGTGTCTCCGCCGCAAGAAATAAGGGCCTCGACACTGCAACAGGCGAATACGTTATGTTCGTCGACGGGGATGATTATATTCATTATCAGATGGTTGAGATTTTTCTGAATGAAATTTCTTGCTCCGGCTGCGATATGGTTTGTGCAAGAGAACTTTATACTTCAAAAACTGACGAGAAAATGGAACCCATTTCTGACTATAAAACTCATTATCTTTCTGTTGATGATATGTTTAATTATAAAACTAACAGATGTATCGGAAAATCGGTATGGGGCAAAATCATTAAAACTGATGTTGCAAAAAGATGCAAGTTTCCTGTTGATATATCAAATGGTGAAGACGGATATTACATAATAATGTTACTTGACAGCGGTATATCGGTAAGAGGTATTGATGAAATTTTGTATTATTATCTCAACAGAGAAAATTCCGCTGTAACCTCGGCGTTTACTCTTACAAATTTTTCAATCACATATTCCTTTGATGATCTTTGTGATCATTTGAAAAATTCCGAAAACGATTTCCTGAGAAAATACTGTTTACAGTATCTTTTCCAAACGATTTTTTATAACCGAACACGTGCAATCGGAACGGAAAGTGAAAAGTTTGTTCTGGATGAATCGAAAAGAATCGGGAAAAAGTGGGTCAAAGATTTTCGGCGAAACAAGGACATTTCACCTGTTATAAAAATTATGTTTACTGTTTTCTTCTATTCCCGTCACGCATATGAGCTTGCAAGGGCAGTACAGGATCCGACGATGATAGATTACTACAAGAAAAGACGAAAGGGGACAAGCCGATAATGGAGCTTAATCTCAGAAAGAAAGAAAATTGCACCTTTGATATGATTTCTCTCGGAGAAATTATGCTGAGACTTGATCCCGGCGATACAAGAATACGCACCGCACGCTCGTTCAGAGTATGGGAGGGCGGCGGAGAATATAATGTCGCAAGAGGTCTGAGAAAATGCTTCGGCCTCAGGACGGCGGCGGTTACCGCACTCGCCGACAATGAAATCGGACATCTCGTTGAGGATTTTATGCTTCAGGGCGGGGTCGATACCTCTTTGATAAAGTGGAGCCGATATGACGGCATCGGAAGGACAGTCAGAAACGGACTGAATTTCACGGAACGGGGCTACGGAATCCGTGGAGCGCTCGGCGTTTCCGACAGAGGAAATACTGCGGCGTCACAGCTTAAAGAGGGTGACATAGACTGGGATCATATTTTCGGCGATCTCGGTGTCAGATGGTTCCATACCGGCGGAATCTTTGCGGCTCTTTCCGATACGACAGCGCAAACGGTTATTGAAGCGGTGAAAGCGGCAAAAAAATACGGTACTGTCGTTTCTTACGATTTAAACTACCGTCCGTCTCTTTGGAACGGAATCGGCGGTCAAAGGAGAGCACAAGAGGTTAACAAAGAGATAGCAAAGTATATTGACGTAATGATCGGTAATGAAGAGGATTTTACCGCCTGTCTCGGGCTTGAGGTTGAGGGCAATGACGAGAATCTTAAAGAACTCAATCTTGACGGTTATAAGAAGATGATTGAAAAGGCTGTTGAAATCTATCCGAATTTCAAGGTTATAGCGACAACGCTCAGAACCGTTCGATCGGCTACCGTGAATGACTGGAGTGCAATATGCTGGGCTGACGGTAAAATTTATAACGGCCTTGATCTTAAGGCTCTTGAAATATACGACCGTGTCGGCGGAGGAGACAGCTTTGCGTCGGGTCTTATTTACGGGCTTATGGAAACCGGAGATCCTCAGACTGCGGTTAACTACGGGGTTGCTCACGGTGCATTGGCTATGACAACGCCGGGAGACACTTCTATGGCTACAAAATCTGAAGTTGAGAGAATAATGAACGGCGCAGGAGCAAGAGTTCAGAGATAAGTGAGGAGCTTTTATGTTATACAAGAAAAACAGTGAAGAGATTTTATCCGAAGATCTTTTCAAAAATCCGACAAGTGAATACAGAGGAACTCCGTTCTGGGCATGGAACAGCTATCTTGAAAAAAGCGAGTTGGAAAGACAAATTGATTTTTTCAAGGAAATGGGCTTCGGCGGCTTTCATATGCACGTCAGAACGGGACTTAAAAATAAATATCTAAGTGAAGAATATATGCAGCTTATAAAAGGCTGTGTTGATAAGGCAAAAAGCGAAAAGATGCTTGCGTGGCTCTATGATGAGGACAGGTGGCCGTCGGGAGCGGCAGGCGGATATGTAACGGAGGATGTGCGGTACAGGGCGAGATATTTACTTTTCACTCCGTTCAAGACTGCCGAGGCGAAGAAATCTTTTGAGGTCAGCGCAGGCAGAACGAATAACGGCACGCTCCTTGCGTGCTACGATGTTGTACTCGACGAGGACGGATATTTGTCCTCATATAAGCGGATCGGCGAGGACGACGAAGCCGAGGGTACAAAATGGTATGCATTTATGGAGGTCATTGGTGAATCCGACTGGTTCAACGGAAAAACCTATGCAGATACCCTCAATAAGGACGCTGTTGATCGTTTTGTTGAGGTAACTCACGAAAAGTACCGCAGCTGTGTGGGCGATGAATTTGACAAGACCGTTCCTGCGATTTTCACGGATGAACCGCAGTTTACTCACAAAGCTGTTATGAACAACTCCTTTGATAAAATGGATATGATAATGCCGTGGACGGACAAGGTTCCCGAGCTTTACAAAAAGGCTTACGGTGCGGATATATATGAGACACTTCCCGAGCTTTTCTGGGATCTTCCCGAGAGTAAACCGTCTGTTCACAGATACAGATATCACGATTTCATTTCCGAGCTTTTCTCAAGCTCATTTGCGGACAACATCGGCTCTTGGTGCCGTAAAAACGGCATTGCACTGACCGGTCATATGATGGAAGAACCGACCTTGCGCAGTCAGTGCGCCGCACTCGGTGAGGCAATGCGTTCCTACCGTGGCTTTGATATCCCGGGAATCGATATGCTTTGCAACAATCACGAGTTTACAACGGCGAAGCAAGCGCAGTCGGCTGTTCACCAGTTCGGCTATGAGGGTATGCTTTCAGAGCTCTACGGCGTAACGGCGTGGGACTGCGATTTCAGAACATATAAGCATCAGGGCGATTGGCAGGCGGCTCTCGGCGTAACGGTCAGAGTACCGCATCTTTCGTGGTATGCAATGGGCGGCGAGGCGAAGCGTGACTATCCTGCCTCAATTTCGTATCAGTCGCCGTGGTATAAAAAATATTCGGTTGTTGAGGATCACTTTGCAAGACTTAATACGGCTTTGACAAGGGGTAAACCTGTTGTAAAGGTTGCTGTTATTCATCCGATTGAGAGCTTTTGGCTCCACTGGGGTCCGAATGACAAGACAGCCGTTCTGCGTGAAAGCCTTGACGAACGATTTGAAAACGTCACAAACTGGCTGCTTGAGGGCAGCATAGATTTCGATTATATCTCGGAATCTCTTCTTCCGACTCTTTGCGAAAAGGGTTCAAATCCGCTCAGGGTGGGCAAGATGAAATACGATGCTGTTGTCGTACCCGGCTGTGAGACATTACGTTCAACGACAATTGAAAGGCTTTCTGCTTTTCTTGATAACGGCGGAAAACTTATCTTTATGGGCGATTCGCCGTATCTTTGCGATGCTGTGCCGTCCGATTGCGGAAAAAACCTCTTTGACAGAAGTCAAAAAATTGATTTTTCGAGAGCGTCTCTTCTCAATGCGCTTGACGGCAACCGAACCGTTACATTGAGATATGCCAACGGCAGGCTGACCGATCATCTTATCTATCAGCTCCGCCGTGACAACGACTGCGAATGGCTGTTTATCTGCCACGATGCAGAGCCGTTTAATAAGGATATAGATTACGGTAAGGATGTCAATATCACTGTTGACGGTGAATATACCGCCGAGCTGTATGACACGCAGAACGGAGATGTTTCAAAACTCGCCGTTTCTTACCGCAACGGAAAAACGATTATTCCCCGTAAGATTTACGGCTATGATTCACTGCTTATCAAGCTGACCGACGGCAAGTCGGATTCGGCGGAATACAAAGAGCCTGATGACGCTCCCGAGGGCAAATCGGTTGTCGGATTGGTTGATTATGAGCTTGACGGCAGTAATGTTTTACTGCTTGATACGGCTGAATACAAGCTGTCGGGCGAGAAAGATTTTTCACCGAGTGAAGAGATTCTTCGCCTTGATAATATATGCAGAGAACGGCTCGGACTTCCACTTCGAGGCGGTTCGATAGTTCAGCCTTGGGTCTCGGGTGATATTGCACCAATTGATAAGCTCACGCTTAGATTTACCTTTGACAGTGAGATTGAATACAGCGGCGCATATCTTGCCTTTGAGGAAGCAGACAAGCTCAAAAAAATTGTATTTAACGGAAATGACATCGCAAAGGAGCTTTGCGGAAATTTCGTTGATATTTCAATCTTCAAGGTTAAGCTGACCGATATTGTAAAGGGCAGAAATGTTCTTGAAATGACATATGACTACGGCGAAAAGACCGACATTGAAAATGTGTTTATACTCGGAAATTTCGGAGTTAAGATTATGGGAACCGAAAAGACCGTTATTCCGATGCCCGAAAAAATCGGTTTCGGGGATATAACACGGCAGGGCTTCCCGTTCTACGGTGATAATATTACATATAAATTTAAGGCTGTTGCCGAAAACGGAAAAATGGATATCTGTGCATCGTGGTACAGGGGTGCAATGATATCCGTTAAGGTTGACGGAGAAGAAAAGGGCGATATAATCTACCCGCCGTACACACTCAGCGTTGACGGACTTCCTGACGGAGAGCACCGTGTTGAAATGACGTTATATACACACCGCTATAACACATTCGGTCCGCTTCATCTTGTCAATGAAGCAGAGCCGTGGCACGGACCCGGAGCATGGAGAAGTGAGGGCATTAACTGGAGTTACGAGTATGTTCTCAAGCGTGTGGGAATCCTTTCCGCACCGAAAATCAATAACTAATCGGAGGGCATTATGGATAAAGAAAATATTCTTATGAGAATACAGGACTGCGGAATTGTCGCAGTTGTCAGAGCCGAAAGTGCAGACAAGGCAGAAAGAATTGTTGATGCCTGTATGGAGGGCGGAGTTGCGGCAATCGAGCTTACGTTCAGTGTGCCGCACGCCGACAGAGTTATTGAAACGCTTTCATATAAATACGACCCTAAGGATATAATACTTGGTGCAGGCACGGTTATGGACGCCGCAACGGCGAGAATCGCAATGCTCAGCGGTGCGCAGTATATTGTAAGTCCGTATCTTGATCTTGAAACTCTCAAGATGTGCAACCGTTACAGAGTTCCGATGATGCCGGGCGTTATGTCCGTGCGTGAGGCGGTGACGGCAATGGAAAACGGCGCAGATATTCTCAAGATTTTCCCGGGCGATCTTTTCGGACCGAAGATAATCAAGGATATTCTCGGACCTATTCCGTATGCAAAGATGATGCCTACCGGCGGCGTTAATGCCGACAATGTGGGAGAATGGATCAAAGCGGGAGCGGTCGCTGTCGGTGCAGGTTCGTCTCTTACGGCAGGCGCAAAAACAGGCGACTATAAACTTATCACAGAGACAGCAAAGAAATTTGTTGCCAATATCAAGGCGGCAAGAGACTGACATAATTTAACAGAATGAGGTAAATCTATGTTTGTAGACATAGCGAAAATTAAAATTACAGCGGGCGACGGCGGTAACGGAGCAGTTGCTTTCAGAAGAGAAAAATATGTTGCCGCAGGCGGACCCGACGGCGGAGACGGCGGCAGAGGAGGAAATGTTGTTTTCAAGGTTAACGACAATCTCTCAACGCTTGCCGACTTCCGATATAAAAGAAAATATAAGGCTCCGAACGGGGCTCCCGGTCAGTCTGGACACAAGAGCGGCAAAAAAGGCGAGGATCTTGTGATTGAGGTGCCGAGAGGTACGATAATCCGTGAACAGACAACTGGCAAGGTTATGGCGGATATGTCAGACGATGACGAGTTCATTGCCGCAAAGGGCGGCAGGGGAGGCTGGGGAAATTCCCACTTTAAGACCCCGACCCGTCAGACTCCGAGATTTGCAAAGCCCGGCACACCCGGCGAGAGCTGGGATGTTTCGCTCGAGTTGAAGCTCCTTGCCGATGTCGGACTTTTGGGCTTCCCGAATGTCGGAAAATCAACGCTTATTTCGGTAGTAAGCGAGGCTAAACCGATTATTGCCGACTATCATTTCACAACGCTTACTCCCGTGCTCGGAGTTGTTTCAATGGGCGAGGGCAATTCGTTTGTTATGGCGGATATCCCCGGACTTATCGAGGGCGCAAGCGACGGCGTTGGTCTCGGTCACGAGTTCCTGCGGCACGTTGAACGCTGTCGTTTGCTCGTTCATATCATTGATGCCGCAGGCAGTGAGGGCAGAGATCCGATTGAGGATTTCAACAAGATAAACGAAGAGCTTGTCAAGTTCAACCCCGATATGGCGGATCTGCCGCAGATTGTTGTCGGCAACAAGGTTGATCTTGCAACCGATGAGCAACTTGAAATGCTTGAAAAATATTTCACCGAGCGTGGATATCAGTATTTCACAATGTGCGCCCCTATTGCAGAGGGTACGCAGGAGATTATAAATGCCGTTGCCGCAAAACTTGCAACGCTTCCTCCGATCAAGAGATACGAAAAGGAAGAGATTCCGGCAGAGTTCTTTGAGAAGAACGCAGACGGCAAGTTCACAATTTCCGTTCAGGACGGTATATACTCCGTTGAGGGTGAGTGGCTTTTGAGAATACTTCAGAGATGTGATCTTGATGATTATGAATCATTGCAGTATTTCCAGCGTGTGCTTCATTCGAGCGGAATAATCGACGCACTTGTTGAGAAAGGAATACAGGAGGGCGACACGGTCGAAATTTACGATCTTGAATTTGACTTTGTGCCGTAAAATTTATGGAACGTTTTTTAAAAGACAGGGAAGTTAAACCAAATGAACTGAGCCCTTTGACCCTTGCCTTTATCGGCGATACGGTTTTTGATCTGCTTGTACGTGAGGAGCTTATCTGTGATGCGAACAGACCCGCAAACGATCTTCACCACCTTGCGGTTGAGCGTGTCAGAGCAACGGCACAGGCACAGGGCGTTGATAAAATAATGCCCGTTCTGACCGAAGAGGAAACGGCGGTTTTCAAGCGCGGCAGAAATGCAAAGTCGGGACATCAGCCGAAAAATGTCAGCCGTTCGGATTATCATATGGCAACGGCGATGGAGACGCTTTTTGGCTATCTGTATCTGATGAACAGAACGGACAGGATTCTTGAGCTTTACAAGCTGATTTATGAATGAGGAGGATAACTTTGCAAAAGAAAAATTCGCTTGTTCAGGATTTTAAAAAGTACAGTCTGAAAAAGTTTGCTGTTGACAATGTTTATTTTGTTATCGGTTGCCTTCTTTACTCACTGGGAGTTAATATTTTTGCAATTCCGAATAAAATTGCACAGAGCGGTATGACGGGTGTTGCGATTATAATAAACTATCTTTTCCCTCAGTGCCCGGTCGGCTTCACGGGATTTTTGCTGAATGTGCCGCTGATTATTCTTGCGTGGATATTTATCGGCAAATTCTTCACCTTTAAAACCCTATGGGTAACGGGAGTTCTTTCTGTTATAATCGACGGTGTTAAACTGGCGATGAACAGGGGCTTGATCGGTCCGTATCAGGGCGATAAACTGCTTGCTTCCATCTTTTGCGGAGCGATGTGCGGAGCGGGAATTGCGCTTATTATTGTAAGAGGTGCAACCTCGGGCGGCACGGATGTCCTCGGCAGATTGCTCAAAAAAATATGGCCGCATATGTCGATCGGCAGGATGATAATGCTTTGCGATGCGGCGGTTGTTGTTGCGGCGGCTATTGTATTTAAGAGCATTGACAGTGTGCTTTATGCCGCAATTCTGATTTTTGTTTCCTCAAAGGTTATGGACTTCATACTCTACGGCACGGGCAACGGCAAAATGCTTTATATTTTCACCAAGAAAAAGGGCTCGGAGCTTGCCGAAGCAATTACAAAGAGAGGTCACAGAGGTGCGACTATCATCGAGGGCAAGGGCGGATATACGGGCGAACTCAGCGAGCTTGTAATCTGCGCCGCAAGAAGCCACGAGATTCCGAACATCAAAAGAATGTGCAAGGAGATAGACCCTGAGGCATTCATTGTTATGTCTGAGGCAAACGAAATCCTCGGCTATGGATTTACTCCGCCCGCTATTGATGATTAATTGTTGACAAATCAGATTATTGAGTATATAATTTAAAAGTTAAATATTCGACAGGAAATGGTGATTTTATGTCAGGACATTCAAAATGGAGCACGATTAAGCGCAAGAAGGAAAAGACCGACGGCGCACGTGCAAAGGTATTTACTAAAATTGGCAGAGAAATCTCGGTAGCCGTTAAGTCGGGCGGACCGGATCCGACAGTCAATTCAAAGCTCAAGGACGTTATTGCAAAAGCTAAGGCAAACAATGTTCCGAACGATAACATTGAGCGTATTATCAAGAAAGCGGCAGGCGAGGGCAGTGCCGATAATTACGAGGATATTATGTATGAGGGCTACGGCCCGTCAGGTATCGCAGTTATCGTAGAAACTCTTACCGATAACCGTAACCGTACCGCAGGTGATGTAAGACATTACTTTGACAAGTACGGCGGAAATATGGGACAGAGCGGCTGTGTTTCCTTTATGTTCAACCGCTGCGGTGTTATCACGATCGAGGCGGAGGATGTAGACGAGGAGAAGCTGATGGAGGATGCTCTTGAGGCAGGCGCAACCGATTTCATCACCGACGATGAGGGAATCTTTGAGATCCGTACCGAGCCGAATGATCTCGGCGGAGTTCGTGATGATCTCGAGGCAAAGGGATACTCTTTCCTTTCTGCTGAGGTTGAATATGTTCCCACAACCTATACAAAGCTGACAAATGAGGACGACATCGCCAATATGACGAAGATGCTTGATATGTTCGACGATAATGATGATGTTCAGAACGTTTGGCATAACTGGGAAATGGACTAAACTAATTCGGACTGGCGCTTTTGGCGCACAAGCCGACTTTTCCGACTTGACGTATAAACATACGCCTACGTCGAAAGAAGCCGACTTCTGCATCCAAAATCGACAGTCCTTACTTTTGAATGAAGCTCAATTTTTTATAGTTATAGTTGTGTATAAGCATACGCCGTCAATGAGAGAAAATGCCTTTTTCATCCAAAATAGCTCGACCCTTGCTTTTTTAAGAAATTTTGGGCTCCCTTGCTGGTGAGAACCGCTTGCGGTGATCGTGCCGCAAAGCCGGATAGAACCCTATACTTGGCTCCCTTGCAGGGGAGCTGTCACGACCTTATGTCGTGACTGAGGGGTTTTGTTAAAGTCAAATAAATCTTAAATTAAGCGTGGGACCGCTAAAAAACGGAGGATAAAAATGAAAAAGAACCTTTTAAAAGCTATTCCTTACGGCTTGATAAAAAGTGTTGCCATATATCTTTTACTCGAGCTGTTTATCCCAACATTCGGGAATGAAATATCTGCTGTATGGAGTTTTAGACTGTCCGCTTTGGCGGCAATACCGTTTGCCGTTATATATTGCCTTTTTGAGTCCAAACAAAAAAGGTTGAAATCAATTTTTCTATTCTTCTTGATTGGGTTTGTTTCGTACATATCCGGTCTTTCGTGTATAACGTTATTAAGTGTATTACGTGTTATTTTAATGCATTCCGGAGATGCATACGGTGCCGCCGGGGCTATGATAATTCCCTCGGCGAGATATTTTACCCTCGTGTCATTTTTCTTTGAGCTGGTTATTTCTGTTATATTGTATTTTAAAAATAAGGAATGTAAAGAATGAAATATTTCTACATATGGCTTACAATTATTAATATATTAACCTTTACCGTGTTCGGCATAGACAAAAGAAAAGCTGTAAAAGGCAGGTTCCGAATCAGCGAGCTGACATTGTTTGTGCTGTCGCTTTTCGGCGGATCATTCGGCGGTCTTGCCGCAATGTATATTTTTCACCACAAAACAAAGAAATGGTACTTTAAGTTCGGAATACCTCTTATTCTGATCGCACAGGTGCTTCTTATCATATTCATAGCTAAAAAAATAACCGTGCAAGTGTAATTCACCTGCACGGTTTATTAGATTAACGGAAAAGATCGGAAGCTGTAAAACAACTTCCGATCTATGGTCCGAGTGGCGAGACTCGAACTCACGGCCTCTTGAACCCCATTCAAGCGCGCTACCACCTGCGCTACACCCGGATACCTGAGTTATTTTACCACAATTTTTATAAATGTCAAGTGCTTAAGGGCAAAATCTTGAATTATTTTAAAAAGTTTTATTATCGGAACACCGTATATTGCTCAAAATGCCGAAAACAATAAATCAGAGGTGATTAAAATGATTGAACAGGATACAATCAGACTTTTGAGGGAATGTGATTCGGGAGTGAAAATGGGAATCGCCGCTATTGACGACGTTCTGGATTCGGTATCAAACGATAAATTCCGTGAAAAGCTGATTGATTTAAAGGACGATCATCAGCAATTAAACGGCGATATTCAAAAGCTCCTCGGCAAATATCACGACGAAGGGAAAAATCCGAATCCGCTGATTAAAGGTATGTCGCAGATAAAAACAAATTTCAAAATGGCTGCGGACTGCTCTGACGAAACGATTGCCGATCTGATGACCGACGGGTGCAATATGGGAGTTAAATCCCTCAGCCGATACCTTAATCAGTACAAGGCGGCTGACGAGGCGTCAAAAGAACTGACAAAAAGATTGATAAAAATTGAAAGTGATTTTTCGGAAGAAATAAGAGCATATTTGTAAGAAAATGCCTGCATTTTGCGGGCTTTTCTTCTTAAATGAACTATAAAATCGACAAACCGTTAAAAATGTACAAACAACTGTATAACAAAATGTATTGAAAAATGTTTGGAAATGTGGTAATATGACGTTACAATATTATTGATAGGAAGTGATAAAATGGCAAGTCAGCGTTCGGGTGACAAGACAAAACTGATGCTTGCAGAATCTTTAAGAAATCTGATGCGGAAAAAACCTCTCGATAAGATCAAAATCCATGAGATAGTTGATGCCTGCGGGGTAAACAGACAGACATTTTATTATCATTTTCAGGATATTTATGCTCTTGTCGAATGGATGTATCAGCACGATGCCGTTGAGCTTATTGAAAAGAACAACAAGGACATTTTGAACGGTGAAATCGGCACAAGGGATGACTGGGACGGAATTATCAACGCTCTGTTCAAGTACATCGAGGAGCACCGCAACGAGATTCTCAGCGTAATCAATTCCAGAGCAAGAGTTTATTTTTCAAACTTTGTTTATGAGGGATTGAAAGCAAGCGTGCGCCGTGTTGTCGATGTCAAATCCGAAAACATTCAGGTTGACGAATACTATAAGAACTTTATTTCGAATTTCTATGCCATTGCTCTCGGCGGAATCGTACAGAGCTGGCTTGAAACAAGCGGTGCGGCGAGAATGTCAAGCCAGGAGCTTATTCATTTGCTCGGTCTTACCGTTACGGGTAATATTGAGGCTGCCCTTGCACGTGCGGCAAACGAAAAAAAGTGAATTTCTATTGACAAAATTCTCCCGTGATGATAAAATACATACAACATCAAAATGGCAATGACGGAGAGTTTTCGAGTTGTTCGGTTTTCAGAGAGACGTCGGCAGGTGAAAGACGTCAGCCGTTACCCGATTTGTAGCTCCCGAGCCGGAGGGAAGAAAGCATAAGCCGTAGACCCCTCCCGTAAAACTGCGTTAAGGTTTCGAGCGGTATTCTTACGAATACAATTTGAGTGGTACCACGGGTTTATCTCGTCTCAAGGTTTTCCTTGAGGCGAGTTTTTTATTTTGTAAATTAACTGCATTGATATAAGGAGGAAAATTCAATGGCAAAAGATCTTGCTAAACAGTACGATCCGAAAGACGTTGAGGACAGGATATATAAATTCTGGCTCGACGGAAAATATTTTCATGCCAAGTGCGATCCCGAGAAGAAGCCGTATACAATAGTTATACCGCCGCCGAACATTACCGGTCAGCTTCATATGGGTCATGCGCTTGACAATACACTTCAGGACATTCTTATCCGTTACAGAAGAATGCAGGGCTATGACGCTTTGTGGCTTCCGGGAACGGATCACGCATCCATTGCAACCGAGGCAAAGATTGTTGAGGCTATGCGTAAGGAAGGCATCACAAAGGAAGATATCGGACGTGAGGGCTTCCTCAAAAGAGCCTGGGAGTGGAAAGAAAAGTTCGGTGGCAGAATCATCGAACAGCTCAAGAAAATGGGTTCTTCCTGCGACTGGGACAGAGAGCGTTTCACAATGGACGAGGGCTGCAGCAAGGCTGTTAAAGAAGTTTTCGTCAATCTTTACAATAAGGGACTTATCTACCGTGGCGAGCGTATAGTAAACTGGTGCCCGCATTGCCTTACTTCGATTTCCGACGCTGAGGTTGAATACGAGGATCAGACAGGTCACTTCTGGCATCTTCGCTATCCGTTCAAGGACGGAAGCGGTTACCTTGAGCTTGCGACCACAAGACCCGAGACAATGCTCGGCGATACCGCTGTTGCGGTTAACCCGAATGATGAAAGATACAAGGACATCGTCGGCAAAACGCTTATTCTCCCGATCGTTCACAGGGAGATTCCGGTCATTGCCGATGATTATGTTGAAATGGACTTCGGAACGGGCTGTGTTAAGATCACACCTGCTCATGACCCGAACGACTTTGAGGTCGGTCTCAGACATAACCTTGAGGTTATTGATACATTCACCGACGACGCACACATCAAACCCGAATGGGGCAAGTATGCAGGAATGGACAGAATGGAAGCCCGCAAGGCGATCGTTGAGGACCTCGAAAAAGAGGGCGCAATCGTCAAGATTGAGGACTATAACCATAATGTCGGCGTTTGCTACCGCTGCCACAGCTCAATTGAGCCCAAGGTTTCAAAGCAGTGGTTCGTTAAGATGGAGCCGCTTGCAAAGCCGGCTATCGACTGCGTGAAGAACGGCGAGGTTAAGTTTGTTCCCGAGCGTTTTGATAAGACATATTATCACTGGATGGAAAATATCAAGGACTGGTGTATTTCCCGTCAGCTTTGGTGGGGTCACAGAATCCCTGCGTGGTACTGCGACGAGTGCGGCGAGGTTGTTGTTTCCAAGGAGACACCGACAGTTTGCCCGAAGTGCGGCTGTACTCATCTCACTCAGGATCCCGACACTCTTGATACGTGGTTTTCATCCGCTCTCTGGCCGTTCTCAACACTCGGCTGGCCGGACAAGACACCTGAACTTGCTCACTATTTCCCGACAAGTACGCTTGTTACGGGTTATGATATTATTTTCTTCTGGGTTGCAAGAATGATATTCTCGTCAGTTGAGAATATGCACGAGAGACCGTTTGATACCGTATTTATCCACGGCATTGTCCGTGACGCACAGGGCAGAAAGATGTCCAAGTCGCTCGGTAACGGTATTGATCCGCTGATTGTTATTGATCAGTACGGCGCAGACGCTCTCAGATTTACACTTGCAACGGGCAACAGCCCCGGAAACGATATGCGTTTCTCCGACGAAAAGGTCGGCGCAAGCCGTAATTTTGCGAATAAGCTCTGGAATGCGGCAAGATTCATTCTTATGAATCTCGGCGAGGACGAAAAAGCTCCGCATATTCCCGATGACCTTGCTCTCGAGGACAAGTGGATTCTCAGCCTGTTCAACAACCTTACAAAGGAAGTAACGGATAACCTTGATAAATTTGAGCTCGGTATTGCCGTTCAGAAGCTCTATGACTTTATTTGGGATGTATTCTGCGATTGGTATATCGAGATTTCAAAGATCAGACTTAATTCCGGCGATGAAAAGGCGGCTCAGACTGCAAGAGATATGCTTGTTTACATTATGTCGAACACACTCAAGCTCCTGCACCCGTTTATGCCGTTCATCACCGAGGAAATTTGGCAGACCCTGCCTCACGAGGGTGAGTCGATAATGATTTCCGAGTGGCCTGTTTATAAGGACGAGTACAACTTCAGCGTTGAGGAGCAGGAGATGGACAGAATTATGGAAGCTGTCCGTGCTATCCGTAACCGCAGAGCTGAAATGAATGTTCCGCCGTCAAAGAAAGCCAAGTATTATATTGCAACGGCTCATAAGGATACTTTTGAAAAAGCGGGTATCTTTATGCAGAGACTTGCATCCTGTTCTGAGGCTGAGATCGGCGACAGCTTTGAGATTGACGACGCAGTTTGTATCGTTACGACAGACGCCAAGATTTATATTCCTCTCGGCGAGCTTGTTGATTTTGAAAAGGAAATCGCAAGACTCAATAAGGAAAAGGAAAAGGTTCTTAAGGATCTTGAATTTATTGACAAGAAGCTCAATAACGAAAACTTTGTAGCAAAAGCTCCGAAAGCCGTTGTTGACGGTCAGCGTGAGGCGGCTCAGAAGCTCCGTGATAAAATCGCTATGATCGACGAGAGTATTGAGAAATTCCAAAAGTAAGTATTAAAATCAACCTCCTCATTTTTATTTTGAGGAGGTAATGATTTAGTGGGTTATCAGTGTAGAAAAACTCTTGCCGCCCCTTTAGGGGAGGTGGCTTCGGCGGATTGCGCCGAAGTCGGAGGGGTTAAGTCAATTTTCATAAAACTCTTTGCAAAACCCCTCAGTCGCTTATGCGCCAGCTCCCCTAAAAGGGAGCCAAGTTTTCTGCTAACTTTTATCAACCTACATTAGTAGTTATAAGAAATTTTCTCGACGCCTCAGTAGGCGAGGCAATAAAACATAGAAGAGTGATACCATGAATTACAACGAAGCATTGAACTTTATACATTCAAGGGATAAATTCGGCAGTCGTCCCGGTATGGAGCGGATTGAGGCGCTTTGCAATGCGTTTGACAATCCGCAGGATGGACTTAAATATGTTCACGTCGCAGGTACTAACGGCAAGGGTTCAACGTGTCATATGATTGCTTCCGTCCTCAAGGAGAGCGGCTACAAGGTCGGTCTGTTCACTTCGCCGTTTGTTGTCGATTTTCGTGAGAGAATACAGATAAACGGAGAAATGATCCCTCAGGATGAGCTTACAAAAATTATTTCCGAGGTTAAGCCTGTTGTTGAAGAGCTTTCAAAAAAAGGCATTGAGCCTACCGAGTTTGAAATAATCACAGTAACAGCTTTCTTGTATTTCCTTAGGCAGAAGTGTGATATTGTTGTTTTGGAGGTCGGCCTCGGCGGTTTGCTTGACTCGACCAATATAATAAAAAAATCCGAGGTCAGCGTCATAACTTCGATTTCCCTTGACCATACGAATATTCTCGGCGACACCCTTTTGAAAATTGCCGAGCACAAGTGCGGTATATTCAAAGAGGGCGGCAATGTTGTTGGCTATCCTCAGCCTGATTTTGCCGTTGAACGCTTCATCAAGGACAAGGCAAAGGAAAAGAACTGTAAATACTATCCGCACGAGCTGAGCAAAATTCGCCTTGTTCGTGAGGAGATTGACGGTTCGACGATTATTTATGCGGGCTGTACATTCAAAATTCCGCTGACGGGCAAGCATCAGCTTTATAATTTTGCTACGGCGGTTGCGGCGATAAATGTTCTGAAGCAGAACGGTTGGAACATTACATACAAGAGTCTGATTGACGGTATTTCAAAAGTAAGAGTTCCTGCCAGAACCGAGATTGTGTCCCGATCACCGTTGACAATTATTGACGGCGGTCACAATGCCGAGGGCGTTGACGCACTTTGCAATTCGCTTGTTAAGTTCTGCGTGAATAAAAAAATTATTGCTGTTTTCGGAATGATGAAAGATAAGGATTACAGCTATGCGGTTAAAAGGCTTGCTCCGTTGTGCGAACGTATTTATACAACTGAGGCGTCTAATCCGAGAAGTCTTGACGCAAGGTCGCTGGCTAAGGAAGCAAAGCAGTATTGCAAAAAAGTTCGCCCGGAGCCGAATCCCGAAAAGGCTTTTAACAAGGCTCTGAAAAAAGCCAAGGATGACGATGTTGTTCTCGTCTGCGGTTCACTTTATCTTGCGTCGGATGTTAAAAGATTCCTTAAGTGACACCTGTTTACAAAAAGAAATTATTTTTTTGACCATAATTCAACATAATATTTTCGGACAATCCCTTATCATATTCGGTAAGGGATTGTTTTTTAATGTAATTTGATATGTACAGTTTCGTTACGACTGTAATTTCCTTGACTTTTCAAATTATCATCGGATTTATTAATGGCTGAAAAACGTTGTGGGCGCCCCTTTAGGGGAGCTGTCACGGTTCTCCCGTGACTGAGGGGTTTTGTAAAAAGTCAGAAAAAAATGCTTTAAGCGTGGGCTCCTCCTCCGGGGGAGCTGTCAGCGAAGCTGACTGAGGGAGTGAGGTCTCATCAAATTTTAACCCCTCCGTTTCGATCCGCTCAACACCTCTCTAAAAAAGGAAGGCAAGAATTTATATGTGTCGGAAGCAACATAACATATATTTCAAACACAGCAATATAAAAGGGGGTATTTCTATGCCTGTGAAAATTATAGCTACCGAGCAGAGGGTGACAGCCTTTCTCGAGGGAGAAATTGATCATCATACTGCATCGGCGCTGAGAATGGAAATCGACGAAGCCATTCAGACATACAAACCGAAGGTTCTGAAGCTCGATTACGGCGATGTTACATTTATGGACTCGTCGGGAGTCGGACTTGTTATGGGCAGGGTCAGAATGATGTCGCCGTTTGGCGGCAGAATAATTGTGTCGAATCTGTCACCGCAGACATACAGAGTTATGCGGCTTGCAGGGCTTGAAAAAATTGCGAAAATAAGCAAAAGGGAGGATGTTTCCGATGAAAGCAAAAAATGATTTCAGAATGACGATTGATTCAAGATCAATCAACGAGGCTTTTTCACGATCAACGGTTGCGGCGTTTGCGGCTCAGCTTGACCCGACGGTGGATGAAATAACGGACATTAAAACGGCGGTCAGCGAGGCGGTTACAAACTGCATTGTGCACGCCTATCCGGACTGTGTCGGGAAGATCTACATATATGCTGCCGTGTTCGATGACAATACCGTGAAAATAAGCGTAAGGGACAGGGGAGTAGGAATCCCCGATGTAAAAAAGGCGATGGAACCGCTTTTCACAACCCTCGGCGGTGAGCGAGCCGGTCTCGGCTTTGCCGTTATGGAGAGCTTTATGGATAAGGTTTCGGTCAGATCAAAGGAGGGCAGAGGTACGACTGTCACGATGATAAAGAGAATCAGTGGGCGTGAGGACAAATGATTCTTTCAAAGACGGGAAGAGATGAGATAATCGAGAAAAACATCGGACTTGTCCATTCGTGTGCTCATCGGTTCAGCGGAAAGGGAATAGAATATGACGATCTTTTTCAGGCGGGATGCGTCGGGCTGATAAAGGCTGTCGATAATTTTAATGATGAGCTCGGATTTTCTTTTTCAACCTATGCTGTGCCCGTTATTCTCGGAGAGATAAAGCGTCTGTTTCGTGACGGCGGAACAGTTTCTGTCAGCCGCTCGATTAAAGAAAAGGGCAGGAAAATCGCATATGAAAGGGATAGGTTTTTGAAGAAATATGACCGTGAACCGACAGTAGGCGAGTTGAGCAAGATACTCGGATATAATGAGTTTGAAACAGCTCAGGCAATAGCCGCTTCAATGCCCGTTATCAGCCTGACCGTAAATGACGATGAAAGCGATTCGCAGTTTGATATACCCGTACCCGATCACGAGGAGAGCGTTTCAACAAAACTGGCGGTTCACCAGGTGATTGACCGCCTGAGTGAAAATGACCGCAATCTGATAAAGGAACGTTATTTTGCAGGTAAGACGCAAACTCAAACGGCGCAAAAGCTCGGAATGACACAGGTTCAGGTAAGCCGCAGGGAGAAACAAATTCTTAAATATATGAAATCCAAATTGATGTGACTTGACACTCTCGAAAAAATAGCTTATTATATTTTTGAGGTGTTGATATGAAAGTTACAAATTGTGAGGATTGCAACAACTTCGTCTATGATGAGGAGAGCGAAACCTATTATTGTGAAATGGAGCTTGATGAGGACGAGTATATGAAATTCGTCAGCGCATCTTTCTATAATTGCCCCTATTATGACCCATACGACGAATACAAAATTGTCAGGAAGCAGAATTGACACACTTGATTAAATTTCAAGTGTGTTTTTTCTTGCATATCGCAAAGAAGTGTGATAAAATAAACTGATTATATATTCATTTAATTGCTTAACGGAGGTTTACGGCATGAGAATTGTTGTAAAGGTCGGCACATCAACGCTTGCGCATCCGAGCGGTCTTATAAATATAAGACGTGTTGAGGAGCTCTGCAAGGTTATGAGCGATCTCAAAAATGCGGGAAACGATATTATACTTGTCACTTCGGGCGCTATCGGTATGGGCGCAGGAAAACTCCAGTTAAGCGAACGACCTCGTGACGTTGCGGCAAAGCAGGCTGCGGCTGCCGTCGGTCAGTGCGAGCTTATGTATACGTATGACAAGCTCTTTTCGGAGTACAATCATACGGTCGCTCAGCTCCTTATGACAGGCTCGGATTTTGAAAATGAGGAAAGACACATCAATTTCAAAAACACAATGGATAAGCTGCTTGAATTTAAGGCGCTTCCGATTATAAACGAAAACGATACGGTTGCAACGGAAGAGATAAAGGTTGGCGACAATGACACACTCTCGGCGATGGTTGCGGTCAATGTCAATGCGGATCTCCTGATTTTGCTTTCGGATATTGACGGACTTTTTACCGCCGATCCTCACAGCGATCCCGATGCAAAGCTGATTTCCGTTGTTTCGGAAATTAATGATGATATTCTTGCCCTCGGCGGCGGTGAGGGATCAAGCCTCGGTACGGGCGGAATGAGAACCAAGCTCAATGCCGCTCAGATTTGCACCGAAAACAACTGCGATATGGTGATTGCAAACGGTGAGAATCCCGATGTCCTTTACGACATTGTTGAGGGTAAGGCAGTCGGAACAAGGTTTATTAAAAGGTGATGATATTATGACAACTCTTGATATATTGAAGCAGGCAAAGGCGGCAAAAAGCGAGCTTGCAAAGCTCAGCTCGGACGATAAAAATAACGCATTGCTGGCGATGGCGGACGCTCTGGAGGAGAACTGCGGAGCGATTCTTGAAGAAAATAAAAATGACGTTGAGGCGGCAAGAGGCAAGATCACGGATGTTATGATTGACCGCTTAAGTCTTGACGAAAGCAGAATAAAGGGTATGGCAGACGGCATCAGGGATGTTGTTAAATTACCCGATCCGGTCGGAAAGATTCTTGACAGGGTTGAGCTTGAAAACGGACTTGTTGTTGAGAAAACAGCGGTTCCTATGGGTGTTGTCGCAATAATCTATGAGAGCAGACCGAATGTGTCGTCCGATGCGGCGGCCCTTGCGCTCAAAAGCGGCAATGTCTGCGTCCTCAGAGGCGGAAAAGAGGCATTCCGTTCGGCGAATGCGATAGTTAACGCACTCAGAGACGGACTGAAAAAGCTCGGCTTTTGTGAGAATTTCATAAATATGGTTCAGGATACAAGCCGTCAGAGCTCAAATGAGCTTATGACAGCCGACGGATATATTGATCTCCTTATCCCGAGAGGCGGTGCGGGTCTTATCAAGGCTTGCGTTGAAAATGCAACCGTTCCCGTTATACAGACGGGCACAGGCATTTGTCACGTTTATGTTGACGATGATGCCGATCTCGAAATGGCTCTCAATATTATTGAAAACGCAAAGACAAGCAGACCGTCGGTATGTAACGCTGAGGAGGTATTGCTTGTTAACAGTAAGATAGCGGACAAATTTCTCCCGATGCTGAAAAAGTGTCTTGTTGACGACAGGGAAGTTAATCCCGTTGAGCTTCGACTTGATGAAAGAGCGGCAAAGATTATCGACGGAACAAAGGCGGGGGAGAAAGATTTTGATACGGAGTTTCTTAATTATATTCTGGCTGTCGGAATTGTTGACAGCGTTGAGGACGCCGTTAAGCATATTGCCGAGCATTCGACTCAGCACAGTGACGCAATCATAACAAATAACGATGCTCACGCCGCAGAGTTCTGCCGTGACGTTGATTCGGCGGCGGTTTACGTCAATGCAAGCACACGCTTTACGGACGGGGGATGCTTCGGACTCGGCTGTGAAATGGGAATTTCAACGCAGAAGCTCCACGCAAGAGGACCGATGGGTCTTTGCGAGCTGACAACCTATAAATATATAGTCAAGGGTAACGGACAGATCAGGTAAGGAGGAATTATAATGCCTAAAATCGGTTTTATCGGATGCGGAAATATGGGCGGCGCACTGGTTAAGGCGGCGGCAAAGGCAGGATTTGCGGATACAATTTATATTTGTGACCATTTTGCCGAGAAAACTGCGGCGCTTTCAGAGGAACTCGGAGTAAATATTTCCGACAGTAAAAGCATTGCGGCTGAATGTGATTTTATTTTTATGGGCGTTAAGCCTCAGGTTATCAACAAGGCTTTTGCCGAGATAAACGAGATCCTTTCAAAGCGTGATGACTGCGTTCTTGTGTCTATGGCGGCAGGCGTTGCAATTGAAAAAATCAAAGAGCTTTCTTCGGCAAGGTCGATTATCAGAATTATGCCGAATATGCCTGTCTCGGTCGGCGAGGGCGTTGTTCTTGCAAGCCGATATAACGTTACCGACGAAAATGTTGATTGCTTCAATAAAATAATGAAATGCGCCGGTATTGTTGACTGGATTGATGAGAAATTAATTGACGCCGGCTGTGCGATTTCAGGCTGCGGTCCTGCGTTTGTATATATGTTTATTGAGGCTCTTGCCGACGGTGCAGTAAGCTGCGGACTTCCGAGGGATAAGGCAATGCTTTATGCCGCAGAGACCGTGCTCGGCTCCGCAAAGGCTGTTATTGAGAGCGGCAAGCACCCCGGTAAGCTCAAGGATGAGGTTTGCAGTCCCGGAGGAACAACGATTGCGGGAGTCAAAGCTCTTGAGGACGGAGCTTTCCGTTCAAATGCAATGAATGCCGTTATTGCGGCTTACGAAAAGACAAAGAAGATGTAATTGTATTTGACCGGTTTATTGACATCGGTACAATTATGATATAGAATAATAAATATATTCCACGGAAAGTTGAGCACATCGTTTGATTTATTATCAATAACCAAGAGCTTTTATGTCTTCCTATTGAGACAATAAAGATAGGAGCCTCCCCTTGAAGCAAGGGGAGGGGGACCGCTTGCGGTGGTGGGGATTTGAAATATAAATGAGCTATGTTTAACCCCTCCGGCTTCGGCGCAAACCGCCGAAGTCACCTCCCCTAACAATCAGGGGAGGCTGATAGAGATCAGCAGTTGACGGAGACCCTTAAATTTATGGATTGTCCCTTTATTTTAGATTGAACATTGTGCCGCAATTTCCGTGAAGAATAATAAAAAACAGCGGGAGGTCGAACGAAATGCCTTTTTCAGATTTCGGTATTTTCCTCGGAGATGTTTCTCTTTGGGAGATAAATCACTTCACAAAAGATCCTATGAAAGCGCAGAGGAGCGTTCTCAAGAAGATCGTCAGAAGAAACAAAAACTGTGAACTCGGTAAAAAACTTCATCTCGGCGATGTCAAGTCGATTGAGGACTATCAGAGAATTGTTCCTCTTTCAACCTATGCCGATTATGAGCCGTATGTTGACAGAATGATAAATAATAAAGAGGACAGAATTATGTTCTCGGGCAAGAATATGAGATACTGTTCTTCCTCGGGTTCTGTCGGTAAGCCGAAGATTCTTCCGAAAGGCGTCAACGACCTTTGGAAGATGCAGTGCATCGGCTTCTCGGTTTCCGTTGCGGTTGCCGCACACTGGCTGAAGAAGCATAAGGGTATAAGAATGCCGAACCAGATGGGTCCGCTTGTGCTTGTTCTTTCGGGTCATAAGCTCGATGATAATAAGCAGTGCAACGGTGCAGGACAGGTTCCGCTTACTTACCTTAAACCGATCACAAAATTTTTCTGCACATCGCCGTATTCTCTTCTCTGCCCCGAGCACGAGGAGCTTATTGATACTTCATATCTTCAGCTTCGCTTTGCTCTTGAGAACAGAAACGTTACATACCTCGGATCACTTGTTATCACTCTCCTGACAACAATGTTTGACTACCTTGAGGAAAACTGGGAGATGCTCTGCGACGATATCGAAAAGGGTATTATCAATCCGAATATCAAGTGTACTCCCGAGCTTCGTGCTAAGTATTCCAAGATGTTCAAGCCGAATCCGTCGAGAGCTGCCGAGCTCAGGAAAGAGTTTGAAAAGGGCTTTGATACTCCGATCGCTCCGAGAATCTGGCCGAAACTCGTTTGGGGCTATGGAATGATGGGCTCAAGTCTCCAGGTTTATGTTGAAAAGCTGCGTAAATCAATCGGCGATCTTCCTCTTCACAATATGGGCTATGCCGCCGCAGAGGGCTTCTTTGCCGCTCCGGTTGAGCTTAACGTTAACGACTCAGTTCTTCTTCCGCACTGTATTTTCTTCGAGTTTCTCCCGATTGAAGAGGGTGAGGATCACGCAAGGGATGATGTTAAGCCTCTTCTTATGGATCAGCTTGAGGTCGGCAAGGACTATGAGCTTGTTGTTTCCAATTTCTCGGGTCTTTACAGATATAAGATTGAGGACGTTGTTCACGTAACGAAGATGTATAACAACACTCCGAGAGTTGAGCTTCTTTACAGGCAGAATCTCAGTATGAACGTTGCTAACGAAAAGACCACTACTCAGATGGTTGAATACTCCGCCGCAAAGACAGCGGAAAAAGCAGGAGTGGGCTTTAAGGGATTCAGCTTCTATCCCGACTATTCCACAAAGCCGCCCCGTTACTGTATGTTCGTTGAGCCTGAAGTAAAGGTTGACGAGGATACACGCAGAAAGATGATTGAAATTCTCGATGAGGAGCTCAAGGGCGTTAACGAAAAGTATTTCAAGTACAGACGCTGGGGTATGCTCAGCGAGCCTGAGATTCTTATTCTCAAGGAAAAGAGCTATTGGGATTACAGAGAGTCACTCAGAGCCAAGGGCGTTGTTCTCAATCAGATCAAGCCTGTAACCGTTATCAATTCCGAGGAGAGAGAAAGATTCTTCTTCTCACACGTTGAAACGGAAAATTCTCTGACAATTGACGAATACAACAAATCGAAGGCAAATGTTTGAGGTGAGACGAATGAGTAAAATATTAAAAAAACTTGTTTCCGTAATACTTTGTATCGCTGTTGTAGTATCAACATTTATCCTCGGTGATTTCTCGGGTACTGCCGCAGCCGTAGACGGAACGGATATTCCTCTTATCTATGTTCAGGGTACAGGTATGCCGTTGTTTGTTAAGGATGAAAACGGTGAAGAAAAGGAAGTTTACCCGGTTACAATTCCCGACGGTTTTATTGAAAAAACCGTTAAGGATAATATGGGTATATTCGCAAAGGCTGTTCTTACCCAGAAATGGGAGGAGTTCGGCAAGGTCCTTGCAGAATCTCTCGGTGAGATTTACGGAATACTGAATCTTGATGAGCACGGCAAAACGCAGAACGGTGTTTATCTCAAGTGGACATGGAACAAGGAAAAGCTGAATCCGAAAAAGTCACACGGAAAATACCCGACCCAGAGATTTACTTTTAACTACGACTGGCGTCTTGATCCTTATGAAAATGCGGATCTTCTCCACCAGTTCATCGAGGATGTTCGTGAAGTTACCGGTGAGGATAAGGTTGGATTGAGCGGACGTTGTCTCGGCTCATGTATTACAATGGCATATATGGAAAAATATGATGCACAGTATATTTCCGACTACATTCTTTACGCAAGTGCGCTTGACGGCGCAACTCAGTGCAGTAAATGCTTTGCCGGAGAAATGTACCTTGATCCGGACGGAGTTGAAAGGTTTATGTATGATCTTCAGCTCTCGGATGATGATATTACCAATCAGCTTATTCAGTCATTTGTTACTGTCTTTAACAGAACATACGGTCTTGATATTACCTGTGCGGCTGTCAACAATGTTCTTAAGAAGAAATATCTTGAATTTATGCCGGATGCGATGATGAGCACCTTCGGTACATTCCCGGGCTACTGGAGTATGGTCAATGACCGTGACTATGAAAGAGCTAAGGATAACGTTTTTCATAATGTTGACAAAGAGAAGTATGCCGATTTCATAAAAATGATTGATGATTATCATTATAACGTTCAGGTGAAGTCCAACGAACTTCTTAAGGAATATGCCGACAGAGGCATTAATGTTGCCAACATCACAAAATACGGATATCAGACAATTCCGATAACGGGCGAGGCGGATATGATTTCCGATAAGCTTTGCAGTGTTTATGACGCCTCAAAGGGAGCAACAACAGCAACGCTTGTTAATGGATTTGATAATAACTATATCGAAGCGGCAAAGGAAAACGGAACATATAAATATATCTCGCCCGATCTTCAGATTGACGCTTCAACCTGTCTTTTCCCTGAAAAAACGTGGTTTATCAAGAACATTGAACACAAAAAGTTCCCGAAAGCAATCAACAGATTGATTGACGAGATTGTTAATAATGAGGACTTTACGGTGTTCAGCGATCCCGAGCTTCCGCAGTATCTTTTTTATGATATTGATGCAGGCGAAATAAGTCCCCTTGTTACAGAGAATATGAACACGGATGCAAGATATCACGTTTCATTCTTTGACGCTTGGAAAAAGATGTGGAAATGTATTTTTGAACTTATCAAAAGAAAGTTTCAACCTGTTGAACCTGCCCCGGAGGTATAATAAATGAGCACAGAAGTTAAAACAGGGCATGAGAAAATAGTTGAAATTGTAAAAATTGCGCTTATGGCGGCGATAATATCCGTTCTCGGACCGTTGTCCGTACCGCTTCCGTTCACACCCGTTCCCGTTTCGTTTACGATTATGGCGGTTTATCTGACATCATATCTTCTCGGAGCGAAAACAGGAACGCTGAGCGTAATAATATATATCCTTGTCGGACTTGCAGGTTTGCCGGTATTCTCGGGCTTTACCGGAGGTGCCGCAAAGCTCGTCGGACCGACAGGCGGATATATCATCGGCTTTATCTTTATTGCAATCATCGGCGGATTGTTCGTTGATAAATTCAAAGGGAATTTCTTCCTCTCGCTCTTGGGTATGGCGATCGGAACTGCGATCTGTTATCTTTTCGGTTCGCTTTGGCTTGCGTATCAGGCAAGTATGAACCTCAAGCAGGCTCTTCTTGCGGGCGTTGTGCCTTATGTTGCCCTTGACTGTGCAAAGATGGTTATTGCCGTTCTCCTCGGAAAACAGGTAAAGCCGCTGATAAGCAAAATGAAATAAAAAAAGGTCTGTTGCATTTGATTTGCGGCAGACCTTGTTTTTTTTCTCAATACAAAATTCAAGGCACGATGTATATGCACCGTGCCTTGAAAATCAATATTTAATTTCAAGCGTATTGCCGAACTTTTGCTTATAATAGTTCTGGATATATGAGTAAGTGAATTTCTCATCGGTGCTTACAAAGCCGTGCTTGGCGATCATAGCCTCAGTGCATTTTGAAAGGGGAAGAACCCGAACGTTTGAATAATCCTCCTCGTAAACGGTTACGGTCGGTATCAGCTTTGCGGCATTTACAGTCGTTTGATTAGTCTTTGAATCCTTCGTGACGGTGACATCCGCAATGCCTCCGAGGAAGCTGTCGGCGGAGTCCTCAAGTGAAATAACCTTGCCGAGCGACGGAATAACGAGTGCCTGCTCATTGTCGCCGTTGTCACGGTATTCAAATGCGCTTACGGTATTTTTGCCTGTTCCGACGATAATATCGGCGCCGTATCGGAGAAGTTTGTCAACAATTGCATTCTGATCTTCGTTGAGATCCTTTTCGGTTTCGTTGTCCCAGTGAACGGTCACGCATACTATATCGGAAACGCTTTTTGCACTCTCAACAAGCTGTTTCATCGTTCCCTCAAGCTCGTCGGAGCTTGAACGGTAATCGGAGAGATCAAGAATACCGATATCGGAATCCTCCGAAAGCTCGTAGTCGCCGAGCGATTCCGTGATGCCGACAAAGGAGATTTTTATTCCGTTAACCTCTTTAACCTGCGGCTTCATCATCTCTTCACGGTTCTCGTAAAGACCCGTGAGAAGCGCCGTGTTTTCCTTTATTTTGAAAAGAGCTATATCGTTGATTGCTCCCGAAAGCCCCATATCCATTATGTGACTGCTTGCCTGATTGAACACATCAAATCCGATATCGGTCAGCTTGTCAAGCATCTGATCCGGAGTGTTGAACTCGGGGGCGGCTGACGGCTCATTCTTGTCATCCATTACCGTGCTTTGACTGATCAGTGCAAGATCGGATTTAGCGATCACATCCTTCAATCCGTCATAAGCGTTTGAAAAATCGTAGCCTTTTCCGCCTGCCTTTTCCGAAGCCTGTGAAAAAACGGTCTGATATACGATATTGTCGCCGGCAATCATAAGCCTTGCAGAAGTGACTGATTTATTTGCCTGAGTGTCGGCGGTTGTGTTTTCTCCGTCGGCAGGGGTATACACCGCACCGTTTTTTATTCTCGATTTGTCAATTACAATCATCATCGCACTGATAACAATCGCAACGCAGAGAACGCAGTTAAAAGCGATCAGAAATACTTTCGATTTGGTCCATTTCAGATTATCCTTCATATAAACATCTCCGTGGGAAAAATACTTTACTATTCTATCATAAAGTGATCTTTTTTGCAACCATACAACAGCTTTCTTTGTAGTAAGGGATCACATAGAAAGCAGGAGCAATAAATATACAGCTTAAAATCCACGGAATAAAGCTGAGCTTGAATCTGACGATCTCAAAAATATGTCCGTCGAGAAGATTTTTGCTTTGCCTGATGGCTGTCATTGCGCTGAGCCTCGGGTCGGAAGAAAAGAGATAGCCCGCAATAAAATACCGTTCGGTTGCTATAAGATAAAAGACTAAGCCGCTGACAGCAAGCAAAACACCGCCGACTGCGAGTGAAATAAACAGATACAGTTCAAGTCCTCCCGAGGCGGAGAGATAATACACCGACCAAAGAACGATAATTGACGGAAGAAAAAACACTATTGCCCACATAGTTTTGATTAAAAAGAGCAAAACATTAAACCACAGTGCACGGAATGCATTTTTCGGTCTGAACCAGAAAAAGAGCCGCCTTGCGCAGTTCCGCTTATTTCCCGTCAGTCCGCAGTACCACGCTTTTTCTCCGATTGCCGCAGAGCTGTAAACGCAAAGTGTTATCAGGCTGAGGAATATCAAAATCGCCGCACTTGCAATTGTTACCGCAATGCCGAAATCCTTAAAAATGCGTGAAATTAAAATTGCTCCGAAAATGATTGCGGTCATAAAAGCGCAAAAGAGAATGCCGAAAAGCACTATCAGCAATGCCTTTCCGCGATTTCCGCTGATCAGCGTTTTGCTTTCTGCCTTAATGGTTTTATTTTTCATAACATCACCCGTGAGAATTTTTGACGGATATTGCGCTGTTTATTCACAAAGAATGTTGCAAAAAAAGCGATCTCGGGTTATAATCTATTCGGTGATGAAAATGAGCGGTACAGAGAAAATGATAACGTTAATAATTCCGTTTTACAATTGCGAGGACACGATCGGCAAATGCCTTGAATCCGTATCGAATCAGACGATTGATAAGGACAAGCTGGAGGTTTTGCTTGTTAATGATGGAAGTACGGACGGCTCGTCCGATATCGTAAAGAATTTTGCGCTTGAGAATAACTTTGCTTCTGTAATTACGCAGGAGCACCGTGGTGCAGGATCGGCGAGAAACTGCGGAATTACTGCCGCAACCGGCAAATATATTGCTTTTCTTGATGCTGACGATTCAATAACGCCCGATACACTGAAAAATATAACAAAATTTTTTGAAGAGCATTTTGAAGAGACGGACATTGTTACATACGCTCTTGTCCCTTATATAAACGGCAGCAGAAAGAAAAAAAGTTACAGGTACAAGGACAGCGATTCAACGGTTTATGATCTCGTAAATTCCGACAATGAATATCTCTGCGCCGATGAAATAAATATTGCGGTCAAAAACAGGGGAGATGAAAATATCCTTTTCGATGCCGATGTCACCTGTGATCTTGAAACGCTGAACTTCTGCATCGACTGCGCTAAGGACAAAATGACGCTCGGATTTGTCGGCGGATGCGAATACAGAAAAACGGATAACCCATCGGGAGCACGCAAGAGTCTTGAGTGTTCGCTTTATTTTGATTCGTTCATCGGCAGATGGGAGAATATTTTTGCCGATTACGAGACTGTTCCACGATATGTTCAGGCGCTTTTCTGCGAGGATATGCTTCGCAGGATCGTTAAGGACTGCCTTTTGCCTTATCACATTGAGGGGGAGGCATACCGCAGTGAGATTCAGCGGATTGAAAATCTTCTTCAAAAAACCGATGATGACATCATTCTCAATTTCCCCGACTCTGCAAAAGAGAATATTTACTATCTGATTTCGATGAAATATAAGGGCGATCTTGAGTGTGAGGCGACGGAGACACTGAAACTTAAACACGGCGATAGGACGCTTTTTGAATCGGATCATATTGATCTCACAATTACAAAGTTTAAGATTCGTGAAAGCGGAGTTGAGGTCTGCGGATATATTTCTTCACCCGTGTTTGATTACTGCGAGAAACCTACTCTGATCCTCAGAGAAAGAAGCTCAAACGAACCGCTTGAAATCAAAGAATGTTCTTTCTGCTATAACAGTGCAAGAATAAAAAACAACACGGCGTGGGGTTTCCGCAAGATTTTTAATACCGACAAGCGTCTGTCTTTTTCGTTTACCGTTGAGATCGGCGAAAGGTCATATCCGATCGACCTTTTCTGCAGCGAATGGGTTCCGTTTAATAATAACCGCAAGCATTTTGTTCTCAACGGCTTTAGCTGCAAGATGAGCGAAAGATGTATTGTTATTGAAAAAGCCGACAAAAAGGCAGAGAAGAAATACCGAAAGACTGAGCTGAAAAAATATCTCAGAAGAAATAAAAAGGTTTTTGCGGTACGGCTTATCAATTATCTTATGCCGAAAAAGCGCATTTGGCTTTATCACGACTGCAAGGGTGTCGGAGTTGACAATGGTTATTATCAGTTTGTCCACGACTTTGAAATTGACGACGGTGTTGAACGCTATTATGTTGTCAACGGTTCAATTGATGCGTTGAAAGATAATTTCACTCCCGAACAGCAGAAATTTCTTCTTGCTTTCCGTTCAACAAAGCATAAGCTGATGTATTTGAACGCCGAAAAAATAATTACCGCTTTTATTGAAAACGAAAACTATCTTCCTTATTACAGCGATATCTATCCCGAATACATTGATCTTTTCGGCGGCGATGTATATTATCTTCAGCACGGCGTGCTTCACGCTCATTTGCCGTGGAAATATTCATACGATCGGCTCGATGTCACAGGAGAGGTCATCTCCACAAGCTACGAGGAAAAGAATTTTACCGAGAATTATTTCTTCCCCGAAGAGGCGTTGATCAAGAGCAAAATGCCGAGATACGACAGGGTTGATACTGACGGCGAGTGGGCGAAAAAGATTATTCTTCTTGCTCCGTCGTGGCGTAAGTATCTTATCTCGCACAAGGCGGGCGGCGGCTGGATTCCCGATAAGGAAAAATTTCAAAAGTCAGATTATTTTATAAAGACGCAGGAATTTCTTGAAAGCCCAGAGCTGGAGAAATTGCTCGAGAAAAACGACCTGACGCTTGAATTTAAGCTGCACCCGATCTTTGAACCATATAAGGACTGCTTTAAATTTAACTCTTCAAGGATATCGTTTGCACAGAACCGACCGATTGATGAGTACGGAATCTTTATAACCGATTATTCGTCGTTTGTGTTCGACTTTGTCTATCTCAACCGTGCGATTGTTTATTTCCTCCCGGATGTTAAGGAGTTTAAGGCGGGAATGAACGATTACAGAGAGCTGGATATACCGTTTGAAAACGGTTTCGGCGAGTTTACGGCGAACAAGACCGAGCTTTGCAGAGCGATCGGGAAAATCGCCCAAAATTCGTGCGAGCCGATCAGCCCGTATAAAGAGAAAAACGCAGACTTTTTCCTCGATAAGGAGAAAAACGCCTGCGACAGAATAACCGAATTTTTGAAGAACACATAAAAACAGGGAGCCGAAAAGTGAACTGAATTTTTATTCTGCTTTTTCCTTTGCGTATGCCTCGGCAACAGCCTTGGCAAGCTGATCGGGACAGGACGTGTTTTTGAATCCGCAGGTTATGCCGCTGAGCTTTTTCTCAATGTCCTCCACCTTCATACCGTCAACAATTGAGGAGATTCCTTTAAGGTTGCCGTTACAGCCGCCTGTGAATTTTACGTTTCTGACGATATCGCCGTCAAGGTCGAATGTAATGCGTGACGAGCACGTGCCCTTTGTCTTGTATTCGTATGTCATATGTTTGTACCTCCGTAAATTACTGCAACAATGATAGCCCATTTTACGGAGATTGTCAAGCGATCACAGCATAATGTAAATTAATGCCATAAGTAAAAGCGTATCGCCGCCGTCGCCCGACAGCAACAGCATCATTGCGATTATCAGCTTCATATCGCCGTCGAAAAGCGTGCTGAGAAAATTGTTTTGCATCGGCTTTTGTCTCGGCGGCTGATTATGTTGATTGTTATGATGCGGAGGATTGTTCATCGGCGGAGGAGGGGGCGGGGGCTGTTTATGAAAGATCGGTTCGCCGCTTTGCGGTGTTGCCCGACTGTACATTTCACGTGCCCTCATTATTGCCTGCCGTTCTGCGGCATTAAAATCCTGCTGTGGCATTGTTAATCATCCCGATCTGTAAGGTTATTAATCAACGGTAAAATCTCAAGCAGCTTGAGAATTTGTATTGCCTGATCGGCTCTTTTTTGTCTCTCCGGGCTGAGATTCGGTTTAAGAGCCTCAATCAGTTTGCATCTGCGGCCCGATTCGCTGTTCATAGCTCCCATTATTTTTGTAATTTTCCCAATCATTTTTGGATCGAACGATGAAAAAGGATTGCTGTTCTCCGCTTGTTTTTGCTTATCCGACGATCCGCCCGACTGACCGAAAACGGCTTCGGCGGTCGCTTTGAGCTCTTCTATGTCATCGGGAGTGAGCGAGGAAAGAATATCGTTAATGTCCATCTTTTTTGCCGTTCAGCTTTTCCATTATTTTCCGAGCGGCAGATGAGGAGAGAACCGCATTGATTTTGTCCCTGTCGCTGAGAATTTCATCAAGCTCACTTTTCTCGTCCGCTTTAAGACCGCTTATCAGCTTGTTGGCCTTTTCTTCGGCTTCAGCCTTATTCTTCGGTGCGGAGAAAAAATTCTGAAAATCGTTATTTGCCATTTACACTCACACTCCAATGATTTATAATAAATAATATTACGAAAGGGGTTGTATGTATGCGCCTGCTTGTTTTGTCCGATTCGCACGGCAGAAAAAATCTTTTGCTTGAAGCTGTTGAGCTCCACCCTGAGGCGGATGCCGTTATTTTTCTCGGTGACGGCGAGAGGGACATTGATTTTGTGAAAGAGCTGCATCCGGAAATTAAACTTTATGCCGTATGCGGAAACTGCGACTTTAATTCCGATTTGCCGCCGTTTATTCTTGAAAAATTCGGCGGAGCGATTGTCTATGCTGCCCACGGACATAACGAAAGCGTAAAATATTCGCTTTCCGGGATGATGATAAAAGCCCGTTCCTGCAACGCTTCTATTGCATTATACGGTCATACGCACGTCCCTGACACAAAATATGAGGATGAAATTTGGTATGTTAATCCCGGCTCCGTTTCGGTCGGCAAATATGCGATGGTCGATATAACCGACAAGGGGATAATGCCGATTCTGTGTGATCTGTATAGATATTAAAGTAATAAACCTCCGTTTGAAAGCATACATTAAAGTAGTCAATAAACGGAGGTTAAATTATGTTTGTATTTTCATTCAAGGCGAACAAGCCCAGACTTATCATTGCTCTTTGTATTGTAATCTGCGTTCTCGTTGCGGGAACGCTTGCACTCACAAGCCGAAAGAAGCCTGTTGTCAATGACGGCTCGATCAGCTATAAAGCCAAGAGCGCTGCGGACTGTATTTCTTTTCTTTCTCAGTTCGGATGGACGGTTGATGAGGAGCCGGTAGAGGTTCGTGAGGTTATTATTCCGTCCGAGTTTAACGATACATATTCGGCATACAATGTGATTCAAAAAAATCAGGGTCTCGACCTTGAGCCGTATAAGGGCTTCAGAGCTAAGAAGTGGATTTTTAATATAAAAAATTACCCCGACTACCCGGCTGACAGCGGATACATCAGGGCAACATTATTGGTTTATGACGGTGCCGTAATAGGCGGCGATATTTCGTCAATAGAGCAAAACGGGTTTATTCAGGGCTTTGAATTTCCGAATCAAAAGGTTACTGCGCCTTCTTCTTTGCCGGCAACTGGGCAATGATAATGGCGGTGAACATAACCGCACATCCGACATATTCGATTCCCGTCATTCTCTCGCCGAGAATGATGAACGAGAATATAACGGAGAAAACAGATTCGGTACACAGAAGCATACTTGCGAGTGTGGGCTCGGTATATTTCTGACCGATGATCTGGAATGTGAAAGCACAGCTGCAGCTCATTATACCCGCATAAAGGATCGGCACGGCAGCTTGCATAATATTGCCGATATCGGGCTTTTCAAAGATAAACATAAGTATGCAGGAAACAACGCCGGTAACAAGGTACTGACCGCAGGAAAGAACGATGGCGTCAATTTTCGGCGCATACTTGTCAATCACGATGATGTGAAGAGCAAATGCAATTGAGCAAAGCATTGCGAGAATTTCACCCTTGCCGAGGGAGAACGAGGATGCTCCGCCCATACAGATCATATACAGTCCGCCTACGCCGAGGATAACTCCGATCCAGGTTGTTACGGGCTGTTTTTTCTTGTATACAATGAAAGAAATGAGCGGAACAAGGAGCATATAAAGCGCTGTTATGAATCCGACCTTGCCGGGCTCTATGTAGTCAAAGGCAAACTGCTGAAGATTTGAACCGATGCAAAGCATTGTGCCGACAATAAGTATTCCCTTTATGTTGTCCTTGCGGTTCTGCTTTTTTTTAACAGGGGAGAGCTTAACGGGATTTTTTCTTGATCTGAAGAAAATTACGGGCAGGAGAACAATTCCGCCGATAAGACTTCTGATACCGTTAAAGGTGAAGCCCTCAACGTATTCCATTCCCTGCTTCTGTGCAACAAAGGAAAGACCCCATATCATTGCGGCGCTGATGAGCAATATCGGTCCGATGATTCGCATTTTTTTTGCCATAGAACAATAAACCTCTAATCTGAAAATCTTTGTGTGGGCGACGGATTTCCCGCTGCCCACGATTATACATTTTATCAGCAGTGACGTAGAATGTCAAATAAAATATTTGATTTTTCGGCTGAATATGGTATAATATTAAGCAATAAAAATGTTTTTAAATACGGAGGATTGAAAATGGCTGTATGTAATATTATTTCCCACAGGGGAGCTAATAAAATTGCGCCGCAGAACACTCTGCCGGCATTCAGAAAATCCATTGATTTTCACGCAGACGGCTTTGAAACCGACGTTCACCTGACCTTTGACGGTGTTCCCGTTATATGTCATAATTATACGATTGACGAGACCTCGGACGGCAAGGGACTTATAACAACGAAAACTCTCGATTACCTCAAAACCCTTGATTTCGGATCATACTTTCACAGAGCGTATAAGGGCACAAGGATTCCCACTCTTGAGGAATTTCTCACTCTTTGCGAAAAGGCGAATCTTAAGGTTCTCAATATTGAAATAAAGCCGCCGAAAAACGGCGATTATACGGTTGTGCCGAAAACCATTGAAATGGTTAAAGCACACGGACTTTTTGACAGGCTGCTCATCTCCAGCTTTGATCCGATTGCATTGACAACCTGCAAGGACGTTGACGCAGACTGTAAGACAGGTTTCCTTTACAGTCCGAACAGCCCTCATTTTCTCAGAATCCTCGGTAAAGAGGTTGATTTTGCAAAATGTATCGGCGCCGATGCACTTCACCCGTATCTTTGGCTTGTCGATAAACGCCTTGTCGATGAGGCACATAAAAACGGAATGGAAGTCAATCCCTGGACGGTTAACAAGGAAAGCGATATCAAAAGACTTGTTAAGCTGGGAGTTGACGGCGTTATTACCGATGTGCCGAATTTTGCACGTGAGGTTATTGAAAAAATTTAAAGCAATATCACATAACAGCGGTATTTTCAAAATAATTCGGCGGCTTCTGAAAAGAGGTCGCTTTTTCCTTTATTTTTTAATGATATATTATTGATAATAAAACGAATTTGTGTTAAAATCAAAGAAATTCAGCGAAAAAAGAAAATGGGGGATTTGCAATGAATTGTTGTTGTAAAAAAAGCGATCTGTCGCTTATTAAACCCGTGCTTGACGAGTACGGCGATACGGACGGCAGTCTTATAACCATTCTTCAGCACGCTCAGGAGATTTACGGATATCTGCCGACCGACGTGCTTTATTGCATTGCCGAGCGCATCGGCGTTTCGCCTGCAAAGGTTATGGGTGTTGCCACCTTTTATTCACAGTTCAGACTGAAGCCTGTCGGCAAATATTTGATTATGCTCTGCCAGGGTACTGCGTGCCACGTTAACGGTTCACAGCGAATTGAGGCGGCTATAACGCAGGAACTCGGCATCGCTGACGGCGAGACGACCGACGACGGACTTTTTACTCTTAAAAATGTCGCTTGCCTCGGCTGCTGCAGTCTTTCTCCCGTAATGATGATAAACGGTGAAACGTACGGAAGTCTCACGCCTGCAAAGGCTGTTGAGATTCTCCGTCAACTCAGAGAGGAGGGCTGAAAATGAAAATAGTTGTAGGCGAGGGCAGCTGCGGAATTGCCGCAGGCGCCGCAAAGGTTTATTCGGCGATTGAAAAACTTATCGGTTCAACCGATTCCGAGCTGACCGTTACGGGCTGTATAGGAATGTGTTTCCTTGAGCCGATCGTTGATATCTACGATAACGGCGAGCTGAAGAAACGTCTTGTGAAGGTTCAGCCCGAGGACGCCGAGAAAATTATTGACTATGTAAACGGCAGTGAAAACGCCGTTAGTGATCTTGAAATATCGGATGACGACAAGCTCTTTCTTGAAAAGCAGACAAGAATTGCTCTTCGTCACTGCGGAATCATCAATCCCGAAAAGATCGATGAATATACCGCCGGCGACGGTTACAAGGCTCTTGAAAAGGTGCTTAAGACAATGACTCCCGAGGAGGTTATCGAGGAGATAAAAATCTCGGGTCTTGCAGGCCGTGGCGGTGCAGGTTTCCCGACCTGGTTCAAATGGAATGCCGCAAGGCAGGCTCAGGGCGATGTTAAATATCTTATCTGTAACGCAGATGAGGGTGACCCCGGTGCATTTATGGACAGAGCCGTAATTGAAAGCGATCCTCACAATCTCATCGAGGGTATGCTCATCGGCGCATATGCTATCGGCGCAAAGGAAGCCGTTGTCTATGTCCGTGCCGAATATCCGCTTGCGATCGAGCGGCTTAAAGAGGCTATTAAACAAGCTGAGGACAAAGGTTATCTCGGCGAAAATATAATGGACAGCGGATTCTCCTGCAAGATGAGAATTAAGGCAGGCGCAGGAGCGTTTGTCTGCGGTGAGGAAACAGCGCTTATTGAATCTCTCCAGGGCGAGAGAGGTATGCCGAGGCTTAAACCGCCGTTCCCGGCTCAGTCAGGCTACTGGTATAAGCCGTCCAATATAAACAATGTTGAGACCTTTGCCAATGTCTCGTGGATCATATTAAACGGCGGTGAGGCTTTTGCTTCTATGGGCACGGAGGGCAGCAAGGGTACAAAGGTTTTCGCCCTCACGGGTAAGATTAAAAAGGGCGGCCTTGTTGAAATACCGATGGGCAAAACGCTCAGAGACGTTATATTTGACATCGGCGGAGGAATAAAGAACGGTAAAGAGTTCAAAGCAGTTCAGATGGGCGGTCCGTCGGGCGGATGTATTCCCGCAGAACTTCTTGACACCGTAATCGACTATAAAGCGCTCGGCGCTACGGGCGCAATTATGGGCTCGGGTGGAATGGTTGTTATGGACGAGACTACCTGTATGGTAAGTATGGCTCAGTTCTTTCTTGATTTTACCGCCAAGGAATCCTGCGGCAAGTGTATTCACTGCCGAATCGGTACAAAGAGAATGTTGGAGATTCTCAACAGGATAGTTAAGGGCGAGGGAAAAGACGGCGATATCGAGCTGCTTGAAGAGCTCTGCTATTCAATTAAGGACGGCGCGCTCTGCGGTCTCGGTCAGACAGCTCCGAATCCTGTTCTTACAACAATAAAATATTTCAGAAACGAATATGAGGCGCATATAAAGGATAAAAAATGTCCCGCAAAGAGCTGTCCCGATCTTCTGTCGTATTCAATCGACGCAGAAAAATGCCGTGGATGTACGCTTTGTGCCAAAAAGTGCCCTGCAAATGCGATTGTCGGCGAGGTTAAGTCGGCGCACAAAATTGACAAAGAAAAATGTATTAAGTGCGGATCGTGCGTCAGCGTATGCCGATTCGGTGCAGTCAGCGTAGAATGAGAGGTGATTTGAATGGATAAAATTAAAGTGACGATAGACGGCAAAGAATGTGTTGCCGAAAAAGGTCAGACGATCCTTCAGATCGCCCGTGATAACTCAATTGAAATTCCCACCCTTTGCTATATTGACGAGGTAAAGGCTTACGGTGCGTGCGGTCTTTGTGTTGTTGAGGCTGAGAACGTTCCGAAGCTCCTCAGAGCCTGCTCGGCGGTTGCCTCGGACGGAATGGTAATAAACACCGACACGCCGAGGGTTCGCCGCTCAAGAAAGATTGCGCTTGAGCTGCTTCTCTCCGATCATACGGGCGACTGCAAGGGACCCTGCTCACTCAACTGTCCCGCGGGAACAGACTGTCAGGGCTATGTCAAGCTCATTGCCGAGGGCAAATTTAAGGAGGCGGTCGAGCTCGTTAAGGACAGAGTTCCGCTGCCGGCATCAATAGGACGTGTCTGTCCTCATCCCTGTGAAAAGGCGTGCCGCAGACATCTTGTTGAAGAGCCGATTTCAATCGCTTTTCTCAAGAGCTTTGCCGCTGATGAGGATCTTAAATCGGGCAACAAGTTTATGCCCGAGGTTGCAAAGCCGAGCGGAAAAACCGTTGCAATAATCGGCGGCGGACCTGCCGGACTTACGGTGGCATATTTCCTTGCCGTTAAGGGTCATAAGGTGACAATTTTTGACGCAATGCCGAAGATGGGAGGTATGCTGAGATACGGTATCCCTCAGTACAGACTTCCAAAAGAGGTGCTCGACGAAGAGATAAGTTCAATTGCAGAGCTCGGCGTTGAGATGAAAAACAATATTAAAATCGGCAGTGACATTACGCTTGACGATATAAAGAAAGAGTACGATGCGGTTATCGTCGCTATCGGTGCGTGGACGAGCAGTTCAATGGGTGTCGAGGGTGAAAAACTTGACGGTGTGCTCGGCGGAATTGATTTTCTCCGTTCGGTCGCAATGAAAAATCCTGTTGATATCGGCAAAAGAGTTGCTGTTATCGGCGGCGGTAATACCGCAATGGATGCCTGCCGCTCTGCCGTAAGGCTCGGAGCCGAAGAGGTTTACGTTATTTACAGAAGAACAAGGGCGGAAATGCCTGCCGAGAAGATTGAGATCGACGAGGCGGAGGAAGAGGGAGTTATATATAAGTTCCTTTGCAATCCGTCGGAGATTATCGGCGAAAACGGTAAGGTAAAAGCTGTTAAGTTACAGAAGATGATGCTCGGAGAGCCCGATGCGGGCGGACGCCGCAGACCTGTTCCGATTGAGGGCGAATTTGAAACGATTGAGCTTGATACCGTCATTATGGCGATCGGTCAGAAGATTAATATTGAGGGCTTCGAGCAGCTTGAATTGACAAACAGAGGCAATATCTCAGCCGATGAAAAAACGTTCAGAACTTCTGCCGACGGTATTTTTGCGGTCGGCGACGCAACAAACAGGGGAGCTTCAATCGCAATTGAAGCCATAGGCGAGGCTCAGAAAGCGTCGGAGATTGTTGACAGATATCTTCACGGCGAGAATGCGGAATATAAAAAGCCGTTTGTTTCCGAAAGAATTGTAACCGCCGAGGATCTCGCTGATCGTGAGAAATGTGCGAGAGTGAGGATGCCGCAGAGATTACCAGAGGAAAGAAAGCACGATTTTGATGAAATCAATCTCGGATTAACTCCCGAGCAGGCTGTTGCCGAGGCAAAACGCTGCTTGGAGTGCGGATGCCACGATTATCACGACTGTAAGCTGATAAGATATGCGAACGAATATGACGTTCATCCCGAGCGCTTCAACGGTGACAAGCATAACTGTCCGAAAGAGAGAAAGCTCGTCTGTATCGAAAGGGATCAAAACAAGTGTATTCTTTGCAATCTCTGCGTGAGAGTCTGCGACGAGGAGGTCGGAAAAGGCGTCCTTGGACTTGTCGGACGTGGCTTTACAACGGTTATCAAGCCTGAATTTAACTCTGAAGAGACGGTTGAGTTCTGCAAGAACTGCCGTAAATGTGTTGATTCCTGCCCGACGGGAGCGTTAAAATCGTTATAATTACGTTGCAAAACTGAATTTTTATACAATTTTCAACCGGGAAACAGAAAAAAGTTTCCCGGTTGTCAATATTTTTGTGAACGATAAAAAATGAGCTGAAACGAGATAAAACGAGTATTTAAGAGCTATAAAGAGTATTTCAAAAATCATTCAAAAAAACCGATGATTTTTTGCAGAAAAATTGTAAAAAATTGTTGACATTTGCGACTTTCTGCACTATATTATATGTTAATATCTTTCGGAAAAGATATATACCGTATTCGGTAAAGAGAGGGGCTGCATAATTGAAAGACAATGTTATCATCGACCTGAAAAATATTTCGGTCAAGCTGGGAGACGCTCAGATTCTTGAAAATCTCAGCATGTATATCCGTGATAAGGAATTTATCACACTTTTGGGACCTTCGGGCTGTGGTAAAACCACCACACTGCGTATCATCGCCGGATTCCTTGAACCCGACAGCGGTGAAGTTATTTTTGAAAATAAAGTTATCAATGGTGTACCGCCTCATAAGAGACAGGTTAACACCATTTTTCAGCGTTATGCGCTGTTTCCGCACCTGAATGTTTATGAGAACATCGCATTCGGTCTTCGAGTCAAGAAGATGAAGGAAAAGGAAATCAGCGAGACTGTCAAGGAGATGCTTAACCTTGTCAATCTCAACGGCTTTGAAAGAAGAAATATAAATTCTCTTTCCGGCGGTCAGCAGCAGCGTGTTGCAATTGCACGTGCGCTTGCCGTAAAGCCGAGAGTTCTGCTCCTTGACGAGCCGCTCGGTGCGCTCGACCTCAAGCTCCGCAAGGATATGCAGGTTGAGCTTAAAAATATTCAGCAGAGACTCGGCATAACGTTTATATATGTCACTCACGATCAGGAGGAGGCTCTGTCGATGTCGGATACCGTTGTTGTTATGGACGGCGGTGTTATTCAGCAGATCGGCACTCCGCAGGACGTTTATAATGAGCCTAAGAATGCGTTTGTTGCCGACTTCATCGGCGAGAGTAATATCCTTGACGGAAAGATGCTTGAGGATTTCAAGTGCTCTTTCTCGGGCGCACAGTTCCAGTGCCTCGACAAGGGCTTCGGCATCGGCGAATCGGTCGATGTTGTTGTCCGTCCCGAGGATGTTGATATTGTTCCCGTTGAAAAGGGAATGCTCAACGGCACGGTTACTTCCGTAACGTTCAAGGGTGTTCACTTTGAAATTATCGTCGATATCGGCGGCTTTAAATGGATGATCCAGACGACGGACTATGAGCCTGTCGGAAAGAAGATCGGACTTGATATTGAGCCTGACGCAATTCATATTATGAAGAAATCCAAGTATTCGGGACTTTACGGAGATTACAGCTCGTTCAGCGATGAATTGGAGCACCTGTCCGACATTGTTGAGGAGGAATAAGCCGTGAAGAAAAGCACTTTGACACAGCGGCTCTGTGCTGCGCCCCACATTGTTTGGTCGGCGATCTTCATAGTTGTTCCGCTTGTAATGGTTTTTTATTATGCGTTCACCGATAAGACGGGCGCATTTACGCTTGACAATGTCAGCCGTTTGACTGATTACACAAGCACATTTCTTCGTTCATTATGGTTCGGCATTGTCGCAACGATAATTTGCCTGCTGATTGCTTATCCGCTTGCATATATTCTTTCAAGAATGAAGCTCAGAGCGCAGAGCACAATGGTTATGCTCGTAATGATTCCGATGTGGATGAACTTCCTGCTCAGAACATATGCGTGGATGACCCTGCTTGAGGATTCGGGTGTGATCAACAATCTTCTCTCAAAGCTCAGCATCGGACCGTTCCATATGATCAATACATCGGGTGCCGTTATACTCGGTATGGTTTACAATTTCCTGCCCTATATGATTCTCCCGATATATTCCGTTATGACAAAGCTCGACAACAGCCTTGTTGAGGCGGCGCAGGATCTCGGCGCTAACAGATTCCACGTTATAAAGGACGTTGTTTTCCCGTCAACCCTTTCGGGCGTTGTATCGGGTGTTACAATGGTATTTGTTCCGTCCGTCAGCACATTCTACATTTCTCAGAAGCTCGGCGGCGGCAGCTTTGCGCTTATCGGCGATATTATCGAGATGCAGTTCCAGGTTTCAAACAACTTCAATTTCGGTGCTGCGCTCTCGCTTGTTCTTATGATTCTTATCCTTATCTGTATGGCCGTTATGAATAAATTCGGCGATACCGAGGAAGCGGGAGGTGTTGTAGCTTGAAAAACAAACTCAATCCCGCATCAAAGATTTATCTTGCGCTTGTTATTTTGTTCCTGTATCTGCCGATATTTATGCTTATCGTGCTTTCATTCAACGGAACAAACAGCACGAGCGTTATCAACGGATTTTCATTCAAGTGGTATGTTGAGCTTTTTAAAGACAGCGCAACAATCAACGCTCTGACAAATACGCTTTTGCTTGCCGTTACATCGGCGATCACCGCTACCGTTATCGGCACCCTTGCCGCAGTCGGAATTGACAAGATGAAAAAAGGCTTTGTCAAATCGAGCGTTATGACGGTAACAAACATTCCGATGATGAACCCCGAAATTGTTACGGGTGTGTCGATGATGCTTTTGTTCGTATTCATCGGTTCAATTCTCGGCGCAAAGGGTGTGCTCGGATTCTGGACGTTGTTTATCGCTCACGTAACATTCAGCCTGCCTTATGTAATTCTGAACGTTATGCCGAAGCTCAGACAGACCGATGCCAACCTCTCGCAGGCGGCTCAGGATCTCGGATGTCCTCCGGTCAAGGCGTTTATGAAGGTCGTTCTTCCGTCGATTCTTCCGGGTGTTGTGGCAGGACTTATTATGGCGTTTACGCTTTCTTTTGATGATTTCATCATCAGTTACTTTGTCAGCGGTCCGAAGTTCCAGACGCTTCCGATCAGAATCTTTTCAATGACAAAGAAGCGTGTCACTCCCGATATGTACGCTCTTTCGACAATTATGTTCATTGTCATTCTTGTTCTTCTTGTCCTTGTCAACGTTCTTCAGGCAAAGGGTGACAATAAGAGAGAAAAGAAAGGCGGTGCGGCAAAATGATGAAAAAGATTGTTTCCGTTTTCTTTGCCGTTGTCGTCGTTGTAATGAGCTGTTCGGCGTCATTCGGAGTCGCCGCAAAGCAGATTGACGTTTCAAAGCTCAAGGGCACGGAAATCAATGTTTACAACTGGGGTGAATATATCTCCGACGGTGCGGAGGATACTCTCGATGTAAACAAGGAATTTGAAAAAGAGACGGGAATCAAGGTTAACTATACAACCTATGATTCCAACGAAAATATGTATAATAAGATCAAAGGCGGCGGAGCAAACTACGATATCATCATTCCGTCGGACTATATGATCGAGCGAATGATCAACGAGGGTCTTCTTGAAAAGATCAATTTTGACAACATTCCGAACTATAAAAAAATAATGCCGAAGTATAAGAATCTCTACTTCGACCCGAAGAACGAGTATTCTGTTCCGTACAACGTCGGAATGGTAGGACTTGTGTATAACACCAAGATGGTTGACGGCACACCCGACAGTTGGAGCATTATGTGGGACGAAAAGTATAAGGGTCAGATCCTTATGTTCAACAATTCCCGAGACGCATTCGGAATCGCTCAGTTCCTTTTGGGCATTGATATCAACACAACAAATGTTCAGGATTGGGAAAAGGCTTATGAAAAGCTCAAGGAGCAGAAGCCTGTTGTTCAGTCATATGTTATGGATGATGTTTTCAACAAGATGGAGGGCGGCGAGGCGGCTATTGCCGCATACTATGCAGGTGACTGTATAAGCATGGCGGAAAACAACCCCGATCTTGCCTTTGTTTACCCGAAAGAGGGAACAAACATTTTTGTCGATTCTATCTGTATTCCGAAAGGCTGTCAGAATAAGGAAGCGGCAGAGCTTTATATCAATTTTATGCTCAGAGAGGACATTGCACTTGCAAATGCCGAATATCTGTGTTATGCTACTCCAAACCAAGCGGTTCTTGACAATGAGGAATATTCGCTCAGAGATAACGAAATGCTCTATCCCGATGAGGAACACACTCCGCCGACAGAGTATTTTCATAATCTCGATTCCGAGATGCTTATGCTCATGACCTCGCTTTGGGATAATCTTAAAATAGAGGGTAATGATGACAAGTCCGTATACATCGGATTGATTACCTTTGCCGTCATCGTCGTTGCATATTTTATATACAGGACGATAAGAAAGAAAAAAAGAGAAAGTATGTATTAATGCAATACCGCATAAATTTCGGCACACGCCGAATACTTTCCCGAAGAGGTGTAGAAAATGAAGAAACCGAGCTTTATAAGAATCATTTCCGTTGTTATGTGTCTGATTACTGCAATGGGGGTTCTTTCGGCGTGCTCTTCAAAAAAAGAAGCTGATACGGCGAATGACGCTAAATCGGATTCATTTATTGATCCGCAGTGGCTTATCGGCCCGACAATTGATGCGGAAAGCATTGAACCGCTTGTCCGTGCAGACTACAACGAAAGCACACGTCATTACGACATCAGCTATGCCGACTGCTTCAAAATTAAGAAGAGCGGCAAATACGGAATTATAGATTACAACGGAAAAATTGTCGTTTCTCCCGAGTATGACAGTATCGTTGCAATCAGAAACAGCAAGGACTTTCTTGCCGTGAAGAAAAATAAAAGCGGCGAGAAATCGCAGACATATATCAATTATACGGATTTCTCCAAGGAACCCGCTTACAGAACCTACAATTCACTGAGATACGAGTATCTCTGGGTTTCTGCCGAAAATTCCGCAGTTTTCATTCAGAATGACGGCGGGGAAATTTATGAGGACGATCTCAAAGCCGCTGTCCCCGAAACTGTCAGGGGCGTCAAGGATGTCAACGGCAAGTTTGAAAGCGACGGCACCTACGGACTTTATATCAACGGCAGAAACGTAATGGGAATGATCTATTCCGGCGCAGGACTTTTTGCCAACGGTATGGCGGCATTCAAGTCAAACGGCGTTTGGGGATATGTTGATTCAAACTGTAAGACGGTCATTCCGTTCGGCTATGATGCGGTTAAGGGTTACAGCGCTTTCGGCGGTGAGGACACCCCGTATGAGTGCTATGACGGATATGTAACGGTAACAAAAAACGGCAAGTTTGCTATCCTCACAAATGAGGGTAAATCCGTAACGGATCTTATCTATGACGGAGCAACCCCCGTTGTCGGCGGAAGAGCATATCTTCTCAAGGACGGTAAATGGGGACTCGTTTCGTTCGGCGATTCAACCTATGCAACCGCAAGAACCGACATTGCCTCAACCGCTCCCGCAACAACCAAGAAAGCCGAGACAACGACCGAAAAGACAACCGTTGAAGAAACAACAACCGAAGCCGATCAGACGGGTAATTATATTGTCAACACCGAGGGACTGAATCTCAGAACCGACGCAGGAACCGAAAATGATATAATTACCGAGCTCAGCGAGGGCACGGAGCTTACCGTTGACCGTGTGTATAACGGCTGGGGACACGTTTATTATGACGGCAACGAGGGATGGGTTCTTCTCGATTACCTCGATAAGGAGTAAGCTATGCTCCAAAGATTGGATAAGCTGATTGCCTCACAGGGACAGTACAGCCGCAAACAGGCGCAGGAGCTTATAAAGCGCGGAAGCGTTAAAGTTAACGGGGCGGTTGTCCGTGACAGGGGAGCGAAGGCAGACGATGAAAGAGACGCTGTTTGCATTAACGGTACGGAGATTAAGTTTGAGCGTTTTGTTTACCTTATGCTCAACAAGCCGAAAGGCGTTGTCAGCGCCACGAACGATAAAAACGAAAAGACCGTTATCGACCTTGTTCCCGACGAGTTCAAAAGACGAAATCTTTTTCCGGCGGGCAGACTTGATATCACTACAACGGGGTTTGTGCTTATTACAGATGACGGTGATTATGCACACCGCATACTTTCGCCGAAGAATCATATTGAAAAGACATATGAGGCTCGTCTTGCCGAGGCGGTGACAGACGAACAGCTAAAAACCGTTGCCGAGGGAATTGTTCTCAAGGACGGTACAAAATGTCTGCCGGCAAAGCTCCGAGTTATTGAGAACGGAGACAATCCGCTCGTTGAGATTAAAATCTGCGAGGGAAAATATCACCAGATTAAAAGAATGTTTGCCGCCGCAGGAAACGGAGTAATCGGACTGAAAAGGACGAAAATGGGCGGAGTTTCGCTTGACGAAAATCTTCCCGAGGGCGAATGCCGTGTTCTTAGTTCCGATGAGGTACAACTCATTGAAAAATCGGAATGATTTCAAAATCCGAACATATTATATTTATAACCCAAGAAACGAACAAGCATTGGAAAAAGTCTGTTTTAACAAAAAAACTTGACTTTTTCCGATCAATACACTATAATAGGCATATTGCTGTACTTTGGTGTTTAAAGTGCAGGCTTTTGTCTGTATCAGAGCCAAAATACCGAGTAATTGCATTGAAAGGATGAAATTTATGGCACAGGAAATCTTGCTTACAGCTGAGGCTTACAAAAAGAAAAATGATGAGCTGGAATATCTTAAAACAGCGGGACGTGACGAGATAGCCGAAAGAATCAAAGAGGCCAGATCATTCGGAGATCTTTCAGAAAACAGCGAGTATGACGAGGCATTGAACGATCAGGCTAAAATGGAGGCTAAGATCGCACAGCTCGAAAATGAAATGAAAAACGCTAAGATTCTCGATGAAAGCGCAATTACTACCGAGGCTATTCACGTCGGCTCAAAGGTTAAAATCCGTGACGTTGAATACGGCGATATTGATGAATACAAGATTCTCGGCGAGAGCCAGGCGAACCCCGATGAGGGTATTATTTCCGATCAGTCCGCTGTCGGTAAGGCTCTTATCGGCAACAAGGTCGGCGACACCGTTAACGTTCATCTTCCGAACGGAAACGTTATTGCCTACGAGGTTCTTGAAATTTCAATATAAACATATCGGGCGCAGGCTTAGCCTTACGCCCGCTTTGACTGTTAAAACTTTTTGCTGTGAATGGAGAGTTAAATATGGCAGAAGAAAAAAACACTCCCGTTGTTGAAACGGAGGATAACACTAACGAACTCAGAAAGATCAGGGTTGACAAGCTCGTTGCTCTTCAGCAGGCGGGCAAGGATCCTTTTCAGATAACAACAGCCGATCAGTCGGCAACAAGCGCCGAAATTACGGCGGCTTTTGAAAAACTCGAGGCGGAGACAAACGAGCTTCCCGAGGATCAGAGACCCGAGCAGGTCAGAATTGAAAATGTATCGCTCTGCGGCAGAATTATGACCTGGAGAGATATGGGTAAGGCTAATTTCATCGACATTACCGACCGTGCGGGTCGTATGCAGGTCTATGTCAGAATGAACGATATCGGCGAGGACGAGTTTGCCGAGTTCAAGAAGTGGGATATCGGCGATATTATCGAGGTTAAAGGCTTCGTTTTCAGAACACGCAGAGGTCAGATTTCCGTTCACGCTCAGAACGTCAGACTTCTTTCAAAGTCGCTTCTTCCTCTTCCCGAGAAGTTCCACGGACTCAAGGATACCGACACAAGATACCGTCAGCGTTATCTTGACCTTATCGTAAATCCCGACGTTAAGACCACATTCTACAAGCGTTCGCTTATTATAAAGAAGATCAGAAACTTCCTTGATGCTCAGAATTTCATTGAGGTTGAAACTCCGATTCTTGTTTCAAACGCAGGCGGTGCGGCGGCAAGACCGTTCGTCACCCACCATAACTCGCTCAACGAGGATTTCAAGCTCCGAATTTCTCTTGAGCTTTACCTCAAGCGCCTTATCATCGGCGGTATGGAGAGAGTTTATGAGATCGGCAGAGTTTTCCGTAACGAGGGTATGGACACAAGACATAACCCCGAGTTTACTCTTATGGAGCTCTATCAGGCATATACCGACTATCACGGAATGATGGATCTGACTGAAAATATGTTCAGATACCTTGCAACGGAGGTTTGCGGTTCAACGACCATCACCTACGGCGACAAGGAAATCGACCTTGGCAAGCCGTT
>DKDP01000038.1 GCA_002449395.1 Ruminococcaceae bacterium UBA6845 | reverse complement strand
ACGGACGAGGGAACGAGCGGATCGAGCTTCAGCCCCATCATTGAGGGCAACACCGATAAAAAAGGTGATTTCGGCTACGAATCCATCGGCGAAGCACTCGGCAACATTTTCGGAAATTGAATCCAAAACAAAAACGGCATCTGAAAAGGTGCCGTTCTTGGTATAAAGTGATTATTATGAAAAAATTACTGTTAATCCTCTTTTCTGTAACATTGATATTCGCTTCATTTCCGTTTTCAACAAGGGCGTCGGAGGACAGAACTGTTTTCTACCTCGATTTCGGCGATGTGAAAATCGGGGACAGTGCTGTCTCGGGCTACGATGAAAAAGGAAAGCTCGTGTCGAATATCAATCCTGTCGGATATATCGTTACGCAGTCCGCACCGTCAAAAGCGGTTGACCACAGCGTTTCGGTTACCGACGGCACACAGAATGTTGAAATCAAAAATATAAATATCAAGCGGACGGGTGAAAATGATTATGCCCTATGCGTTCTTAAAACGGCAAGCATAAATCTGACTGTCAGCGGAGAGAATCATCTCATCCCCGGAACGTACAGAGCCGGGCTTGACATTGCGGTCAAAGCGTCGGCAACCGTCGGCGGTGACGGAATCCTTTATGCCCAGAGTGAGATTGAGGCGGGAATCGGCGGCGGAAGCGGCAAATCAAACGGCACGCTTACGATAAATTCGGGCACAATCTACGCAACGGGCGGAATCGACGGATACGGATCGGGAATCGGCGGCGGTTCGGCAGGCAACGGCGGTACGATCACAATCAACGGTGGGAACATTGTTGCCAAGGGCGGAGCTTACGGCTCGGGAATCGGCGGCGGAAATCTTTGCCGCGGCGGCACCATCACGATAAACGGCGGCACGGTTACGGCAATCGGCGGTGAAAGTGCGGCAGGTATCGGTGGCGGATTTGCTGGCAACGGCGGTACCGTTACAATCAACGGAGGCAGTGTCAAGGCGGTTGCGGGAAAGAACGCTGAGAATATCGGCAACGGGTATAAGTGCAATGCCGCTTTCGACGGAATACACAATTCGGACGGCAGTGCTCTGTCCTTGCTGACTGTTGCACTGAGTGATTTCAAGTCGGTTTATCAGAACGGCATAACAAACACTCCGATAACCGCAGGTCATCCCGATGACACGAATCTGTACTTTTATACCGATTCCGACAAGAGTGTTTTGACCGCTTATATGAATGATGAAAGCGTAAGATTTTTTGATTACAACAGCGACGGCTGCACGGAAAAATATCCGTATCTCGATACGGACGGCAGAATTTCCGATTGCCTTGTAACGGCGGATTCGGATAATGTCGCAGTCGCCGACGGATATACAATTGAAAAAAAGGACGAGGGCTTTTACCTCGTGCAGAATGACATTTGTATTGATTCGTTTCAGCCTGTGACACGGGGCGATATGAACCGTGACGGCGTGCTTGACGGCACAGATGCGGTTATAGCGGCGTGTGTTGGCGGCGGAATGCTGTCGGATCGACTTTCGGTTAAGCTGGCTGACGCAAACAACGACGGAAAAGTAAATAGTGAGGACATAGAAAAACTGAACCGGATGGGAATCTCATCCGGCTCAGTTTTTTAAAATTCATTATCTATCGGGTTACTGCGCAGCTTGTTGATTGCGTCCATACCCTCGGAAACATTCGTCGTTTCTCGGTCGGGCTCATTGGGATTAAGCATAGAATCGGGAATCGCATTGATATCGTTAAGGTCAATTAGCTGAATTTCTCCCTCAATCGGGTTTTCTTTCAGTCTGTTTAATTCCTCCATACCCTCGCCGACATCTGCGGTTTCACGCTCAACCTCGGTGCCCTCGTTCAGCGCATCAAGAATCGCAGGCTTGGGCTTCGGGTTTTCCTCGGGCGTTTCGGTCAGAAATTCGTCTATTCCCTCGGAATTATTTATGTCGATCGTTTCTTTCGGCGTAAGATAATCGGTTATTTCCTGAATTTCTTCCGCAACATTACTGCTTTTAATTTTCCTTTTTGTCTTGATCGCAATAAAGATGAACGCCGCAAGTGATATCACAAAGGCGGCAATGGAAATTCGGCAGGGGAGAACGAGGTCATGGGAAAGTTTTGCGATCACAAAGCAGGCAATTTCCGAAATTATCAGATATGCCAGCGCATAGATCTCACATCCGCCGCCCGTGCGTGTAGCCCGTGTCTTTGAAGATGACTTCACGCCTTTGAAATGGAACAGAAAGACCGCAAACGGCGGAAGAAAAATTCTTTTCTCAATTTTTCTGAGCTCAATGTCATATGTGAAACCGAAGATATAATACATAAGAAATACTGCAATATTGAAAAAGCTGAAAATAATGCAGTAGGATAAAATCATAGCAGTTGAATGATCCATATTGAAACTTCCTTTGAAGATTTGTAAATATTATATCACGTCTCGGGAAAATGTTCAATGCTTTTCATCAATGCTTTTCTTAAACTCTCTTCCGATTTTATTGAGTTCACGCATTGCGCCGATATAACCGTCTCTGGTTACTCCGCTCGGCTTGTGAGCCCATTCTGTTGTCAGGACAAATTTATCAGCCATCTTTTCAAATTCGCTTTCCTCAACCTCAATATCGTCAAAGCAGACAGGGAGACCTATTGAATGATTGAATTTCATAATCCGCTCAACCTCATCGAACCGACCCTCAAATTGAAGCAGACAAAGAACTCCGAGCGAAACAATTTCACCGTGCAAATGACTGTGACCGTGTTCGGTGACTGTGGCGCCGTAGTAAATACAATGCGCAAGGGTTGAGTTGTAATAGTAGCCGTCAACCGTTGTCATCATATTGGATATAATACCGGTTGAGACAATTATATCAAGAATTACCTGTTCCAGAGCGAACGAGGGCTTCTTTTCACGAATCGCTTTCAATGCGTCGGCACCGTATTCAAGAAGAGGCTCGGTACATACACGGCTGAGTTGTTTGCCCATAAGCGGCGTGTGAGAAAGCACGTCGTCTTTCGACGAAAAAAGAGCCTCATATTCCTTGCTGAGCGCATCGCCGATACCTGCCCAGAGAAGATGCTCGGGCGAGTCGGCAATGACGGCGGAATTGATAAAGCAGTGATTAGCGAGCTTCGGATAGTAATAATCTCTGAATGTTCCGTCGGTGTTGTAGATTACGGAGATAGCGGTTACGGGCGAACAGTTTGATGCGACAGTCGGAAATGTGAACAGCGGCTTGTCGAACTTGTCGGCAACATATTTTCCCGTATCACAGGCACGGCCTCCGCCTACGGCAAAAATCATATCAGCCTCTCGGACAACAGGATTTGAAATTAGTGCATCGCCGTTTTCATATGTCGAATCGCCGCCGTATTCGATAAAATCGAGAATCTTAACATCGGATCCGTCTATACCGTCGAGCAGAGCCTGCTTCGCCTTTGACATAGCGGTTTTGCCGCCGATCACAGCGGCCGTTTTACCGAAAAATCTTGTAACATACGGAATTTCCTTGTAACAGTCCGAACCGATGGAATAGCTCGGAAGGTAAAGACTGTAATTGACTCCGTTGACTGACATATAAATCACACTGCCTTTCCGTTCACTTATCAAAAAGCCTTTCAACTCAAACGAGGAGAAAGGCTTTTCTATTTAGTTTTAATATAATTTCTGTCCTTTTGTTAAACGAATTTTAGCACCGTCGGGTTTAATTGTCAAGTAGAAATAAACGGTTAAAAACAGCGGATGTATTGTGCAGCTTTGTCCCGATTTTCGGCGGAAATAAACATAAATTCATATTTATGAGAAAACGGGCTTGCCGGTTTTAATGTGAGTATTGCTTGCAGTTTAAAGCGGAATATTACTGCCGGTAAAATCGGGCGATATACGTCTAATTAATATTATCATTAAGGCGAAATGTATGATATAATAAATTTGTCGGTTTCAATGGATGTATATTTTTAAAAAATTTTTATTTTTTTATGTTATAAATTCAGTTTTGGTTGACTAATAAATGACGGAAGAAAAAAGGAGGTGCATCTATGGGGGAACATAACGTTGACAGCATTGTGAATGAATGTTATGAAAAATACTATCAGGCGTTGTTCAAATACTGTATGGTGCGCCTCGGGGAATTGAACGAACATTCAGCCGATTGCGTTCAGGACGCATTTCTGATTCTGCATAACAAATTGAAAGCAGGAGAAATAATTGAAAACCCACGGCCGTTTCTATACAAAACAGTCGGCAATTTTATAGCCCGAACGATAAAGCATTATCAAAACGAACGGCACAGAACGGTTGAGTTTGACGAGGCGGAAAAGGTTTCGTCACCGCCGATAATATCGGACGATTTCGATTACGACAGATGTGCATTGAAAATAATTGCAACTCTAACGCAGGAAGAACAGCAATTGTATGAAATGAAATACATAGACAAAAAATCGCTTGAAGAAATTGCGATAATACTTGATATAAAACCCTCGGCAGTGGCGATGAGAACCTCACGACTGCGACGAAAGGTGAAAGAAATAATTGATGAACTAAATTTATTCGGAGACGAGGTGATACCGTGAGTAATATTTTTATAACGAAAGAAATTGCCGAAACAATTTATGACGAAAAATCATTTAAGATTGAAATACAGAATTTCCTCACGACACTTATTGACAACGAAGCAGCCAAGGACGAACCCGACTGCGATTTTATAGATGACTGCGTAAATACTCTTGAATGTATTCTTGCGGACGATTATTCCGATTTGCTCCCGTTTATCAAAAGAAACGATCTGAAAAACGGAGTTCACAGAAAAAGAGTGATGAGCATACTCGTTGCCTGTGCGATCCTTTTAAGCATCAGCTTCGGTGCGGTGGCAGTCAATTACGCAATGGAGAAAAAGAGAGAAACCAAAACAACAACGGCTCCCGTTACGACCGAAAGCACAACGGCTGAACGTACAACGCTTGCACCGACAACCACCGCCGCTCCGACAACCGTGGCGGCAGTGCCGACGAAAATGAAGCTCAGCTTTGACGAGGGCTTCAAAAATGAATATCTCATCGGCGAAAAGATAGATATGTCCGGCGTAACAGTGTCGGTCATCTACACCGACGGAACGGCGAAAAAAATTCCGATTTCCGATTGCAGGGTGTCGGTCGATGACGGCTTCGGCACAGACGAACGTTACGAAACGGTGAGGGTAAGCTACGGCGATGTTTCGGAAAAGTTCACGGTCAGGGTGGTTTACGGCGAGGACACAAAGTCGCTCAACTCAATTTATGCGCTTTTCCCCGATGATTTCAAATTCACGGTTAAGGATATAAACAGCATTGACCTGAGCGGTATGGAGGTCTATGCGATTTACAGCGACAAGAGCAGAAAAAAGCTCGGCGACGGTGAATATACTGTCACAAAGGAAATGCTTCCCGATAACAAAACGGCGATGATAACGGTCGAATATAAGGGAGTTTACACAACCTTCGGAATTGAGGAGGAAAAGTAATGAAAAAGAATCTGATTAAAATACTGTCGGCTTTTCTTGCAGTCGTTCTGGTTATATCTATCGCCTCGATCAATTCCGGCGCATATCTGAATGACATAACAGAAAAGGAAAAGGACTATACAAAACAGCCTGAGTTCAGGTCGGAGGATCTGAGGGTTAAATATGACGAAAACGGTTTGCTTATAGCTAACTATGACCCTGTTTCCGATTCAAGACCGAAAGAATACACGTTTCCTGCTGAGAGTAACGGGATACCTGTTGCTGAGGTGAATTGCCCTTGGGGCGTTGAAAAGCTGACGATCCCCGACGGAATAAGACGTGTCGTAAATTTGGACAGCAGTGATTTAAAAGAAATAAGCTTCGGCAACGATGTCGAATACATTGAGGGCTTCAATGCCGAGTATTGTACAGGCTTGACCGAGATTATATTCCCGAAAAGTCTGAAAGAGCTGGAATTTAGCGGTTACTCAACAATAATAAAATTCCCGTCCTCTTTAAAGAAAATAAAATTCTCGGGAGAATATCAAACTTTAAAGCTCAATTACAGTGAAGATGCTGTAATAGAGTTTTCGGAAGAAACCAAGGTTGTCTTTGAGGGCAGACCGAGCTATGATATGTGGTTTCTTCTCAACAAGAGCGGATATAAATTGGCTGAGCGCGGCGGCGAATTTGTCTGCGTTAAGGATGAGGATAAGCAGGAGAAAACCTGCGGCGATTTCAAATATTACCTTGATGAAAACGGCTGTGCCGTCATTTCGGGATATACGGGAAGTGAGGAAAATTTACTTAACATTCCTGCCGAGCTTGACGGATATACGGTTGTAAAAATCAGCGACGGAGCTTTTGATAACCGTGCCGAGTTTCCCTCGCGACCGCTTGACGAGGTTTCGGCAAAGGAGGACGGCTTTAGCTTTAAGGGGGTTTCGCTCCCGTCAACCGTGACCGAGATAGGCGACTGCGCTTTTGCTTATTGCGAGAGCTTGGAAAAAATAAATCTCTCAGAGTCCGTTGAAACGATCGGTTACAGTGCGTTTGAAAGCTGCAAGAGCTTATCCGATGTTACTTTCCCGAAGAGTCTGAAAGCGATTTGCGACGCCGCATTTTACAGCTGTTCTTTTGACGCAGTATCTCTGCCGTACGGTACGGAATATGTCGGTTCATATTCATTCACTAATCCTCTCCCCTCCGACGAAAGCGAAAAGCTCAAGAAAATCGAGCTTGCCGATACGATAAAATTTATAGGCGATGAAGCGTTTGCAGGCTCGGGCGTGACTGAGATTGCCACGCCGCAAAGCCTTGAATATCTCGGCTCGGCGTTTTGGAATTGCCGCAGTCTGAAAACCGTAACTCTGAACGACGGACTTAAAGAGATCGGTGCTGCATTTTTCGACACGTCGATTGAAAAACTGAGAATTCCGTCAAGCGTTGTAAAAATCGGAAGCGAAATGTGTTGGGGATGCAATTTGCTCAGAGAAGTGAGCTTTGCGGAAATCGGTAAACTGAAATATATAGGCGACCGCGCTTTCAGATCTACTCGTATAAAAAACATTGAAATTCCCGATACGGTTGAATATATCGGCAAAGAAGCCTTTTATTATTGTTCTTCATTATCATCCGTAATCTTGCCGTCGGGGCTTAAAAATCTCGGTGCTTCTTGCTTTTACAGATGCAGAAAGCTTGACCTGATCGTTTTGCCCGAAGGTCTTGCTTCAATCGGTGAAAAATGTTTTCAGTACACTTCAATTGAAGAAATAACTTTACCGAAAAATCTTAAATACATCAGCGGACATACGTTTGTCGGCTGCAAAAATCTTGCGGATGTTACTTTGAACAGCAAAAGCTGTGAGGCAGGCTACGGCGTTTGGCTTTTGCAGGATGTATTGGAAAACGGCAAAAATGTAAAACTCAGCGTCCGTTCCGTGACCATGGGCGAGGACGTTGAATATCTCGGACAGTATTTGCTTTCGGATATCATCACCGAAAAAATCACGATTGAACAAAACGTTAAATCAATTCATGCCAAATGCTTTGAAGATGCGGAGATCAATGAAATTTATTTCAATTCAAATGACTGCCGATTTGTTGACTGCGAAGAGTGGGAGGGAGGAATTGAACGTGATCCAAATAAGTTTTTGGGAACGAACTCTCCGTTTTCATACTTGACGGTGTATTACTTCACCTTTGGCGATAAAATCGACCGTATTCCAAGTTGGTTTTTCTGCAATGCGAAATCAATTATCGAGGTAAAAATCGAGGGCGAGGTCAAAAGCATCGGCGATGGCGCTTTCTATCATCTGAAAAAGCTTGCGGAGATAACGATTCCGACAAGCGTTGAGTCGATCGGAAAATACAGCTTTCTTGAATGTTACAGGCTGCATACGGTGAATATGTCTGAGAATGTTTCGCTGATAAGCGACTATGCCTTTTGGCATTGCGCCGATTTGACGGAATTTAATTGGAACTCGGCAACCAAAACGATAGGAAAAAATGCTTTCCAATGGTGCAGTAATTTAAAGAACTTTGATTTTGAAAAATCTGTGTTTACTCAGGGAAGTTTCTCGGGTGTTGCGGCGGAAAAGCTGAGATTCGGTCTTGATGAAAAAGCGGAAAATGCTGAGATACCCGATGAGAGCTTTATGGCTTGCGAAAGCCTTGACACCGTTGCAATCGGCGACAGTGTTCAAAGCATCAATTCTCGTGCCTTTGCGGACTGCAAAAATCTTGAGACGGCGGCAATAGCCAATTCGGTTACCGAGATTGCCGACGATGCGTTCGAGGGATGCGAAAAGCTGACAATTTACTGCAACGAAGATTCTTACGCAAAGAATTATGCGGAAGAAAAGGGAATAAAGGTCTCAACGCTCATTGTCGATACGATTCCGAATCAGACCTACACATCGAAGAAAATCGAGCCCGAGCTAAAGGTTTCAACCGCTTCGCAAATTCTCGGAAAAAGAGATTACAAGGCGGATTACTATAACAATATCAATGTCGGCAGTGCTAACGTTATTGTCAAGGGAACGGGCGATTTCAGCATGCTGATGACAAAGGCGGATTTCAGAATCATTGCAAGAAATATCTCCGACGCCGAGGTTAAAAATATTCCGACTCAAACCCTCGGAGAAAGTCCGTGCACGCCGACCGTAACGGTGAAATACAACGGAAAAACTCTCGAAGAGGGCAAGGACTACACTCTGACCTATAAGGATAATTCAAAGGCGGGAACGGCAAGCGTCACCGTCCAGGGAAAAGGTAATTTTAAGGGCAAAATGACGGTTCGGTTTGAGATAAAGGAGGGTGATACAAGGATTGAAGTATTCTTTAAAAAGGTTATAAAATTCTTCGTGGCAATATTCAATCGCATAATTAAAATTTTCGGTTAAGGGGGATATCATATGAAAAAATTAAGCTCGATAATTTCGATAATAATTTGCATGGCGATGCTGATTTCGATAACTGTGGTTGTCGGATATGCTTCGGACGCAAAAACTTATTATATAAAAAGCATTGACGATTTGAAAGCCGTGGCGGAGCTTATAAATAATGATGAGCAGGGCTTTGCAGGCGCAACACTTGAACTGACGGCGGATATAAAGCTGAACGGCGGTGAATTCACTGTCGGCGAGAACGGCGAACCTCTTTATAACGGCGATGAAATAAAAGAAAGTGAGCTGCTTACATTTGAGCCGATAAGCGAATTTAGGGGTACCTTCAACGGAAATAATCATATTATCAGCGGAATTTATTGCAGGGGCAGAGGACTTTTTGAAAAGGCGAGCGGTGCGGTGATCAAGAATGTGATTATCAAAAATTCTCTGTTTGATACACGTTCCTTAGTTCCCGAAAAGATCGGTTCGGTCTGCGGCGAAGCCATAAACTCGGAGATAAGCGGCTGTAAATCCTTTGCAACTGTTCTCAGCTCGGCGGATAAGGTCGGCGGCATCGTCGGATATGCCGAGAGCTCGGTAATAGATAATTGCCGGAACATCGGATATGTTTTCGGCAAGAGCTGTGTCGGCGGTGTTGTCGGGAAGCTTGCTTCGACGGAGAAGCTGACAAATTGTCTTAACAAGGGTACGGTTGCCGCAACAGGCGATTACGTCGGTGGTATTGTATCAAAAATCGGAACCGAAACCACGGCAGACTGCTGTGCCAATGCGGGCACGGTCAGTTCCGAGGGCAACTATGTCGGCGGAATAGCGGGTGAGATTCTTCTCGATAAAAACACAATGTCGAACTGCTACAATTCGGGCTCCGTAAGCGGCAAGGACAATGTCGGCGGTATGACAGGCTCACTCTATATCAGCGGTGACAACCATGATAGTGCAATAGCCGAATATATTGAAATGAAAAGAGAATTGGAACGCATTTACGGCGACGGGATTCATATCGGCGTTTGGCCGCCTCCGGGCTTTGACGATGAACGTTATTCGGAGCTTTATGAAATAATATACTCCGATCTTCCCCGAATGATAAGCTGTTACAGCAACGGCAATGTGTCGGCTCAGGAAAAAACAGTCGGCTCATTTAGCGGAAAATTCGACGGAAACATATGGAGCTTCCGCAATTGTTGGTTTAACTCAGTCGGTAAAATGGATGCTTCAGCGGACCAGTCAATAATGGATATTTATTGGGATTTTTCGCTTATGGGAATAGGCTTTGACGGTAAAAACTATTTTGACCTGAAAATCGGGCTTGAGTATGGGCCCGAAGAGAGTATGAAAACCGAGAAATTCGCCGAGGCTATGAGCAGTGAAAATGTGACCTTTGTTGTTGACAAGGGTAATGAAAATAACGGATATGCTATGCTCAAGGATTTCCACGATGCCGATGTGCATATTCATTCATATTCATTTGAAATCATAAAAGCCGCAACCTGTGAGGAGGCGGGCGAAAAAATTTACACCTGCGGCTGCGGCGATAGCTACAGCGAGACAATTCCTGCGTTGGGACATAACACAGTTAAGGTTTCTTCAACCTCGGCAACCTGCGAAAAGGGCGGAACTTCAACCTATAAATGCACAAGATGCAATTACAGCTATATTACCTCGGACTCTCCGAAAAAGGCACATGATTATACCTCGGAGATCGTGACAAGTGCGACCTGCACCCGTGACGGAAAGAAGGTATTTACCTGCAAAAACTGCAATTATTCCTATGAGCAGATAATCCGTGCCAAGGGTCACAGGTGGGACGGATGGGGCTATACCGTTTATCCTACGGCGATCAGCGAGGGCGAAATGACCCGCACCTGTCAGACCTGCAATGTGACCGAAAAAAGGGTCGCTCCGAGAGTTGTGAACGAGTCCTGCATAATTAACGGCAATACACTCACGGGACTGAAAACGGGAATGACGGTTGCAGGCTTCAAGGACGAAATGCTGAGCGGATCGGGTTATGTTACAATTACGGCGGAGAATATCGGAAACGGTACAATAGGCACAGGATCGAAAATAAAAATGTCTTATCCCGATAACAGAAGCGATGAGTTTGAAGTAGTAATTTTCGGCGATGTGAACGGCGACGGATGGTATGACGGACAGGATGCAACAATGGTCAATATGCTTGCAAACGGAATGCTCAGCCGTGAACAGGTCGGCGATGCCGCATACAAAGCCGCCGACTGCAACCATGACGGAGTTATAAATCAGCTTGACGTGGACATTCTCAGCCGTGCAGGCGTGCTCCTTTCGGATATTGATCAAACAAAACCGAGCGATGAACTGCTCGAAACATCCTCGGCTTATGCCGAATACACGGAGCTCATTAGCCAAAACGTAAGCTCAGATATTCCGAAAACAGAGGAGCCTCCGACCGAAAGCAAAAATATTTTTGAGAGAATAATTGATTTCATAATGTCGTTAATGAACAAATTGATTTCAATATTCCGTTAAAATCAAATCATAAAACAGCGAACCCCATAATCAATGCGACTATGGGGTTCGCTGTTGTTCCTTATTGAAATGTTTTAAATTTTTATTTATCAAACGACGGATTAAATGCGTAGAAATTCTTGGAATTGAGCTTGTCGGTAGCGATTCTGAGACCCTCGCCGAAGCGCTGGAAGTGAACAATTTCACGTTCACGCAGGAATTTGATTACGTCACGCACATCGGGGTCGTCAACAAGGCGCAGAATGTTGTCATAAGTAGTCCTTGCCTTCTGCTCCGCCGCCATATTCTCCATAAGATCGGCAATCGTGTCACCGGTGGACTGCATCTCTGCCGCCGACCACGGAAAACCGCTTGCCGCAGTCGGATAAACGCCCGTTGTGTGATCGACAAAGTAGGTGTCGAAGCCGCTGCGCTTAATTTCGTCATAAGAAAGATTTCTTGTAAGCTGGTGAACTATCGCACCGATCATTTCAAGATGACCGAGCTCCTCGGTGCCTATAGAAGATTTATTTAGGTTATTTAATATCAGTATAAATCCAGCAATCAGACTATCTCTGACTGCTGGATAATATATATTATTAAGATTATTAAGAGAAAAAGTAATATCGCCAAAACAATAATAACTTTTTTACACTTTAAAATAGATAATTTCGTTGACATTAGTTTTTCTCGATAATTGGAAAGCTGATTAAATAGGTCAATTTTTTTAGATTCCTCTTGCGTGAGAACCTCTTTTAGTGCGGTTATTTGAGATTTCAGCATTTGGTTTTCTTCTTCCAGCTTCTTCAAGTTCCGATAATCGGATTCTTTCTGCTTGTCCTGCAAGGTCGCTCTTTCTGTCAAATTCAACTGTTATCAACTCCTTTGTTGCCGGCAAGTGGAAGGTCTTGAATAAATTACTATCTCTGACCTTTTTACCGTCAGCGTTTTTGAATACGATATGTTTTTTGCTGCCTTTCCAATCAACTTGCCAACCGTGTGATTGCATTTGTTTAATAAAGTCGTCTTTAGTCTGTGCTGAGCTGATGGACTCCATGAAAGCAATGCCGCAGTCTGCAACATAACTCTTTTTGGTATAATCGGATAAAAGCCTATAAGTATCTTTGTCCCAAGAAATTATTTCACCGTCAGTAATTGCCGAACCGTCAAAATGTTTTCCCTTTTCGGCAACAGTTAAACCATATTTTTGGCAAAGTTCATTACAATAGTCTTTGTCTCCTTGCAGGTCGTTATTTGATTTATGAAGCTTTGAACCGTCAAGGTAGCTCACTGTGTTTGTTACCATGTGACAATGTATGTGCTCCTTGTCACAATGAACAGCTATTGCTACCTCATGACCTTCGTATGTTTTTTCGCCAAAATCAATCGCAAAAGACAACGCTTGCTCGGGGGTTATTTTCTCGTCTTGATGAAATGAAATAACCGAGTGAGCATATTGTCTGCCTTTGTCTGCATTGTACCGTCTTTTTGTTTGGATAAAGCTACGGTATATTTCCTCGGCATCAGTTGCTTTGCCGTTGTATGTCCCTATTACATATGTATGTTCTATATCAGTTTTTTCGGGAATGAGTATATATTTTAAACAGTTTCTCAAACCGCTGTGTGTGCTTAAAGCACCTTTTGAATTGATTTGTTTGTATATCGCCATAAAATATCACACTCACTTTGCAATGCTGATAATGTTTTGTTTAACGTTTCGATTGCGGATATATCGGATATATTACCGCTTGAATTAGCTACACGAGCTAATTGGTTTACGTTAACACCGATACGCTTGACCTGTTCCGCTAACCGTGCCGTATTGATGTTAAGCTGTTTGAGTTCGGCTGTTACCTCATTTGAAGTGAGAACCGTACTCGACAACAGATTGACAATCAATCTGTTTTTGGGTAAGCCTGTCTTTTCATGCAATTCGTCAAATAGTTGCTTTTCATCGTCAGACAGGCGAAACGATACATTATTGTTGCGTTTTCTCAAACCGACAATCTCCTTCCATGGGTGATACAACAGGGTCGCAACCCTATTGTTCGGGGTGCAAGGGCAGAAGCCCTGAGTATAGTAAATGATTATAAAAATAATTTACTGTACGGCTGGGGTTTTTAGGGGTGAAGCCCCTGAACAAGTTAGCATCGGCGTGCCAAGATGCGAAACTTGCCTGAGAATAATGCTCATAAAATACGGTGTCGCTTTTAAAACACCGTATTTTTTAGCATTGTTTGAAGCAAAACGCCGAAGTTAAATTACTAAAGATTTGCTTTGCTTCTCTTGTGCTACTTCGGCTGTGAGCCGAACCGACTTGTCTGGAACAAGGCGTTTTTCAAGCTCGCCGATGATGTTAGAGGAACATTCCTTTATGGTTTCTAACGACTCCCTGACAGCATCAATCCGCTTCTGCCCGCTCCACCCGGCAATATAGCCGAAGCTGTATTCTTCTGTGGGCAAATCCAGATAGGAACATACAGTATAAGCAACAGATTCCGCCTCCACTTCTTTTGTGAAGCGGTCTTTCTGTTCACCTGTTGTTTCAAGATAATCTTTGTCGTGTAACATTGCGTGGGCTGTTTCATGGATAAGCGTCTTAATATTCTGCAATTCAGACATACCTTCGCTAATTACAATTCGTTTGCTCGTTTGGTCATAATATCCTTTTGCACCTGTGCTGATTTTTTCAAATGATACATCAACAGGTGAGACTTCTTTGATTGTTTTAAATAGTTTCCCATAATTATCAACATTACCGTTAAGTTCATTTACAGATATTGACGGTAATGGCTCTCCGTGAGTCTGTGATATATCATAGACATATGCCGGCTTAAATGACTGAATCTTAATGGTTTTTGTTTCCGTTATCTCGTTACCGCTTTCGTCAAGAACTTTTTGTTCAACCTTTTTCTTGTAAGGAGCGGGAGCAAGAATAACAATACCTTTTTCGCCTTTATTTACAAAACGCTTGAAATTCTTATTCCAGCTTTGAAGCCCTGCGACATATGTTGCATCGGGCTTTTGAGTTGCGATTAGTACAGTGTTGCAAAATGAGTAGTTGTGGAATTTGCTCATTATCGAAAGATATTCTTTGTATTTGTCTGATTGGAGAAGGTTTTTTACGCCATTCTCCAATTTATCCGTGATGATTTTTATTTTGTCCTGACGAGTATCAGCGGAAGAAGTGTCAATCATTATTATCCGTCTTTTCCTTAAGTTCTTTGAGAACTCTTTTAAATGCTCGCACATCTTTTCTTTGACCGTCAACAGTAAAACCGTCGCTAAAGTAAACATGTTGAGATGAACAGTAACATTTTGACCAATAAGTATATGTGTTGTCTTTATATGTAAAACTTTTCTCAATGCTGTTCTGCATTTCGTAATATCTTCGGCCTTTAGAAGTTGAAGGTGAACTGAAAAAGTAAGCATATCTCATCTTATCGTGGTAGTAAATACAGGATTCTATTGTTTTAATAATGCTTTGAATTTCATATTTATCCATTTGTAATTCTCCTTTTAAGTATCTATATATTTTTCTTTCAAAAAGTTGTCCCTATAATAAGGACATTTTTTTAGCATAGAATATCCCAATGGTGTTATAACAACAGCTTCATTGTTTTTTGTAAGGCTCATAAGGTCGGACGGTGTCAGTCTGTCCTTTTCCTCAAAGCTAAAGCTATTGTTGCGGTTTTTTGCCCCTGTTGATTTTGATTGCTTCCGCTGGATGTATTTCGGTACCCAGTCACCGCATACAATTTTTTGAGTTTTGCTGCTACTTGCATCCAAAATAATTTTGATTTGACAGTTCCCGATTAAGGTTGTTACCTTATGTTCGGGAAATCCGGTTTGTAAAGACTCAATCTGCTGGATTACAAGGCACAACGAAACCTGACGGCTCCTCAAAGTCATACTGGCATCAACAAGTCCGTCAAGACTGCCACCGGAGCTAACTATTCGTCCCAGCTCGTCCAACAGAAAAAATATTCTGTGCGAGTTTTCGGGACGTTTACTCAAGGCATCAAGAGTCAGGTTGACTATCATTGCCAAAGCACCGCTCCACGGCGCAAGTTTATGTTCCGGGATTAACAGGAATACGGACTTCCTCTGTTCCAATGTTTCAGGAGACACTTTTCTTGGAGCATCAGAAAATGCCCAGTGTAGGTTTTTGTCAGAGAAACAAGTCAAACTATTAGCCATATTTGAGTACACGCTTAAAAGCGTTTCATCTGCCATACCTGAGAATTGATTCATATATTTGTAGGTGTTACACTCCGGTTCAATGCTATTGATAATTTCGTCGACTTGTTCCCGAATGGGACAGCCGAGAATAGCATCAATGCACATAATTAAATCTTGTTTGCCTATGTCATAATAGTAGAGTAATAAACCTATGAGCATATTCCTCGCAGAAATTGCCCAAAATTTGTCTTTTTCATTTCCGAGCGGAATAAGAGAAAAAGCTATTGTTTGCATTGTAGACAGTTTATCTTGCTCAGAGCTGTTAGCGGTTAAAGCGTAAAATGGGTCAAACCCATAACCGCTATGGTCATATGGCGAGAATATGCATACACGAGGGTCGTTTCTGCGTTTACCTTTTGCGACAAGTTCTCCTTTAATATCAATTGCAAAAACAGTTGCATTGGGATTGGTAAGGAGGAACGGAATTATGTAGCAACTCGATTTGCCAGAACCGCTACCGCCTATAATGAGGATGTGACCGTCTTGCTTGGTATTCCAGCACACATATTTGCTTCCTTGCCTACCGAGGAGGAAGTCCCCCTCGGTAGGCTTGGTTCTCAGAAGCTTTGCATCAACGGGTGGATGCATCGCTTTTTGTTTTTCCTTCTTCATCTGTTTTTTGATAGTACTGTCACTGGTGACATTTGAGCTAAACATAAATAGGACGAAAACAAGAAAAACAATTGAATATAGAAAAATATCACTCATAGCGATATTCCCCGTCGATACACTTAATTCGCAAAGAATCAATCTCTATCGACTCATTTATGCCAACACCATTGTCGGTTGTATTAACGACAAGTGTAATTGGCATTCCTCGCATCAAAGTGATGGCAACAATATTATTGTTGTACTTCAATGCTTCGGATTTGTAGTAATAAGCGGTTGTCTTGTCCGCTGATAATTCTGTTGCATAAACAACAATATCATACGGAAGATTAACTTTCCTACTTGTAATTCTCATAATTTCACCCCCTTTCCTTTTAGAACGGGTGTATATTCGGATGAAATAATAATTTCGTTTCCGAAACGAATAAACTTTTCGGGGTGCTCAAATTCTTTCAAATATTGATTCTTTTGTTCATTTGTAAGTGAGCCGAAATTATCTTCTGTTAAACCTGCAACGAAAAAGGTACCGGCAATAATGTCATATACTTTTCCGTCTGCATCTTTTAAAGCCCTGTTTAGCGGTAGACCGGCAATTTTGCCCTCTTCGTTGCAAACAATAGCAACATTATCGTCATACGGATAAACAGCTTCGATATATCCACCGACTGTTTTCTGCATTGCTTTTAGGGTGTTATCAATTTTTACTATGCGGGCTTCTTTGTTTGGTTCTACGAGAACCACGGTCATTTTTTGGTTTGTTTTATTCATAAAATCAAATCCTTTCATTTGCATTTTTTGTAATAAAAATTATATTATAATGTTTTATTACATTATAAATATGTTAGATGAAATAAATTTTAATATGTAATTTTTTATCCAGCCAACAAATGAGAGATTTCTCCCATTCGCTGGCTATGAATAATTACATTGTGTTGTATTTAATGTCTCTAATGCAGTCTTCAACCTCACATCGGATTATGTCAATTGTTGCTTTATCTGTAACATCATAAATGTCACAACCGCCGGAAACAATTTTCTCCACATCACGTTCTGAGGGATTGTCGTTTAGAACATCATTGAAATAGCTACGCAGTCTTGCACAATGCACCTCCAAAAATTCTTTAAAAGGCTCAAACGTTCCAAGATTTATGTACTTTTCTGGATTGTCTGTTTCTTTTAAAAAGTCCTTTTTGCTTAGAATTGCTACTGCTTGCTCAAACAGCTCTATTACCGGTTTTAAAGCCTTCAAGCAACAATCTTTGTATTCTTTTGAGTCACTGCCATAAGTACGTACCATGTCCACAAATGGTGCATATTTGTACTTGTAGATGACCGAGTAGTCTCCGCCGAAAAACGGCTCGTAGACATGTATGTCATAATACGTCGGATGTACATTTATACAAATCGGGAAGCGACGATAACTTTGTGCTTTTTGGTCGTTTTCGGCTTCGACATATCGGCTTTCCGATTTGTCGTAATATTGACCTGCTAATCCGTCCAAAAATCCGTTAATGGGTTCGACGGAGTTGACAATATTTATAGGGTTAATAAGGTTAGTTTGACTATATTTCTTTTTCTGAGATATTCGCTTAGGCTTTGTATCAAATACATTAAAGATGGTACCTCTATCACCCAGTTTTTTAAAGAGCTCGTTATGTCGGCAATCATCCCAGATTAGCACGGGTTGACCGTCATAATTTTCAAAGCAAACGGAATCACTACCGATATAACAAAATATTTCGTCATCGCTCATTTCGCCATCCGGGTCAATAAGTGCCCTTGCCAAGGCTTCCGAAAATAAACCTTTTCCGGCACCGCCTGAACCGGATATATAAAAACTAATTCGATATGGCGGCAAAGGGGCATCCTTGAGATAATCACCACGACGTTTTTGTAAGCCCTCCATGTCGTCGTTATATTCCATTGGATAGTTCTTTTTGACCTGTCGGATTGACATCCCGTTATAGAGGACATCCAAGCGCAGCTTATCTTTTATACAAATATTTGCTTTGCCGTATTTTTCTTTATTTAATTCGCAAGCCTCAACAAACTCGTGGAAAGAGCTATATTCTTCAAAGTGGCAGAATACCTCGTCTTCGGGATAGACAAATTTTCCCTTTGACTGTTCTTTGTCGCTTTGATGTGTCAAATAAAGGACAGAATCAAAGAATGAATTTCGACCCTTTTTCTTCTCGAAAAAGTTTTTGTCGATTCCAAACCATTCGCTCAAGCTATCCAATTCCTGCGCTCTTGCAAAATGCATGACAACATGAAAGTGGGCTGGTTTGATATCACCAACCGAACGAGTACCTGACTTCATTTTTTTAATATCTTCATCGGTATATGTATCTTTGTTATGAAGAATATAGGCAAACTCTTTAATGGAGGAATGACTTTTTAACACAGTATCAATCTTTTCTTTATTGATAAGCTCTTCGCCGGTTTCGGGATGCTTTACGTCAGTAACGAGCTCCCAAGTTCTTGATGTAATTTTATTTGTAGACATAATTAAATGTTCCTTCTTTCTTATATATAAATAACGTACAAAAAGTACAGTTTACAAAGTGCCCTCACACAAGCCCATTGTTCGGGCACTTTGTATGTAAAATTGGGTAAAACAGTCATAATATCATCAAAATGAGCTGTTTTAGAATGTAAAAGTACAGTTGTACAAAAGTACAGCGGTTTTTTCACCTCTCTTTCGCTTCCTATCTATTGCTTTCGCGAACAGCAATAGGATATTTATCGTTGCAGGAATTCCTGTTTGGGCTTGGAAATTATCAACCGAATTTCGTCGATTTTTAACTTCATAATAAATATTTCAGTTGCACTCGAGGTGGTTTGTTTTAAAATAATTCCGAGAAAAAATATTAAAATTATCAAATTTAGTGTATGTTTAGAATAATAATAGTAATAATATGCGATAAAATTAAGAAAATAAAGCGTCACCGCTTAACTCAAAAAAGTAAGTTAGTGACACTCGATACTGCAAAATATTGAAAATGAAAGGATTTGATGGCTTTGAGCGAGAAACATTTAGGCGGATATGGCTATTACGGCTATACTTACAGACCGGAAACCGACGAATACGAGGTAAACGAAAAAGAAGCAACAGTAATAAAACTAATTTCGATTTTACTGGCTTTAGGCTATCCGTTGGTTACAGTCGCAGAAACAATGAACACTCTGGGCATTAGAGTCCCATCAGGCAAATCTGAAAACGAGATAATTACAACAACATGGATAAGGCGTAAATTTGGATTATACAAGCGTAAGAAATACTCAAAAAAAGATTGGATTTACGACAGCTATACAGAAGATGTTGTGCCATATAAAGATTACTTTGAAAAATACAATGGCGATAACGGGTTTCCTCAGATTCTCGGTGATGAGTTGTATGCTTATGTTAAAGCAATATTGAGTGACCTCAAATTCCGTAGAAGATATGAAAGAGAGTACAAGATAGGTATTTATAGCGAAGAAACCGAAAAGCTGCTGATTAAAGACATTAAAAATCAAGTATCTTTAAAATAAAAAAACCACCTCATTCCGAATTTTTTCGGAATGGGTGGGTACATTTGTGTGTTGATATTTATTTCTTATTATGGTAAAATAATTTGAAAACATCAAAGGGCGTGTAACGATGGAAAAGCAAGTGAAGTCAAAACAGCGAGTAGCCGACCGTGGCGAAGTTTTCACGGCTGAGCGAGAGGTTAAAGCTATGTGTGACTTGGTTGCCGATGAATGTAACCGTATTGATTCAAGATTTCTTGAACCGGCATGTGGCAACGGAAACTTTCTCGCAGAGATAATAACTCGTAAGTTTGCTGTTGTAAGCTCGAAATACAAAAAGAGTACATATGATTGGGAGCGTTTTTCGCTTCTGGCTCTTGGAAGTATATATGGCGTTGATATAATGGCTGACAATGCCGTAGAGTGCAGAAAAAGGCTTTATGATATATGGAGCCGGGAATATAAAAAAATCTGCAAATCTGACTGCAACGAGGACACAAAGAAGTCTGCTGAATATATCCTGTCGCAGAACATTGTATGCGGTAATGCATTGAGCATGATGTGCGTTGACGAGAACGGCAACGACACAGATAAGCCTATTATTTTCCCGGAGTGGACTTATTTGCAGAATGATGCCTTTATGCATCGGCAGGATTTTCGGTTCGATGTGCTTCTGAAAGAAAACGATAATGAGGATATGTATTCCAGCCAGCTCAGCTTATTTGCTGATGATGCAATGGGTACTGACAATTGGATGATTGACCCTGAAACAAATGAATCTGTTCCGAAACCGGTCAAGACATATAACAATATCCATTACAGAAAAATCTGGACTATGGGGGGATAAAAATGGCAGAAAATCTTTTTGATAAAGTATATACGCCGGACGTATTGTCTTGCCTTGCAAATTTATCCAACGACGAGGTTTTCACACCGCCGGAGGTAGTCAATCAAATGCTTGATATGTTGCCGCAGGAGCTTTTTGAGAATCCTGATACAACATTCCTCGACCCGGCGTGCAAAACCGGAGTTTTCCTCAGGGAAATTGCTAAACGGCTTATAAAGGGTCTGGAACCGCAGATACCCGATTTGCAGGAACGGCTCGACCATATATTCCATAAACAGTTATACGGTATTGCCATTACGGAGCTGACATCACTTCTCTCTCGCAGAGGAGTATATTGCAGTAAATATCCGAACAGCAGATTTTCAATCACAGAGTTTGATAATGCTGAGGGAAATATCCGATTTAAAAAAACGGAACATACATGGAAAGACGGAAAATGCGTTTTTTGTGGAGCCGGCAAAGAACAATATGAGCGTGGAGATGATTTGGAAACTCATGCGTATGAGTTTATTCACGCAAATAGTCCAGAGGAGATATTTAACATGAAGTTTGATGTAATAATAGGAAATCCGCCATATCAATTGAGTGATGGTGGATTTGGTATTTCCGCTACCCCAATCTACAACAAATTTATTGAACAGGCAAAAAAACTGAGCCCACGATATTTATCTATGATTGTGCCAGCTCGTTGGTTTGCTGGTGGCAAAGGCTTGGATGAATTTAGAGATACTATGCTTAGTGATTCATCCTTGCGAATTATTCACGATTATCCCAATGCTTATGATTGCTTCAATGGAGTTCAAATTAAGGGAGGAATTTGTTATTTCCTCTGGGATAGAGAAAGTAAAGGTAATTGTACCGTTATAACACATCAGGGAAATGATGTTAGTTCCCCTGTAACAAGACCTCTTCTTGAGGATGGCTGTGATACTTTTATTCGTTTCAATGAAGGCGTTAAAATATACAGAAAGGTACGACAGTTCCACGAACCAACCATGGACTACTTGGTTAGTTCAAGAAAACCGTTTGGGTTAAATACAACTTTTCATGGTAGAAAAGACCACAAACCAAATGATATACTCGTTTATGAAAATCAAGGTATAACTTATGCTTCCAAAGATGAAATATTAACAAATTTAGAATTAGTTAATAAATATAAAGTGTTTATTCCACGTTCAAGCAGTGGAAGCGATGCTTTTCCACATCCGATATTGGGAAGACCGTTTATAGGCAAGCCTGGGACGGCTTGCAGTGAAACATATCTTGTCATTGGTCCATTTTCCAATGAAACAGAGTGCGAAAATGTCATTAGCTATATAAAAACAAAGTTCTTAAGAGCTCTCGCTATGTTAAAGAAAGTAACACAGAGCACCTTAAAAAATCTCTATACTATCATTCCGATGCAAGACTTTTCTAAGCCGTGGACAGACGAAGAGTTGTATGCAAAATATAATCTTACACAAGATGAAATTAACTTTATTGAGTCCATGATTAAGCCTATGGAGGTTGAGTAGAATATGCAGAAGGGCTATATTCTAAAATTCGGTTAATTTAATGATTTAATTCCGGGGGAATAAAATAATGGCACAAAATGAAGAATACTTTAATGCGTATATGGGTTTATTATATGAATTAGAAAGAGCCTATAATGATATTGATTTTCTTGAAACCGTTGACGAAATTAAAGATAAAAAACTTGACAATTCTCAGCCATGCTTTCGTGTAATAAATCATTTTTGCGAATTGGCAATGGCTGATTTAGGATTGACTGTTTATAAGATATCTTTTGACAATTCGAAATCTACAAATTCAATTAAACATTTTAACAGTTTATCCCACAAGAATGGCTCCGATAAACGTGTGAAAATAAATTTTTCAAATGAATTAAATGCATTAGAAAAGCCATTGAGGGAGTTAAGAAATACTTATTTATCACATGCTGATGTTAATCCTACAACTTCAAGTGTAGATACTGCGGATTTGATTAAGGCGGTTAATGAAATTGCTGAATACTTAAGCAAGATTGCTGATAAAAACATTGATGATAGAATAAATACAAAAATACATATCCCCCGTGGCAAAATGAAAATTAATAACACAATTGGTGCTATGCAAATTTTAAATCTTATAAAAGGTGAAAATGAAGATGTCTAATCAAGAATTTTTCGTTCAACGTCCATCAATAAAGCCGACTATCTATGTATATAGGCTAATTGGCGTTAAATCACATGAAGGCTACATAAAAATCGGATATACAGAACGCAATGTTGAAGACAGAGTAAAGGAACAAATCGGTGCTTCTCATGTGCCTTATGAAATTCTTTACACCGAGAGTGCTATGAGAGAGGATGGCTCCTGCTTTCTCGACCATGATGTTCATCATATACTTGAAAAGCGTGGCTTTCGCAAGCTGGATATTCCTGAGGATAACGAATGGTATAACTGCTCTGTAAATGATGTTAAGTCGGCTATTCTTGAAATTAAGACCGGTAAGAATACTATTGGCAGGACAAATAGCTTCAGAATGAGACCGGAACAGTACAGAGCCGTTGAAATGACGGTTGATTATTTTAATCGTGCAAAGGCAGAAGAACCCGACCGCACCCCAAAATTCCTTTGGAATGCAAAAATGAGGTTCGGCAAAACCTTTGCATCCTATCAGCTCGCAAAGAAAATGAATTTCAAGCGTGTTCTAATTCTCACTTTTAAGCCTGCCGTGGAATCGGCTTGGTATGATGATTTAGCTACCCATATTGATTTTGACGGCTGGCAATTCGTTTCAAACAAAGATGCATCGGGTCACAAAATAAATATTGATACGCAATACAATAATGCTGATAAATCAAAGCCGATTGTTGTTTTCGGTTCGTTCCAAGATTTACTCGGAACAAACGAAAACGGTGGTATAAAAACCAAAAATGAGTTTATTCATCTCGAAAATTGGGATATCGTTATATTTGACGAATATCACTTTGGTGCTTGGCGAGAAAACGCAAAGAAGCTATTTGAAACACCGGATGAAGAAGATGTTGACTTCGACCGTGAAAAATACAGCCGTGAAGAAGCCGGAAATGCGTATAACGAAACATTTCTACCGATAACAACAAGATATTATCTTTATCTTTCAGGTACTCCGTTTAGGGCTTTAAACAGCGGTGAATTTATTGAAGACCAGATTTTTAACTGGACATATTCCGACGAACAGAAAGCAAAAGAGAATTGGAAAGGTTCCGATAATCCGTATCTTGCATTGCCAAGAATGGTGATGCTCACCTACAAGATTCCGGACAGCATAAAACAAATTGCTATGCAGGGACAATTTGATGAGTTCGACCTGAATGTTTTCTTTGGCGCAAAAGAAATCGAAAAAGGAAAACCGGAGACTGCCAAATTTACCTACGAAACAGAAGTTAGTAAATGGGTGCAGCTTATAAGAGGCTCTTACTTGCCAAGCAATGTTGATGATTTGAAGCTCGGACAGGACAAGCGTCCGCCGATGCCGTATTCAGATGCACGACTTATGGGAATACTTAATCACACACTGTGGTTTTTGCCGAATGTTGCGTCATGTTATGCAATGTATAATTTGCTAAAGAGTGATAATTTCTTTAGGGATTATAGAATAATTGTCTGTGCAGGTGAAAAAGCCGGTATAGGTCTTGAAGCTCTCTATCCGGTACAGCAAGCTATGGGTGACCCATTGAGAACGAAGACCATTACTCTGTCTTGTGGTAAGCTTACAACAGGTGTTACGGTCAAACCGTGGACTGGCGTATTTATGCTTCGCAACCTAAAGAGCCCCGAAACATATTTCCAGACGGCTTTCCGAGTGCAGTCACCATGGACTGTAAAAGACGAAAACGGTAAAACCGTTATAATGAAGCAGGAATGCTATGTATTTGATTTTGCTCTTGACCGTGCATTGAAGCAAATTTCCGATTACAGTTGCAGACTTGATGTAAACGAATCAAATCCCGAAAAGAAAGTTGCGGACTTTATTAGTTTTTTGCCCGTATTGGCTTATGACGGAAGCAGTATGCGACAGATTTCAGCACAGGATATTCTGGATATTGCTATGGCAGGTACTTCTGCAACACTCCTTGCCAAGCGTTGGGAGTCGGCAATGCTTGTTAATGTTGATAATGATACGCTTCAAAGATTGCTCAATAATGAGGAAGCATTGAACGCACTTATGAGAATTGAGGGATTCCGCTCTCTCAATTCGGATATTACAACCATTATCAATAAATCGGAGCACGTTAAAAAAGCCAAAGCAGAAAACAAGCAAAAGGATAAGATAGAGAGAAAAGAAATATCGGAGGAAGAAAAGGAATACAAATCGCTTCGCAAGCAAATTCAAGAAAAGCTCATTAAATTTGCTACAAGAGTCCCGGTATTCATGTATCTGACCGATTATCGTGAGCGCAGTTTAAAAGACGTTATTACGCAGCTTGAACCGGGACTTTTTAAAAAGGTTACCGGATTAGAGGTTAAAGATTTTGAGTTGCTTTGCTCAATCGGTGTATTCAATGCAAGCATCATGAATGATGCAATTTACAAATTCAAGCGATATGAAGACAGTAGTCTGTCCTACACGGGTATCAATAAACACGAAAACGATGAAACTATCGGTGGCTGGGACACTACAATTCGTAAAGCGGAATATGAACGAATGTTTTATAATCAGCAGGCTTCGCTTAAATTGAGCCCTGAAGATGAAGCAAAACATCATCAAGCAGCAGAAATTGTCGAAGTATCAAATAAACCGATTCACACGGCAGAAATAACCGCAGACAATAAAATTATTGATTCCGATAGTCACGATGAACCAGTTAAAGCAGAAGAATTGTGCAAACCAACAAATGAAGTCACAAAAGAAGAATTTACTATGCCGAACTTCGAAATAGGAATGTTTGTAAAACACAAAAAGTTCGGCGAGGGTGTTATTACATCTATCAAAAAGGACAGAACCAAGCTGTCGGTTAAATTTACTAATGGTGGCATTAAAGATTTTGCTGTTGGCGGAGACTTCTGTGCGTTCAGAAACAAATATCTTACAATTGTTGAATAAAAAAGCCGCTTGATGTTTCATGCATCAGGCGGTATTGACTAAAGTCCTTGTTTGGGAGAAATCTGCGGAGTTTTGCTTTAAAAATATATTGACTTGTGGCTATATTTGATATATAATTTAGGTACAATAGTAACGGAGGTTATATTTATGCAGATAGTACCGATGAGAGATTTAAAAAATACGGTTAAAATTGAACAGCTTTGTGAATCTGAAAACGGACCAGTTTTTGTTACAAAAAACGGATATGGAAAGCTTGTTGTAATGGATATCAAATACTTTGAACGAGAAATGCAAAATAAGTTTGAGTTTGTTGATGTCCAAAGAGGAATTAACGATATGAATAATGGCAAGGTTTTTGACGGAGCAACCGTGCTTGCTGGGATGAGGGAAAAGTATGGCTTCTGAGTTTACCTATAAATTTACGGAAAAAGCAAGCAATGATTTGGACGAAATATTTAAATATATGAGCATTCAACTTGATAACAAAACGGCAGCCAAAGATTTCTTTGATAAAGTCACTGAGTCGATAAATAGAATTTGCTCTTTTCCAGAACTTGGGAAATTGGTTCAAAATGAGCTTTTAACAAGAGACGACGTGCGCCGTGTGGTTATCGACAACTACATACTTTATTATATCCCTGATATGACAAACAAGGAAATTTATATATTAAGTATTGCATACGGCAAAAGAAACCTTATTAACTTAATGATGGAATTTAATCTAATGTAACAGATAAACCCGACAACTCATTTGAAAGATGTCGGGTTTATGTGATTATTTTGAATTATTATCTGAATTAGCTTGTCTTGGCAATCCATTGATTACGGTAAACTCAACAGTGTAATTTTTACCTCTGCCAGAAGCTTTGTATTGAAGAAAAATCGGAAATGGTATGACTGTCAGATAGATTTCTAAAATTTTGTTGGGATGAACAATTATTTGTTTTGTAAAACGTTCTAAAAGTTCTTCCTGATATTCGGAAGAATTGTCTGGATTTGCACAGGAATCAAACACTTCTTTTATTGCTTCCGAATATTTTTTGATGTTCGACTCAAGTTCAAATTTTTTGATAGCTTCATTGTTTCCATTTTTCAATTTTTCGGCGGTTTCATATTCTCTTTTTTTAAGTTCGGCACTTTTGGCGGTAAATTGTTCTTTGGACAAAATATTGTCTGATAAGTACAGGTCAAGAAGCTTTTCTTGCTGTTCATTAATACTGTTAAGTTCTTTCTTTAGGGCATCTGTGTCGATGTTTTTGCTTGGAACAGAACGCTGTGATTGAGTAATATAATCAATCGTGTACTTAATTATTTCCTCTTTTTGTGGAATGATGATTTCGTTTATGATGTCAAGAACAGCTTGTCTTAACACGAACTCATTAACCTGTTTTGAGTCGCATCCAACGTCATATTCAAGACCGGAATCTGTAGTTAATTTCTTCTTATTTCCTCTATGTTGATGCTGAATACAATCCCACGCCACATATATATTGCCGTTCTTTTGTTTTTTTGTCAATCTGATGAATCGCTCATTACAAATTCCACAGCGGATTTTTCCGGAAAGCCAGTAGCGGTTATTGTGTTTTCTTTTCATTTCATCTGACGGTGCATTTTCTGCAAGTCTTTTTTGAACACTATCCCATAGCTCACGGGTAATAATTGCTTGTTCCGGGTGATGGTCAGTAATGACAAACATTTTACTTTCACCATTGTTTTTCTTCTTATTGTGTTTTAAAGCATCTGGTGTAAATGTTTTTCCGATGCATAGGTCGCCGACATACTTTTCTTGTTTTAAGATACGAAGTATAACAGTATTAGACCAACCGTTTTTATATTTTGATTCTATGCCTTGTTTTTCCAGCTTTTTTGCAATTCTATGGGTGCCGATTCCCTCATTATACCATTCAAAAATTTTTTTAACAGTTGTTGCCTCATTTTCGATTATTTCAAAATGCTGCTTGCCCATATTGTCTTTGACAATTTTATATCCGTACATATTTTTGTTTCCAAAAACAACGCCTTGACTCATTCTCAGTTGTTGTCCAAAACGGACTCTTGTTGAGGTTGCAAGACTTTCCTGTTCAGCCCTCAAAATATGCTCGCCTAAAAGTTTACGGTAATCATTTGATTCGGTGCTTATGTCTTGTGTAATAAAATAAACATAAACCTTATTGTTACGCAGTTTTTCGATGATATCCAAAAAATCAAGAACATTTCTCGAAAATCTGGAAACATCTTTGGTTACAATAAGGTCAATAGGGTGCAACGGCGAAAGGGCATCACTAATCATTTTATTGAAAGCGTCCCTTTTCTTTAATGATGTCCCAGAAATACCCTCATCAGCGTAAATATTACAATTATTCCAATTGGAACGCTGATTGAAAAAATAGTCAAAGAATTGTTTTTGAGCTGTCAATGAATTCCTTTGGTCGTGTAAATCGGTTGAGACACGACAATATGCAACCACATTCAATGATTTTTCACTTTCAACTATAGTTGATTGTTCCTTAGGTTCTATTATTTTCAAATTGTTCATATTGTTTCTGTTCCTCTATTGCTCTTTCTTGTTCGTAAAACTCAATCAACCATTTTTTAACTTCCGATGCAATTTCGTACTTATCGCTGTCAGAAAATCTTAAATCGGAAGCATTGATTATCAGATGCATTTCTCCTCTATAACTGGAATGGGAATTAAATGTAATAAAGTGATTAGTGCCCCTTCGAGCCTCGTAACAATTATATTCACTAATTGTATATAATATTAACTGAGTATCGTTTGAGAAAAATCTACGACATCTTCTCTTTGCTTGTTTTGTCATTTTTACTTTAACAAAGTATTCCAAAACGTCCAATATGTGATTCAAAACAATCATCTCCTTGACAGAATTATATCATAACCTAAATAAAACTTCAATACCGATATCCGTCAGAAGTCCCTTAAGCTCGGGATATGGCATTGAAAAACGCTGGCTGAGATACCTTAATGACGCTCCCAACTCACCGTCCGGACCGCCGTATTGCGAGATTATGATGCTTGCGTATTTAGCGTTCGGGGTGGTGATTTTTACGGGATACTGTAATTTCTTTTCATAGACAAACATTAGCTGTTACCCCCTAAGTCCCACGGCCACGGATTCTTGAGCCATGATACGCCGGGGTCTGAATTTGAATAGAGCGGACCGCAGTTTTCCTCAAACTCATTGACGAGCTTCTCGTTCTTTTCCTCATATTTCTTGTAGAGAGCGAGAGCGCTGAGGTCGTCGGGGTGGGTGTCGAGATAAAGATGAAGTTCCCACATTGCGAACTGTACGGCGTCAATCTGCTGTAAAAGCATTGCTCTTGTCATCTCATACCACGACCCAGAAAGGGCTTGTCGAGGACGGGAAACAGCGTGCCTGCTTTGAGCGCCTGCATCTCATCGTATGTTGCCGTATCCGTCTGAAACGGGACGTATGCCATTGCGACGACAGGATCATCGGGCAGGGCGGATCTGGCTCCGCTCCGAATTTCCGACACGGTATTACGATTGAAACCCATAGGCGCCTTTGCAGGACGGTCATATGGATAATTGTTCAATTTAATTAGCTCCTTTTGGCAGCTGTGAAAAGCAGCTGCTTTATTTTTGGCTTTTGCCTATTATCAGGATATGTCGGAAAATTTTTTGTGGTACAAAAATAGGGCTGTGCATAATGCGTAGCCCCTGAGTGATTTATACTATTATTTTATCTGCAATTTCATATGCCAAATCGCCGTCTTTGAGAAGAGAAACCAATTCAGTCTCATTCTGGGGAAGAAACGGAGCTCTTGTCGCACAGAGATTATCGTGACCGATGTGGTGATAATCTGTGCCCATTGTTGCGATTTTTTCCTTTTTCTCGGCAAGCCTTGCGGCAAGCGCAACCCTCGAATTGTGATTCGGGTGCATATTGAAAACCTCAATGCCGTCGAGGTACTCCTCATATCCCGTGATCATATTATCCCTGAACGGGTGAGCCTGAAGAAGAAACATATCGTCTGTCTTGAAATTCTTTACGAAATTTTCAAGAGTTCCGCCGTCTGTCACATACGAATACATTTCCTCAAGCTGACTGATATCAAAGCCGTAGAAAAGGTAGTCATTATCGTTTTCGTACAGGAATCGGAGTTCGGCGCCGAGATACACTTTCATACCGAGCTTTTCACCCGTTTCACGTGCACGAAAAAAATCGTCACGGTAAATATCGAGAAAGTCCTTCTGAGGCTTTTCAAAAAAGTGATTTGTTATTGCGATTCCGTCATATCCTGCATTATGAAAAATTGTAACGACATCCTCAGGCTTAACCTCGCCGCATCGGCTGGCGGGGGAGGTGTGAGCATGAAGCTCAAGTCTGTACGGATACGCCTTTTTTATTTGATCTTTTAACTCATCCTTAATCATAACAGCCTCCTGCTAAATTTCATCAATCATTATTTTATATACCATATCTCCGATCTCGTTCGTCTTGAGCGAAGCAATTTCATCATACGGTATGACCTTCAAAATTTTGAGGTAAACATCGGAATGATGCCTGAACATATTTTTATTTGCGTCACGTGTATTTTTGACAACGGAGACGACAATCGGAACCTTTGCTTTCTTGGCAATTTTAAATGCGCCGCATCTGAACGGCAGGAGAGTGCCGGGCTTTTTGTTGACATAGCCCTCGGGATAGATACCCATTGCACAGACGCCGTTTTTGATGTTGTCAGATGCCTTGTTGATCGCCTTGACAGCCTCACGGTTATTCTCGCGGTCAAGGCCTATACAACCCGACTTTGCCATATATTTTCCGGCGGCAAAGATGCCGAAAAGCTCCTTTTTGGCAACAAACGCAAGGTTCTTGTCCGCCAGGGCGGAGATCGTTATTATCGGATCAAAGGTCGATAGGTGATTGCAGACGAGCAGGAATTGCCCGTCGTCGGGAACAAGCTCCGTGCCCTCGGTATGAACGTGAACTTTGGCGGTTTTCAGGAAAAGCCTGATGCTCGAAAGCATAAAGCGGCGGTAGGAATTGTGAATGTTGTCGGTATACCTGTTGTCGGTCGTAAATGAATAAAGGCAGAAAGCAATCAGATGCAGAATCAAAAAACCGACGTATATCAAGGGCAGCAGCAAAAGCGGCTTCCATATGTCCCGCAGACCGTTGACCGATCCACGGGAATACATTATCACAAAATCCAACAGTGCGCTCAGCAGAGCATAAATCAATGCCATAATAACTCCGAATTATAAATATTTTTCAACAAAATTCATAAATGCCGCAGTCCTGAGCCTTTTACCGTCCTCGTTACCCTCAAGGAAGTGATCCGAACCGGCGTATGTGATGAAAACGGAATCCACATTGCAGTCTTGAAGTCTGTCATAAAGCTCAACGGAATTGCTGTATGAAACCATTGTGTCTTTGTTGCCGTGAACCACGATCGTGGGAGGAACATCGGATGTTACAAGATCGACGGGGTTATTGGCTTTGATTTTTTCTTCTGTATCTTGCATATGATTCGGGAGAACAAGCTCACCGATCAAAGCAGAAACGGCAAGATACCGGAACTTTGTCATAGTTGTTGAACTGTCGGCGTTCGCATCAAAAAAGTCCGATGGTGCAGAATTGCTGCAAACAAAGCCGATCTCAATCGGGCTGTCGGCGTAGTGCAAATAGCTGTAAAGCAGAGCAATGTGTGCTCCTGCCGAATGTCCGGCAACAACCATTTTATCCGCCGTATAGCCGAGCTCGGCAAGTTTAGCTTTTACATCGGCGACGGCGTTATACATTTCCTGAACCATATCTGCGCTTGTTGCGCCGTTGGTGATTTTGTCGTAATCAACGGTAACTCCGACGAATCCGTTTTCGGCTGCATTTTTTGCGTTTTGCTCGAACATCGTCTGATCGCCCATCATCCACGCTCCGCCGTGAATCATAAACACAACGTCAACTTCTCCCTTGCTTTCCGGGAGAAACATATCGTAGCTTTCGCAGATTCCGTCTCCGTACTTTACCCTGACAGCCGCTTCATCGGCAGGCGAGGGATCCTTACGTGCTGCGGAAATATTTCCGAAGAAAACAACAACTGCAAGAAAAATTGAAAAAATCTTTTTGGGTACAGAAAAAATCATAATTATGCCTCTTTTTTGTCGAACGAGCCGGTGTAGAGCTGATAATATCTGCCCTGCTCGGCGATAAGGCTGTCGTGACTGCCTCGCTCGATAATACGTCCGTGATCAAGTACCATTATAACATCGGAATTTTGAATTGTCGAGAGCCTGTGTGCAATTACAAATACCGTTCTGCCTTTCATAAGGGCGTCCATACCCTTTTGGACGATCGTCTCGGTACGTGTATCAATCGAGGACGTTGCCTCGTCAAGGATCATAACCGGGGGATCTGCAACTGCCGCCCTTGCGATTGCAAGGAGCTGGCGCTGACCCTGTGAAAGGTTACCTCCGTTTGAGGTGAGCATTGTATTGTAGCCCTCGGGGAGCATCCTGATAAATTCATCCGCATTTGCGAGCTTTGCGGCGGCAATACATTCCTCGTCCGTGGCGTCGAGCTTGCCGTAACGAATGTTTTCCATTACCGTTCCCGTAAACAGGTTGGTTTCCTGGAGTACAATTCCGAGGGAATGACGCAGATCGTCTTTTTTGATCTTATTGATATTGATGCCGTCATAGCGGATCTTTCCGTCGGCAACGTCATAAAATCTGTTGATAAGATTCGTGATTGTCGTCTTGCCTGCGCCCGTTGCACCGACGAATGCGACTTTCTGACCCGGTTCGGCGAAAAGTGAAATGTCGTGAAGAACGATTTTGTCGGGCGTGTAGCCGAAATCCATATGCTCCATACGGACATCACCCATAAGTCTCGTGTAGGTCACGCTTCCGTCCTCGTGAGGATGCTTCCAAGCCCAGACGCCCGTGCGCTCCTTGCATTCGACAAGCTGACCGTCAACCTCTTTTGCGTTGACGAGCGTAACATATCCGTTGTCAACCTCGGGCTCCTCGTCCATAAGGTCGAATACTCTGTCAGCACCTGCAAGAGCCATAACAATGCTGTTGATATGCTGAGAAATCTGGCTTATATTGTTGGTGAACTGCCTTGTCATATTAAGGAACGGAACAACAACCGCAATTCCGAGAGCCTGACCCGAGAATGAGAGATTGTGAACGTTGGGGGAGAGGATGAGAAGTCCGCCGATAAATGCGATGCAAACATAGAGGATGTTGCCGATGTTGCCCATAATCGGCATAAGAATATTTGCAAAGCTGTTTGCTTTTGAAGCCTCTTTGAAAAGCTCTCCGTTGATTTTATCAAAGTCGTTACAGCTTTCTTTTTCGTGGTTGAATACCTTTACTACCTTTTGACCGCTCATCATTTCCTCGATAAAGCCCTCTGTTTTACCGAGAGCCTTCTGCTGACGGACGAAGAATTTTGCCGAATTTCCTCCGACGAATTTAACAACGATCATCATAAGAGCGACTGCGCCGAAAACGATCAACGTCATCCAAACGCTGAGATAAAGCATATAAGCGACAAGGATAATGATTGTCAGAGCGGACTGTATGAGCGCCGGCATTGCCTGAGAAACGAGCTGACGAATGGTGTCAATGTCGTTTGTGTAGTAGGACATTATGTCGCCGTGCGGGTGAGTGTCGAAATATTTTATCGGCAGCTTTTCCATTTTGCCGAACATAGCCTTACGGGTTTTATTAAGAAAGCCCTGGGTTACAACAGCCATTATTCTTGCGTGGAAGAACGCTGCAACAACACCAAGAAGATATATACAGCCCATAACGGCAATGATCTTGATGATGTTCGGCAATGCCGAGTCCCATCCGGTCTTTATTCCTTTTTCGATTTCAACAATGAAGTTGTTCAGAAAAAGGTTAGAGGTTGTTGCGGCGAGAGTTGAGAGAATGATGCAGATTGCAACGACAATAAGCTGAACCTTATATTCGCTGAAAAGCATTTTCAAAAGTCTTTTAAATGTTCCTTTTTTTGCTCCGGATTTCATACCCATCATCGGAGCTCTTCTGCCTTTAGGCATCGGATTACTCATCAAAATCACCTGCCTTTGTCTGAGATTCAAATACCTCACGGTAAATATCATTGTTTTCCATAAGCTCGTCGTGAGTGCCGATTCCGTTGATCTCACCGTTGTTGAGAACGATTATTCTGTCCGCCTCCTGAACGGATGAAATACGCTGAGCGATGATGAGCTTTGTGGTGTCGGGGATTTCCTCACGGAAAGCCTTTCGGATCATTGCGTCGGTTTTTGTGTCAACTGCGCTTGTCGAGTCGTCAAGGATAAGAATTTTCGGCTTTTTAAGAAGAGCTCTTGCAATGCAAAGCCTCTGCTTCTGTCCGCCGGAAACATTCGTACCGCCACGCTCAATGTAAGTGTCGTATTTGTCGGGCATCTGCTCGATGAACTCATCCGCCTGTGCGAGCTTGCAGACTCTTTCGATCTCCTCGTCGCTTGCGTTCTTGTCGCCCCAGCGGAGGTTTTCCTTTATTGTGCCCGAGAAGAGAACGTTCTTTTGAAGAACGACAGAAACGGCGTCACGCAGGGTTTTTATATCGTATTTCTTTACGTCGATACCGCCGACCTTTACGCTGCCTTTTGTAACGTCATAAAGTCTTGAAATGAGCTGAATGAGCGTTGTCTTGCTGCTTCCCGTTCCGCCGATAATTCCGATTGTTTCGCCGGAATTGATATGGAAATTAATATTGCGGAGAGTGGGAACGGCAGCCTTCTTTGAATATGAAAAATCAACGTTTTCAAAGTCGATTGAGCCGTCGGGAACCTTGTAAACGGGATCTTTCGGATTGGTAATTGTGCTATCCTCATCGAGAACCTCAACAATACGGTTTGCCGAGGCAAAGGACATTGAGATCATAACCATTGTCATTGAAACCATCAAGAGACTCATAAGCACCTGCATACCGTAGGTGAGAATCGAAGAAAGTCCGCCGACCTGAAGCTCCGTGCCGCCCGAGGAAACTATTATCTTTGCTCCGAAATAGAACACGATGAGCATAATAACGTATATTGCGGCGCTGACAAGCGGATTGGTGAGAGCCATCAGCTTTTCTGCCTTTGTGAAATCATTGCAAACATTATCGGAGGCTTCGGAGAACTTCTCGTTTTCGTAGTCCTCACGGACAAATGATTTTACCGCCCTGATGCCCGCAACGTTCTCCTGAACGGAATTGTTCAGCGCATCATATCTTTTGAAAATACGCTTGAACAGGGGCATAACCATCTTGATCATCAGAACAAGACCGACTGCCAAAAACGGAATGAGCGAGACAAAAGCGGTTGTCAGCTTAGGACTGAGCCTTATCGTCATAACGATTGAGAAGATGAGCATAAGCGGACTTCTGACAGCCGTTCGGATTATCATCATATATGAGTTCTGAACGTTGGTTACGTCCGTTGTCAGCCTTGTCACAAGGCTCGATGCCGAAAATTTGTCGATGTTTGAAAATGAATAGTTCTGAACCGCATAGAACAGATCGTGTCTGAGGTTTTTCGCAAATCCGCAGGATGCGACGGCACAGAAATGTCCGGCGAGTGCACCGCAGGCGAGCGAGCATATTGCAAGTATCACGAGCTTGATGCCGTATTCGGCGATTACATCCATTCCGCAGCCGCTTTGAATGTTGTCGATTAACTGAGCTGTTATGAACGGAATGAAACATTCGATAACAACCTCACCCGCAACGAAAAGCGGACTGAGAATCGACGGCAGCTTGTATTCACGGATACACTGCATAAGTCTTTTTACCATATGCATTTCAGCATTCCTCCTTTTCCTTTAAATAATAGCTTTTAAGATTTTGTTTCATCCTTTTAAGGTAACTGTACAGTGCTTTTGTTTCTTCAGGGCTGAATCCCTCGGTCAGAACGCTTTCAACCAGTTCCATATCCTCCGCCATAAGGTGCGATATAGCCTTTGACTTATCTGTCATAATGATCTTTTTAAGACGTGCGTCATAGCTTACCGACTGCCTTTCCACAAGACCCTTTTGCTCCATAAGATTTATAACCTTTGAAGCGGTCGAGCGTGTTATTCCGAAAGCCTTTTCAATATCCTTTTGGAAAACGTCGTGGTCGCTGTTTTCGGCAAGGTAGCCGATTATACAGCCGTTTGTGCCGGTCATTGACTCAATCTGCTTTTTATTCGGCAGATTTTCAATGAACCTGTAAATCAGGTGCGAAAGCGACCGCAGCTCGTTATGAACCGTTTCTTTCATAATGTTCACTCCCTTGTATGTTTGTACGACATTCAACATTATAGTTTACTGTTCAACAATTGTCAATATATCCGTCTGTTAACAATTTATGAATTTTTATATGAATTTTTTATTTGTTTCATAAAGAAAAAATCACCCGAAAAGGTAGGGGGGAATAAAACCTTTTCGGGTGATCTGAAAATTGTGCCTTAAAGCCGTCACGCAATTCCGATCTCTCGGAACCGATAAATTATCGGGGTGCAATCCGCATGGCGGTTGAGTAGGGCATAGAGAAATTCGATATTAACGGCTCGCAAAAGCCGAGGTTCTCAGAACTTTCTTGAGATAGCGCCTGCTGTCAGAAGGTTCAAGAGAACACGGAATGAAAACTTCTTTTCATTTGCGATCTCGTTTAATACTTTTTCCTCTGCTACGTAATACATATTGTTTGTCATAAGTCATTCATTCCTTTCTTTTTCTTTTGTGACTACATTATAGCACGGTTATTTTTATTTGTCAAGCGTTTTGCACAAATAAATTATGCTCAATTTGTGCACTTTTACCCATACAATTTTGTGCTATGTGCATAATCACCTAATTGCAATATATTCAGAAGTGTCAAAAGGTGTGATTTTTGTCATTTTCCACAAGCCGATTGAATAATATCGAACGTTGAGGGCGTTAAGACATAAAATGCGCCCGATTCAACTTTTATTATAATATGTATATTGACAATATTTTGTCATTGTGCTAAAATCTATGCCGAGTTTTTAGGAGGTATTGCATAATTATGTGGTGGAAAATTATATTGATCCTTTTGGCTTTGTTCATTATCGTAACTCTTATAAGGGCGATATTTTACAAGCCGAAGAAAATTGAGGGCGTAAAAATCGAAGACGCCGATATCGACGAAAATAAGGTTGCCGAGCATCTTTCAAGGGCGATTCAATGCAAAACTATTTCCCGAAGCAATCCCGACGAGATAGATTGGTCGGAATTTGACAAATTTCACGATTTCCTTGATGAAGCGTATCCGCTCATAAAGCAGAACACAACTAAGGAAAAGGTTTCAAAGGCGAGTCTTATTTACCGCTGGAAAGGTAAGAACCCCGAGCTCGAGCCTATGGCTTTGCTTTCTCATCAGGATGTTGTTCCCGTTGCCGAGGGTACGGAAAATGACTGGACTCACGACGCATTCAGCGGATATAACGACGGCGAGATTATCTGGGGACGTGGCGCTCTTGATATGAAGAATCACCTTATCTGCGTTATGGAGGCTGTTGAGTCTCTTATGGAAGAGGGATTCCAGCCGGAGAGAGACGTATATCTCTGTTTCGGACACAATGAGGAAATCGTTTGCTCCAAGGAGTCGGGCGCAGACGAAATTGTTAAGGTTCTTCAGTCAAGAGGTATACATCTTGACAGCGTACTTGACGAGGGAAGCGCACTTCTCCGTCTTGATGTAAAGGGACTTATTCATACTTATATTGCCGCCGTCGGTGTTGCCGAAAAGGGCTATGCCGATATGAAGCTCACCGTTCACGACAAGGGCGGCCACACTTCCGCCGCTCCGAAACACAGCGGTATGGCAAAGCTCGCCAATATGGTTCAGGATATCGAAAAGCATCAGTTCAAGTCGCATATGCTTCCGTTCCTCACCGAGCTTTTTGATACGGTCGGCAGAAAAGCGACATATCTCGGCAGGGTTGTAATGTGCAATGTGCCGCTCCTTAAGCCGATTATCAAACTCGTTCTTAAGACAATCCCCGAGTCGGCAAGTATGGTAAGAACGATTCAGAGTATTTCAATGTGCGAGGGAAGCCCCGAGCCGAACGTTCTCCCGCAAAGACCGAATATCACAGTCAACTTCAGACCTCTTCCCGGTGACACGGTTGACGATGTCGAAAAGCATATCCGCAAGGCGGTTCGCTATAAGGATCTTGAGGTTGAACGTCTTTACAGCAAGGAAGCAACAGCGTTTTCCTCAACCGATTCAAGAGCGTTCAATGCAATCAAAAAGGTTGAAGAGGGACTTCATCCGGGTGATGTTGCCGTCGCACCTTACCTCGTAATGGGCGGTACGGATTCATACCGCTACGGCAAAATCTGCGACAACATTCTCCGTTACGCTCCGTTCAATGTTTCTGTTGCTCTCTTCCTCACAACTCACGCAACAGATGAGCGCTGCCCGATCTCGGCACTCAAGGAAAGCGTAATTTTCTTCAGAGAGTATATAAAAGAAGTATCAAAGAAAGACTAAAAAGCGGCTTCTTTCGGCGCAGAAAACGTTTTTTCGCCCACTCGCAGTAATTTATTACAGCTTCGGGGCGAAGAAAACGCTTTCTGCATCCGAAATTAACCGCTTTTATTTTTTGTGGCAGTTCCTTTCGGCAAAGAAAATGTTTTTTCACCCACTCGCAGTGTAAAAGCACAGCTTCGGGACGAAGAAAACGCTTTCTGCATCCGAAATTAACCGCTTTTAATTTTTTGTGGCAGTTCCTTTCGGCAAAGAAAATGTTTTTTCACCCACTCGCAGTGCAAAAGCACAGCTTCGGGACGAAGAAAACGCTTCAACTTAAATAAAATATCACAAAAATCCGATTGCTTTATTTAAGCGGTCGGATTTTTTGCTGTCATAAAATTGCCTTTACGGCGCAAATATTACCAATTTGTTAATTCTTTCGAATACCTCTTGAATTTTACGGAAAAGGGGACTATACTTAATTAGCACTCGCGGATAAAGAGTGCTAATTTGCTATATTTTTTTGATAAGGTGATATATATGCGTACAAAACAGTTTAAGGCAGAGTCGAAAAAGCTGCTCGATATGATGATCAACTCGATTTACACTCATAAGGAAATTTTCCTGCGTGAGCTTATTTCAAATGCGAGCGACGCAATGGACAAGCTCTATTATCATTCGTTGCAGAATAATCTTGCGCTCAACAGGAGCGATCTGACAGTTAAAATTCAGCCGAACAAGGAGGAGAGAACCCTCACAATTTCCGATAACGGTATCGGTATGACGGGTGAGGAGCTTGAATCAAATCTCGGTACAATTGCAAAGAGCGGCTCGTTCGACTTCAAAAATGATAACGAGAAGAAAGAGGACGTTGACATAATCGGTCAGTTCGGCGTCGGATTCTACTCCGCATTTATGGTAAGCGACAAGGTTGAGGTTGTCAGCAAGGCATTCGGTGACGCCGAGGCTCACAAATGGACGTCAAAGGGTGCCGACGGCTATACGATTGAGCCGTGCAAGGCTGATTTTGACCACGGCACGGTGATTACTCTCTATCTCAAGGAGAACACCGATGACGATGATTACAGCCAGTATCTTGAGGAATACAGAATTAAGGAAATCGTCAAGAAATATTCCGATTATATCAGATATCCGATCACGATGGACTGCACTCACAGCCATCTTAAAGAGGGTACGGAGGACGAATATGAGCAGGTAACGGAGACGGAGACTCTTAACTCGATGGTTCCGATCTGGAAGAAGAATAAGAACGAGGTCACCGCCGACGAATACAGCAATTTCTATAAGAATAAGTTCTACGACTACGAGGAGCCGGCAAAGGTTATTCACGCAAAAATGGAAGGTCAGGTAATGTATAACACCCTGCTTTACATTCCACGTCACGCTCCGTTTGATTATTACACCAAAAATTATGAAAAGGGCTTGCAGCTCTATTCAAACGGCGTTCTGATTATGGATAAATGCGCCGATCTTTTGCCCGATTACTTCAGCTTTGTAAAGGGTCTTGTTGACAGCGAGGATCTGTCGCTCAATATTTCCCGTGAAATGCTTCAGCACGACGCACAGCTCAAGCTCATTGCGAAGAGCCTTGAAAAGAAGATACATTCCGAGCTTATAAAGCTGATGAAGGATTCCCGTGACACGTATGAGATGGTATATAACGCATTCGGCACTCAGATGAAGTTCGGCATCTACAACGGATTCGGATCGAAGAATGATGTGCTCAGCGATCTGCTTATGTTCCACTCGTCAAATGATAAGAAGCTGACAACGCTCAAGGAATATGTCGGCAGGATGAAGGAATCTCAGGATACAATCTACTATGCCTGCGGCGAATCCGTTGCAAAGATTGAGCTTCTTCCTCAGGTCGAATCGGTTGTTGACAAGGGCTACGAGGTTCTTTATTTCACCGAGAATGTTGATGAATTTGCGATTAAGATGCTCAATGAATTTGAGGGCAAGAAGTTTGCCAATATCTGTACCGACAGCATTGAGCTTGACAGCGAAGAGGAAAAAGAGGAGCTGAAAAAGAAGAACGAGGACGGCAAGGAAATGCTTGACTTCCTTAAGGACAGCATCGGCGACGGCGTTTCCTCCGTAAGATTTACCAACAAGCTCAAGAAGCACCCGGTTTGCCTCACCACCGAGGGCGAAATTTCCCTTGAGATGGAAAAGGTTCTCAACTCGATGCCGACCAATGATCAGAAAGTCAAGGCGAATATCGTACTTGAGATCAACGAGAATCACCCGATCGCTCAGAAGCTCACGGAGCTTTATGAAAGCGATAAGGAAAAGGCGGGCAAATACGCAAAGATTCTCTATGCTCAGGCACGCTTGATTGAGGGTCTCTCGGTTGACGATCCGACAGAGCTCAGCAATATGGTCTGCGATCTGATGGTATAAAAAATTGCCGTAACGGTACAAAAAAGCTGTGATGAAATTGAAAATCATCACAGCTTCTTGCTTTTATTATTTATTATAAGTTATTGAAAATACCCTTAACCTTGGATGCGACTTCCTTGATCTTTGCCGTTCCGTCCTCAACCATCTTTTTGGTGGCGATTGCGGAATATCCGTCGCACGGACCGATCTCCTGAGTTGTGAGGCTGTCAATCATAAGAGCCATCTTGATGAATGAGATCGTTTGCTCATACATAAGCTCGGCGTCAAATTTGTCCATCTCGTCGTTGTCGCTGATTACGCAGAGACAGTCGGGTGCGGTGACAAGGGCAATCTCGGGGATACCGCAGTTGAAAAGGGGCTGACCCTCGCCGAAGTGGAGAAGATTGTGACCTCTGAGCGTGAGGGTATGAACCTTTGTGCGATCCTCAAGCGACTTGAAATAAATATCATCCATCATCTTGTTGCCGGTGTAAACGATCTCGGTCTCGACGTCGCCCGTCTGTCTGTATTCGCCGTTTTCGTCGGTTTTCCACATTTTGCATCCGAGGTGTTCAACCGAAAGTCCCGCAACAGCCTTGAGGTGACCCTCCTTGCCGTCCCAGTGGCTCCTGTGAGCGGTGAGCCATTTTGATGTTGCCTGAACTCCGCCGCCGTCAATGTTTTTGAAATTCGGAAGTCTGAAATGTCCCGTTACGAAAACAAAAATATGCGTTCTCTTAAGAGGCTTATCCTTGAGGTATTTGATCATCGCAAGCATTGCGATCGGACCGTTTTCCTCAATGCAGTTTGTGCCGTCGGTGTGTGTGTTTATGATAACACTTTCGCCCTCTTCTTCGCCGTCAAGTACGCACCAGAAGGATTCGGTCTTTGCATATTCGTCGATGATGCCCTCAAGCGTGAGTGTTGCAAATGCGCCTTTTTCGGCTTCCTCGATAACCTTTTGACCGTTCTTTGAGTTAACCCAGACGGCAGGGATTCCCTGATAATCGAGAATAAACGGAAGATACTGACCCTCGATACAGTCGTCATTTATGCCTTTCCAGATACAGATAACGCCCTTTGCACCTGCCAGCTTTGCCATTTTAAGGAACGGAAAGTTGACGAATGCCGTTGCAACAGGTCCGTTATAGTGGCTCGGGAGCTTCAATCCCTCGGGAATACTTCTTTCACGCTCGTTGAATGCGATTTCACTCGGCAGAAAGTCAAGCTCGTTGACCTCAACAACGGCGATCTTATCCGTTGCATTGAGATAACCGACGTGCTTTTCTCTTACCATTACCATTTCGGCGGTTATTCCCTCGGCGGGTGTCCTGCCCGAATAGGGGAAAGCCGATGAGATCGGGATTTCAAATTCCTCATCAAGATCCTTTATCGTGAGCTTCTTGTTTGTTTCCTCCCAGCGCATAAAGCGGCTCGGATCGGAAAATGTCTCAATGCCCATATCGTGGATCTGACTTTTAAGGTATTTAATGAAATTTCTTTGAGCTTTTGTGCCGGTCAGACGAACACCGAAGGAGTTCATCTTTTCGACCTCTTGCTGCAAAAGTTCGGGTGAAGTAATGTTTGACATATCAATTTCCATATTTATCTGCCTCCAATATTTGCTTGTGATATTATACTATAATGTCTGCCGGATTTTCAACCTGAAACGGGAAAGATTGTTAAAATTTTTACAAATTGTTTAAATTGTTGATTTTTGTTTAACGCTATGTTACAATTCTTATATCAATTTAAATTCTGAATGGGATGTATGTAATGGTAGAAATAATTTCGTTTTTAGTGTTGATTATAATTGCAATCCCTAAAATGAGAATTTCCATTAAAGAAGCCAACAGTTTGACTGCGGATTTCAGCGTAAATGTCAAGGGCTTTCTTTGTATATTGATTTTTTATAATCACATGGCAGGTTGGTTTGAAAATCAAGGTATATTTTTTCGGTTGTTTTCTCATATGGGAAGTTTTATTGTAGGAGTCTTTTTCTTCCTATCGGCATTTGGGCTGACTAAGGCATATTCGGGAAAAGTCGGTTTTTCTTTTTTGATTAAGAGGTGTATAAAAATTCTTATTCCCTATTGGATTTGTGAAGTAGTTTATATAGTTGTTTCAGTCGTTTGCGATATTGCATTGCAAGTTGATGTTACATGGAAAAACATATTTCTTTCGGCAATCCAATTGAGGACAATAGTTGAGAATTCATGGTACGTTGGAGCAATTCTTCTTTTATATGTTATTTATTATATCTGTAACAGGATACTCCCGAGCGTTGATTTAACTCTTAAAATAACATTATTTATGATTATTGCTTCATTTATTTTCAAAAATTATTGGACGACTTATTTTGCTTTCCCTCTTGGAATATTTATCGGGGAACGTGAGCAAAGAATATTAAGCTTAAAAGAAAGCAAAAGATTTGTCTTTTTTATCATTTCGGTTGCATTATGTTTATTGGCAATAGGTTTGAAATTTTACGGAAACAGTATAGACAATGAAATGTATATGAATGTTTCCGATATGCTGACATCGGTGCTGTTCGCATCAGCGGTATTTTTCATGCTTACATTCATAAAAATAAGCAACAAAATTTTGAAGTTTCTTGGTAATATATCGTATGAAGTATATCTTCTTCACGGATTGGCGCTAAGAATTGCATATAAATATATCAGATTGGAAAAATCTATATTATTCTATATTGTCGCTTTTTCAGTTACGGTCTTACTTTCTTATCTGACAAATCGAGTATCGTCCCTAACAATTAAACCGTTATTAAAACAAATGAAAAGTAAGGATAAAAATAATGAAATACACAACCCTGCTTCTTGACCTTGATGAAACGCTTTTTGACTTCTCAAAATCCGAAAAATTCGTAATAGACAAGCTCATGGAAAAATACAACATTCCCGTGACCGAGGAAAAACGTCGGCTTTATTCGGAAATTAACGACGAAAAATGGAAAAAGCTTGAGAGGGGAGAGCTGACAAGACCTCAGCTTTTTCGCGAAAGATTTGCCGATTTTTTTGAAAAAACAGGCGTGACGGTGGACACGGACGAAGCCAATCTTTCTTATATGCGCTTCCTCTCGCAGGCGGGCTTCATCCTTGACGGCGCACTTGAAGCCTGTGAAAAGCTCAGCGAAAATTATATGCTTTATCTTGTTACGAACGGAACAAAAATCGTTCAGAACGGCAGGCTGAACGGCTCGCCGATCATGAAATACATAAAGGACGCTTTTATTTCGGAAGAGATCGGCTTCAACAAGCCGCAGAAGGAATATTTTGACTATGTTCTTGAACATATTGAAGAAAAGGACAAAAGTAAAATTCTCGTTGTCGGCGATTCACTTTCGTCGGACATTGCGGGCGCAATAAACAGCGGAATTGATTCCTGCTGGGTGAACAGAAAAAATGCCGATATTGACAGCGGTGCGACATATACAATAGGCTATGTTACGGAGCTGACGGAGATATTGTAATATATTTCCAAGATGATTTTGTGCGGTATTGCCATAAATTTTCATTTGTATATTGATTTTATACATATTTTTTGGTATTATCTATTTGTAATATTTTGACGGAGGTTATATTATGAAACTTTCAAAGAAGATCATTTCCGTAATTCTTTGCGTTATTATGGTTTTCTCAATCTCGGCAGTTGCCATAACGGCGAACGCCAAGGATGATGTGACGCCGGTCGTCTTTATCCCCGGTATCGGCCAGTCGCAGACCTATAAATATGACGCAGACGGCAATGAGCTTGCAAGCTGGAATATGCTTCATGTTAATACCGATTTCGGCAGTTATTCAATCATTGACTGGGTCAAGATGGTTCGTCTTGTTGCCGGACTTATCGTTACAATCTGCGTTCAGCGTGACGTTGTTTCCGAGGATACGGTCAAGGGTGCTCTCGAGGTTCTCTTTGTCGATCATCTCAGAAAGGCTGACGGCAGCTTTGTAAATAATGTTGTAACGCCTAACTATCCGTGCCCGATTTCCGGATACAGCGAGGATGCAAGAGGTATCTTTGACAGACGTATTCCGTGCCAGGCTCTCGTTGACGAGATCGGCGAGGACAATGTTTATTGCTACAACTATTCGATTTTCTCGAATACCTTTGAGAATGCAAAAGGTCTCAACGATTACATAGAGGACGTTGTTCTTCCGCAGACAGGCTCGGACAAGGTTATTCTTGTCCCGATGAGTATGGGCGCAAGCGTTGTCAACAACTACCTCAACCTTTATCCCGATGCAGGCAGAGTTGAGAAGATAATCAGCGTTGTCGGCGCATGGCAGGGCAGTGACGTTTTTGCCGATCTTATGCTTGCCGATTTCGACGAGAACGCTCCCGATATGGTTTATACCGACGCTATTCAGCAGATCGGCGTTGACTCTATGACGGGTTCGCTTATCAATATCGCCGCAAGGATTCTTCCGAAGCAGGAGGTTGACAATCTTCTTTATGACATCATTTCCGCTTTTGTAAAGACTCTTATCGTTCCGAACACATCGCTTATTTCTCTCTGCCCTCCCGACAGATATGAGGAGTTCGCCGACAAGTATCTTCAGGGCGACGAGCTTGCCGAGACGAGAGCTCAGACCGACAGCTACGCAAAGGCTCAGAGAGAGCTCAAGGAAAGACTTGAGTATCAGCAGGAGAAGTACGGCACAGAGCTTTACTTTATCGCAGGCTATAACCTCGGCTTCGGCGGAGGAAGCGGAGATTTCGGATTCTTCAAGTTCTTTGAAACTCAGGATTCGACAAACTCCGATGAGGTTATCGAGATCTCTTCAACCGCTCCGGGTACATCGTATGTTCCGGCAGGCACATCGTTCAGCGATGAGTACATTGCCGATCCGTCGCATCACGTTTCTCCCGACGGTTCAATCGACACCTCAACAGCTTATTTTGAAAAGACAACGTGGTATTTCAACAAGCAGTACCACGAGCTTACAAACAACAATATCGCTCTTAATCTTGCATATGATATCGCAATGAACAAGGTGAAGAGCATTGACGACTGCAAGGACACTTATCCGCAGTTCAACAATGTCAGAAACCTTAAAAAGCTCAACCGTTACCTCGGCGATGCGGAGCAGGTATTCAAACTCGACGTTCTTTCTGCTGAGGACGACGCAGCGCTGAAGAGTGCTGTCGCAAACGCAAATGCAGTTATCGCAAACACGGTAATTGACCCTGCAACGGACGATAAGACAACGGAAAATATGCGCAGCGTTATGGCGGAGCTTGTTGCAAAATACGACCTTGCAACCGATGAGGTTAAGGAACAGCTTGATTACGACGGACTTCAGAGAGGCGATTATAAGCCCGCTTCGGAGCCCGATCAGACAACGGTTGTTCTGACAACGGTACTCGGTGCTGTTGCAAAGATTCTGACCCTCATCTTCGGTAAACAGGGATTCGGAGATTTTTGGAGCTTTATATTTTAAATATGACAGCCTCTCCTTGAAAAAGGGGAGGCTGTTGCCGTATTAACCGATATAAATATTTTCTCTTCTCATTGCATAAAATATATTATATTTTGCCCTTTGTCCGTTGACTACGGCGGGGGATTGTGGTATGATTTATTCGGAAAAATGTTAGGGAAAATGAAAATTTTATGGTAAAGGAGCATTGTTTATGAATTACAAAGAAAAGTATCAGCAGTGGCTCGGCTTTGACGAAGACACAAAGGCGGAGCTTCTTGCGATCACCGACGAAAAAGAGATAGAAGACAGATTTTATAAGGATCTTGAGTTCGGCACAGGCGGACTCAGAGGAATTATGGGCGCAGGCGCAAACCGTATGAACAAGTATACGGTCAGCAAGGCTACTCAGGGTCTTGCCGATTATCTCAACGCCGAGTTCGACGGTGAAAAGAGCGTTGCAATCGCTCACGATTCAAGAAATAATTCAAGACAGTTTGCAATATATGCCGCAGAGGTTCTCTGCGCAAACGGTATCAAGGTTTATCTTTATGACACGCTTATGCCGACTCCGGTGCTTTCGTTCACCGTAAGATACCTCGGCTGTACGGCAGGTGCGGTTGTTACCGCAAGCCACAACCCGAAGGAGTATAACGGCTACAAGATTTATGACGACACGGGATGCCAGCTTTGCCCCGATCAGGCAAATAAGGTTATCGGCTATGTAAATGCAATTGAGGATCTCAAGGCTGTTCCTCATATGGATCTCGATGAGGCGGCGGAAAAAGGTCTTTATCAGCCGATCGGCTCGGAGGTTTTGGATGCATTCCTCAAAGAGGTTAAAAAGCAGTCGCTTTACGAGGAGCCGTCGGACATTAAAATCGTTTACACACCGCTCCACGGCACGGGCAATATCCCTGTAAGAAAAATCCTTAAGGGTATGAATATCTCCGTTGTTAAGGAGCAGGAGCTTCCCGACGGTAATTTCTCAACGGTTCGCTCACCGAACCCGGAGGAAAAGGACGCACTTACGCTTGCCCTCAAGCAGGCGGAGCGTGAGGATGCCGACCTCGTTTTCGGCACCGACCCCGACTGTGACCGTATCGGTGCAGGCGTAAAGCACGACGGAAAGTATGTCCTCATTACAGGCAACCAGATGGGCGCACTGCTTGTAAACTTTGTGCTCAATATGAAGAAGGATTCGCTCAACAGCAAGTCGACTCTTGTCAAGACGATTGTTACAAGCGAGCTCGGAGCAAATATCGCAAGGAGCTTCGGACTTCAGATTGCGGAGACTCTTACGGGCTTCAAATATATCGGCGATCAGATCAACAGATATGAGAAGTCGGGCGACAGAGAGTTTGTAATCGGATACGAGGAGAGCTACGGTTATCTTGTCGGCACACACGCAAGAGATAAGGATGCGGTTGTATCATCAATGCTTGTTTGCCAGATGGCGGCTTACTATTACAATCAGGGCAAGACGCTTATCGACGCTCTCAACGATATTTATGACGAGTACGGCTATTATCTTGATTCTCTCGACACATTTGTGCTCAAGGGAATTGAGGGCGCTCAGAAGATTCAGAGCCTTATGACCGAGTTCCGTGAGAACGGAAGCAAGTTCTTTGATAACATCAAGGAAGTCTATGACTTCTCAAAGGGCATTGCGGATCTCCCGAAAGAGAATGTTCTCAAGTATATCTTTGAGGACGGCTCATGGCTTGCAATCAGACCCTCGGGAACAGAGCCCAAGCTCAAGGTTTATTATTCAATTCAGGATAAGAGCAGAGAGAACGCACACGCACGTCTCGATGCCTTGAAGGCTCACCTTCACGAGATAATTAACGGCTAAATTATGATTGACAAAACGGCAGCTGTTATGTATAATATAACAGTTGCCGATACATAAGCCGGTGTGGCGGAATAGGCAGACGCAAGGGACTTAAAATCCCTCGGTGGCAACATCGTACCGGTTCAAGTCCGGTCACCGGCACCAGCTAAAGCCCTTGAAACAATGTGATGACATTGCTTCAAGGGCTTTCTGTTACAAATAAAATTCTACGAACGTTTGAATTTCATTATATTGCCCTGAATTTTTACCCGATGAAAAATTCAGGGCCTTTATTTTTGTACAGAATCATTGAAATTTGCAATAAAAGTTTAAAATGCGATGACGGATCTTCAAGCGGAATTTCAAAATCCTCTTTCATTTTTCGTATGCGGTAAAGAATTGTATTGCGATGGGTGAAGAGCGCCTCGCAGGTATCCTTAAGCGAGCGGTTGCAAGTCAGATAATAATACAATGTTTCGCAGAACTGACTTCCTTTTCTGCGGTCATAATCTGCCAACGAAATAATTTTGGGAGAAATAAGCTCATCATATCCCCGTATTTTGTTCAACATAATCGGAACTGCAAGCTGAGAAACAGAAAATACATTTCCGCTTTTGACATTTTCGTTGACAACTGTTTCCAAGGCCTCAAGAACCGAATTATACATTGTTGGGATACTATAAAGCTCATCTATTTGATTTGAGATCACAATTTTAAGATGAAATTCTTCTGCCAGATCGTCAAGAGCCTTGCGGTCATATCCCTTATGCAGGAACATAAATACCTTTCCCTTATGCAAAAAGGGATGGGATTCGTAAAATCGGTATGTTAATTCGTCCTTCAGATAGCTTTTTCCGATGTATTGCGAATGATAAGCGACCAAGTCGATCAATGCAAAAGCAACGGGATGAAAATCGGCAAGGTAGGTCGATGATGCTTGAAGTTTAAAATATGACTGCGATTGAAATCCTCCGTCCAGAAGATGACTGAGAATCTCCTCCGCTGTTTCAAAGGGCAGATCGGTTCTTCCGGCTTCAACAAACAGTTGCTTTGCCAGTATATTTTCTATTCGTTGAAAAGTTTCGGGCGGTATGTTGCACAGATTGCCGCCGACGTCAACGCAAATCAAATAGCCGAGACGGATCCCTCCGCTTATGAGGGGAGCAAATCTGCGCATATAGGGGCTTTCCTCCAACCTTACATAGTCTGCAATTCCGTTAGTAAGATCGTTACTTTCACTGATGAGTGCACCGACCTCGTAGGTTATTTCTCCGTGTTTAATTGCAGAGTCAAAAAGACTGTCGGCGAAGCCGTCGGGGGAATAATGAGCCGCAACGTGAAAGGTATCGTCAATTACCATCAACGGACAGTTAAGCACCTTTCCCGTGTCCTCAACGAGTCGATCGATATCGTCACGGTCAAAAAAATCGGATATAAGTATGGAGAGCTTATCATCTGTCGGCATAATTTTTCACCTCAGTATATAGTTGTGCTGTCAGCACAATATGGCTTAAGATTATTATACTCCCGTATTATTGAAAAAGCAATATAAATGAGTAAAATATAGGTGTAAAAAGAAAAAAGAAGAAGGAAGCGTGAGTGAAATGATAAACTGAAAGTTCTGTAAATAAACTATTTAGCCTTTAAATATAAAGTAAAGGAGCGAAAAGAAATGGATAAAAAGAAAAATGTAAACATTTGGAAATCACTCCAAAAGGTTCCCGCCGGTACGATGTTTGTGCCGCTTATAATTGGTGCGATCATCACAACGGTTTGCGAGGGCATCTTCAAATTTAATCTTTGGGATACACTCGGAAACCCGATGAAAGATATGTTCTCATCAACCGGTCAGATGCTGATAATCGGTTTGATGCTCTTCTGCACCGGTACGCAGTTGAAAATGTCCGATATGAAAGACGCATTGCACCGTGGTGTTCTTTTAATCCTTGTTCGCTTAGGTGTTGCTTATGCGCTTTGTGCAGCGTTTTATGCGCTGTTCGGCTACAAAGGATTTTTGGGAATTTCTTTCTTAGCCTTTGTTTGTGCCGTCACAAGTGCGAATGCGGCGCTTTATATGGGAATCATTTCACCGTTCGGCGATAAAGCCGATAAGGCGAGCTTCGGTATAATGTTGATTTGCTCAATGCCGTTGCTTCCGTTGCTGTTCCTCGGTTTCTACGGAGAATCAGGCTTCGGTAAAGCACAGGTTATGCAGATAGTTTCATTGATAATTCCGTTCATCCTCGGTATGATATTAGGCAACCTGGATGAGGATATCAGAAAAGTATTTGCCGGCGGCAATGCGATTATTTTACCGTTCCTCGGTTTTGAATTTGGTTCAACGATCAATCTGATTGACGCAGTAAAGATGCTTCCGCAGGGCTTGCTGATGAGCGTGATTTATTTCGTCATCGTTATCACTCCGTCCTACATCTTTGAGAGACTTGTTCTCCACCGTCCCGGATATGCTTCGGTTGCAAGCGCTTCGCTTGCAGGCGTTGCGCTGGTAATCCCATCAATGGCGGCGGCATCAAATACATCATTTGAACCTTATGTAAATTCCGCAGTTGCAATTCTTGCATTCGTTCTGGCTGTAACAAATATTCTTTGCCCGTTTATGGTCAAGTTTATTCTTACAAAGCACCCGGCAGATGAACAGCCAAAGAAAAAGCAAAAAGTTGTTGCCGCTCATTCCGCAGCAAAGTAAAGGAGAGATATTTATGTTGAAGACATTAATTCAGGCATCAACACTTAACGCATTGATGTTAGGTAATTTCGATAAAACAGTCAGCGTAAGAGATTTTCTTCACCACGCCGATACGGGAATCGGCACCTACACAGGACTTGACGGTGAAGCAATCTTTGAGGACGGCGTTGCTTATAAGGCAACCGCTGACGGCAAGGTTGTAACGATGAAGCCCGAAGACGGCGTTGCTTTCGGTACGGTTATGAAATTCGATGAAAAGGTTCCCGAGGTTACACTCAACGGAATTAATGACATCGAGGCGCTCAAGAAAGCATTGGAACCGTATGTAAAGGATAACAAAAATGTCTTTTATATGATCAAGGCAAAGGGCGTTTTCAAGACGATGCACGTGCGCAGCTGCTTCCCGTGCGAGAAGCCGTATCCGACATTGTCCGAGGTTGCAAAGAATCAGCGTGAGTTCCATTTTGAGAACACATACGGCAGTGTAATTGCGGTTTATTGCCCGGCATATGTTAACGGAATTAATCTTCCGGGATGGCACTTCCATTATCTGAGCGGCGATAAAACTCAGGGCGGTCATATTCTCGGATTGTCAGCCGACAGCCTGAATATGAAGATCAATAAGATAGAGCGCTTTGACCTGACGCTTCCGCAGAATTCCGAATTTGCAGAAAGGAATCTGTGCGAGGATCTGAGCGCAAAAACAGCGGTCGTTGAGGGCGCAAAAAAATAAAATGTATATCCTGCTCGGTAAATTAACTTGCCGAGCTTCATATAAAAATAATTTATAACGGAGGTTTTGATTATGTTACCGAGTATCTTTAGTGAAAATATGTTTGATGATTTCTTCAGTGATCCGTTTGATCACGAATTCTTCGGTGCCCACAACCCGTTATACGGTAAGCACGCAAAGAATATGATGAAAACCGATATCCATGAAAAGGACAACGGTTATGAGATGGCAATTGACTTGCCGGGATTTAAGAAGGACGAGATAAACGTTGACGTAAGCGACGGTTATCTTACAATCAAGGCTGCCAAGGGTCTTGATAAGGACGAGAACGACAAGAAAGGCCGTGTAATCCGCAGAGAGCGTTATGCCGGTGCTTGCTCACGCAGCTTCTATATCGGCGATGTAAAGCCCGAGGATGTTAAGGCAAAATATGAGTCGGGTGTTCTTACTCTTGAGGTTCCGAAGGCGGATACCAAGAAACTTCCTTCAAGCTCCTCAATTGAAATTGAATAATCATCAAGCCGATTCGGATCGGTAAGCAAAACGGCATCGGGACAATCTAAAAGGTTGTCTCGGTGCCGTTTTTGCTTTTGCGGACAGAAAAAACGGACGGTTTTTGCCGCCCGTTTAATTTTTTTAATTACTGAAATGATGCGCCGCTCTGCTGTTTGTCGGCGATGTCATTAGGGCCGTCCTTCCAGATCGGAACACACTTCTGAGTGAGGTTGTCGCCCGAATCGAAGCGGAACTGAATCTTGTAGCCAAGTCCCTTGTAGCTTGCACTGCCGTCCTCGTACTTCTGAGTTTCCCAGCTGAAAATGGGAGCTCTGCCGTTTGCGGCAAGTGTATGATCCGTCGTGAAGATAACGCACCAAAGAAGAATAACTCCGACAACGCACATCAGAACGATCTGAAGCGCATTGAATTTAACCTTTTCTTTCGGAGCCTTTTTGCGTGCGGGAGCCGAATCGGAAAAGCTCTGATATGCCCCGGTATCCGCAGTAAGCTCTACGGTTGTGGAAGTCTCGTCAATGATACAAACCGGCTCACTGTCGGAATCCTCATCCTCTTCGGTGACAGGCTGAACATCAACGTCACGGATCGGAGCGTCGGCTTCCTGAACTTCTTCCTGAACGGGTTTATCGAAAAGAGCCTTTATATCTGAATCTTCCGTAATTATTTTTTCTGCACTGCTGTCCGCAGAATTGAATTTTATTCTGTTCTCTGCCGAGGTGTCTTTGAGAAGCTCATCAATCTTATCAAACTTCCCCTGTTTATTCTCTTCCATATTAAACCTCCAAATAGTCTTATAATAATTATATACTATCGTGAAATTAAATCAAGAGAAAATTGAAAAATTCACAATCTTTTTTCTGATTTAATAAGAACCCCACAGTGCCGCTGCCGACTTTGTGAGGTTCTTTTCTGTTATTTTACGGATTTATCAGAACTTTCCGCCGCCACCGCCGTAGGTGTTGCCGGAATCCGATGTGTGAGTGGAACTGCCGCCGTCGTTGTCATTATCCTTCGGCTTTGCGGTTCTGCTGACATTGCTGTAAAGGAAAATGTCGTTGCTCTCGGTGATGTTGAGACTGCCGTTCTTGAGATAATTGCTTGCCGCCGCCTGCCGTCTGACGGTTTTGAGCTTTCTCTTCATAGAACCGACCGCAATCAGCGCAACGAGAAGTCCCACGCCTATCGAAATGAGAATCCACATCGGAGGAGGCGTTACAGAGCCTGTGCCTGTGTCGTCCTCGGCACCGAAGTTTTCATCGTAAGCGTTGCCGTTTTTGGCTTCGGTAATAAATTCATCGCAGAGCTGAGCATAATATTCAGCCGCAGCATAGTAATTTTTATTTGACAGATCGTCTTTAATCTGATTTCCTATGTACTGAATACCCGAGTCGGTGAACGCCTGAATGGCATAGCCTCTGGTTGCGATGTACCAGTCACGGTTTTCAAAGCTGACAACGAGTATAACGCCGTCCTTATTCTCACCGTAGCCGTAATTGTTCTTCTCATAAAGATTTTCGGCATATTGCGAGGTCGTCATTCCGTCAAGACCGTTTGTAAAGCAGATTACTATATCGACCTTTTGCCTGTTTGCGATTTCATCAAATTGTTCAACCAGCTTGTCGTCCTCTTCCTGCGTAACAACACCTGCATAATCCAGTACACGGCTGTATTCATCCGCAAATCCCGATGTGTCCGTGTTTTCGACGGCGAATGCAGGTACAGCCATACAAAGGCAAAGAATAAATGCGAACAGAATTGATATTATTTTTTTATTCATAGCTCATCCTCCTCACATTATTCCTAACAGCCGCAGGATAATCGGTATAACATATGTCAATACGCCTGCACCGACTGCGATTCCGGCAAACCACTTTGCCGCTGCCGCTTTGTCGACCGGGAGATCGCCTACGAATTTGCCTGTCTGTCCGTTCATCGCAAAGGTGAATTTCTTATCTTTCCAAGTCGTGTTGAGAATCCACACGGGATAGAGGGCATATTTTGCCTTTCCGTTGAGGAGATTTACGGTTGAACTTTCCGTAGTTACGGTATCGTAGCCCTTAACGGTCGAGGCAAAGGTCTCCTCGGTTGAACGCTTGATTCTCTCGTTCGCTCTGTCAATGCTTTCGTCAGCCGTTACGTCGTATTTGTCGGCGAGGTAGCCTGCGAGATATGCTGTCTGAAAATCAACTGCATCGTTGATGTTAAACGGCTCGATTGATTCCATCAGATCATCGGGCATCTTTGAGGAACCGTCAACAGGTACGTTTTCAAAGCCCACGCTTCCTGACCTGTGAACGTCAAAGTAGCTTGTCTCCGTGTAGTTATATTCGTCGTCCTCCCACATTCTTACGGAAGTCGCACGGTAGCGAACCCTTGCGTCCGCATCGGCGTCAAAAAGCCAGAACGGAACATAAATTCCTTTGATCTCATCAATATGATTCTGACTTTTAAATACCTTAGGTAACAGCCTTTTGCCTGAAAGATGCTTCTGAAGTCCATCTTTTGCGGCTTTTTTATCCAGCTTGAACGGGATAATTATATCGGGCTTGAGTGCTCCCGAAAACTGTCCCATCATAACAACGGGGTTGCCGCAGAACGGGCACGAGGTTGCGCCTGTCGTCTCGTCACCTACGATTTCTCCGCCGCAGGATTTGCAGACATAGGTTTTAAGTCCGTCTGTCTCTCCGCTTTCCCACTCGGAGCCTGCGGAGGTTTCCCATTTCATATTGTCCTCTGCGTCATTTTTCAAAGCGGCGTCATAGCCTTTGAGGGTTTCAACATCAAATTCGGTGTCGCAGTACGGACATTTCATTTTTTGACTCTTGCTGTCGAACTCAATGGCTCCGCCGCAGCAAGGACATTTATATTCCTGTAATACGCTCAAATTTTTATCCTCCCGCTATTATTTTTCGGTTAGCCTTTTATATCATTGCTGTCAAACGGATCTCCGCACTCGGGACAGAACTTCGGAGGATGATGAGGATCCTCGGGCTCCCAGCCGCACTTGTCACAGCGGTAGAGCGGTGCACCCTCGGGCTTCTTAGCTCCGCAGTTTGAGCAGAACTTGCCCTTGTTGACTGTGCCGCACGCACAGGTCCAGCCGTCAGCCGCAGGTCTCGGTGAGCCGCATTCCTGACAGAAATTTCCCGTTGCCGTCGCTCCGCACGAGCATTTCCAACTGTTCGCCGCAGGAGCCGATTGGGGCTGAGCCGCCTGCTGTTGCTGACCCATTGCGAAAAGGTTCTGTGCGTTCATTCCGCCGCCTGCATTCATCGCCATTCCCATTCCCATAAAGCCTGTCATTGCGCCTGCTTCGTTTGATGCCGCCGCTTTCATTGCGTCTGCCTGTGCGCCGACAAGCGTTGCCGCTGCCATCGTCGGATCTTTCATAATTGCCGTGCGCTGTGCCTGCTTGATCATCTCGGCATCATCGTCCGGAAGCGTTACCGAACCGAGGGCGATGCTTACAACCTTAAGTCCGCGCAGCTCTCCCCATTTTGCCGAAAGTGCCGTGTTCATCGCATTTTCAAGATCGGTGTTGTGCGAAACAATCTGATTCGGGCGAAGCTCCATATCGGAGAGCTTTCCGAATGCCGGTTGCAATGCGCTGATAAATTCGGTTTTAAGCTGTCCGTCAAGCTCGTCTCGACTGTATTCCTGCTCAACATTACCGCAAACGTTGGTATAGAAGAGCAGGGGATCGGCAATTTTATATGAATATACGCCCGAGCAGCGAACGGAAACATCTATATCCAAACCGATTTTTGAATCAACAACACGGAACGGAATCGGATTCGGAGTGCCGAACTTGTTGTCGATCAGCTCCTTGGTGTTGAAGTAGTAAACTCGCTGATCCTTTGCGGTGTCTCCGCCGAAGGTGAAACGCTTGCCGATAGTCTTGAACGTTTCTTTAATGCTGTCGCCGAGCTTGCCCGAGAAAATGCTCGGCTCTGTTGATGCGTCATATGTAAATTCACCGGGCTCGGCGCAGACCTCAACGATCTTGCCCTGCTCAACGATGATCATACACTGACCGTCGGCAACGGCAATGCCCGAACCGTTTGAAATAACGTTGTCATTTCCCTTTGTGTTGGACGAGCGGCCGCTTGTGCGCTTTTCGCCCTTTCTCATCATTATGTCGTTCGGAAGTGCCTCACAATAGAAAAATTCTTTCCACTGATCCGCAAGTGTTCCGCCCAGAGCTCCTGCTCCTGCTTTAATAAGTCCCATAGTTGAATCTCCTTTCGATTTTACAAATTTTATTCATTATGCTCCCGAGAGCCCCTCGGAGCATCAAAATGCTTTATCTACAAAATAATTATAACATAAGGTTTCAAGAAAAGATAGATGTTTTTTTGACAGTTTAAAATAAAAATTAAAGGTGCGACGTCATTATCGCACCTTGCTCTTATGATATTGATAAATTTACTTTGTTTTATCTCTTGTTCCTGACCAATAACGCAACCGTCTCCACATGTGCCGTATGGGGGAACATATCGACGGGGGTGGCGTGGGTGGTTGTGTAGCCGAGGGCGGCGAAGCGTTGGCAGTCACGGGCGAGGGTTGCGCTGTCGCACGAGACATACACGACTCTTTCGGGGGACATTTCTGCGACGGTATTTATCAGCGCCTCGTCACAGCCTTTTCTCGGCGGATCAAGGACAACGGCATCGGGACGAATCCCTCTTTCAAGCAAAGTTGCCGCCGCCTGAGATGCATCGGCGCAGATAAATTCGGCATTGCTTATGCCGTTCAGCTTTGCATTCTCTTTGGCGTTTTCAATCGCCTGCGGAATAATCTCAACACCGATAAGGCGTTTGACTTCTTTTGCCATCGTCAGACCGATCGTGCCTGTTCCGCAGTAGAGGTCAACGAGTGTTTCGTTGCCTGTCAGTGCGGCATATTCCTTGGCTTTGGTGTAGAGGATTTCCGCTCCGTCGTGATTGACCTGATAAAACGAAAGGGGAGAGAGATTGAATTTCAGCCCGCAGAGCTCGTCTGTTATAAAATCACTGCCCCACAAGGTTTTGCACTCCTTGCCGAGGACGACATTCGTCTTTTCACGGTTGGTATTCAGTATTATGCTCGAAACGCCGCCGACAGTCCCGAGCCTTTCGATGAGATCGGCAGAGTGGGGGAGAGAGTCGCTGTTGGCAACTATGCAGACCATTATCTGACCTGTGACAACGGCTTTGCGAATATAAATGTGGCGCACAATGCCCGAGTTATCGGCTTCGTTGTAGATGCTGATTTTGTTTTCCCTGATCCAGTCACGAAAAATATCGGTGATCTCCGCAAATTCCTGCGGCTGTAAGAGGCAGTCGGCGCAGTCGATAATTCTGTGCGTCATCGGAGCATAAAATCCGATTGTCGCAAACTTTCCGTCCGATCCGACGGGGTATTGCGCCTTGTTCCGATATCTTTCGGCGGAGGGAGACGGAATTATAGGGTCGGGAGTTATATCGAGCTTGCCGATGCGGCTGAAATTGTCGGTGACCTGCTGAGCCTTTATTTCAAGCTCCGCACTGTATTTTATGTGTGCAAAACAGCATCCGCCGCATTTTTCGGCAATAGGGCAGAAATTCTTCGCTCTCATAGGCGAACGCTGAATCAGCTTCTTGATTATTCCGACCGCATAGGTCTTTTTAACTTTTATTATATGGGCAAGCACACGGTCGCCTGTCACGGCGCCGCGCACAAAAACCGTCATACCGTCACAGTCGCATACGCCGCTTCCCTGCACGGTACAGCTCTTGACCGTCAGATATATTTCATCGTTTTTCTTCAACATAATATCACCGGGTTTATTCTACCACATTGCGAAAGTGAAATCAATACAAAGGGGAAGAAAGCGGTTTGATTATTATTCTCTGCCGTTAAAAAGCTCCCCTTGAATCAATCAAGAGGAGACCTGAAATTTTTATAAGATGTTATGCCTCTTTCGGCTTGAAAAGGAATTTGAAAATAATTCCTGCCAATGCGGCGCCGGCGAGGGGAGCGACGATGAACACCCAAACCTGATCAAGCGCAGCTCCGCCCTCGAGAACTGCGGGGGCAAGGCTTCTTGCGGGGTTAACGGATGTGCCCGTAAGGGGGATTCCGATAATATGCACAAACGTGAGCGTCAGGCCGATGACAATTCCCGCAACCGATGAATATTTCTCGCTTGAAGTCACACCGAGTACCGTGAGGACAAAGACGAAAGTAAGAATAATTTCGGCAATGATTGCGCCCTCCATTGAGATACCGACACTGCTGAGATCGCCGTATCCGTTTGAGCCGAAGCCGGTGACGGATGTGTTCTTCGTGATCAGCAGGAGAAGCCCGCTTCCCGCAAATGCACCTGCAACCTGTGCGGCGACATAGCCGATGAGGTCGATAATGTCGAGCTTGCCGTTGATGAACATAGCGAGCGAAACCGCCGGGTTGACGTGACAGCCCGAGATGTGACCGATTGAATATGCGCCTGCGACAATTGAAAGACCGAATGCAAGCGCAACGGCAGCAACGCCGAGAGTGCCGTTACCCGTGCCGCCCGAAAGACCGCCGCAGAAAACAGCCGTTCCGCATCCGAAAAGCACAAGAATTGCCGTGCCCAAAAATTCTGCAATATACTTTTTGATTCTCATAGGATTTCCTCCCTAAGTTTTTTTACAAATGAATTATATCATTTCACCTGTTCGGTGTCAATCAGTCTTTGTTTGCCGTACAAATTCACAAAAAATTAACTTGTTTATATCCATATATCGTGATATAATACTATGTGAAATATAAGTAATCAGAGGTTACTCGTTTCAAGGAGGTCAAATATATGGATATAGCAGATCTTGCGGCAAGCGCCGTCAAGAAAATTACAACGGGCAAGGGCAAGAGACTTGCAAAGAAAGGCTATCCCGAGGATTTGCCGAAGGTTCAGCCTGTAACGATATCTAACAAGGATGACGGAAAGTTTGACGTCGGATTTGCGATGAAAGAGACTATGCCCGACGATTTCGATTCCAAGACCTATTATATTGCGGGTCACAAGATGGCTCAGAAGATGACAGGTTTTCACGATCCGATCACGATCAGTGCAATGTGGATCGGCTGCGGCGATGAGGGCGGCGTTATGATGGTTTGCGCCGATATTATCGGTCTTACAAACTTTGAGGTCAGTATTATCCGTGAAAGTCTTGCCGATTTTTCAAGCAAGGCGAAGTGCAAGGCGATCAATGTTTGCTGTTCGCATACTCACGGCGGATTCGACACCGTAGGTTACTGGGGTAAACTCCCGAAGAGCGGCAAGGTTGATACATATATGCAGAAGATTTTCAGAACGGTCAAGGAGGTTTGCCTTGAGGCATATGACAACCGCAAAAAGGGTGATCTTTTCGTCGGCACAACTCACGTTCCCGACGCTCAGTATGACAAGCGTCCTCCGGTAGTTCTTCACGATATATTGACAAGAATCCGTTTTGTTCCCGACGACGGAAGTAAGGAGACGTGGCTTCTCAACTATGCCGCCCACCCGAACACACTCGGCGGTTCAAACACTCTTTGCAGTGCGGATTATCCGTATTTCCTCAGACAGACGATCTACAAGGAAAAGGATGTCAATGTTCTCTACGGCATCGGTGCGATCGGTGCGGTTGATCCCGGCTTCCCGGAGATTGAGGACAGATGGAAGAGAACCGAGCTTCAGGGTGAAACGCTCGGCAAGGCTGCTCTTACAATTGATAATGACAAGAAAATGGATCCCGAAATTACCGTTATTCAGCAGCCGTTCTATTACTATGCCGATAACGCCGTGCTCGCTTTCCTTGCAATGCTCAAGGTTATGAGCTCAAAGCTCGTTCCTGCCAAGAAGGGCGATCTCGGAATTGCGCTTGTTTCGGAAATGACATATATGAAGATCGGATCACAGCAGATCCTGCTTATGCCGGGCGAGGTATTCCCCGAGGTTGCATACGGCGGATATGATTCTGCCGAGGATTCGGCAACGGGCAGAGGACCGGAGATCGACCCGACTCCGCTGGTTGACATTGCAGGTGACAAGGATCTTCTTATATTCGGTGTTACGAACGATATGACGGGATATGTTGTTGCTCCAAACGACTTTATTCTTCATAAGACACAGCCGTATCTTTCGAGCGGCAGAGACCGTTTCGACAGAAATCATTATCACGAGACGAACTCTATGGGATATTCTGCGGCGCAGACTCTCACGGACGAGTTTGCCGATATTATGAAGAGAGTTAAATAATTCTTGTTAATTTGCCTCCCCTTGTTAAGCGAGGGGAGGTGATTTTTGGAGAAGTGCGAAATGGCAAGGAAAGTCAGTAGAAAATTTGCGGCACGATGTGGACATCGTGCCCTACAAGTTGTTCTTTTATCGAACCTCGTCGTAGGGTGCGATGACCACATCGCACCGTGGAATTTCAGCAGACTATTCTTGCTGTCTCTAAAAAATAAAAGCCCGATAATTATCCATTAAAGTATAAACCAAAGAAGGAAACCCGATGAAATACAAGTATGAACTGCATTGCCACACCGCCGAGACAAGCGAATGTGCGGCGGCATTGGCAAAGGACACGGTTGAATTTTACAAGTCAATAGGTTACAGCGGACTTGTCGTTACGGATCACTATTCTTTTTTGACATTCGGCACGGACAGCTCGTTTAAAAAGCAAATTGACGTTGACAAGTATCTGCGTGGCTATCACAACGCACTTGAGGCGGCAGGTGATGACTTTACGGTTCTGCTCGGTATGGAGATAAGATACTTTGCGACGACGAATGATTATCTCGTATACGGAATTGACGAGGACTTTGTCAGGAACAACGGCAATATGCTGTTCAAAGGATCGAGACGGTTCTATGAGCTTGTTAAGAAGAGCGGAGCCGTCATCGTTCAGGCGCACCCGTTCCGACCGTATATTCACAGGGCGAATCCGAAGTACATTGACGGCTGCGAGGTCTTTAACGGCAAGGATAAGGATAAGGATCTTAACCAAAAGGCTCAGGAGTGGGCGAAAAAGGAAAATTTCAAAATTGTGACGGGCGGTGCGGACTATCACCGTGAAAGCCAGCGGGGGAATGTGTCGGGAATCATCACCGACGAAAAGATAAACACCAATGCCGATCTTGTCAGAATTTTGAAAAGCGGCAATTACGAAATAAATATGGCTGAGCATCAGTGATGCTTGGCTTTTTTACATCCGAAGAAAGTCGAATTAAGGCAATACCGCAGCTTCTGCTTGTGCGGTATTGCCTTAACATTTATTTAGGATCCTTGGCGATCGGCTGAAGCTGTTCCCCCTTAAGCGCCGCCTCCACCGCTTCCGGTATGAGTGAGAAATCAGCAACAAGCGAACGTGGCTTCTTTTCGTGATCGTCCTGTCTGAACGGGACAAGATAAATATTTTTATAGTTAAGCAGGCTCCCTATGTTCTTCGCCGCCCCGGCAAATCCGTCATTGGTTGAAACGGCTATGACGACGGGTCTGCCGTTTCTGAGATGAGATTTTGCCGCCATTGTCACCGAGGTATCGGTTATCCCGTTGGCGAGCTTTGCAGCCGTGTTCCCCGTGCACGGAGCAATGACAAGCACATCGAGCATTTTTTTCGGCCCTATCGGTTCAACCTCGGGTATGGTGTGCAATATCTCGTGTTTGCATATTGTCTCAATCCTGTTCCTTATTTCTTCCGCCCTGCCGAATCTCGTGTCGGTTTCATAGGCTATCCCCGACATTATCGGCACTATATCGTAATTCAGCTTTCTGAGCATTTCAATCTGCGGTATAACATCGCTGAATGTGCAGAAAGATCCGCAAAGGGCAAAGCCCACAACCTTATTCATTCTTACCCTCCTTTATCAATTCAATGACCGTATCGGCGATATTTGCGCCTGCGCTTGTCGGTGTAAAACGTCCCGGCAAACTTTCGGCAAGAATGTATCTGAAATTGTATTTATCAGTTTCGTTTATATTGAATCCGTACGGCTTTGACGCAATCTCGACATACAGATTTTTCGATGTCAGGCGTTCCATAGCGCTCCTGCCCAATATGTTGTACGGCACGGTGTTGACAATTATATCAAAATCACGTATTTTTCCGAAAAACTCGTCATAGGTCATCGGAATCAGCCTTTCATTCCGAGCCAATGCGGCGGAATGCGAATTTCTCGACACCGAGACAACCCGTGCGCCGTTCGCCTGCAAGGATTTGCATATCGCACTGCCGCACCTGCCGTAGCCGAGCACGGCGGCGTTCATAGAATATAAATCCCTGTCAATATTTTCGAGTATTATTCTGAGCGTGCCCTGAGCCGTGAGCCTTGAATTTTTCACAAGAAAGCTCTCGTTATAATAGCTGATCCCTCTGCCGCCGAACGGATTTTCGGTAAGATTACCGTAGAAAATTCTTTGCTTCTCACCGGTCAGGTGAAAAAATTCCTCGGCAGAAAGTCCTGTCCCCGAGATTACGCCGTTTGCGAGCGTGGGCAGCGGCAAAATAATATTCGGATAAAAGACAACGTTCCTTTCCACCTCATCCGCTTCACAGCAGGACGCCGTGTAGCCTCTTTCGGCAAGCCTTTTCTGGCAAGCCTGCATCTTTTTGTCATTTCCGATCAGTAAAAATTTTTCTGCCTGCATTTTTATTACCTCCACTGTATCATATGACAAAATCCTGTGCGGGTGCGAAAATATTTCATTTTGCTATTTATTTTTCATACGATTTGCCTTATAATGTAATAGGTAAATAAACATCAGGGAGATGATTGTCTTGTTTGAAATAGATGAATTGCTTAAAAAAGTAAAAAGAATCCACTTTATCGGTATCGGCGGATCGGGTATGTGTCCGCTTGCCGAAATACTTCATAAAGAGGGCTATGAGCTCTCGGGCTCGGATAATAATGAAACGGACACTCTTGCAAGGGTGCGCAGTCTCGGAATCCCCGTCACACTCGGTCAGAAAGCCGAAAATATCGAGGGCGCAGAGCTGATTGTGTACACGGCGGCGATTCTGCCGGACAACCCGGAGCTTGTTGCGGCGAAAAATTCTTCGATCCCGACCGTTGAACGTGCCGATCTTCTCGGCGCAATCACAAGGCTTTATTCCGACTGCTACTGCGTGTGCGGAACCCACGGCAAAACAACGGTTTCGTCAATGCTTACGCAGATAATGATCCAGTGCGGCAAGGATCCGTCGGCGGTTATCGGCGGCGAGCTCCCGCTCATCCACAGCCACGGCAGAGTCGGAAACACTCAGAATATGGTCTGCGAATCCTGTGAGTTTAAGGATCATTTTCTTAAGCTCGACCCCGACATTGCGATTATCCTCAACGTTGACGCCGATCACCTCGAATATTTCAAGAATATTGAAAATATTATAAAATCATTCCACACCTTTGCCGAAATGGCAAATAAGGCGGTAATTTATAACGGCGATGACGCCAATACGCTCAAGGCGATTGACGGAATCGGCGGCAAGGATATGATCACTTTCGGTATTGATAAATCCAATGATTACTATGCCGACAATATTGAAATGGTGAACGCATTTGCTCACTTCGACGCCTACAAAAAGGGTGAAAAGATCGGCAGTGTAAAGCTCAAGGTTCCGGGCAGGCACAATGTATCCAATGCCCTTGCCGCTCTTGCGGCGGCGGATTACTGCGGAATCCCGTTCAGTGAAGCGATTGCCTCGCTCGAGCAGTTCGGCGGAGCCTGCCGCAGATTTGAGATACTTGCAAAGCTGAACGGTATCACATTCGCCGACGACTATGCTCACCACCCCGCAGAGCTCAGAGTTACGCTCGAGGCGGCGATGCAGATGAAATACAGAAAGGTCTGGGCGGTATTCCAGCCGTTCACCTATTCAAGAACGAAAAAGCTGATGGATGATTTCGCCGAGGTTCTTCAGATTCCCGACGAGTGCGTTATGACGGAGATAATGGGCTCACGTGAAGTCAACACCGAGGGAGTTTACACCTCACAGCTTGCGGCAAAGATACCCGGAAGCGTATGGTTCAACACGTTTGACGAGGTTGCGGACTATGTCCTCGACCACGCACAGAGCGGCGATCTTGTCATCACTCTCGGCTGCGGCGATATCTACAAGGCGGCAAAGCTGATGATCAAGCGCCTTGAAGAGAACAAATAAATCATAGATATAAATATAAAATCGGGCTGCGCTTGCAACCCGATTAATTTTTGTTCAATTATCTTTCTTTTCGGTTCTCACCTTAAGGAAATAGCCTACCGCCGCACCTGCAAGGGCGCCGACGATCATATTAACAAAGATGTTCACGTCGGTAACAAGTGACAGGATTGCGCCTACCCCAATACCGAGGATCAGGAAAATCAAGACAAAATATCGGCTCATTTATGCCGCCGCCTTTCCGAAAATATTTTTTACGGTTGTAACAAAGGCTTCCAGTGTGTTCATATGCACCGTCACCCTCACTCTTTCCGAGTCAATCAGTTTGCCGTCCTCAGAGCGCAGTTCCACGGTGATTATTGCGTCGCCGTCGCCCTTAGCGGTGATAAATCCGTCCTCATCGACCGAAACAACGTTATCCGAATCGGAGTTCCAGTGAAGAGAGCCGAGACTGCTGTCGTAGTCGGCGGTGATACGTGCGTTCGCCTTATATCTGAGGTCAATCCTGTTGAAAGAAACGTGAAGCGGTTTTTCTGCCTCTCCGTTAATTTTCAGCATATCGTCTTGACCTATTGAGCGCATCCACGAAAGCGTAACATACGGCTGATGAACATTGAGAACCGTATTCAGCTGACCGAGCAGAGCCTTTACATCGGAACGGTTCTCCTTTGCAAATTCAAGCAGAGCGATCACCACATCAATAATGCCCTGAATCTGCGGCTTTGTTAGATTACTGCTTGCGTCACTCTCGGCAATACGGGAGGCAAGGTAAGCCCTGAATCCGTCGCTCTTGATCGTATCCATATTTGTCGGAATAATTCCGAGAGCAACTGCGGCGATGATCACGCCGAGGGTTTTCATTGCATTGCCCGCATTGAGCTTTTTACCGATATACTGTCCCGCAATAAAAACCAAGCCGTCCTCAAAATTCTCTGCGTAATACTGCTGATTTTTAAAGACCGAATCAGCCAGCTTTGACATCAGCGAGTCAAACATTGCGCCGACGGAACGTGAATCCTCTTCGTTGTAAAAATTGGAATCCGATTTTTTATCGGTATCCTCCATCAGCGTGTCAAACGTTTTGCATACATTCTCATAATACGACGAATAATTTGCGCAATTCTCCGCCGAGGGAAGATAGTATTCAACTCCGTAGCGGCTGAATCCCCAGTCTTTCATAACGAATTTCGGAACATAGTCGTTCGGGTTCATTATGTTGATAATATTGCCGTACATTTTCCCGTCCGCACCGCTATTTTTGGTGCACTGCGGAGCCTCAAAGGTGTAGACGTAAATATCGTTTTTTGCAAGGTCGGTATTTTTTATACTGTCGGCTCTCTTCAGGCTGTCCCGGTAGCTGCCGTCGTCCAGCTCTGCGCCGATAAGATTCGCTATCGAACCGCCTCGGCTGTATCCCGGAATAAGCAGCTTTACTCTGCCGGATATATTCTCGTCGGCAAAATAATCGTTGATATAGTTGAGAACAGTCTCCTTTGCAATATCAAATCCCAGATGATTTTCACCCGAGCCGATACGCATATTTCCGCCCCATTCCATACCGTAGTTTCCGCTTCTTACTGCGGCAATAACAACGGTACAGCTCTCGCCGTTTTCCGTGACCGTCTTTCTTGCCATTTCCACGGCGGCGGTGTCATAGCCCTCGGTCTCATAGCCGTATGCTTTTGTCTTGAATCCGCAGTTTTCGAGCATCGCCCTTATATTTTCGCTTCGGTCGTCCTTGTTGAAAGAATTAAAGGACGCCATTGAAATATTGAGAGCGAGCAGTGCAAGTTTATGATTATATTCATAAGAATCGCCCGAAAACCAGCTGTCATCGTAATCATACGGATAATACAGGCTTTCGTCAAACCAGTCGCATTGGTATGTTCCCGACGCTTTCTTCTCCGCCTTTGCCATAAACGGCATTGACGACAGAGTTATAACAACGGTGAGCAATGCGGCAATAAATTTATTGCGATAATACAAACTCATTTTCCCCGTTTCTTTATATAAATCTTTGCTGTTATTATTGATAATATCATATTACGGCAAAAAAATAAAGACATTTTCCCTTGTTTGTAAAAAATTTACATTTGGGTAATTATTTAGTCCTTTTCGGCACATAATATGCCCTATAAATGAAAAAGCCGTGACAAAATGAATTTCATTCTGCCACAGCTTTTATTGCTTTTAATTAATACGCCTTGCCCCAGTAGAGCATATGCTTTGCGGGCTTGCCGCAGCATACGCAGGTGTCGCTGAGGTGCTCCTGCTCGAACGGGATACAGCGTGATGTGATTCCGAGCTCATCCTTGAGCTTATCCTCACACTCACGGTCGCCGCACCACATAGCCTTGATGAATCCGGGCTTGTTGTCTGCGATGTCCTTAAGCTCCGCATAATCCCTTGCGGTGAATGTCATAGCCGCTCTGCGGTCGACAGCCTTCTGATAAAGTCCGTCACGGACAGCCTCAAGCAGTTCGGGGATCTTAGTCTCAAGCTCATCGAGAGAAACAAAGATCTTTTCACCGTTGTCACGGCGAACCACAACACAGCGGTTGTTTTCAATGTCCTTGGGACCGATCTCAAGACGAAGCGGAACGCCCTTCATCTCGTATTCCGCAAACTTCCAGCCTGCGCTGTTGTCGGAATCGTCGAGCTTAACTCTGCAAACGCCTGCGAGCTTGTTCTTGAGTTCGTTTGCCTTGTCGAGAACGCCCTCCTTATGAGAAGCGATCGGGATAATAACAAGCTGAATCGGAGCGACTGCCGGGGGAAGTACAAGTCCGTTGTCATCGCCGTGGGTCATAATGATAGCGCCGATGAGACGGGTTGTCGTGCCCCACGAGGTCTGGAACGGGTGATGGAGCTTGTTGTCCTTGCCTGTGAACTGAATATCGAAAGCCTTTGCAAAGCCGTCGCCGAAATAGTGCGATGTGCCGCTCTGAAGAGCCTTGCCGTCGTGCATAAGAGCCTCGATGGTGTATGTATCCTCGGCTCCGGCAAAACGTTCTTTCTCGGTCTTAACGCCCTTTACAACGGGCATTGCAAGATATTTCTCGCAGAACTCGGCATAGACGTTGAGCATACGGATTGTTTCTTCCTGAGCTTCCTCGGCTGTTGCGTGGATCGTGTGACCCTCCTGCCAAAGGAACTCTCTTGTACGCAGGAACGGACGTGTTGTCTTTTCCCAGCGGACAACGCTTACCCACTGATTATAGAGCTTTGGAAGATCTCTGTATGAATGGACGATGTTTGCATAGTGCTCACAGAAAAGGGTCTCTGAGGTCGGTCTGACGCAAAGCCTTTCCTCGAGCTTTTCGCTGCCGCCGTGGGTTACCCACGCAACCTCGGGAGCGAAGCCCTCAACGTGATCCTTTTCCTTTTCAAGCAGGCTTTCGGGAATGAACATAGGCATACATACATTCTCGTGACCCGTTGCCTTGAACATACCGTCCATAATGTGCTGAATGTTTTCCCATATTGCATAGCCGTAGGGTCTGATAACCATACAGCCCTTAACGCTTGTATACTCGCAAAGCTCAGCCTTTTTTACAACGTCGGTATACCATTTTGCGAAATCCTCGTCCATTGACGTGATTTCTTCAACCATCTTTTTTTGCTGTGCCAATTTAATTACCGCCTTTATTTTTTATTCGTGATCCTCAATATACTTGACTGCGTCATCGACAGTTCTGATCTGCTCGACCGCCTCGTCGGGAACCTCAACCTGAAATTCGTCCTCGATGCTCATAACGAGATCGACAATATCAAGGCTGTCTGCGCCGAGATCGTCAATGATGTCGCTGTCGGGTGTAATATCGTCCTCATCAATTTCAAGCTGTTCCGAAATGATTTTTTGCAGTTTTTCAAATACTGATAATGACATTGAAATAACTCCTCCATAAAGATATTTTTACTCACTAAAAGATATTAGTGTTATTTTATGCTTTTGTCAATAGACTTTTTACATTTATTTGCTTAATTTTGCTGTTTTTTTGACTTCATTAAGCAAAAAATGTATAACGAAAAGCAAAATGAATATTTAGGGAATTGTAAAGCAGATTTACTTTACGACAAGCGATTTTACTTGTCATTGTGGAAAACTCGGTGGAAAGTGTGGAAAACTCGACGCATTTTCAAGGCTTTTGAGCCTGTTTTGTGGAAAATCCGTAAAGGGATTGAACTTTACCTGTGGAAAACTTATTTTTAAAAAAATTTTCTTTGTTTTATTTTCGCAATGAATATTCAGTGAATACTGGATATTTTTACCTCTGAGATTCAACAACCCTCTCTGCGAGCGCTTTCAGCTCATCCATAGTCGAAAGACTGCCGATTTCCTGCCTGAACAAGGCGGCACCACGTATGCCCTTGATGTACCAGGCGGCGTGTTTGCGTGCTTCCCGCATACCGATACGAACGCCCTTGTAGTCGCAGAGCGTTCCGATATGGCGAAGCATAACGTCCATTTTTTCTTCAAGCGTCGGCTCGGTAAAATCCGTTTCGTTGTTAAGATATGCATTTATGCATTGAAATATCCACGGATTTCCCAGAGCGCCTCTGCCGACCATAAGAAAATCACAGCCCGTTTCGTCAAGCATTCTTTTTGCACTCTTTCCGTCAACTATGTCTCCGTTGCCTATAACGGGAATTGAAACCGCTTCCTTGACCCTTGCGATTTCCTCAAGCGACACGGGCGGCGCATACATCTGCACCTTGGTTCTGCCGTGTACGGTAATTGCGTCGGCGCCTGCCGCTTCGATCCGTTTTGCGACCTCAACGGCGTTTATGCTGTTTTCGTCCCATCCGATTCTGATTTTTGCCGTTACGGGGACGGGGGAGACGTTAACCACGGCTTCGACTATCCGACCGATCAGCTCAGGATTTTTCAGAAGAGCCGAGCCTCCGCCGTTGCCTGCAATTTTCGGAGCGGGACATCCCATATTGATGTCGATAAAGTCGGGGGAGAACTCCATAGCCTTGAGGGCGGCCTTTGCCATAATCTCGGGATCGTCGCCGAATATCTGGGCGCCTGCCGGGCGTTCGGCGTCCGAGAGGTAAAGCAGCTCCTTTGACTTTTTGTCCTGCATAGTCAGTCCCTTTGAGCTGACCATTTCGCTGATAACATATGCCGCACCGTAGCTTTTGCAAAGCTCACGAAAGGCTCTGTCGGCAACACCTGCCATCGGAGCGAGACAGGCGTGACCCTTTATTTCAAGATTTCCGATTTTCATTGAATCACCGAAATTATTCTACCATAAATATTGTACGGTTGTCAAAATAAAATGTGTGATGATCGGATATGAAAAGGGAAAATTATTTTAACCATCCCTGTATGGGAGGCAAGAAAAGTCAGCAGGAAATTTACATAGGCGCCCCTTTAGGGGAGCTGTCACGACCTTGTGTCGTGACTGAGGGGTTTTCCTAAAGTCTAATGAATCTTGAATTAAGCGTGGGCTCCTCCTCCGGGGGAGCTGGCGGCGCAAGCCGACTGAGGGAGTAAGGTTTTATCAGACTTAAACTCCTT
>DKDP01000002.1 GCA_002449395.1 Ruminococcaceae bacterium UBA6845 | reverse complement strand
TTGTCTTCGTCGGCAGTGACGGTGTCTTTATGTCCTTGCTCGTTGCAATAGTATACGTAATTTTTGTTACAGCTCCTCCGTTATCCGGATTGAACGTGATCGTATACTCATTCGCTGTCCACTTTGCATAGAGTGTTGATGTAACATTTGTCGTGGTATATGAAGCTCCTGATTTATAATCGGTTCCGCTGCCGTTCTGCGCCGTATTCCACGAAGCAAATGTCCATCCGATCCTTGTCGGAACAGTATCGGTAACAGTAAGAGTTGCCGCAAATGGATTTACTCCGCCGCTCTTCGATATGAAGTGCGCCGTTCCCGTTACATCGGGAATTGCAGCAGATGTTCCTCCGTTGAGATTGTATTTCAGCGTCACGGTTCTGTTATATACCGCATAAAGATCGTTTACTCCCGTTCCTGTCGGGGTTCTGAAATTACCTGTATCATAGGCAGTATTTGTTGTTGACCAATTGCCCGACCAAGGTGTATTGGAATCGAGCGATGCAGGTGTCGGTACCGTTCCTGTTATTGATACATTGTAGCTTGTTCCGTTACTGAGCATATTTCTTGTAACTTTTGAAGTAATATGCGATGTACCGTTGTAATAATAGAACGTAAGACTTTCGTTATATACTGCATAGAAAGCGGTATACTGAGTCGATGCAACCGTTGTTGCCTGTGCATTACATACTGTTGCCGTGCTGTTTGCTTTTGTGCTCAATCCGACATATGTCTGTGCTATTTCTCCTCCACGGCTGCTTCTTACAGCAGTAGGAATTGTATAATTCGACTCAACATATGCTCCTGTGTAGCTCATATATCTCGTTGCCGTTGCCGTGGCGCTTGCCTGTTTTGCTCCGGTAGCAGTATATGAACCGCTACCCTCTGCACAATAGTAGAACGTTGCCGTTCTTGTTGTCTGGTAGCTTGCGTAGTAGGTTGCCGCATCACTTACCGTAATTGACCTTACTGTTGAAGCATAGTTTAATCCTGCGTTTGCTCCGTTTGCTGTACTCAATCCACGGTAAGAATAGGATATACTATCCTTCGATCTGTTTGCATATACCTCTGCCGGTATATTAATCGTTGAGTTTGTCTGACCGTTCTTTAACACGATATTAACAGTCTTGCTTGCCTGTGTCGTACCGTTAAAATACCAGAAAACGACATCAAACGATTTCGACCACTGTGCATAGAGGTTTATTATTGCACCGTTTGTTGAAGCAAGATTTTTTACTAACGCTTTATCCGCATACGCAGTGCCGCTGCCGTCCGCCTTTGTGTTCCAGCCCTTAAACTCATATCCGCTCTTTGTAAATTCGTTGGGCTTAAGGTTCTGTGCAACATCATAAACAAACTCCTGATCAGTCATTGTGCCGCTTCCCGTATTTGCATTGAAGCGCACTATATACTTGATCGCCGTCCAATGGGCATAGATAGTTTTGTCGCCGGTAATAATATAGCTGCTGCCGCCGTTGCCTATCTTATTTCCGCCATTTGCGGCATCATACCAACCTGCAAAGACATAACCGGTTCGAGTCGGAGTCGGGAGCGTTACGGCAACTCCCTGCCACTTTGCATAAAGGGTTGTCGAATCCTCACCGGAATAGCCGTTCGGGTTCTTTATCTCCTGCTCGTCGGAATATCTAACCGTCGGTTCACTTGTTGCAACGCCTTCTGCCGTAGCAGTCCAACCCTTGAACGTGAGATCCTTTGTGTCCTTGGTTCTGTCAATCGTTGCAGGTGATGCCGTTGTATCGTTTTTGTTATATGTCAATGTTCTTGTGTTGACATATGTGTTCTTAGTAAGTTTTTGGTAAACATCATACGTGAACTGCTGGTTCGCCATTGTGCCGCTTGTCTTACCATTATCGTCAAACTCGACATAGAACTTGTGCGGTGTCCATACAGTGTAGATATTGTATGTTTTGCCGCCGCAGTCCTTATACATCTGGCTTACGGTTGATGCGTCGAGCGTCTGACCTTTATCATAAGCCTTTGTTCCGCCGGATGTCTTTGACCAGCCGCTGAAAGTATAACCTGTAAGAGTCGGTACGTTTGCACTGATTGAAGACGCAATACCGAACTTGAGTGTCTGCGGATTCGGTGACGGGAGACTGCCGACTGTGCCATCCGTAACAGCGCCCTTACTGTCTTTCGGTCTGAATGCATTATATTTGAGTTCAAAGGTCTTGGGCGTCCAGCGTGAATAGAGCTTCAAACCGTCCGTTGTGCAAACATGGTTGTCGACTGCATTGCCGTTTGCATCGGTATAAGGTGTGCCCGATGCGTCATACCAGCCGAGGAATGTATAGCCCTCACGGGTCGGTACATAAAGCTCGTCATATTTTGCGCCGTAGTCGATATCCTGATAATGTGATGTCAGCTTTTCATTTCTTGAATTAAGGTCGTCTACGTAAACCGTTGTGTTATCACTGTCTTTCGAACCTGTTATTTTGCTGACCCAGCCGAGGTAAGTACTTGAATCTGAGTTGTAACCGCCCAATTCAGCATCGTAGATTTCGGTTCGCTGAATCGAAATATTACCGAATGTTACAGGACCGGGAACGGCTGCAGTGTCAGATCCGCCATATTTGTAAACACCAAAACGGAACTGATAATAAGAGTATGCCGGTGCGGTAAATCTGAACGCAAATGTTCCGGAGCCCTCCGGCACATCAATATACGTTGCGGCAGCATTCTGATATCCGCTTGTTGTGTTCGACTGGCAGAAGAATATAAACGGTCTGATTCTTGCCTGCGTAGTTGCAGTATAATCAAACATAAGAGTGTAAGTTTTTCCTGCCTCCATTGTCGATGTCATTGTATATTTCGGCTGATCGTACGTAGCGGTATAGCAGTCAACTCCTGACGAATTAAGCGTAACCGTGCGTGAATCAGGATCGAATGAAGATGTACCGTTAGAGGTACTCATACTGTTCGATGAAAGGACAATATTGCCGCTCGGATCCTTGATAACGATGTTTTTGATATCAACATCGGCACGGAAGTGGTTTGCGGTTACGCCTATATCGGCATCCCTGTTGCAGAAATAGAACAGCATATTGAAGAAGAACTGATTGCCTGTGCTAAACTCTCTCTTCAGCGCAACTCTTTCATAACCGTCTGAGGTTTTTTTGTTCTCGGTAAATGACTGACCGACACCGTATCCTCCCCAGTAGTCGGAAGCTGTTGCAAAACCGATAACAACAGAGTCGCAGTCCTTCGTTCCCTTTTCTTCATAAGCCTGTGAATAGTAATCATTGATTCTGTATTCATAAGTGAGGGTGTAATCACCTTGGGCAGATGCGGTAAATATGCTCGATTTGAATATATCGAATGCAACGCCCGTTGAACTGCTTACCGATCTGTCATACTTAATATTTAATGAAGTATCGCCGACATCATCCTGAGTTGTTGAATACGTATAATATTTAGCCGTACCCAAATCGGTTCCGCCGTTTATCGTTCCCTCACTGCGTGCAACGTGGGAGTCCGCAAAGCCTTTCAATGTTGCCTCGGCGGTGCTCGCCTTTGAAACAAATTCATCAAAGTTAAATTCGTTGTCGAGAAGAAGAACCTTATCCGTTATCGCCCAGTGAGCGTATACGGTCATATCCTTGCTGCCCATAACCGATGAGGCGGTTATTCTCTCGCCGCCGTCGGGAGCTGTGAACCAGCCGAGGAAGCGGTAGTTCTCACGGACGGGAACGGGCATTGTGCCGAGCTGATGGCCGTAGAACTGAACAAGTGAGTTCGGAACGAATCCTGTTGTTGTATTCTCGGTCACTTCAAGTTTAAACGTATAGTTTGTAAATGTGACACTGGTCAGCGATCCGCCCGAAATCGGACAGAATGCAATTCTGTATTGTATTGCTTTAGCCTCCTGCGCCTGAGCTTCACTTACATTAAGAGTCTTATTTTCAGATTTTGTTCCACCGTAAGTTTCGACAAAGGTTCTCGGAGAAGTAGTTGATCCGTTTTCTCTGATAAGCTCGGCGCACAATGCAACATACGAGTTTACGTTTCCGTCCGGATTTCCGGCAACAAAACTGGTGCCGACACCCGACACGCTTCCGCTCTGATAACGGAAGCTGAAATTATATGCGCCTGCAGCAAAATCGTCAGGGAGGAGCGATGCAAATACGACTGTGCCCGACTTAACCGTACCGTTAAGTTTTATTGTGCCGGTTGTTCTGTCATAGGTTGTTGTAAGTCCGTTAACGGTATTTGAGGTTACTGCGGTAAAGCCGCCGTTTGACACTCTCGTGTATGCACCCAAAAGGTTTGGCTTATTGGAATCATAATTTACATCAAATGTAACAACTTTCTGATCAACAAAATAAAAGTTGACCATTGTCAGCGAGGTGTCGTTGACTGCGGCAACCCACTCGTAAGTTGTATTGTTGCCGTCAAACTTCGGAACGGTTGTTGTCTTTGTTGAGGTTGTTCCTATGGTTACCGTTGAGCCTGAAATGCTCATTGTATTGCTGTTTAAATTGCTTGCCGATAAGAAAGCCGGCAGAGAAGCGATCGTTTTGCCGTAATAGCTTGACGGGGAAATTGATACATCTTTATCCTCTACATAGTTCGTAAAGCTCGTAAGCTCGTACTTACCTGCAAAGGTATATCCCTTATACGTATCGGGAGTGAAATATACGTTATCACGGGCATCGTATGTCATATCTTCATACTGCTTGCCGCCGTCGATCTCAACAATCTTGTACTGACCGTTGCTGAGCCTTTCAAGTCCGAGGTTGTACTCACGGACAGGACGGTTTATTTTGAGGTCATTTTTAGTTTTATCGTTTACAAGGAGCTTGTTAAGAGCCGCCGTAAGATCGTTCGCAATAGTTTCAACCTGGGTTGTCGTATACGATTGATCAACCTTTGTCAATGCTTCATAAGCCGCCTTATACTTTGCAACAAAATTGTTGTAAATATCGCCCTCATAATAATAGCTTGACATTGTGTCGCCGTTATAAATACCAAAATTAGCGAATTGCTTTTGCGCTTTTTCAATGGCGGCGCGGAGTGCACCCTTTTTATTTACAAGAACACTTAAATAGATATGATTTGTAATCGGAATTTTTGAACTGCTGTTCTTGTTATAATACGGGTTGGCATAAGCTGTCATTTCATATGAGGTATCACTATCGGGCACAGTTCCGTTAACTGCTGTATTGACCTTTCTGCCCGTGGTTGTAGTATCAAATTTTTGTGTAAGAGAATTTTTTACATCATAATGCATCCAGCGGTCGTTGTTTCTATCTGTATTAGCAAGATGATTGACATCATAACCTATTTTAAAATTCGGAATAGTTTGGAACGTGCCAAATCGGGTCTTATCAACATTGATGGTAAGAGTGCCGCCATATACATTCATGTTATGATCGTCTTGGTCGTCACTTACTCTTGCATATGTTGTACCGACACCGGAGGGAATTGTTGTCGGATATTCACTATGGTTTCCGCTGCCGCCGTTACCGCCGGTTGTTATTGTGCTGTCATACAATGGCGGGTCATACATTGCTCCGGTTTTTAAGTCTGTTAATTTTCCGTTTGCGCCATCAGCTAAAGTACCGGTTCTGCTTTTAACGCTATGTCCGCCTGTAATCCAATATGTAGACGTGAACTTGTTTTCTGAATGCGCTCTATTCTTATACGAACCGGCACCAAGCGCAGCCGCAACTCCCGTAAACGGCGCATAAACATACGTCTTTGCAGAAATTGACTTTGTATGACCGTCTGCGTTATCGTAATAGGTTGCCGTCCAAGTAATATAACCCGAGGTATATCCCTTGGATCCGGAAATAACCTTTGCAAGCATAAGTGTATCTTTTGTACAAGTGTACTCGGTGTTCAGTTTTTTAATATTTACTCCGGTACCGGAGGTTGCTAAACCCGCCGTTGCACCGCTAACCGTGATTTTAACATTCTTTGCATCGGCATAATAGAATGATATATTACCGCCGTCCGAAATATTCTTATATCCCGTATTAACAGTTTTTGTTGCTGTTGTTTCTCCGTTCTTATCTTTTGAAAGTGTAATCGTCTGGTCAAGCACATACTGGAAAGCTGAATTTCCTGTACCTGCCTGCGGAGTGAGGTAAATTGTTTCCGGAACATCGAAATATACAGGTGCCGAGCTGGCAAGGGCTGATATCATTTCGGTTTTAAGTTCAGCCTGTGCCGCCGTAATCGCATCCGCAGGATCGTTATATGAGCTTGCCGCAGGAGCCGAGGAAACGCAAAGAGCCTTAACGTATGACTCGACATAGCCCTTGATCGTAGTGTTCCAGTTGCTCGCCGATGTGTTGACACCCGAATTAAGGAACTGATAATAGTATTTACGGGCAGTTGACTTGTCGGTAAGATTTGCGTTAAGTCTTACTCTCGAAATACCCGAAGCGTATTCGTCCTTTGTCAGCGCGCCGCTGAATCGAAGCGAATACTCAAAGGCAATATATGTTGTATAAACATTGTTGCTGAAAGATGCAATCGGGAGCGATGTACCGCCCGAGGTGGACTGCCTAAGATTGTTCTTTGCCGTTGTGATATTACCGCTGAGCTTGTAAAGTCCACGAACCCATGAACGGTCATTTTTTTCGTCACTGCGGTCAACGTCCGGACAATAGATTGTCGGCGTCGTGTTCTGCTTGCCCGCAGTGTTGTTGTTTGTTCTGTTCTTTCTGAAGAAAGAAGAAGCATCCGATGTTGTATATGAGCAGTTTCTGATAGCGTTCAGGAAGTTCTCATTCTGACCGCCGTCGGAATCGAACTCAACGAAGCCTGCTCTGAGGTTCGGAACCTGGCTAAAGTCGGTGTATCTTGACGTATCAATGGTGATATCCGCCGCCGCATAGCCGTATGCGTCGCCGTCCGAGCTCGGCTTACCGCCGAAATAGTTGGCGTGCGTTATCATGTCCATGGGGTTATATTCCTGTGAGCCATCCCACTGAGTATTATAAACTCTTGAGCCCTGAACAAAATATACACCGTTGCTGTTATGCTTCGCATAAGCAACAAGCACACCCGTTCCGTCCGGATCGAAATAGTCTTTATTAACAGGCATATCAAGACCTCTAGGATAAAGACTTGCGTTAAAGTCGATAAGCGGAGCCGTGAGGGTCAAGCCATACTTGGAGCCAACATTACCGCCTTTAACAGAGTCAACGCCTGTAATAAACGAATAGGTCGATGACTCGGCAGAATTGCCTGTTAATCCTCCGGCAGTTCCGTAATAATACTGTCTCGTCGTCATACCTGCCTGAGAGAGCAATGGGAATTTAACGCCCGTATAGGCATAGGTCGTATATGAACCCGAAGCTGTTGTATATACGATATCCCAACGGATAATATATTCCTTGCCCGGCTCGGCTTTAGCCATAGTGAGGCTGCTGATTGTCTTATTGACAGAGGACGAAGAAGCCTCCAAAGGCTTATCCGACGACATATATGTACCGTCAGAGAAAGCGACATTTGTTACTCTGTTTGCACTCGACGCATTGAGATTTGAATCGAGGACAGTTATTGAAATCGTTACACTTCTCGCCGTTGCACAGGAAAAGCTGAGCGTACTCGTCGCCGAGGTCGGTTCGCTGACCGTACCGTTTGACGCTGCGTTCAGGAAAAATTCCGAATCCTTTCCGCCTGCCTTTATGTAGACAAGCTCGGGTGCGGAAATACTGTACAGCGCAAAAGTATCGGAAGTCGTGCCTGCCTCCGTCAATGCGTGACTGCTCTTTGATACCATCGCCTCCGATATCACCGAACCGATATCGAAGAAGCAGAAAGTTGTGAGGAGCATCGCAAGACAGAGGAGTACGCTTAACGTACTTCTTCCGAGTTTTGAAAGTTTTTTAACCATAACGTTACCTCCCGTGATATGGAAAGAATCCGCAAACCCCATTGCAAGCGGTTTTTCCGTTTCAGAAAAGTTTATTTTACCGAAAAATTGCGCCAAAAATGCCAATAACGCACTTTCCCAGTATAGATAAAATTATATTAACATATTTCGAGTTGAAATTCAACTATAATTTTCGATTAAATGTTATGATTTTTATGTATAAATTGTCCAATTCGGTCTGATTTAGGTCGAAAAAGTCAACATTCTTTTAGCGAAAATTAGAGTTTAACGATCAACCGGCGCTGTGCCGTCAACGTTCTCCCCATCACCGAGCGGCAAAAAAATTCCTCCCCTTGAATCAAGAGGAGGTTGTATATGTGCAATTTTATGACAGCTTATGAATGAAGAGACCGCTCATAAGTTTAGGCTCAAACCATGTGGATTTCGGGGGCATAATCTTGCCTGCGTCCGCAATATCCATAAGATCGTCAAGCGTTGTCGGATACATTGAAAATGCAATCTTCATATCGCTGTTAACTCTTCTTTCAAGCTCGCCGAGACCTCTGATGCCGCCGATGAAATCAATTCTCTTGTCGGTACGGGGATCGTCAATGCCAAAGATCGGGGAGATAACATTGTTCTGAAGAATCGAAACATCGAGCTGATCAACAGGATCATTCGCATCGAATGTGCCGTCCTTTGCGCTGAGCTTGTACCAAGTGCCGTCAAGGAGCATTCCGAATGTATGCTTCTTCTCGGGCTTGTAAGCGTCCTTGCCGTACTTCTCAATATCCATAACCTCGCCGAGCTTAGCCATAAACTCGTCCTCGGAGTATCCGTTGAGATCCTTCATAACACGGTTGTAGTCCATAATTTCGAGCTCGTCGGTCGGGAAAAGAACCGCAAGGAAGAAATTGAACTCCTCTTCGCCGGTGTAATTCGGGTTCTGCTCACGGCGCTTTTTACCAACCTTAACGGCGGATGCGGCTCTGTGATGTCCGTCTGCGATATAGAGCGACTCGATCTGCGCAAACTTATCGGTGATCGCCTTAACCGTCTCGGCGTCGTCGATAACCCAAACCGTATTCTCAACGCCCTCGGAAACAAAATCATAAACCGGAGCGTGGCTTGCTTTCCAATCCTCAACAGTCTTGCTTATAAACTCGTCGGGACGGTATGTAAGGAAAATCGGGCCTGTGTTGGCGTCGCAATAGTCAACGTGATTGATTCTGTCCGCCTCTTTGTCGGCTCTTGTAAGCTCGTGCTTTTTGATTACATTATTAATATAGTCGTCAATAGCTGTGCATCCGACAAGACCTGTCTGGCTTCTACCGTTCATAATCTGACGGTAAATATAGATGCAGGGAGTCTCGTCCTCCTTGCAGACGCCGTCGGTTACGAGTTTGTCAAGATTTTCTCTCGCCTTGAGATAAACCTTTTCGTCATAAAGATCAATTGACGGATCGAGGTCGATCTCCGCCTTATCAACGTGAAGGAAAGAATAGGGATTTCCCTTTACCATTTCTCTTGCTTCGTCGCTGTTCATTACGTCATAGGGTAACGCAGCAACATCCTTGGCTCTTTCGGGGATCGGACGGATCGCCTTGAAAGGTCTGAAAACTGCCATATTAATCACTTCTCCTTGTCCATAACGGATCAGCTTACCGCTTTTCCGCTTTTATCCTGTTAATTTTACTATAATCGGGGTATATTTGTCAACAATATAACAAAAAAACCGCTCCGAAAACGAAGCGGAAGTTTGTCTTATTCGTCGCAGCCGAGAAGCCACTCAAGGCTGACGTTAAGCGACTCTGCAATTGCCTTAAGCTCGTAGTCCGCAACTCCTCTGAGCTGACCCTCGAGCTTTGAAAGACCCGATGCATTGAGATCAATTCCTCTGATTTGGAGCTGTGCAAGGAGATCCTTCTGCTTCATTCCGATTGCCTTTCTCTGCTGTTCAACCTTGGCGCCGATAATGTTCATATCGCCGAGCGCCTGCTTTCTTGTTCTCATATTTGTCCTCCTATTTCTTGAAAAAACGCTGAAAATAACTCAAATTTTCTGTTTATATAATAACATAACGGACTTATAAAAACAACATTTTAAGAGTAATACCACATTTTTAGTCATTTATTGTTCAGTATCTCGGTTTTTCAGTGCATTTTTATATAAATTCACAAATTATGACTTTTTTCTTTTCCATTTCTTATATAATAAACACATTCGGGATTGAAAAATCCAAATTGTGATGATATAATGTCAGTAACAATCCTAAGGCGGTGTTAAAATGAATGATCTTAAAAGAAGAAACCTGACCATGCTCACCGATTTCTATGAGATAACAATGGCAAACGGCTATTTTCTCAACGGCAAGGGTGACACAACGGCGCAGTTTGATATGTTCTTCAGAACAATCCCCGATAACGGCGGCTTTGCGATTATGGCAGGCGTTGAACAGCTTGTTGAATACCTTGAAAATCTCAGCTTTTCCGATCAGGATATTGAATACCTCAGAGGCAGAGGCTTCTGTGAAGAATTTCTTGATTATCTGAAAAACTTTGAATTTAAGTGCGATATATACAGCGTTCCCGAGGGAACACCGATATTCCCGCGTGAACCGATCGTAACCGTCAAGGGACCGGTTATGCAGGCACAGTTTATTGAAACGATGGTGCTTCTTGCAATCAACCACCAGAGTCTCATTGCCACAAAAGCAAACCGAATCACACGTGCGGCACAGGGCCGTCCGATAATGGAATTCGGATCAAGACGTGCGCAGGGATTCGACGGTGCGGTATACGGTGCAAGAGCGGCATATATCGCAGGATGTGCCGGAACGGCGTGTACGATAGTTGACCGTGAATTTGGCGTACCCGCTCTCGGAACAATGGCGCACAGCTGGGTTCAGCTTTTTGATTCCGAGCTTGAAGCATTCTGCGCTTATGCAAAGGCATATCCCGACGACTGCACCCTCCTCGTTGACACATACAACGTTCTCAAATCGGGTATTCCGAACGCAATTGAGGCGTTCAAGCGTGAGGTACTTCCCCGTGGCTTCAGACCCAAGGGAATCCGCATCGACAGCGGCGATATCACCTATCTTTCCAAAAAGGCGAGAGTTATGCTCGATGAAGCAGGCTTTGAGGATGTTAAAATCGTTGCGTCAAACTCACTCGATGAATATATAATCAGAGATATGCTTCTTCAGGGAGCAAAGGTTGACTCATTCGGTGTCGGCGAAAGACTTATCACCGCCTCATCGGCACCTGTTTTCGGCGGAGTTTATAAACTCTGCGCCGTTGAAAAGGACGGCGAAATGATTCCGAAGATCAAGCTCAGCGAGAACGCCGTCAAGGTTACGACTCCCGGAGCCAAAAAGCTGTGGAGACTTTATGACAATGAATCGGGCAAGGCACTCGCCGATGTTATCACACTTGAAGACGAAACGATCGACGACAGCCACGACTATGAGATTTTCGATCCCGACTTCACATGGAAACGTAAGAATGTTTACAACTTCTCGGCGCGTCAGCTTCTCCAGCCGCTGTTCATTAACGGCAAGAGAGTTTATGAATATCAGGATATTGACGACATCAAGAATTACTGTCTTTCTCAGATTGACACCCTCTGGGACGAGGTCAAGAGATTTGAAAATCCGCACAACTACTATGTTGACCTTTCGCAGAAACTCTGGGACGTCAAAAACGATTTGATAAAGAAATACAACAAAAACTGATTTACAAAACACGGTGCGATCCTTATCGTGCCGTGTTTTTATAATACGTCAAATAAATTATCCATCCGTGTACAACAACAAAAGTGAACCGTCAGCACTGTTTTTGCAATGCAACGGTTCACTTTTTATGTGCAATCCGATTATCTTTCGTTTTCAATATCCGCAAGCATCTGCACTCTCTTGGCGTGACGTCCGCCCTCATAAACTCCCGAGAGCCATGCGTCAACAATCATCAAAGCGAGATCAAGACCGACAACTCTTGCGCCGAAAGCAAGCACATTTGTGTCATTATGCTGTCTTGAAAGCAGTGCCGAATAAGGCTCACTGCAAACTACGGCACGAATACCCTTAACCTTGTTTGCAGCAAGAGAAATACCGACGCCGGTTCCGCAGATGAGGATACCCTTGTCGCACTCACCCGAGGCAACCGCCTCGCCTACCGCCTTGCCGTAGATCGGGTAATCCGTGCGCTCGGTACTGTTTGTGCCGAAGTCAACAACCTCGATTCCTTTTTCTTTAAGATGTTCAATGACCTTGCCCTTTAATTCATATCCGACATGGTCACAGCCTATTGCAATTTTCATAATAAAAGCCACCTTTCAAATAATCGTTGATTAAATTGCGGCACGCGGTTTCTGTACTGTGCTGAAATTTAATCAGCGGTTATCAATTTATTTATATATTGCGAGACTGTCGTGCATTTAGATGAAGAAAACGTTTTCTTTGTCCCGAAGCTGTATATTGATACTGCGAGTGGGCAAAAAATCGTTTAGAAGAGCAAAGCGTGCCATAAACATAGCATCAAGCGAAACAACTCTTTGCTCTTCGTTCTTCGCTAAATGCGCGGCAGTCCCATCAAACAAAATGTCGGTCGATCATAACTCGTAAAGCAGTTTTTTGGAAAATAGAAGGGGAAAATATATCAAGAAGTGAGCCGATCTGACCGACATCTTTTCGCTTGCTCTCCGGGACGCAGTATGCCGTAAGTGTCCCGGAGATCTTTTTTACATATAATAAAGTTCGGAGGAAAGAACCCTATTAATCTTATTTTGTAACAAGGTTGGAGTCAACCGGGATTGTTTCGGGAGTTGCGTTTGCGTCGATTGTCTCTGCGTTCTTAACTGCCTGAATCATACGATTGAGCGATGTTGCGCCGATTCCTGCGGAGTCCTGTGCAACTGTTGCCGAAAGCTCGCCTGCCTTGACGCTTTCAAGAGCCTCTTCTGCACCGTCTGTACCTACTACAATAACATCCTTGCCTGCATTCTTAACTGCCTGAAGTGCGCCGAGTGCCATTGTGTCGTTGCAACAATAGATAGCCTTGAGGTTCGGGTTTGACTGAAGCATACTTGCCGCTGTGTCAAGAGCCTTCTGACGATCCCAGTCAGCGGGCTGAGAAGCTACGAGCTTAATCTTTGAATCAGCCTTGAAAGCATTTGTTGCGCCTGTCTTTCTTGCTTCACCTGAAGCATTACCTGCTTTACCCTCGATGATAGCAACTTCGCCGCCGTCTGCAAGCTGATCAATGATATACTGAGCGCCCTTTTCGCCGACCTTCTCGTTATCCGTTGTTGCGAAAGCGATAACGCTGCCGCCTGCTGCCTTAAGAGTATCCATATCAATCTTTTCGTCAATGTTCATTACATAGATACCCTTTTTGTTAGCCTCAACGATACCGTTGATAAGGTTTGTCGGTGAAAGCGGAGCAACGCCGATTGCCTTGTAGCCCTTGTTGATGCAGTTCTCAAGGATCTTGAGCTGACCCTCTGTGTCTTCCTCTGTTGTTGCGGCGAAAATATCAACCGTAACGCCCTGTTTCTTTGCTTCTTCTTCAATACCGGCTTTCATCTTTGCCCAGAAGTCATTTGAAAGAGGCTTGAGGATTACCGCATAGTCTGCGCTGCCCGTGTTCTTGTCTGTGTTTGTGCCTGCGCCGCAGCCTGTGAGTACAAGTGAAAATACCATAACTGCCGCAAGAATGATGCTGAGAATTCGTGTCTTTTTCATAATAATTATCCTTTCTTGTTTAATTATCTATTACTGACGGAACGCCCGTCAGATAATATTCTTCAACATTTCGTGCGCATAAATTCCGCTTCCGAAGATTCCGCTCTGCTGATCGTGTTCCGAGAACATAATCTCAAGATTTTCCTCGGGATAGGGCTTGCGCACCTTTTCGTGTATCGCTTCAATAAGAAGCTCTTTCGGGAAGTCCTCCATAAGGGCTACGCCGCCTGCGATTATCGAATAATCCGGGTCAAGAATGTTGATTTCCGTTGCGATCGGAATTGCAAGATCCTTAACAAATTTAATGATGATCGGTGAATTGCCGTGATACTTAAAGACCTCTCTGATCGGAACATCGGGGAAATATTTTTCGCAGAGATATTCGAGTCTCTTGCCCGAGCACCTTGTTTCCGAACAGCCGATGTTTCCGCAGGTACATTCCTCATCAACATCGTAGAGCGGAATGTGTCCGAGTTCGCCTGCCGCACCGTTCTTTCCGGCGTAGAGCTTGCCGTTGATGCACATTGCATTTCCGAAGCCCGTTCCGATGTAAAAACCGAGCACGGTTTTAGTATTGTCAATTTTCAGCTTTTTCATATCGTTCATCAGGAGAAAATTTACATCTCTGTCAAGAAAGACCGGAATGTTCAGCTTCTCGCTGAGCTTGTCGCTGAATCTGATATTGTTGAAGCCTTTAAGATTCGGGGTTGAAATAATCGTCTTTTTGTCCTTGCTGACGATTGACGGGATTCCGACTGCGACGGCTCTGACGGAATCACGGATACCGTACCTGTCCATATAGGCGTCGATCTCTTTTTTGATAATCTCGACAACGTCGCCCGAATCAAAAATTCTGCTCGAATTTTTCTCAAAGTGGCTTATGCTGCCTGCCTCATCGACTGCGCCGATTCTGAAATTGGTTCCGCCGATGTCAATTCCCAAGGTTAAATTTCCCATCCTGTCCACCTCCTTGCGGCTGAGAAATCATTTATATTTCCGCACCTGTCAAAGTCTTAAATTCATCTGTCATAATATCCCATGCTTTTCTGAGATCGGGATCCTTTGAGAAAAGTCCCGAGGAGCCTACGATGAAAACCTCCGTTCCGGCGTCATAGAGACGCTTGAAGGTTTTCTGATTGCAGGATCCGTCAACCTCAATGAGATAACTGTATCCGTACTTTTCTTTCAGATCTCTTGCTTCGCTGATCTTCGCAAGCATTTCCTCAATGAACGGCTGTCCTGCAAATCCGGGGTCAACCGACATAATCGTGAGCTTGTCGATTCTGTTGATATAGTGCTTGATCGACGAAAGCGGAGTTGACGGGCTGAGCACAACGCCCTTTTTACAGCCGAGCGACTCAATCTTATTCATAATTCTGAATGCGTCGTTGACTATCGTTTCGGCATGGGGGCAGATATATCCTGCCCCTGCCTTAGCGAGGTTTTCAATGTAATCGTCAGGTGTTGTAACCATCAGATGACAATCAATCGGTTTCTTGGCTATTGTTGAGAACGCCTTTACAAAATCCGGTGAAAGCGTGATGTTCTTAACAAAATGGCCGTCCATTATATCTACGTGGTAGAGGTCGCATCTGTCGTTGAGAATCTCCGTCTGATTCTTGATATCGAGGAGATCCATACACATAAGCGACGGATTAAACATTGGTTTCATAACAAGCACCTCTTTACCGATTATTTCTTGCGGGCTACGAATCTGTCGAGTGCAACGGAGCCGATGATGAGCAAGCCCATAACAACCTGCTGCCAAACGCTCGGAACGGCGAGAATGTTAAGACCGTAGTTGATAACGCCGATGATGAGACCACCCATTACAACGCCGAAGATCTTACCTTTACCGCCGAAGAAGCTCGTTCCGCCGATGATCGAAGCTGCGATTGCGTAAGTTTCAAAGCCTGTTGCGGCTGCCGGCTCTGCGGAACCGACACGTCCGAGAAGTACGATACCTGCGATACCTGCGCAAATACCCGAGATGATGAACACGATCAATGTGTGCATATTGACGTTGATACCCGAGTACCAAGCCGACTCTTTGTTTCCGCCGAGTGCGTAGATGTTTCTGCCGACCTTTGTCTTTCTCGTCAGGAATGAGAGGAGAAGTGCTACGACAATTGCGATTATCGCAACGATCGGGAGAAGGTCAAATACTTTATAAGAAATGAAGTTGGTGAATGATTTCGGGAATCCGAAAACTGCGCTTGAATTTGAAATAATAAGTGTTACGCCTCTGAATATCGACTGCGTGCCGAGGGTGATGATGAACGGATGAAGTCCCGTTACGTTGATGAGAAGTCCGTTGATGAAGCCGAGGAAACCGCCGAAGATTATGCCGAGCAGAACTGCGAGCAGCGGGTTAACGCCTGCGACCATCATCTGAGCCGAAACCATACCGGTCAGGGCAACTACCGAACCGACCGAAAGGTCGATACCTGCGATAAGAATTGCGAAAAATTCGCCCATCGCAATGAGAATGTTAACAGAGCTCTGTGAAAGAATCTGTGTTACTGTTGCTGTGGAGAAGAAGGTGCCGGGTCTCATAACTGCAAGAATAACGAGCAAAATTACGAGGATTCCGAATGTACCGTACTTCTGCCAAATCGTATTAAAAGTGAGTTTTTCCTTTGGTTTAACCTGCTTTATTTTTTCAGACATGGTATTCACGTTCCTTTCTGTTGATCAGGCGATATCCGCCGTAGACGCTTTGATGATATTTTCTTCTGTTGCTTCTCTGTGCGGGAAGGTCTTGACTATCCGACCCTCTCTGAAAACATTGATCGTATCGCACACTGCGAGAAGCTCCGGCAGCTCCGATGAGACAACAAGGACGCCCTTGCCCTCATCGGCGAGCTTACGCATAAGGGTGTAAATTTCACTCTTACTGCCGATGTCGATACCCTTTGTGGGTTCGTCAAAAATAATTATCTGTGAATCGGCGGCTACCCATTTGCCGAGGATTACCTTTTGCTGATTACCGCCCGAAAGCTCCGTGATACCCTGATCTACGGAATAGCACTTAATGTTCAGGCTCTTTTTCTGAGCCTCAGCACATTCTTTCTCGAATTTGCTGCTTGTCAGTCCGCCGGCACCGCCGAGGGTTGACGATTTTATAAACGGCAGAATTGAAATATTCTGCTTGATATCAAAGTTGTGGAAAAATCCTGTTTCACGTCTGTTTTCCGTAACCATCGCAAGTCCGTTCTTGATTGCCGAATACGGACTCTTAATGTTAACTTTCTTACCCTTGATGAACACCTCTCCGGATGATTTGGGTTCTGCGCCGAAGATTGAATTCATCATTTCGCTTCGTCCCGATCCGACAAGTCCCGAGAAGCCTACGATCTCGCCCTTATGGAGCTTGAACGAAACGTCCTTGACCTTGTTATCCTTACGTGAAAGGTTCTTGACCTCAAAGATAACCTCTTCTCCGTCGTAGCTGTCGGGGGCGTCCTCGTGCTGGTAGGTGTTCTGAACCGTTCTGCCGACCATCATTGTTACGAGATCGTCAACCGAAACATCGCTTACCTGCTTTGTGCCGACGTAAGCACCGTCCTTGAGAACCGAAACCCTGTCGCCGATCTCCTTGATCTCTGCGAGCTTGTGGGAGATAAAGACGATTCCCTTGCCCTCTTTTTTCAGCGCTCTGATAACATCAAAAAGATGTTCAACCTCTTTGTTTGTCAGGGAAGCTGTCGGCTCGTCCATAACGATTACCTTACTGTCGGAAGCAAGAGCCTTTGCAATTTCAACCTGCTGTTTTTCCGAAACGCTGATGTCCTCAACGAGTGTTTTCGGATCTCTGTTCAATCCGATCTTTGCGAGGAGCTCTTTTGCTCTTCTGTTCATTTCACCGTAATCGACAACGGATGCCAATCCGACCTTCTTCATCGGCAGTTTGCCGACAAAAAGATTTTCCTGAATCGAGAGCTCATTGATAACGCTCAATTCCTGATAAATGACGCTGATTCCGTTTTCGTAGGAATCCTTCGGGGTGAGCTTGCTGAACTCCTTGCCGCCGATGATTATCTTGCCCTCTGTCGGCTGATAAACACCGGAGAGAATTTTCATCAGAGTGGATTTGCCCGCTCCGTTCTCGCCCAGCAGAACGTGTACTTCGCCCGCTTGGATATCAAAGGAAATATCCTTCAGCGCCGTAACTCCGGGGAACTTTTTAACTACCCCTTTCATTTCAACGAGAGTACTCATGATATCCTTCCTTTCTCTTCACTGCTTTACCGATATCTTCCGTATAATAAATATTGTGGAAATATTTTGTGTAAAATATTGGGTAAAGGTTTACTCAATATCTATTTAAAAAAGGGCTTCAACCCTTTCTTAAAACTATTAAATCAGTCTGTGCTTCCTCTGACGGAAAGTTTAACCGGGATCGTGTATTCGTGAATCTTACCCGTATTGTTGTTGATAAGATCCATCAGAACATCAACCGATCTTTTACCGAGCTGATCCGTATCCTGAACGATCGTCGTTATCGGCGGATCGGAAATCTCGGTATGCGTTATACCGTCGAAGCCCACGAGCTTAACATCCTCGGGAACTCTTTTGCCGCTCTCCTTGAGACCCCTCAGCGCTCCGAGCGCCATAGAATCCGTTGTGCAGAAGATTCCGTCAAATTCAACCTTATCCGCAATCAGCTTTTTAACAGCCTCTCTTGCGGCTGCGTATGACACGTGGCACGGAACCATTCTGCTGTCGTCAATCTCTACCCCGTACTGTTTCTGCGCTCTCAGATATCCCTGCTTACGCTTGTTGACCGTTGAATAGGAATTGACATCGTGTATCAATACTATTTTACGGCAGCCCTTTTTGATAAGCTCCTCCGTTGCGAGAAACCCGCCCGTTTCGTTATCGGAAGAAACGAAATTGAACTCAACTCCGGGTCGTCTGTCAATGTAAACGACGGGAACCGTAAATTCCTTTGAAACCTCGTCGCCGGGTTTTCTGACGCTAAAATAAACTATGCCTTCAACTCCCTTTGACTGGAGCGATGCGATGTGGTGAGATTCATAATCAACATTCTCGTCGCTGTCGCAGACAAATACATTATATCCCATTGGGATAACAGAGCTTTCAACCGACCTTACTATCTGCGAGAAATATTCGTTTGTGATATCGGGGATTATAACTCCGATAGTTTTCGTCCTGTTGGTTCTTAAGCCCTGTGCATTGGGATTTATGGCGTAATTGTACTTCTCAACGACTGCCATTACCTTTTTTTCGGTCTCGGCTGAATAACGTCCGTTTTTGTTGAGCACCCTTGAAACCGTTGCAATTGACACTCCCGACATTCGGGCAATATCAACCATAGAAATATTTTTACCGTCCATATAATCTCCAATTCGTTTCGCTTGGGTAATCGTTTACCCTACGCCCATAGAATAACCGAAAAAGTCACAGATGTCAATAGATTTCAGTTAAATTTTTTATTTTTGTGAAATGTGCGCAAAAACGCAAAGTCCTATTTGTATATTAAGCGCATACAGAAATTAAAACGATGAATATAACATATATAAATTCTTGATTTTTGTTTTTTGATATGATATATTATTATAGGTTATTTATAATTGCCATAGTTATATACAAAACACTATAAAAGGCGGCGATGTTGTGAAAACAGTAATACTTGCAGGCGGATTCGGAACAAGAATAAGCGAGGAAAGTCATCTTATTCCAAAGCCGATGGTTGAAATCGGCGGAATGCCGATTCTTTGGCACATTATGAAGATATATTCCGCTTACGGCTATAACGATTTCATTGTATGCTGCGGATATAAGCAGCACGTCATCAAAGAATACTTTGCCGACTATTTTCTTTACAGGAGCGATATAACCTTTGATTTTACCGACAACGGCAAAATGATCGTTCACTCAAACGAAACCGAGCCGTGGAAGGTTACGCTTGTTGATACGGGGCTTAACACCATGACAGGCGGCAGAGTCAAAAGGATTCAAAAATATATAGGCGATGAACCGTTTATGCTGACATACGGCGACGGCGTTGCGGACATAAACATTAACGAACTCGTTAAATTTCATAAAGAAAACGGTCATATTGCCACATTGACGGCGGTCAATATCGGTCAGCGCTTCGGTATGCTCGATATCGAAGAAGGCAACAAGATTTCATCATTCCGTGAAAAGGATGAAAATGACGGTGGTCGTGTAAATGCCGGATTTATGGTACTTGAACCGAAAATCTTTGACTTTATCGACGGAGACGAAACTGTTTTTGAGAAAAAGCCTCTTGAGACCTGTGCGGCTCTCGGTCAGCTCGACGCATATTTGCACGACGGCTTTTGGAAACCCATGGACACGCTCAGAGAAAAACAGCAGCTTGAAAAAATGTGGGCAGATTCGACTGCACCCTGGAAGGTTTGGTAATACAATGGAAAGAATAAAAGCTTCAGATAAAAATCACCGTATATTTTACATAGTTTTAACCGCAATTGCACTTGCAGCTATGCTTGCCCGATGTTTTTTTTCGGTAATTACAACCGATGAGGTTTTTAATATCGGCGAAGCATACCGGACCGTGCTCGGTCAGAAATTTATGGTTGAAAACTGGGACTTCTTTCAGGTAGGCGATTCGCTCAACTATCCTTTTATTTGGCTTTTCTATAAAATAACCGGTTCAAGCGAAGGCATCGTTATTTACTCAAGAATATGCTCTGTTTTTATAACCTTTATATTCGCTCTTCTGACCTATAAACTTCTTAAACCGATATTCGGCAAAACAAATTCTTTTGCAACCTGCCTGATTTATTTTACCGTTGTGCCGAAAACAATTTTCGGATATTGGTATGACACTTGGTCGCTTTCCTTTATGTTGCTGAGCTTTGCTCTTATCATCTTTGTGATGAACAAAGACAAGCCTTTACCTTGGCTTATCCTTGCGGGTGTGTGTCAGGCGATTTCCGTATACGCCTACCCCACTGCGGTATTCGTTTTTATATATGAATTTATCGTCCTTTTCATCGTTATGAATAAGGACAAGAAAAAAATCGGTTTCAAGAAGCCGGAGCTGGCATATGCGCTCGGTGCCGCAGCGGTATTTGCGGTTTTTGTAATTTTCTGTCTCACGAGAGACTGGCAGAATTTCTTTATCTTTAACAAAGAAGTAGCATCAAGCGGACTTTCGGATAGAACCGCCGCACATAGCAATAATCTATTTGTTAGACATATAATATCCGATTTTTTTTACTTTTATGATCCAATTATTAAAGCTTCTTTAATTTTTGCCGTTTTATGCTTTGCTATAAAAAAATTACGTTTGTCAAAACTGTGGATTATACTGTACGTTGTATCTTCGTCAATATTTCTTTTTGTTTTCATATTTCGTAAAGGAGGTCTGTTCCCAGGTTCAAAATCGCAGAATATGCTCAATGTTCTGCTTTTCTTAAGTATTTGTGGCTTTTTCCTTTTCATTACATTCTTCTTAAAGAACAAAAAATTCAAGGCTTTATTTCTGTTTCTTTATATTCCGTCAATGCTTGCGGGACTTGTATGGGCTTTTACCGGTCTTGATAAAAGCATCAACATTCCTTTGGGGGCTAGGTCTGCACCAATCTTCTTTTTCCTCGAATTTTTTGAACTTATATCACAGGTTCAATTTAAAAAGATTAGAATAAAAAATCTTGTGTTGCCTGCAATGTGTTTTATGCTTATTTTCAACCTCCTCGCACTATACTGCCAAGGCTTTTACAATACAATTCCTATGGCGGCATTAAAGAACAACCTTGCAATAAGCTCCGCAGAAAGCGGCGTGTTTAAGTACGTTTATGATAAAGAAGAGACCATCTATTCCCTTGAGTGTTTTGAAAAAAGCATGAAAAAGATTGTTCAAAAAGATGATAAAACCATACTTTGCGGAAGTGGCTTGATACAGTGCTACTTAATAACAGATTTACTGCCCAACACAAATTATCTTTGGCGCCCAGGAGCATTATCAGGCAAAGCTGTGGATGACAACTTTTACGATATCCTTTTCAAATATTTTGATTCTTATTATGGTTTCCCGGATATCATTGTCTTAAGAAAGAATAAAGCCGAATTAACAAATAAAAAGTTTGTAGATTTTCTTAATCAAAACTATGATTTGGCGGAAGAGGATTCCGGCGTGGCCTTTTATCGTTTGAAACAACATTAAAAATCTTAACTGCACGACTTGAACACTCAATTGTGCGGAATTGTCTTTTAAAATTTATCCGAAGCGGTGATATTATGCTCGACTTATCATTCTACAAAAACAAAAAGGTTCTCGTGACCGGTCACACCGGATTCAAAGGCACTTGGCTTTGCAACATACTTGAGCTTGCAGGCGCCGATGTCACGGGATATTCCCTTGAGCCTCCGACCGACCCGAGTATGTTTGAAATAACCGGTATCGGCGGTAAAATCCGTTCGATTATCGGTGATATCAGAGACTATGACAGTCTGAAAAAGGTTTTTGACGAGGTTCAGCCAGAGATTGTTTTGCATCTTGCGGCTCAGCCGATCGTTCTGGAATCGTACAATAACCCGAAATATACATATGAAACGAATGTTATGGGAACGGTCAACATTCTTGAATGTATCAGGACGAGCAACTGCGTAAAATCCTTTCTGAATGTTACGACTGATAAGGTTTACAAAAACGACGAAAGCATTTGGGGCTTCCGTGAAAACGAGCCTCTTGACGGATTTGATCCGTATTCCAATTCAAAGTCCTGCTCGGAGCTTGTAACTCACAGCTACAAAAGCTCGTTTTTTGCCGACAGTCGGGTCAGAATTTCCACGGCAAGGGCAGGCAACGTTATCGGCGGCGGTGACTTTGCCGCAAACAGAATCATCCCCGACTGCGTGCGTGCAGCAATGAACGGCGATGTGATCAAGGTGAGAAATCCAAATTCCATCCGTCCGTATCAGCACGTCCTTGAGCCGCTCTGCGTATATCTTATGATAGCGGCACGGCAGTATGAGGATCCGCAGGCTGCCGACTGGTACAACGTCGGACCTAACGAATCGGATTGCCTTACAACGGGAGAGCTGGCAGGCTGTTTCTGTGACGCTTGGGGCAACGGGCAGAGCTTCGCTGCCGAGCATAAGGACGGTCCTCACGAGGCAAACTTTCTCAAGCTCGACTGTTCAAAGGTCAAGTCGGTATTCGGTTGGAAACCGAGATGGTCTGCGAAACAGGCCGTCATAAAAACCGTTGAGTGGACAAAGGCTTATGCCGACGGAGCCGATATGTACGAATATACAAAAGCTCAGATAAAAGAATTTTTTAATATATGATCGGAGAGACGACAATGAACTCTAAAGAGCAATTACACGATGAAATACTGGAAAAGGTAAGGGAATATTGCGACAAATATCACAATGTTCCGCAGAAATTTGAAGAGGGTCAGCGTATCCCATATGCTTCGAGAGTTTATGATTCCGAGGAAATGGTAAATCTTGTTGACAGCGCTTTGGAATTTTGGCTCACGGCAGGAAGATACACAAAGCAGTTTGAAAGTGATTTCTGCAAATATCTCGGCGTTAGATTCTGCTCACTTGTCAATTCCGGATCAAGTGCAAATCTTGTCGCATTTATGACGCTCACCTCTCCCCTGCTTAAAGAGAGAGCCGTCAAGCCGGGTGACGAGGTTATCACCGTTGCCGCAGGATTTCCCACCACGGTTACTCCGATGATACAGTTCGGCGCAGTCCCCGTTTTCGTTGACGTCAAGCTCCCAAATGCGGATATAGATGTTTCAATGCTTGAAGAGGCATATTCCGATAAAACAAAGGCGGTTATGATCGCTCACACTCTCGGCAATCCCTTTGATCTCAAGGCCGTCAAGGATTTCTGCGACAGACACAATCTTTGGCTTGTTGAGGACAACTGCGATTCTCTCGGCTCGACCTACACGATTGAAGGAGAAACAAGGTTCACGGGTACAATCGGTGATATAGGAACAAGCAGCTTCTATCCCCCGCACCATATGACAATGGGCGAGGGCGGCGCAGTTTACACAAACAATCCGCTTCTTCACAAGATAATCAGATCAATGCGTGACTGGGGTCGTGACTGTATGTGCGAGCCGGGTCAGGACAACCTCTGCGGGCACCGCTTTGACAAGCAGTACGGCGAGCTTCCGCTCGGATACGATCATAAATATGTTTATTCCCACTTCGGCTACAATCTCAAGGTGACGGATATGCAGGCGGCGGTCGGCTGTGCTCAGCTTAAGAAGTTCCCTTCGTTCGTCGAGAAGAGAAAGCATAATTTCAAGGTGCTCCACGATGCGCTTGAATGTGTTTCCGACAAGCTGATTCTCCCCGAGGCCAATGAAAATTCGGATCCGAGCTGGTTTGGATTTTTCATAACCTGCAAGGAGGGTGTTGACCGCAACAAGCTCGTTCAGTATGTTGAAAGCAAGGGCGTGCAAACGAGAATGCTGTTTGCGGGAAATCTTATCAAGCACCCCTGCTTTGACGAGATGAGAAAGAGCGGTAAGGGCTACCGTGTCGTCGGCACACTTGAAAATACCGACCGCATAATGAACGATTCGTTTTGGATCGGCGTTTATCCCGGTATGACGGACGAAAAGCTCAGCTATATGGCAAAAACAATTATCGACGCTTTGAATAAATAAAGGATGAAACAAATGAAAATAAGACTTGCTGATTACATTGCCGATTTTCTTGCCGATCACGGTGTAACCGACTGCTTCACGGTAGTCGGCGGCGGAGCAATGCACCTCAATGACGCTTTCGGTCATAATGAAAGAATACATTGTACGTACAACCACCACGAACAGGCGAGTGCAATTGCGGCTGAGTCATACGCAAGGCTCAACAATAAAATCGCAGCCCTCTGCGTAACGACCGGCCCCGGCGGCACAAACGCAATAACCGGAGTTGTCGGCGGATGGCTTGATTCCATCCCGATGTTTGTCATCAGCGGTCAGGTTAAATACACCACAACAGCCCGCTATGCGGAGCAATTCACCGACGGATTGCCACTCAGAGCCGTCGGTGATCAGGAATTTGACATAACAAAGTCAGTCTCCTGTATGTGTAAATACTCGGCGATGCTCGAGGATATGAGCGACATAAGATATATGCTTGAAAAGGCGTGGCACCTTGCCACAACAGGCAGACCCGGCCCCGTATGGCTCGACATTCCCGTTAATTATCAGGGCAGTTACATCGAAACCAACGGTCTCAGAGGTTATGACCCGACGGAGGACGATAAGGAGCTTCCGCCGAAAATCAGCGACGAAACCGTAAAAATAATTCTCGAAAAAATAAGGAAAGCCAAGCGCCCCGTGATTTACGCAGGCGGCGGTATTCGTCTTTCCGGCGGTGCAGACGCTTTTAAAAAGGTGTCGGAGCTGCTCGGTGTTCCTGTTGTTACATATTGGAACAGCATTGACATAATTGAAACCGACAATCCGCTTTACTGCGGACGAGGCGGAAATATGGGCGACCGTGCGGGCAATTTTGCCGTGCAGAACTCCGATCTCCTGATCACAATAGGAACAAGAATAAGTATCCGTCAGGTCGGCTATGACTACGGCACCTGGGCGAGAGCGGCAGAGGTCATAATGGTCGACATCGACAGGGCGGAAATGAAAAAGCCGACGATTCACGTCGATATGCCTGTTTGGGCGGACGCAAAGGATTTTCTTGAGGCAATCATCAGAAATACCGACTTCTCCCCCGTTTTCAGCGGCGACGATTGGCGCAGGCAGTGCATTGAATGGAAAGAAAAATATCCCGTCGCACTCCCCCGTCACCGTGAAGAAAACGGCTCAACCGCAAATGTTTACGCATTTATAAAATATCTCTCGGATCAGCTTCCCGAAAATTCTCTTACCGCCGTAAGTAACGGAGCCTGCTGTGTTGCGGGTCACCAGTGCTGGACGATCAAGCGTGGAACCAGATTTATTATCAACAGCGCAATCGCAAGTATGGGCTACGGTTTGCCCGCGGCTGTCGGTCTCTGTGTTTCCGGAGGAAAGAGGGACACAATTTGCCTTGAGGGTGACGGAAGTATAATGATGAATCTTCAGGAGCTTCAGACCATTGTTACCAACAAGCTCCCGATCAAGATTTTCCTTATCAACAACAGCGGCTATCACAGTATCAGAATAACGCAGAACAATCTTTTTAAAGATCACACAAAGGTGGGTATCGGTCCCGAAAGCGGCGACCTCTCGTTCCCGAATTTCAAGAAAATCGCCGAGGCTTTCGGATATCCGTATTTCAGCGCAAAAAGCAACAAAGAAATGCAGGATGCCGTTAAAGAAACTCTTGCAGCCAACGGATATGCCTTCTGTGAAATCTTCACCGACACTCAGCAGGTTTGGGAGCCTAAGAGCAGTACCAAGCGTCTTCCGGACGGAACACTTGTCAGCCCCCCGCTTGAGGATCTTGCTCCGTTCCTTGACAGGGACGAGCTTCGCAAAAATATGTATATTCCGTTGATAGAAGAGTGATTTTATGAAAAAAGCAGTAATCACAGGGGCAACAGGCTCAATCGGTCACGCCCTGATTGACAAACTTTTAAGCGAGAGCGTCGATGTCACCGTACTGTATCACAAAGGATCATCGAGAATCTCTACGATCCCCGACGGCGAGCACATCAGAAAAATTCCCTGCTCGCTCGATGAGATGAAATCACTTATCCCGGACGAAAAAGATTATGACGTTTTCTATCATCTTGCCTGGGCAGGTACAACGGGTGCGGCTCGTGACGACGCCGATCTTCAGCTTAAAAATATCGAATACACCCTCGATGCCGCAGAGCTTGCGAAGCGAATGGGCTGCCGTAAATTTATCGGCGCAGGCTCGCAGGCGGAATACGGACTCAGCGACAAGCCGTTAACCCCCGACACGCCGACATTCCCGTTCACAGGCTACGGTATGGCAAAGCTGGCGGCAGGTCAACTGACCAAGCTCAAATGCCGCAAGCTCGGAATTGATTTTTCGTGGGTACGGATTCTCAGTGTGTACGGGAAATACGATCCCGAAAAATCCGTAATCAAATCAGCAATTGACAGGTTTGCACACAACGAGAGAGCCGAGTTCAGCAAAGGCGAACAGCTTTGGGATTTTCTCAACGCAAAGGATGCGGCAAACGCGCTTTACCTGATCGGCTGTGACAGCGAACATAACGAGAGCGTTTATTGTCTCGGCGGCGGCAAATCAGCACCGCTCAGAGAATACATAAAAACAATACACAAACTTTGCAAAAGCCGATCCGAAATTGACTTCGGCGCTGTGCCGTATTCAAAAAATCAGGTTATGTTTTTGCAGGCGGATATTTCCGCACTCACGAACGACACGGGATTCATTCCGACAATCGGCTTTGAGGACGGAATAAAAGAACTTTTGGATTGAGGGACGTTTATGAAAAAAATCAGCATTTTGATTCCGTGCTATAACGAGGAGGAAAACGTTGTTCCGATCAGCGATGCGGTTATAAAGGAGCTTGGCGAAAGTCTGCCCGAATATGACTATGAAATTCTCTTCATCGACAACGATTCCAAGGACAATACCCGTCCTCTTCTTCGTGAAATGTGCGCAAAAAATCCGAAAATCAAGGCGATTTTCAATGCCAAGAATTTCGGCCAGTTCAACTCCCCCTATTACGGAATGCTGCAAACAACGGGTGACTGTACGATTTGTATGTGCTGTGATTTTCAGGATCCCGTCAATATGATTCCGAAGCTCGTTCACGAGTGGGAGAACGGTTATAAAATTGTCTGCGCAATTAAAACAACAAGCAAAGAAAACAAGCTCATCAGATTTATGCGCACCTGCTACTACAAGCTCATCAAGAAGATGAGCGACGTTGAACAGATTGAGCATTTTACAGGCTTCGGCCTTTACGACAAATCCTTTATTGAGGTACTCAGGAATCTCAAGGATCCGACCCCGTTTCTCAGAGGAATTGTTGCCGAGCTCGGTTACAGGCGAAAGGATATTCCCTACGAGCAGGAAAAGCGCCGTGCGGGTAAGACCCATAACAATTTCTACACTCTTTATGATGCGGCGATGCTCAGCTTCACTTCCTATACGAAGATCGGACTGCGTATAGCAACATTTTTCGGCGTAGGCGTAGGCATTATCAGCTTTTTAGTCGGTATGGTTTATCTGATACTCAAGCTGATTATGTGGGATAACTTCCCGATGGGAATGGCACCCGTGCTCATCGGTATGTGCTTCCTCGGAAGCGTGCAGCTTTTCTTCATCGGACTTCTCGGCGAATATGTTCTCAATATAAACACAAGGGTTATGAACCGCCCGCTTGTCATTGAGGAAGAACGAATTAATTTTGAATAAAATCAACGGTCTGTATTTCATTGTAAGATACAGACCGTTTTTTTCTTATTCGGTTGTCTTTTCAGCCGCTTTCTCGGCTTTGTGCCTTTCCCATCCGCAGGACTTAATAAATGAATCCATCGACTGAACTCTTACGCTGACAGCTCTTCCGCTCGCAGAATACTCTAACATCGGATCTTCATCGGTCAGGTTTCCGAAACAGATATACGCAATCCTTTGATCCGCATTATTTATTCCGATAAAAACAACCTTTTCAAACACTGTCGAGCGGCTGCTGTCAACAATAATGAACTTGTAGCCGTCATAATTAAACGATCCACGCTCGGCGCTCGGGTAAGTGTACGTCAGCGTATCACCCTCGCCGTACTTTGACAAATCCGCAACATTTTTCCAATAGGTTGCCGCATCATACTGAATTATCACAGTTGCACTTTTACTTCTCTTTTCTCTGTTAAATGTATAGTATTGCACATCAATAGCATCATCAATATCCGAAAGCCTCGGCATATCAGAAAAGCTCTCGACTGTTTCATTATAGAGTGAAGCATCTTCAACATATTTAGGCTGAGGAGACGCTATAACTGCGATTGTAAAACTTGTCGCCAAAAATCCGAAAAGAAATGTAAACATCACGAGCGTGTTCGTGAACTGCCCCAAGTTGTGCAG
>DKDP01000053.1:2877-5955 GCA_002449395.1 Ruminococcaceae bacterium UBA6845 | reverse complement strand
ATTCTGAACACGCTTGCAAGATCCTTTACAAGCTCACGGAAATCGACTCTTCCGTCCGATGTGAAATAGAAAATGACCTTGCTCGAATCAAATGTATATTCAACGTCGATCAGCTTCATATCAAGACCGTGTGCGGCGATCTTTTTAAGGCAGATATCGAACGCTTCTTTCTCTTTCTTCTTGTTCTTTTCAACGATCTTGAGATCGTCCTCGGTGGCAACACGGACAATCGGCTTGAGCGGCTTTATGATTTCATCGTCGCTGACTTCCTTATTTGCCTGTGCAACCTCACCGCATTCAAGACCACGGACGGTCTCGACGATTACACGGTCGCCTTTATTTAGCTTAAACCCGATCGGGTCGAAATAATATATTTTTCCGACCTCTTTAAATCGGATTCCTACAACCTCTGACATACTGTGCCTCCTTATGTAGTGTATTTTAAATTATCTTTCATACGCCGAGCTTCGCATAACTGCGGAAAATCGGGTGATCAATAAATTTTTGTTTGCGTTTCGCCCAATGCTCTCTCTGAAATTATCAATTTCACGAGTCATCTTCATCAGCGCCCTTAAGGTCAGTTTTGACGCCGCTTCACGGCTGATGTCAGAATGGTCGGAAAGGGTGATGTTACTGCCCGCCTTGATGACAACTGCGTCACGAAGAATAAGCTGTAAGGCGGGGAGGGTGGGCTCAAAAAGGTTCTTGTCCTTTTCAAATTCCGCCGTGATTTTCATAAAGTCATATTCCGTCGACTTGAGAATAGCCGAGGCTAACTCAGCGGCGGTTTCATCGGCTTTTTGACGCAGTTCGTCGGAGATATCATAGATATCCGCACCGAGGTCAAAAAGCGTAACTCTCGACATTATCGTCTCGAGCATTGCCGACGAGGATTCACATTCAAGAATGAAGCGTGCATACGGCGGCGGCTCTTCAATGAGCTTGAGAAGTGCGTTCTGCGCCTGCACGTTCATTTTATCCGCACATTTGAGGATATATACCTTGCTGTGAGCCTCATTCGGAATTATATAAGCATCGTCCTTAATTTCACGGACGAGGTTTATTTTAAAAGTTTTTTCGTTTTGTGCCGCAGGATCGGCGATCACAATATCCGGGTGATTGCCGCTTTGCGCTTTAAGGCAGTGTCCGCACCGTCCGCAAGGCTTTTGCTCACTCTCGCAGACAAAGGCGCTTGCAAGGAAAATTGAGAATCTTGCCCGCTGTTCTCCGCTTCCGCCCTGAAGCATTATTGCGTGGGGGAGGCGGTTGTTTTTTATCAGTGCGTCGATGTTGTCGGCAAGCTCACTGCGAACACCGAGATCATATACCGTAAGCATCACATTTTATAGAACTGATCAACATCAAGTACGAATACGGTTGCTCCGCCGACTGTGATTTTGACCGGAATGGCGTTAACAAGACCCGAGGAGTAGGTCGGAACGACCGGAGTAAGCTCCTCACGCTTGCGGCAGTTTGTTCTGAGAATATCGAGAAGCTCGTCCACCTTGTCGTCCTCAACGCCCATAAGGAGGGTGAGGTTGCCTGCACGGAGAAAACCGCCCGTTGTGGAGAGCTTTGTAGCGTAAAATCCCGCTTTTGTAATTTCGTCAAGAACGACGTGGGAATCGTCGCTGTTGATGACTGCAATCAGAAGTTTCATATTTTACCTCCTAATATATCAAGATTTCTTTTTATTACCTTTTCGCCTCGCCAAGCGTAGGCTCTGTCGGAAATATTATCTGTTCTTGCCGTCGTTTCTATTCCGTCAAGGAAAATTTTCGACGGGTCGATTTTTACCTTTTTATTCATCGGGCAGACCGTCTGGCATATATCACAGCCCCAGGCACAGCCCGTGTCTTTTATCAGTTTTTCCTGCTCGGGCGTAAGCTCGCCCTTTCGCTGAGTGATGTCGGAAAGGCAAAGATCTTTTTTAAATCCATCCTCGGTCAATGCGTGGGTGGGACAGGATGCGATGCACTTGCCGCAGTTTATGCAGTCCGTATTGCCGATCTCCGCAGCGGGAAGATCAAGAGTTGTGACAATTTCGGAGATGAAAAACCACGATCCGTAGTCCTTGTTTATGAGAAGTCGATTCTTACCGATCACTCCGAGACCTGCCGCAACAGCGGCTTTTACCTCGGGAATAGGGGAGTTGTCGGTGAAAAACACAAATTTTTCGTTTGGATAAGTTTGCTCGAGCTTTTCAAGAGTTTCACCGATAACGGAATTAATCGCAAGGTGATAGTCCTTTACGACCGCATAGCGTGAAATATTGATGTCCGTATATTTATCTTCCCCGAGGTAGTAGGGAAAAAGCATCACAATCACACTTTTTGCGCCGTCGGGGAGTCTCGACCTTGCACGGCAGCTAAGCAGATTATCTTTAACCGTGTCAAATTTGCAAACGCCGTAAACCGAGGTGAGATCAGAAATGATTTTGTCGATCATTTTATCATATCCTATGCGATGGTTTGTACTGCCGCTATGATTATCGGCATCGTGATTATTGAAATAAAACTTACCGTTGCCACGAGCTGAGAAGCAAGCTCGGCGTCCTTGCCGTATTTTGCGGAGAACAGCACGGTGTTGTTGGCGGACGGTGCACACGAGGATATCGCAAGCGCAGTCAAAAGAGTTCCGCCGAGACCGATCAGCTTATATATACCGATCATAATCGCAGGAAGAACAATCAGCTTTGACAAAGCGACAAGGAAAATCTTCTTATGCTTGAATATATTTTTAAGCTGTGAGTGAGCGAGAAATGTGCCGAAAACTATCATTGCCACCGGCGTCTGTGTTCCTGCAATGAAATCAACGGGCTTTGTAATGAGTTCGGGGAGCTGTACCTTGAAAAGGAAAAACGGAAGTCCGATCAGCATTGCAATAACGCCGGGATTAAGTATGAGCTTTTTTGCGTCAAAGCCCTTGCCACTATCCATCATAAACACGCCGTGGGTGAATGAAACAACGTTGAACGCCATAACGACCGCCGAGCAATAGAAAACGCCTTCACTGCCGAGAATTGCCTCGGTCAGAGGCAAGGTCATATAGCCGACATTGCCGTAAATTGCGCCGTAT
>DKDP01000053.1:1432-2837 GCA_002449395.1 Ruminococcaceae bacterium UBA6845 | reverse complement strand
AAATTGCGCCGTATTTGTAAACGCAGTTTTCATCCTTATTACCCTTTGAAAACAGGGGAGTGTTGACGGCAATTGCAACAAAATGCAGAAGAAATCCGCATCCTACGGCAATCAACAGCTTCATCCCGCTGTCCTTTGTAAACTCACGGGTAAAGAACGAATTGATAATAACGCTCGGAGTTATTATATAGAAAAGCAGGTCGGTGCAGGCTCTTCCCGTTTTTTCGGTGAACCAGCCTATTTTGTCGCAGATAACTCCGACAAGCACCATAATGTAGAGTATGCCGACCTGACGTGCCGCAATTAAAATGTTGTCAAGAAACATAAACTACCCCGATTATTCCTCCGATTCAACCGTCTGAGCCTTAGCCCGTGAAAGAAGATTGTAGATGATATAAACGGCAACGCCGAGGTCGCTGTATGCAACGCCGTGATGAGCGTTAAGAAGCTCCGAATTGCCTGTAATTGTAACGATTATTCTCGGCAGGAAGCAAACAAGTGCAAACATTGCCGCCGGGATGCCGTAGGCATAAATCTTGCAGAATACCGCAGGAGCGTCAATCTTGGAAACCGTCTGGGCAAATGCGAGGAAGAACAGCATAAGAAATACTATTTCAAACAGCTCCAGCATAAGATCGGACACATTGATAAAGCTGATCGTTCTCTTGAATCTGTAAAGAAGTCTGAAAATGCACCAAAGAACGGGAGTGAGAGCAAGCACCTTGAGCTTTGAACCGTCCGAATTTCCTACGCTGACGGAAAGACCCGAAACGAAGAAATATACCGCCGCAACAGCACCCGAAACAGCCTGAAGCATAAGGAATGTGCCACCCTGATTTTTAACGTAGTCCGTGACTGCCGAGCCGGATGATGCCGCCGCATCGTAAAGATCAAAGTAGCTCATAAGCTGACCCGCAGAATCAATGATAATCGTAACCGCAAGAATCAGCGAAATGACAAGAAAAGCGGGAGACTTTTTGACCGATGTAACGGTAATCATCTTTTTCTTGTTGATCATCGGAATAACGACGCTGATGATCATCGCCGCGCCGAGCAGGATGTAAATTGCATAAACCGAAAAATCTGTCTTTGCATAAAATCCCGTGTCGGACTCAAGAACCTTGAAATATTGATAAACTCTCAGCGGTACTGCGACAAGCAGTGCGCAAAGTGAAGAAAAAAGCGGAATTTTATATATGATATCGCTTTTGGTTTTCATTATTTATTCCCCCTTGATAACTCTTTCCTCATAAGGAACATAACTCTGATCGGGAGCGTATTTTGCGACTCTCTGGTCAATTGTAACGTATTTTCTTTTAGCCATAACACTCTTGTAAGCGGGACGGATAATTCTTCCGCCGGTTGCAAGCTCCTCAAGGCGGTGAGCCGTCCAGCCTGCGATTCT
>DKDP01000053.1:0-1380 GCA_002449395.1 Ruminococcaceae bacterium UBA6845 | reverse complement strand
AGCGGAGTGTAAAGATCCTCGGGAATCCTGAGCATCTCATAGATGAAGCCGGAATAGAGGTCAACATTTGCGCAGATCGGCTTTTTGTTGCCCTTTTCCTTGAGGAATATCTCGGGAGTAAGGCGCTCTATTGTTTCAATGAGCTTGAATTTTTCGGTACAGCCGACCTTTTCGGCATATTTGCGAGCCTCTTCCTTGAGGATAACTGCACGGGGATCGGAGAGCGTATAAACAGCGTGTCCCATTCCGTAGATAAGTCCCGAGTGATCGCCTGCCTCTTTACGGATAATCTTTGCAAGATAATCGGCAATCTGACCCTCGTCGGTCGGATCGGCAACTCCGTTCTGAATGAACCTTATCATCTCGGCAGCCTTAATATTTGCACCGCCGTGCTTCGGTCCCTTGAGGGCGCCCATACCTGCCGCGATCGCCGCATAGGTATCGGTTCCGCTGGAGGTCAGCACTCTCGTTGCAAATGTTGAGTTGTTACCGCCGCCGTGCTCTGCGTGAACCATAAGGCAGAGGTCGAGGAGCTTAGCCTCGTCATCCGTAAAGGTTTTGTCCGAACGGATCGAGCGAAGAATTGTTTCGGCTGTCGACTGATCCGGCTTTGCGGGGTGGATATACATACTCTTCTTGAGGTAATGTCTCCTCTTGACCTGATAAGCATATGCCATAATGATCGGAAGCTGACCGACAAGCTGAACGGACTGACGGACAACATTTTCAAGCGATGTGTCGTCGGGCGACTCATCATAGGAATAAAGAGCGAGAATCGTCCTCGTGATCTTGTTCATAATGTTAGGGGAGGGAGCTTTCATCATTGTGTCCTCGATGAAGTCCTCGGGAAGATTACGGCTGACTGCAAGGATATCCTTGAAACGTGCCAGCTGTTCCGTAGTCGGAAGCGAGCCGAAAATGAGCAGCCAGGCGACCTCCTCATAGCCGAATCTGTTCTCCTGCTGACAGTGCTTTACAATCTCCTGCATATCGAATCCACGGAAATAGAGATGACCCTCTTTGGGTACTCTTTCGCCGTCCTCTATGTAGTAACCGTCAACGGAGCTGATCTTTGTGATACCTGCCATAACACCTGTTCCGTCGGAGTTACGCAGTCCTCTTTTTACATTGAAACGATTAAAATAATCGGGATTTATTTTATAGCTTTTGTTGAGCTCTTCAACCAACGACTGAGTAGTCTGATCTGTTAAGGGATTTATAAAAGAGTTCATTATCTCACCACCAATATATTTTCAGATTATTATACTATATTATATATCTCAAAGTCAAGAATTGAAAAACAAATAAACTGTAAACAAGGTGAATATTTGTATATTTTTTCATAAAATTCAACGGAACCTGCGCATATTTATACGCAGG
>DKDP01000016.1:1701-51662 GCA_002449395.1 Ruminococcaceae bacterium UBA6845 | reverse complement strand
CACAACTTGGGGCAGTTCAAAAATTATGTTAAAGAAATAGAACTAATATTTTTATCAGAAAAACATAATCACACAAGAGCAGTAATGTACTTATGAGTAGAATAATTTATAAAGACAATTATTTACAATAATTAAGTTTATTATAATGGGGAGAAATCATAATGAGATTAGCAAAAAAAAATACAGTTAAATTGATAGCTTTTATAAGTTGTTTTGCAATTGTCATCTGCATGATTCCATATTTGTTTATGCGAGCATATGCTTATAATTATGATTGCAAACAGGTTACTTCTCAGGAGGATTTAGATCGATATTTAGCAGAAATGAGTGCAAATGACTTTGTTTATTTGACATTAAATGAAGATTTTTATGGAGATATTAATTTTAGCAGCAGTGGCAATGCAAATGGTAATGGGGTTTTCCTTTTTTTGAATGGGCATCACTTTGAGGGTAGTATCTCGATAGAGTCATTAAAAAAGAAAAATGTTATTATTAAAATATTCGGAGGAGAATCTGAGTCAAAGCTAGGAAATGGAACGGCGGTAATAAATGACTTATATGTGGGATTACATCGAGGGGCATTTTTTTATGCATTAATGTCTTCAGATGTAACGTTAAAAAAGCAAATTACGCCCAAAGTGTTGAATGTTGGTAAAAGCACAAGGCTTACAATTATGGACGGTCAATATAGTCAATGCAATTTTGACGGTGGAGGAAAACTGATTGCGTATAATTCCAAAATCGAAGAGCTTAATGGCGTAGCCGGTTGGACAATTTTGTATGGTGGGGCATATAAAACAAATGGTTCAAATGTTGCAGCAGCGCCGGGTTATGAACTGAAAATTGAATCTGATGGTTGGATACATAGTGTTCACTCTAATGTGCCTGTACATACGCATTTATTTGAAAAAACATGGACAGCAGATGAAAAAAACGGACATTATCACAAATGTTTAAATAGTGGGTGCCCATATACAATAGAGAGTTATAAACTAATTACCGAGGCCGCATACTCCTCCCATATATGGACTGAAGGCAAGTGCTCAATTTGTGAGTATATATGCGATCACAATGGTCAAACAGAAGGAATTTGCCGGATTTGTGGAATGAGTTTGAATAAATCTGATGGGCCACGAATGTACAATGTTCAGGTTACAAACGGAGCAACGGTTTCTCAAAATATTGTTTCGATAAAGTCTGAGAAGTATTATGTAGCAACAGTTAAGATTAAGGAAGCAAATGGAGTAAATGAAAGCAAGGAGTGGTTTGTCTATTGGAAAGATAAAAATACGGATGAAATAATAAGTACATATTCTACATACAGTTTTTTTGCAGTTAAAGATATTACACTTACACCGGTGTATGTTGATTCATCTGAATATGAAACGGAAAGAAAAAAAGCTGTTATAACATCACGAATTACTAAATGTGAAATGAAATCAAATGACACTTGCTTGTTGTTATCTGAGTATTCTGTAAGTAAGATAGCGATGCCTGAAGTAGTAGGTCACGGTATTCTTTACACATTAGACGAGAAGTGCTCTAATGATCTGATATATGGGAATACTGACATAGAAAATCATGCGGCAAGGAAAACAAATACTCAGCATACAGGAACGCTTGAAACAATTATTCCCTTAGAAAAAGCAAATGATATATGGGCGAGAAGTTATATTATTGACGGTAATGGGAAAGTTTATTATGGCGCAATAAAGCATTTTACAGCAGATGAAACTGTTTCTGACGATAGTCTTGAGAAAATGGATGCTTGTATTACGAATGAAATGTTTCTCTTACAAAAAGAAGAATTGGTGGTCAACCCTATTGCAAACAATCCAATCTTCGTAGATATAGAATGGAGAAATTTATTAATTGCTTTTCTAAATTTACTTGTTGAAAGGATTAAACATTTTCTTTTTATTTAGTGGGAGGAATAAAAAATGATATATGAAAAGCCCAGAATCGAAGTTTTAAAATTTGATTTTACAGAAGAAATAGCCAGCAACGATTTTTTGAGTTCAAATATTAATACCGGACCGATTATCGAAGGAAATGATCCATTGATTGAATCTTTAGAAAAAGCATTTAGAAACGTTTTTAACATTTAATTATTTCGTATATGTCTTTATTTATTATCTAAATAATAACGGTGAACGGAGGACTCGTTTGAGCCCTCCGTTTTTCTATGAAATATTCAAAACCTTGTCCATGGTTTCTGCTGCGGCTTGACTCATGCTGTCAAGGGAATGACCGTAAACGTTAAGAACCATTGTTCCGTCACTATGTCCTAACCTTGTTGCAATGGATTTTATGTCAACATTGTTTTTAAGAAGCATAGTTGCACAAGTGTGGCGTAGGCCATGTAATTTAAGTTTGCGTATTCCGTTAGCGGCAAGAAATTTATTCCACCGCCTTGTAAAATTATTTGGATTGTCCGTCTGCCCATCTTTACGGATTATAACTAAATCTGATAGGGATTGAATACGGCCACAACGAAACAACACCTCTTTTGACCATGTGCAATAACGAAGAAATTCCTGCCGAGCTTGCTGACTTAAAAATATTTTTCGTTTACTGCTTTCTGTTTTTGGGGTGTCTATTATTTCTTTCCCACAAGCATCAAGCCGTGTCTGTACAATATCAATGTAGGGGTGTTCTATATCGTTGTCAATATGAACATCTTTCCAACATAAGCCCAAAAGCTCTCCTCTTCTCATTCCGGTATGAATAAGTAAATATATGGGAAAATAAAGATCTGTTCCTTTTGCACAAAGCAAAATCTGACGTATTTCGTCCTCATTAAATGCCTGTACTTCATATTTAACCACGGGAGGAAGATTTACATGTTTGCAAGGATTGTCAGGAATCAACTTCATAAACACAGCATAATCAAAAGCGGCTTGAAGATTAAGGAAAATATTTTTAACGCTTTTAGGCTTAAGCGGCTTAGCTTCATTTTTCTTTGTAGGTGGGTGAGAGTATATATCATTAACCCAGCTTTGAATCATATTCACATTGACTGCCGAAACAGGATATTTGCCTAATAAAGGATTGATATACCAATCAACCTGTTGTTTGTATCTGGATGAGGTTGTTTCTTTAAGCGTAAGAGATTTTGATTTAAGCCATTCGGTCATCAAAGATGATACAGTCATGTTATTGTCATCTGTATAGCTCCTTCTCCTTAAATCATATAGCATTTCATTAAGAGCGACTTCAGCATCCCTTTTCTTTTCAAATGTCTTATAAATGCGTGTCCTTTTTCCTGATATAGGATCTTTTGATGATGATTCAACAATTACTTGATAAGATATACCACTTTTGGTTTCTCTTTTACGAATATGACCTGTTGCCATAATTATTTCGCCTCCGTATCTTTGAAAGGAACAAGACTCCAACCTTTTCTCACTGACGGAGTCAAGGGATGAAGTCCCATTTCACCGTTGTAATCAACAATGGTGTATAACTTATTCGAAAACGGTTTCAATTCATTAAGGACTAATTGCTCTCGATCTTTTATATTTTTATTGATATTGCCAGCCTTGCCCCATGCAATAATAATGTCTTTGCAATTGCCGCATATTTTTTTGATGTATTTGATGTTTTCTGAAAGGTGTTTGTCCGTTACATTAATGTTTGACGCTTTTAATTTATCAGTAAGAACGCTGAAAAGATTAACAATATTTACGCCGCCATATTCTTTAAGACGGTAAGCATTGTTTGTTACAAGCATACTCGTAAGATCAAGCTCAAATACATTGCTTGAATTTGGATTGAGAGTAATAATGCATAATTCGGGCTTTTTAGAGTCCCACACTCTTTTCCATGCATATCTATGTGTCTTGTCTTCGTTAAAAACAGCTTCACATAGAATAGTAGATTTTTCTGTCATAGTTTATTCTCCTTTAAAGATTTTTACAGCAAGAGATAATTAAATCCCTTGCTGTATTTAATAATAGTGTCGTAGCAACCGAAGCCGGTTTTAAATGGTTGAAACAATTAATATTCATCGGCAAGAAGAAATGTGTAATAATCTTCGCTGTCAATGCAGAATACTTTTTGATCAATGGCTTTTTCAAACGGAAAGCATATTGATTCACTAAGAGGCGGAAGCTCTTGGGTGTGTATGATCTTTTGAAAAGAAGTTTTGCCTAGATACGTTTTCTTCAAGGTGAAGACCTGTAAGTAGTCAATATCTTTATTATCCTTTGAAGCAACCTTCCTTATCAGCTGTGATAATACAATTTTCACCTCATCTGGAATTTCTGTTTGAAAGCCAATCGTCATATACGCCTTTGAATCAAAGCTCATCGCCATACACCGTCCTGTTCTTATTTTCATTACATTCATATAATAATGAAGCATTCATAAATCGTTCTTCCAGAAAGATTTCTTTACACACGCTGTTATTCTTAGGTACAGTTAAATGCCACCATACTGTTTTACAGCAAACAATCTTTTCTGTAAACTCAATGGTAGATGGATTGATTGATTCTGCTTCTGATTTATTCTCGATCACAATAACTGAACCATAATCAAAGAGAGAATTACAATCATAAGCAGAGAGAAGAGAAAAGACCTTGTTGCAAATAAAAAATGGAAGAGAAGAATTAATTGCGTCCGTTTTGGTGTTTAAAATAATCATAGAATTTTCACCGCCTAAAAAACATATAAAACTTTATTGAAATAATTGCTAATAAAATAGAATTAAATTATTTAGTTCGCATCATCTTGTAAAGCCTTAAAGGTGTTTTGGGATTAGCCATAAGTTCTTTAACACAATACATAACTTATCTCCGATTATGCGGAACATAGAGCTCTTACCTGCTGTTTGCCTATGTTCCTGAAAATAAAAACAGGCGGAATTAAATCCACCTGTTTGTGTGTTGATTTGTTAAGTAGTGTTGCCTAATTGATTATGTCTAGATAGTTCAATAAATGATTTTCCCATGGCGAATTACTCCTTTAATAAAGATATGAGGCTCGAAAGCCTCATTCATAGTTATAATATATATTTGAAGAATGGATTAATTCGTGGTTGCAATAGGGGAGTAAATTACATACTTTGCCAACCGGAATAAATGATGGTTGGCAATGATTTTGGGGGATTAGGTTGTTGAGGTTGGCTATAAATTAACTGTGGATTTAATAAATATATTTTATTTATATTTCAATTATTTTTGAATGAACTTAATTTTAAACAACCTTAGCAACCTAATTTACTAAACCATTGGAAAATGTAAAATCTTAAATAACTTTTTGGGTTGCCACAAGCTCTCTTTAAGCAACCTTAACACCCCCAAAATTGGCTGGTGTATCTTGACGATATAGATTAAATCGTATTATAATTATATTACAATATAGCTAGTAGGTGGAGAAAATGAGCGAATTACAAAATTTTATTGATGAAGAGAGAAGAAATATTGCAAAAGCTATCATAGTAGATGGTTTATGTAACGGTAGAGAAGACAAAGAGCAAAGATGTAAAAGATGCCGGTTTAAATATTTGCTAAATAGGGATAGTATTGTAAAATATGAAAGCAATGAAGACAATTCATTAGTAGCACAGCTAGTTGATAAAACAGCAAGATATATTTATGATGAAGGTGCTTCCAAATTCGAAGATATTATTAGTGATGAACTAATACAGCATATGGAAAACATCTCCTCAACCACTTTTTATAAAAAAGCAAAACCATTTGTTTCTTTAGAGTCAAAAATGGAAAAACGCATTAATGATTATATTAATAAAGATTTACAATCTAACAATCAAGAAGCAGAAAATTGCTTTGATTTATTAACAGAGCATATAACAAAGGATTTGCAAGTAATCTTATCTGATGGTGATATAATTTCACTTTCATCATACTTAGTTTTTAATAAGCAATATGATGAAGAGTGGTTTGAACTCTCAAGAATTGATTAAAGTGGGGTGTTTCTGTGGCAGTAAGCAATAAAATTTCCGTAGAAGATTTATGGAAGAAATATAAAGATGATAATGTTTTAATGGGGGATGTAATGGCTGAAAGGTACTGCTTTTATTTTGAGAAAGCAATAGATGTTAAAAATATTCACTATTTTAACCGTTTAACACCGGAGTGCTGTTTCTGTAAGAAATGCAAGGCCAGACGGCACCCATGTCAGCAATCCATAAATGAGTTAGAAGCAATGATTAAAAAATGCTACGAAAAATCAAAAATGGATCCAACTGTATTTGAAAATAAAATTCGAAAAAATTTTGCTCTGATTATTTGCGAGAAAAACCGGGAGAGAGAGCAAATTTCATTTGATAATAAATCAAAAACAGATAAGGAATATTTATATAAGTATAAACTCAGGAGTAAAGAAAAAAAGGAATATGCTTCGGGGAAAATATATTTTGCCATTTCTAAACCGCTTTATCAACATAATTACTATATAAATACAAACAAAGGAAAAGTAGCTATTTTTAATAACTATAAGGACAGAATTTCTACTAAACCACAAAAAGAATTTTTTGCAGTAGTGGATATGCTGTTTGGATCGCAAATGGAAACTATTTTTGACAAAAAGGAAGATCCTGATGTTACGGATTATCTTAATAATAAAGTATTGCAAAGATGTATATATAACAAACAAATCTACATTCCACAGAGTTTAGATCTTTTTACAAGTTTAAATACATACCTCAATATGGTATATAAATATAAAGAAGGTACTGTTAGACGAAACTTTAAAAAGATTAATCCTTTGAAACCAGCTTCATATTCATTTATAAGGGATAACAAAGACAATGCCCAAAGACTTTTAAAAGTATTTATATCGTCAGTATGTTTCTTTATAATGATATTGGAAGATTCTGAATTTACTGAATATTTTGGAGGGGACAATTTTTCTGAAGTAATTAATTTATATTTTCCTAAATGCCGTTTTCTGTAATATTTTATAGCCATAAGTCCTGTCACACCGAAGCCGATATGACAGGACTTATATATTATTATGAAATATTCAGCACCTTGTCAATTTTTTCTACTGCCTCATGACTCATGCTATCAAGGGTATGACCATATGTATTAAGAACCAGTGTAGTATCAGCATGACCCAATCTGGTTGAAATAGTTTTAATATCAACGTTTTGCTTTAGGAGCATAGTTGCACAAGTATGTCTCAGACAATGAAGTTTAAGACGCTTTATCTTATTCTTCTTCAAAAAGTTTCTCCACCTTTTTGAAAAATTATCAGGAGAATCTATATTGCCATCAGAACGAATAATAACATAATCCTCGGGGCAGATAGTTTTGCCTTGCTTTAACAGTGTTTTTTTACACCAAACCTGATAACTTAAAAACTGTTCACGAGCAGATTCGCTTAAAAATATTGTTCTTCTACTGCTTTTGGATTTTGGTGTGTCAATTACTTCATGCCCGGATACGTCAATTCTTGTTTGACAAATTTTAATAAATGGATAGGTGAATTCGTTATCAATATGCACATCTTGCCACCTCAGACCAAGAAGCTCACCTCTACGCATACCTGTATTGATTAAAAGATATATAGGGAAAAATAGATCAGTGCCTTTGGCGCAGTATAGAATTTGCTGAATTTCATCTTCATTATATGATTCTACTTCGGGATTGTTTATCTTAGGTAGATTAACATGATCACATGGATTCCTAACAATCAGGTTTAACTCCGTGGCGTAATCTAAAGCGGATTTCAAATTGTAGAAGATGTTTTTTACCGTCTTAGGGGAGAGGCTATTCCCGTGATTTTTTATTGTCGGTGGAAATATGTATATTTCATTAATAAATTTTTGTATAACATCGACATTAAGACTGCTTAAAGGATATTTGCCGAGCTTTGGTATTATGTACCAATCAAGTTGTTGTCGATAGCGTGCTTTAGTAGATTCTTTTAACCCATATTCTTTTGAAGAAAACCATTCGTTAAGTAGTGTACAGACACTCATGTTTTGAGCATCAGCATAAGAACCGTGATTTAAGTTGTGAACTATATCAGCCAATGCTTGTTCAGCCTCTTTTTTTCTATTGAATGTTTTATATATTCGTGATCTCTTACCTGTAATGGGGTTGGGTTTACTTGCCTCTACTACCACTTGATATGAAAATCCATTAGTGCGTTTTCTTTTTCTAATATAGCCGGATGCCATTATTAAACCTCCTTAGCAGTAAATTTCTGCATCAACGAAAGAAGGCACAGAAAGATAGCTTGTCATAAAATGTTCCATGACATATTTGACTTCTTTTAAAGCCATATCGACATCTTGCGTTGAAACCTCAATAAACAAAGCATCATGTAGAGGAAGGCAAATGTGATATGCGGGGAATGTCTTTTCGACAGTCTCTATTAGCTTAATAAAAGCTTCGGCGGCTGTCCCTTGAATTGGATAGTTTAAACGCTGTGAAGGCTTTAACTGCTTTGAAAATTTCTTGCCTCCGAGTGTTGAACATGGGATTCTGTTGAACAATATATCATCATGATATAATTTTACGAGAGGAAAACGATTATAAAAATCGGATATGTATTGATAGGCTTCTTTCTCTGTAATCTCTCGATTCATAGAAGCAGATAGCTTTTTACTTAATGTGTGAGCAGACATTCCATAAAGGATAGCAAAACCAAGGGCTTTTGCGGTTTTACGCTCATTATCAGTAATGTCAATAGTCTCTTTACCAAACATTATAGACGCATTCTCTGTATGCATATCAAAAGATCGACAGCGAAGTTTGTATTTGAGAATAGGATCTTTGCTGAGTGCCGCAAGGACACGAAATTCCATTGCCTTGTAATCAAGATGAATTAGGGAGCAACCCTCTTTGGCAGTCAAATATTTCATTAGTTTGCTGTCAAAAGACATTGCGGCCGGAGCTGTTGCTCCGATACGCCCTGTTGTTTCGCTATTGATTCTATAATGAGGATGAACTCGATTGTCCTTATCAAGATAAGATTTGAATTTATCACCATACTGTGATAAATATGCGGAATTAACCTTATACTGAAAAAGTAGATTAAAAATCTTATCGGAGCCTCTTCTTTGCTTAAACTCATCGAGAGTTGCTGAATTTATATCGTAACCCCTAATGTTAAGGCCTCTGAGGATTTGCGATGGATTGTCAAGGTCTCTATAACCAATAATGCTGTGTATTTTGTCTTCTAATTCGGTTTGTTGCTTTCTGAGAGGCATAAGCACTTCGGCATCATATTTGTTATAATTAATTCCGATTCCATATTTTTCGATTTTATTGAATTGCATAATATACTCCTTTTAAAAATATAGGGTTGTTTCCGGCAATATTAGAAACAACCCTTGTTGTGTTTATATTGCTTCTTTAATTATTTGACAGAGGTTGTCCTGCTGCTTAATTCTCAGGCCTTTTATATATTGAACTCCATGGATATTAACCTTATCGAAGATATATCCCAATGACAATAGCTTATCAGTGAAGTCTCTATTAAAAGTGCGGTTAATAGTTTCATAACCGTTTTTCAATGCGAAAGAATTAAAACTTTTATGAAAATCTTGATATTTTACAGGCTTTTTTTCGGGATTGAGTTCAACATATTCAGCGATATATTGAGCCAATGGATCGCTTTTTATCGACTTCAACCATAAGGGATAATTTAAGGTAACGGCTATTGGCCTTTTGGCATACGGCCGTTCCTGTTATTATGGCAAGGTATTCGCCGTTCAAAATAGGCCTATCTTCAAGCAATGAAGTCAAGAGTGTTTCGTCCGGGGACCTTTTATAATTATCGGTTATATTATTGCTGAAATTTGACAACAAAATTTTGTCGTTATCATTCCCTGTGAATGGAGCAATTTGCTCTAATTTCAAATAGTCGTTTCCTGCTTTTGAGGTAGCAACACTTACTGTAATATCACACAGAAGATTGTCAACATCCTTAAATGTTACATCATAAGGATCACAGTTTATAATGGCACCTATATCTGATGAAATGTTTCCCATCAGAGAATTCAGCATATTAGACCTGAAAAGTGATGCTTTTAAAAGCACAACTTCCTTTTCCTCATTAATAATGCCAAAGGAAAAGTGAACTTTATCCGCCTTTCCATATTTGGTGTAGAGACCTTCTTCTAAGGCAATATCTTTTAATTGCGCTTTATAAGTTCCGTCTTTTACCTGTGTGAATTTCTGAGAAGTTTCCTCGTTTAAAAATTTAGTAAATATTGACATGTTCAATATCTCCTTTATAAAATTATTAAAAAATCATAAATTGATGCGCCTATATCCAAATAATCAAGTCGGAATTTTTATGCTTTGTTGCAGTCCAATTTATGAGAATTTTGCAAGCATATTCTAAACCATATAAAATGAAAAAATCGTGTTACTGCTACACATTTATAAAAAATTTTTTAAACCAGATGATCGTATGCATGGAGCAAAAAATGATTATAATTTGACAATTCATTCTATATGAACTATTGATTGCAGACGTAGTATAGCACATAAATTTAGCCCCAAAACGTGTTACAAATACACATTTTGGGAGATAAAAAAGCCTATTGCTCCAAAGAACAATAGACTTTATATAGAGGTTAAATACAGGATAAAACACGCACACGGATTAACCATATGCCGAAAAGAAAAGCAAATTGGTAAACTTTGTTTACTTGAGCGGTCGTCGTTTGGTTGTCATTTTTACAGGCGGATGAGCTGAACTCGTTGAATTATATAGTTTCCGTTATAGGTTTCCGAGCTGCTCCAAAACCACGTGCCGAGGGTTCAAGTCCTTCTGCCCCTGCCATAAATGAAAGAGTCGCAGATGCGGCTCTTTTACTTTTTCAATGAAAATAATCTTGATAAAATAAAATTTATTTTATATGCAAGTTATCTCGCAAGAAGAATTTGACAAAAAGAAAAATGAATTGCTCGGTTTGTAATTATTGATAAAATGTAAGGGCGTAACGGCACTCAAAGTAAGCAAAAATAAACAGCCGCAGATTAGCGGCTGTCGGGGATGTAATTCATTGCTGTGAATCGGGAGTTATTTAGGTGGCAATGCTATATTAACATTTAAGAGGCAGAACAAGCCGTCGGTTCAACCGGCGGCTTGCTTTTCGATTAATAATTACAGTAGCTTGTCAGCATTTGGGCTGCTTGGGCTCGGGTGAGAGATTTGCTGAGAGATGCAAATCCGTTTTCCTTAATAAGATTGAATGCCATAGTTACGGCTTTCATCAGCTTGGCAAAATTGAATCCGTCCGATACCGAGAAGCGGATCATACTGATCGCAAAATCAGCAATTGGTACTTCGCCGTTGGAAGAAAACTTGCCGTCCGTTGCCGTTAAGATTCCGTTATCGGTTGCCCAGACCACAGCCTTAAATTCGGAGGAAGAGCTGTCAACGTCGCTGAAAGATGCGTTCTCAATATCGACATCCGGAGTTCCTGCCATACCGTAAAGAGCCTGAGCAAATGCGGCTCTTGTTAATGCGGCATCGGGGCTGAACTGCGTGTCGGAAGTGCCGAGCATATAGCCATTTCTGTGCATAAATTCAATGCTGTCAAAGTACATGGAATCCTGCGCAACGTCCGTATACGGGAAGTTTGCGTCGGGCAATGCCTCAAGGATTCTGTCGGCGATGTGCCTGTGACCCTCCGCTTTCGGATGATATGTGTCGCAGATTGTACCTGTTGTGTCGACGAAGATATAGCCGTATTTCTCAGCGCCCTCTTTCATCGGAGTGTTTGCCATATCGACGATCATCTGTCCGAGGTTGAGTTCTTGACTGCCGGCTTCGCTTGCCGCCGCATCCTCTTCGTTCTTGACACCGTTGTCAAACATACCGATAACCATCAGTTGAACATCAGGATTGAGAGCATAAATATCTTCGATAACGTGATTCCAGTTTTCAAAGAAGTTTTCAAGGCCGTATTTCAATGCCTGCGGAAGAACCTTTACAAGCTCCGGCATTGAATCCGTCAATTTTGCAAGCTCAACAATTTTATCGAGCTTTTCGCTTTCAATGCCGTTCTGTTTCAAAAGATCTCTCAGTGCGGTTACATATTCGCCGCAAACGCCCTCTTTTTCCATAATGTCGGCGATTACCCAGGTGAGGTATGTACCGAAATCGTTTCCGCCGACACCGAGGGTGATAAGACCTGCTTCGGAAATTGCACGGCGGTACTCGGGAATCCTTGACTTAACGACTTCGGGATCGTGTGCGTCGTGGAAGAGATAGTCATCGCCCTGATAGTCGTCCTCAAGCATATATCGCATATCAATTGTCCTGAATCCCGGACAAGCCATAGGAATATATTCCACACCGAGAGTGTCGGCAACATATGCACCGTATGAGTCGTCAACACGCTTGAACTCGGAATCGACATAAACAAGATCATTGTGTCCGCTGGCAACGCTGTCGCCCAAAAGAACGTAGGTGCCGTAATCATAGTATTTCTTACCGTCTGCGGCGAAGCAGGTGACGGCGCCAAAAGCCAGAGCGCAGGTGAGAACCACCGCAATAGCTTTTCTGATAACCCTTTTCATTTGTGACCCTCCTGTCAAAATAATTAAATTGTATAATTAAAAACTATCACAAATCGACTGAAAAATCAATGCTTAAAAGGAAAAAAGGCAAATTGTTTAAAGAAAATACAGCGTTTGACAAATCGGCTTGTGAATAATTGATCGCAATTTTCAAAAATACAACAGAAAACAATAATTCCGATAAGAGTTTATTTCTGAATTTTATACATTCCTTTGTTCAAGGATCATTCGTTCGAGTTCTTTTGATGCCATACCGAGCGACTGATCCTTTCTTTTTATAAGGACAACGCTTCTTTCGGGGATTTTTTCTTTCAGGTCGATTACGGAGACATTGTTTTTCTCCTGCAGGAACTCCTCGGGCACAAATCCGATTCCGAGATCAGCCTCAACCATGGGCAAAATCTGGTCGGCGGTGAATGCCTCAATGTCGGGCTGATAGGGCAGAGAATGGCTTGTGAAGAGCTTTGAGTAAAATTCAAAGGATTTTGTGTTCGTACCCAGCGAGATTATCGGGTAATCAAGCAGTTCGGAAAGCGCAACCTTTCTGCCGACAAGTGAGGAAAATGACTTTGAACAAACGGCAACCTCATTAACGGGTTTGATCTTCGTCTCAACAAGCGATGCGGAACGGACGGTCGGCGTAGTGACGACGGCAATGTCTGCCGTGCCCTCTCTCAGAGCCGCAACGGCTTGCGGAGTTGAATGGTTACTGATTTTGATATGTATTCCCGGATAAAGCATTCGGTATTTTTTCAGAACAGGCAGAAGCAGACAGTGCAGGGCGACCTCACTGGCGGCAACATAAACGGTGCCCGTTTGCATATTGCGGCTCTCGGTCAGCTCGGCCTCTCCTGCCTCAATGTGTTCAAAAGCGATTCGGATATGGCCGTAAAGCCGCTCGCCCTCGGGGGTCAGTTTCATTCCGCTGTGACTTCTGAGAAACAGCGGACAGCCAAGCTCACTTTCAAGGTTCTTAATCGACCGTGTCAGGTTCGGCTGGTTGTTCAAAAGCAGCTTTGCCGCCTGAGTTATGTTGCCGTATTTTGCGACATAATAAAAAATCCTGTAATAGTCATAGCTGATGTACATAAAAACGCTCCATATCAATTTTGTATAATTAACATATTAAATATAGATTTTTAGTATGATTCACGTTGCATTATAATATAGTTGTTTTGGAAAGTCAAGATACTATCAAGCTGAGGGTTGTGTAATAAATGAAAAGCTACGGTAAGCATTTCCACGGACAGATGTCCGATCATTTCCGCACGGCACTGTTCATCATACTGTCGGGCGGATTTCAGGATGCGTATACATATATATCACGCGGCGGAGTTTTCGCAAATGCGCAGACAGGCAACATTGTGCTGATGAGTTCGGCAATGTTCGACGGTGACGCAAGCAGAATTTTTAAATATCTTATTCCCGTTGTTTCGTTCATACTCGGCATTGCCACCGCCGAGGTTGTGCATATGCACTTCAAGCATTATGAAAAAATACATTGGAGACAGATAATTCTTTTCTCCGAGATTATTTTGCTTTTTGTTGTCGGATTTCTTCCGCATAGAGTAGATTATCTTGCAAATGCGCTTGTTTCGTATGTTTGTGCATTGCAGGTTCAGACCTTCCACAAGGTAAGGGGTCACGCCTACGCAAGCACAATGTGTATAGGCAATATGAGAAGCGGAACAGAGGCGCTGTGTGTATATTATCACACGCACGATAAGGAAGTGCTTAAAAAAGCGCTGACGTATTTTTCGGTTATTTTGGTTTTCGCCGTTGGTGCGGGAATCGGAGGATTTATAACAAAGATCGCAGGCGACAAATCAATCTGGATTTGTTGTGTCCTGTTATCAATAAGCTTCGGTATGATGTTCGTACCGGAAAAAGAATAAAGGAGTTTTTGAAAATGGGCAAGATTAAAAAGGTTGTACTGGCATATTCCGGAGGTCTCGATACCTCAATCATCATTCCGTGGCTTAAAGAAAATTACGACAACTGCGAGGTTATTGCGGTTTGTGCGAATGTCGGTCAGACGGGCGAGCTCGACGGACTTGAAAAGAGGGCAAAGGCAAGCGGCGCATCAAAGCTCTACATCGAAGATCTGACGGACGAGTTTGTTGACGATTATGTAATTCCGACCATGCAGGCGGGCGCCGACTATGAGGGATATCTCCTCGGTACGAGCTTTGCAAGACCCGTTATCGCAAAGAGGCTTGTTGAAATTGCTAAGGCTGAGGGCGCAGACGCTATCTGCCACGGCAGCACGGGCAAGGGCAACGATCAGGTGCGCTTTGAGCTTGCCGTTATGCACTTCGCTCCGAAAATGAAGATCATAACTCCGTGGCGTGAATGGAATATTCAGAGCCGTGACGAGGAAATCGACTATGCCGAGGCGCATAATATTCCCCTTAAGATCAGCCGTGAAACGAACTATTCAAAGGACAAAAATCTTTGGCACTTGAGCCATGAGGGACTTGATCTTGAGGATCCGTCCAACGAGCCGCAGTATGAAAAATACGGATTCCTTGAGCTCGACGTTTTCCCGACTCAGGCACCGAATAAGTCGGAGTATGTTGAGCTTGAATTTGAAAAGGGCGTTCCCGTTAAACTGAACGGCAAGAAAGAAAAGGCATCCGAGATTATTAAGGAGCTTAACCAGATCGGCGGCAAGAACGGCATCGGTCTTTATGATGTTGTGGAAAACCGCCTTGTCGGTATGAAATCAAGAGGTGTTTATGAGACGCCGGGCGGAACTATCCTTTACCGTGCGCATGAGGTTCTCGAAACGCTTGTCCTTGATAGGGATACTTTTCACAAGAAGAAAGAGCTTGCGGTTACATTCGGCGAACTTGTTTATGACGGTAAATGGTTCACGCCGCTTCGCCATGCGCTCTCCGCTTTTGTTGAGGACACTCAGCAGAATGTCACGGGTAAGGTTCGTTTGAGGCTCTATAAGGGAAACGTTATAAATGCAGGCGTTTGGTCGCCGTACTCACTCTACCGTGAGGATATTGCAACATTCGATGCGGGCGGAGAATACCGTCAGTCCGACGCAACGGGCTTCATCAGCCTTTACGGTCTGCCGACGAGGGTTCAGGCCACGGTTGACGAGGAAAACAAAAACAAATAATTAAAGGAGAAGATAGTTATGCTGTCAGCAGTTGTTGGAATTAACTGGGGCGATGAGGGCAAGGGTCGAATCGTTGACTATCTCGCACCGAAATATGACATAGTTTCAAGATATCAGGGCGGTAACAATGCGGGTCATACCGTTGTCAACGACAAGGGTAAGTTCATTCTCAACCTTTTGCCGTCGGGCATTCTTCAGGACGGAACGGTCAATGTCCTCGGAACGGGAATGGTAATTGATATTGAGCATCTTGTCAATGAGATCGGAAAACTGCGTGAGGGCGGAATAAAAATTTCTCCCGAAAACCTCAAAATCAGCGACCGTGCGACAATCTGTATGCCGTACCACCGCTTGCAGGACTGCCTTGAAGAGGACAGACTTTCAGACAAGAAGTTCGGGTCGACAAGACGGGGCATCGGTCCTTTTTATTCGGATAAATATATGAAAAAGACAATCCGTATGGACGATCTCTTTGATCTTGAGGGAATCAAGGAGCACCTCTATGACATTGTTGAGTGGAAAAATCTTGTGATTGTAGGCGGATATCACCACGAGCCGATTGACGCCGAGGAAATGTATAATTGGCTCAAGACATACGGCGAGCCGTTGCTCCCGTATATATGCGACACCTCGGAATACCTGACAAAGGCGGCTGAGGAGAATAAGAATATCCTCTTTGAGGCTCAGCTCGGTGCAATGAGGGACATTGATTTCGGTATCTATCCCTACACATCGTCGTCAAACAGTATTTCTGCGTTTTCAACCGTCGGAGGCGGTATTCCGCAGTGCAGCCTTGACGAGTGCATCGGAATTATGAAAGCATATTCAACCTGCGTCGGCGAGGGCCCGTTTACCTGCGAGCTGTTCGGCGAAGAGGCGGAGGAGCTTCGTAAGGCGGGCAACGAATACGGTGCCGCTACGGGCAGACCGAGAAGAGTCGGAGGATTTGACATCGTCGCTTCAAAATACGGCGTAAGAGTTCAGAACGCAACCTATATAGCACTGACAAAGCTCGACGTGCTTTCATATATGGACAAGATCCCCGTTTGCGTTGCATATGAATATGACGGAAGGATCATTAACAGCTTCCCGTCGGGTAAGGTTCTGAACAAGGCGATGCCTGTTTACGAGTATCTTGACGGTTGGAAAGAGGATATTTCAAAGTGCCGCTCATATTCCGAGCTCCCGGAGAACGCACGCAAATATGTTGAATACATCGAAAAAAATGTCGGCTGTAATGTTAAATACATTTCCGTCGGCGCAGAAAGAGACGCATTGATTATAAAATAAGTTCTTCCTTAAATGTTACCTAAAGTAAAATGCCTGTCGCAAATCATCGGGAGATGAGCGGCAGGTATTTTGCTTGTTGCGGCAAATCACATTTTTATTGACGGCAGCGGTGAAAAAATGTATAATCTGATTAAGAAAGATTCGGAGGGGGAATCATATGAAGATTAAGGAGATTATCGCACCTGCCGACTACACGACAAAGCTCGGCGAACGTGTGAGTTACTGGACATATTTCGTTGGACAGAACATTTTCTACAATGTCGTTACGACGTTTATGGCAACCTACCTTATGATGAACGGAATTGACCTCGGCAAGATTGCTGTCGTTACGCTTATCGTAAAAATCTGGGACGCAGTTAACGATCCGATGTTCGGAATAATTTTTGATAAAATCAAATTCAAAAACAAGCAAAAATGTATGCCGTGGATCAGAATTTCCGTGGGTCTTGTGCCGATAACAACGGTTCTGCTGTTTATCATCCCGAGCGGAATGGCGCAGACGGGAAAGCTCATATGGTTTATGGTTGCATATCTGCTCTGGGATTCAAGCTATACGGTTTGCGACGTGCCGATTTACAGTATGGTTACGACTATGACGGACAACATCAACGAGAGAAACACGCTGATGTCGATAGGCCGTCTGTTCAGCAGTGCGGGTATGGGCATTTCGGGACTTCTCTGTACCGTGCTTGTCAGCGAAAAGGTCGGTCTCAGCTTCAGCCCGACGGTTATTTTGCTCTCGGTAATCGGACTTTTGTTTATGATTCCGCTGTGCTTCACCGGAAAAGAGAGAAATTATCACGGTGAACTGGAGGAGGAAGCGTTTTCAATCAAAAGAATGCTTACTTACCTTGTGCACAACAAATATCTGCTGATTTATTATCTCGGCTATCTTTTTGCAAACGGTCTTATGACCAACAATGCACTTGCACTTTTCGTTTCGTACTACCTTTTTGGCAGTGCAAATTTCAATATTATAATCGGAATACTCGGTGTCGTGCCGTCGGTTCTTGCGTCACTGCTTATTCCCGTGATAACGAAAAAATTCGATAAGTTCAAGCTGTTCTATATCTGCAATACAGTTGCGGCGGCGCTCGGTTTTGCAATGTATTTTATCGGCTGGCAGAATAAAACGCTTTTCATTGTGCTTACGGTCATCCGAAGCCTTTTCACAAGCGTTACGGGCACTCTCGGATTTATGTTCACTCCCGACTGCGCCGAATACGGTCAGTATAAAACGGGCGTTGACGCCAAGGGTATCACTTTCTCCATTCAGACATTTACAACGAAGATTGCGGCGGCGGTCGCATCCTCGCTCGGACTGGCGATACTTACGTTCTTTGACTGGACGAAGATTGAGGCGGAGAGCTTTGCGGACATTGAAAAGCTCCACATTGTGCAGAGCTCAACCGCTCTTAACGGCTTGTGGGTTACATATATACTTGTGCCGAGCATCGGACTGATAATCACGTCGGGAATTTATCTTCTCTATAAACTGCGTGACAAGGATGTTCAGGTAATGGCGAGGTGTAACGCCGGAGAGATCACAAGGGAAGAGGCGGAGAGCCTGCTGCCGAAGCATCTCAGGTGCGGTATGAAAAAATAAATAACAACAAAGCGACAAGTTCAAGGTGATACTTGTCGCTTTGTTATCAGTTGGCATTTTTTCCGCAACAACGTTTGTATTTTTTCCCCGAACCACATGGGCATAGTGCGTTTTTCGGAATATCCTTATTTTTTGCTTGTTTCGTAAGATATTCAAAAGGGGAAAAAGAGGCCGTCTCGGATCTAACATTGATTTTTTTTCTGATTTCAACAGGTGTATATCCTCTGTTTGCGGGCATTCGGATATTATTGTTCCAAAGATAATACTTTTCAACAAACTCTTCTGCCATGGACTTTGTAAATACAATTCCGTATCTTTCTATAATGTCGAAAATGTGGCATATATCTGAATCAAAGAAGAGCAATTCAGAGCGTATATCGATCATTATATCTTCAAGATCACATCCGGTTAGGTGGCAGCGCTTTTTTAAAAAATCCTGCATTGCAAGAGCTTGGGGAGTTTTTTCATAATAGTATTCATCATCATATTTAAGAAGCTCATCCTTTGGCGGAATATATAACGGCTTCCCTTTTTGAATATGCTTTAGATTATAATAATCATTTATGTCTACAACCAATAGATACTCAATAATTATATAACGTCTTTGAGGGTCGACTTCTTTTCCCTCCCAGTCAGCTTCACTGTCAATAAAGTAATTATGCTGTTCACGTCGTACTATTTCTGAAAAGAATATAAAATCTTCGAATGAGAGCAAATTCGGGTTTTGCTCGGAGATAATTTTGTATGCATCTCTCAACGGCAAAAGATGATAAAAATTAGAAAATGCATCAAAATATCTGTGCAAAAGAGATATTGTTTCTTCCGGAAGCCCCAGCAATTTGTACTTGCTTTTAAGGGTTCTTTCTGCATACGGTTTTGGATAATCCTTCATAAGGTTCCCTCTGTTAAGATTAGTCTGTTTTTAAAGTCTTGTTTCAAGCAATTTGATTTTACCGCTGACGGTGAATGCACCCTTGTTTGCGGGAATGAAGAGGCTTTCGCCCTTTTTCATTGTGAGACTTTCACTTCCGCATTTGACCTCGCCGCTGCCCTCAAGGCAGAGAAGCGAAACGAACGAATCGGCGTCGCTTACGGAGCTGTAATCCCCGTCAACACTCAGCTCATACATTGTGAAGAGGTCGCACGAGGTGAGCTTGCTCCTTGTCGCATTGTCGAATTTCTCGGTTTCACGCTTTGATGAATCGGGAATTGACGGAGGACAGAGCTTTGTTACATCGGCTGCCTTGTCAACGTGAAGCTCACGGGGCTTTCCGTCCTTGCCGAGACGGCCGTAGTCATAAATTCTGTATGTTGTGTTGGAGTTCTGCTGAACCTCGGCGAGAAGTATGCCCTTGCAGATTGCGTGCATTGTGCCCGACTCGATGAAGAAAACATCACCCTTTTTAACCTTTACACGGTTGCAGATGTTCATCATTTCATCACTCTGAGCCGCTTTTTTAAACTCATCAACCGTAACGTTTCGGTTGAATCCGAGAATCAGCTCGGCGCCCGGCTCACAGTCGAGAATGTACCAAGCCTCGGTTTTTCCGTACTCGCCCTCAACACGCATTGCGTATTCGTCATCGGGATGAACCTGGATTGAAAGATCTCTTTTGGCGTCGATAAATTTTATAAGCAGAGGGAAAAACTCATATTTTTCACCCTTTTTGCCGCAGATACTTTTATCGGCGAGATAAACCTCCTGCAAGGTCTTGCCAGCAAATTCTCCGTTGAGGATCGTTGACGGACCTGCCGGATGGCACGAGAGAACCCAAGCCTCGGCGGCGGGATCCTTGTCGGTCTTGATTCCGTATTCGGTGATAAGTCTTGTTCCGCCCCAGATGTTGTCGGCAACAAAGGGGGATAATTTAACCATTTCCATATTCAAACCTTCTTTTCAAAGAAAAATTCCTGAAATATTATACATTATATCGCCGATATTGTAAAGAGTTTAAGAAAATACCGTACAAATTGTGGCTCACTCCCAAAATAACTATTGACAAAAAGAACAAATGTTCGCTATAATATAAGCGATGCTATCGGGGGAGGCAGAGGAGATAATGAAATGGTTAGCTATGATTTAAGAGTTGAAAAACAGCAGATTTTCGGAGCGGAAAAAATCGCAATTGCCGCCGATTCAAACAAGACGGTTGAACTACGTTTTTATTTTGATGTAAACTGGAGAATCTTTGACGCCAAGGCGGCGATCTTCAGAACCGCCGAAAATAAATATTACATAATCGAGATAAAAAGCTCATCGGTTACGGTGCCGTGGGAGGTGCTCACCGTTGACCGTGATTTTGAGCTTTCCGTTATCGGTTACGACAAATCGACTGCACTGACCGCAGGTAAGGTTACGGTCAAGGTTGTTTCATCGCTTTTGCCCGAGGACTGTAAAACTTTCTCGCCGACAGAAACACTCTTTGACAGGATCAGACAGGACGGCGTTGACGAGGCGTACAAAAAATACAGAGATGAAATCGAATCGCTGAAACGCTCGTATGATGAGAAAATTCTCAGCCTCGGCTCGCAGATCAATGAGGCGAACGAAAACACGAAAAATGTCGAGAGAGCGAAGAACGAAGAGATTGTAGAAATTCAACGTGAGAATGAGAGCACGGTCAGCGAACTTAATTCTCGGATCTCGGAGCTGAGCGGTGAGCTTGACGAGGCTAAGATTAAGGCAGAAAAATGGGATCTTGTCGATGCGGCAATGTCTGACAAGATAAGAAGCAACAACCCGCTTTGGAACGGCGGATCAAAGGAGTATAGACTTCCGTTCTTTAATACAAAGAATACAAAAGTGTGGACTTCAACCAGCTTTGATAACTATGTTTCAGAGCTCGGACTTGATCTTACTCAGGCGACAACCGCCGATCAGCTCTTTATGAGCAAAGAGGGTCTTAAAAAGATCAAGCTGGCAGGCACGGGCAATCTTACCTCTACGGTGTTTATGTTCTATGAATGTCCGTCACTCAGGGATGTTGAACTCGGAAGCCTCGAAAAGTGCACGAATGTTAAACAGATGTTCTTCTCGGCAAGCTCGCTTGAGAAGGTCAAGTTCGGTGCGAACGGTAAAATTTGTGATTTTAACGGTATGTTCTCGGGCTGTGTTGCTCTCAGGGAAATTGATGCAACGCTCAATTTCTCCGCTGCTGAAGATGTTACCGATATGTTCCTCGGCTGCGGAAGTCTCGAAAAGGTTTCGTTCGAGCCGGATTCAATCGCATTGGATATCGACCTCGGAGTCTGCAAATCACTTTCAAGGGAAAGTATGCAGAGTCTCTTTAACGGACTTCGTAACAGTTCGTCGTGCAATGTGACAGTCTCAAAATATGCTTATGACAATAATTTCCCGACCGCTGACGAAAGAGACAACGTAGAATCGGATATTAACGAAAAGGGCTGGGAATTAACTTTGGTTTAAAAGCATATTTTCTCCGCCCGTCTCATATAATCCAATGAAACAAAAAGGAAAGGTTGATTATATGAGTATCGAACTGACAAGAGCGGAAACAGGTATAACAGAAAATCTTTACGATAATTTTGCGGAGCAGGGGATAGACTGCGATATTGCGCTTCCCGATTATTGCCCCGATATAATGCGGATACTCAGGTGCAGCGTCACCAACAGCATTACAAATTCAAAAATATCCGGCGACCGTGCGACGGTTGACGGAAATGCGAAAATCCGTATAATTTATGCCGACGAAAAGAACGGAATATTTTGCTACGAGCAGGATTACCCGTTTTCAAAATATGCCGAGCTTCCATCTTCCTTTGAGGGTGCAATGCTCTGCCCGTCGGTCAAGACCGAGTATGCGAATTGCAGAGCCGTCAGCAAGAAGAGGATAGACATTCACGGCGTTATAAGCATCAGGTTCAGAATACTCGGAATTAAAAAGGATTCCGTGATAACCGGTGCCGAGGGCGACGGGATTCAGCTCAGGAAAAATGAAATCTGCACGGACAATGCCGTTGCGGCGGTTCTGAAAAAGTTTCAGCTTGCTCAGACGGAGGAAACCGATTCGGGCGATATCGGAAAAATCCTCTTCGTTTCCGCCTCGCCGGTACTTTCGGAGACCAAGACAATCAAGGGAAAAATCCTCCTCAAGGGCGAAACGGTGATAAAGGTGATCTACTGCGCAGAGGGCGGCGATAACAACTGCGTATGCGCAAGCTACAATCTTCCGTTCAACGAAATAGTCGAGGCGGAAAATGTGACTGACGAGTGCAAAATCTGCGTCAGCTTCACAGTTGATCAGATTCAGGCGGAGCCGAAAACGGATAATGACGGCGAGTATAAATATCTTAATCTCGCCTGCGACATCAGCGCACTTGTTACTGCCTATATGCCCGACAAGATAAGCGTTATAACCGACGCCTATTCGACAGAAAAGGAGATCGACGCAAAATATAAAGCCGCCAGATTTACACAGATGATTCAGAATATCGGCGACAGCTTTGTCTGCCGTGAAAGCGTTGATCTCTCCTCGATGGATCCGAAGAAGATATACTGTGTTATGGCGGAGCAGCCCGACGCAAAGTGCAGCTTCGACGGAGATAAGATGACTGTATGCGGAAGAATCCCGCTGAAGTTTATACTTATTGACGGCGAGGGCACGCCGACATTCTGCGAGCGTGAGGCGGAGTTTGAGTATTCACGTTCGGTTGATTCAAGGCAGGGCAGTCTGCAATGCGATCCTCGGCTTTTCCTGACGGGCTACGGATGTTCGCTGACAGGCGACGGAAAAGCGGAGTTCAAGGCGGAAATAAATATCTGCGCCGCAGTTACCCAAACCGATGAATACAGAACGCTTGTAAGTCTGAAAACCGCCGAAAATTCCGAGCTGAAAAAGAGACATTCGTCGCTTGTGATCTGCTTCTGCAACGGCGGTGAAAAGGTATGGGACATCGCAAGAAAATATAACACGACGGTTGAGGAGATAATGAGCGAGAATGACCTTGCTTCCGACGAAATATCCGAAAAAATGATGCTGATGATTCCCGTAAAATAAAATAACGCTATTGAAATTGTCTGCGACAAATGTTATACTAAAACTACCGCTGACAGATCAGGACAACGCACAGTCGGTCGGATCTGTCGGCGGATATTTATTCTGAGAGGAAGTTGAATATGGGTTTAAAAAACATTGATAAATCTGCCGAGCAGAAGGGCTCGGGAATTGCGACACTTTGGCAGTTTGTGAAATTTATTGTTGTAAGTCTGCTTGCCTGCATCGTGCAGTTTGCGTCGCTCAATCTTCTTATGCTTCTCCCGCAGATCAAAGCGATAATGAATGACGATTTTACCTGGTTCGTTTTCAACTATGTCGGAGAGGGCAAGGGCTTCGGCTATTTCATTGCGTTCAATATTGCAAATATTCTTGCGCAGATTGTCGCTTTCTTTGTCAACCGTGAGAAAACCTTCGGTTCGTCAAGCAACATCGCAATAACACTGCCGATTTACATCGTATTTACGGTTGCGCTCATCTGCTTCTCCGCTTGGCTTGCTCCGACAATTCAGGGCTGGCTCATTTCTCACAGCATTTCAACTCAGCTTGCGGCAAATATTTCAACGATGGTTTGCTCGGCTGTTCAGTTCTTCATCTATTTCCCCGTTGACAAGATCCTTTTCCACAAGAAGAAGGAAGAAAAATAATTGCATAAAATTACTGTATTATTCTTGTATTCTTTGTGTGGGTATGGTAGAATAAACCAAAACACACCTTGGGAGGTTTTGATATGAGTTTTCCTGTTGCTTTGCAGCTTTACTCCGTGCGTGACGCTATGGCGGAGGATTTTGCGGGTACAATAAAAAAGGTAAAGGATATGGGATACGACGGAGTCGAGTTTGCAGGACTTTTTGACCATTCCGCAGAGGAAGTTAAGAAGATTTGCGCCGAGGTCGGTGTTGATCCCATTTCCGCTCACGTTCCGTATGACGAGCTTGATGCAGACCCCGAAAAGACGATTGCAACATACGCCGAGATCGGCTGTAAGTATATTGCAATTCCCTACGCCGTTGAGGAGAGACGTCCCGGCGCAGAGCTTTTCGATGACACGGTTGAGGGTATTCGCCGCTTTGCCGCTATCGGAAAGAAATACGGAATCACATTCCTTTATCACAACCACGATTTCGAGTTTAAAAAGGTCGGCGACGTTTACGGACTTGATCTTCTCTATTCAACTCTTACTCCGGACGAGCTTCAGACGGAGCTTGACACCTGCTGGGTAAATGTCGGCGGTGAGGATCCGGCTAAGTATGTTGAAAAGTATTCGGGCAGAGCTCCCGTTGTTCACCTTAAGGATTTCCATATGAGCGGCAAGGGCAAGCCGGCAAAGCTCTATCAGCTTATCGGTATTGACGACGGCGCTCAGGACGCTGAGGAGGAAGAGGCATTTGGATTCCGTCCCTGCGGCTACGGCGTTCAGAATTTCCCCGAGATTCTTGATGCGTGCAAGAAAGCAGGCACATCTTGGGTTGTTGTTGAGCAGGATCAGCCCGCTCTTGACAAGACACCGCTTGAGTGCGCAAAAATGAGCATCGACTATATAAAAGAAATTAACAAATAAAGGAGATTTATTATGTCTGACGCAGTATTGAATCAGTTCACACAGACCGTTGAGGAAGAAAAAGTCTCAACAGGCAGAAGATTTAAGGTAGGTATTATCGGTACAGGCTGGATCGCAGAGGCTCATATTGAGAGCTACCTCGATATGGACGATGTTGACATCGTTGCTATGGCTGATCTTATTCCCGGCAAGGCTGAGAAGTTTGCCGCAAGATACAACAAGGACGGACGCCTTGACAACGTTCATTTCTACAAGAACCACGAGGAGCTTATTGACAATGAGCCCGACCTTGACGCTGTAAGCGTTTGTACCTACAATATGACTCATGCCGAGTGTACTATCTATTCGCTCAAGCACGGCGTAAATGTTCTCCTTGAGAAGCCGATGTGCGTTACAACCGAGGAAGCAGTTGAAATCTGCAAGGCCGAGAAGGAGAGCGGAAAGCTCCTTTCAATCGGATTCCAGCCCCGTAACGACGAGAATATGAAGATGGTTAAGAAGATCGTTCAGTCTGGCGAGCTCGGCAAGATCTACTACATACAGACAGGCGGCGGACGTCGCCGTGGTATCCCGAACAGCACGTTTATTGAGAAGAAAACAGCAGGTATCGGTGCAATGGGCGATATCGGATGCTATTCTCTTGATGTTGTTCTCAATGCTATCGGTTATCCGAAGCCTCTCACAGTTACAGGCTACACATCAAACTTCTTCGGCACAAACCCGAAGTACAACAACCCGACCGATGCGGCAAGATTCAATGTCGAGGACTTTGCAGCTGCGTTTGTACGTCTTGACGGCGGCATCATTCTTGACTTCCGTATTGCATGGGCTATGCATCCCGACACACCGGGCGACACAGTCATCTTCGGTACAGAGGGCGCTCTCAGAATCCCGTCAACAGATTGCTGGAACGGCGAGATGTCAGGCCCGATGACGATTTATCACGATGTTGCAGGAGAGCAGGTTCAGACAGTTGTTCCTCTCCTTGAAAATAAGGGCAAGGGCCTCTTCTATAAGAAGTGCCGTTCATTCCTCGACGCTATCGCAAACGGCGATCCGGCTCCGATCCCGTCAAGCCAGATTCTCTACAATCAGGCAATCATCGACCATATTGTTAAGTCGGCAGAGCTCGGCAAAGAGGTTGAGGTTGTTATTCCCGAGATATAAAATTTCGGCATTAACCCAATAAACAAAGCTATAATTCACTTGATTGTGGATTATAGCTTTTTTCGTATTACTATTGCGTTTTATTTCTGGTTTTGATAAAATAGAGTCGCAAGAGATATAATGAACGGGAGTGATCTTTATGGCAGAGTTCAGAACGGAGCGCAGGGGCGATATAATTAAATGCGAGTATACCGTCAGCGGCGGAATCGAGGGCGGATCGTATTATCTCAGAGCGTCGAAAAACGGCGAAAAAACCGCCGAGCTTGCGGTATCTAATGTTGTCAATCAGGCAACTTTTGAACGTGAGAAATACTATGATATCAGTTCGGACATCTTTGATGAAATCGCAAAAATCGTTGACCGATACAGGATGCTCAGATGGACCGCACGTATGGAAAATCCCGTGCTTGTCAATGATGAGGAGATCATAACCGTTCGGATTGCCGTTTCAGAGGACGGAGAACCGAAAGCCTATAAAATCTCAAGCAAACAGCTCCTCCCGTCAAACGCTATGAAAGCGTTCAATGAAATACGGAAAACGATGGAGAGCTACACAAAAAAGTAAAAGACAGCGGTTCAAATAATCGTAAAACCCTCCGAGAAAATTCGCTTCTCGGAGGGTTAGGTTTATACTTTCTTCAGCTTTACAAGGTCACGGTAGCTGATGAGCTTGATGTTGTGCTCGTCAAATGCCTTGTAGATATCGGGATCCTTCATAATGAGGTATTCCCAGTATCTTCTCTTCCATCTTGCGGTAATCGCTTTCATTTCGTCGGTATCGAGTGCGGGATGGATATAGGTTTCACAGATTCCGTCGGGAATATCGGTGAGATACGTGATGAAATTGTGCTTAAATTCCTCGTAGGATTCGCCGCTTTCAATGCTTTCGGGGAAAATAAGATAATCGGGCATCGGGACGTGATTTATCTTGCCGAACATACCTGAAAATCTGCACGCCGCCTTGAAAAGCCACATCGGTGTGCCCGGAGGGCACTGAGATTCAAGCGGCTTTGAGAACATACGGAAAGGATAGCCCTTTTTGCCGCAGATCGCGAGGGTTTTAGGGAGCATTTTCAGCTTTCCGTTAAGTCCGTAAAGTGCACCCATATGTGAATCGACGTGCGACGGCTTCATCCCCTTGTTTTCACAGTATTCGATCTGTGCGAGAGTTTCCGCACAGGCATCGTCATATGTGCAGTGAGCCTCAAAGTCCTCACTCTCGGGCCACATTCTGCCCTCGGGGGTTCTGATGCTCTTTCCGTCGGAGAGCGGACCCCACGGGAACTTGTCCATCCACTCGTTTGTATGGGTGAGGTGGACGCCGATAGCGTATTGCGGATGTGTTTTAGCAAATTCAATTGCCTCGTCTGCGCCGGGACACGGAGCCATAATGGTCGATGAAAGAAGATGTCCGCTTTCAAAAAGATCCATACATGCCTCGTTTGCCGAATGGCAAAGTCCGAAATCGTCGGCGTTTATAATAAGATACTTACTGATAATTATCACTCCTGTTTTTTCTTCGTCAGAGATGAAATACAAAATCAAACATATTTTACTATATTGTGAAAAAAAAAGCAAGCATTTTAAATATACAAACCGCTTGAAAAATACAAAGCGTTATTATATAATTGTATAAGAAAGGGTGATCGCCGTGAGAAAATATGATATTACCGCACTCGGTGAAATTCTGATTGACTTTGTTCCCGACGGCACGGATCCCGTGGGCGATATGCGTTTCATACGCAAAGCGGGCGGAGCACCGCTGAATATGCTTGCGACTGCGGCAAAGGCGGGACTCAATACCGCTTTTATCGGCAGGGTCGGCGATGATCTTTTAGGCGACTTCCTTATTGACACGGTCAGGTCGTGCGGAATTTCCTGCGACTACATCAAAAAGGATGAGGAGCATAACACTACTCTTGCTTTTGTTGAGCTTGACAGCAGGGGAGACCGCAGATTCAGCTTTTACAGAACTTACGGCGCAGACCGTTTTATCTATGAAACGGACGTTGATAAAAAATTGATTGCCGATTCAAAGGTTTTTCATTTCGGCTCACTCTCGCTGACGGACGAGCCGTCATATTTCTCAACGGAAATAGCTGTTAAAACCGCAAAGGAATGCGGCTGTACCGTGACCTATGACCCGAATTACCGACCGCCCCTGTGGGACAGCCCAGAAAAAGCGGCGGAACGAATGGCGGTACTGCTCCCGTATGTCGATATAATCAAGCTCTCGGTTGACGAGCTGAAGATGATCGGCGGAGAAAAGGGCGTCGGGTTTCTCTTTGAAAAAGGCGTTCGGCTTGTGCTCGTGACGGACGGCGACAAGGGGGCAACGCTCTGCTTTAAGGGCGAAAAGGCTCACATTCCGGCGATTGAAGCCAAAACCGTGGACACAACGGGAGCCGGAGATATTTTCTTAGGCACATTCGTCAGTGAATTTATCAAGAACGGCAAAGGTCTTGATGAGCTCACATTTGACGATGCAATAAAAATTACACAAAAGGCCGTATATGTTTCGGGAAAAAGCACCGAAAAATACGGCGCAATAGCTTCCATACCCGATAAAGTCTGATTTTTTAAAAGAAAAAAACAATGCTCAGTCAAAGGTATATCGATAAATGCAATACCGATATGAGAAAGAGGCAATTCCCAAAACGCAGAAACTTTGATAAAATAATAACAATCAAAGGAACGGTGTGCGTTCACGGGAGGTGTCAATTTGAAAGAGACGGAGATATCCCGACCGGCGCTGGGCAGAATCCCGATGTATCTCAGATTTCTCAGAGGCTTGCCGTCGGATATGCAGTTCATATCCTCAACGGTGATTGCCAAGGAGCTGGGGCTCGGCGAGGTTCAGGTAAGAAAGGATCTCGGAGCACTGTGCGGCTCGGGAAAACCGAAGGTCGGATACAGGCGCAGTGAGCTGATTGAAAGCCTGCAAGGATTTATGACCGGAGAAAAGGTAAATGCGGTCATTGTCGGAGCGGGACGGCTCGGAAAGGCTTTACTCGATTACTCGGGATTTGAAGATTTCGGAATCCCGGTACTCGCCGCATTTGACGCAAAGATCACGTCGGATACGGTATCCGAGGGCGGCAAACCGATACTGCCGATGACGGAATTTTCGGATTTCTGCAAGGCGAACGATATCAAGATCGGAATTATCGCTGTCCCGTCAGATTCCGCTCAGTCGGTGAGCAACCTGTTCTATGAGAACGGAGTTCGACTGATGTGGTGCTTTGCACCGTGTCAGCTCTACAAGCCGGCAGACGCAGTTATTCAGTATGAAAATCTTGCGCTGTCACTTGCACATTTGAAAATGCAGACCAAATAAATCAGTATTCAGAAACCGGGAGGTTAAAATATGGAAACGAAAGAAAGAAAAATCGTAGACAGTGTAGAGGCACTTGAGGAAACCCTTGCAAGTGTTAAGGAAGCTCAGAAGAAGTTTTCAACCTACACTCAGGAGCAGGTAGACAAGATATTCCTTGCAGCCGCAATAGCAGCCAACCAGGCGAGAATCCCTCTTGCCAAAATGGCAGTCGAGGAGACCGGTATGGGCGTTGTTGAGGATAAGGTTATCAAGAATAACTATGCCGCAGAGTATATCTACAACGCATACAAGCACACAAAGACCTGCGGAGTAATCGAAGAGGATAAGGCTTACGGCATCAAGAAGATCGCAGAGCCGATCGGCGTTATCGCAGCCGTTATCCCGACCACAAACCCGACATCAACGGCAATCTTTAAGTGCCTTATCGCACTCAAGACCCGTAACGCTATCATCATCAGCCCCCACCCGAGAGCAAAGCTCTCAACTATCGCCGCCGCAAAGCTTGTTCTTGAGGCTGCGGTTGAGGCAGGCGCACCCGAGGGAATCATCAGCTGGGTTGATATTCCGAGCCTTGAGCTTACCAACCTCCTTATGAAAGAGGCTGACATTATCCTTGCAACGGGCGGCCCCGGAATGGTTAAGGCTGCTTATTCATCGGGTAAGCCGGCACTCGGCGTCGGCGCAGGTAACACACCCGCAATTATCGACGAGACGGCGGACATCGTTCTTGCAGTCAGCTCAATCATTCATTCAAAGACATTTGATAACGGTATGATCTGCGCATCCGAGCAGTCCGTTATCGTTCATCAGAATATCTATGACGCAGTTAAGGCAGAGTTCGCCGACAGAGGCTGTTATTTCCTTGATCCCGAGGAGACAGAGAAGGTCAGAAAGACTATCATCATCAACGGCGCACTTAACGCTAAGATCGTAGGTCAGCCTGCGGCTAAGATTGCGGCTCTTGCAGGCGTAACTGTTCCGGCAGGCACAAAGATTATCATCGGTGAGGTTGAGAGCGTTGATATCAGCGAGGAGTTCGCTCACGAGAAGCTCTCTCCCGTCCTTGCAATGTACAAGGCAACCGACATTCACGACGCTTTCGATAAGGCTGAGCATCTTATCGCAGACGGCGGCTACGGTCACACATCATCAATCTACCTCAACGAGGTAACGGAGCAGGCTAAGCTCGAGGAATTTACCTCAAGAATGAAGACCTGCCGTATCCTTGTAAATACTCCTTCTTCACACGGCGGTATCGGTGATCTTTACAACTTCAAGCTCGCTCCGTCGCTTACCCTCGGCTGCGGCTCATGGGGCGGCAACAGTGTCAGCGAGAACGTTGGCGTAAAGCATCTTATCAATATCAAGACCGTAGCTGAGAGGAGACAGAATATGTTGTGGTTCAGAGCACCCGAAAAGGTATATATCAAGAAAGGCTGTCTCCCTGTTGCACTTGACGAGCTCAAGAACGTTATGGGCAAGAAGAGAGCATTCATCGTAACAGACAGCTTCCTTTATCATAACGGCTATACAAAGCCGATCACAGATAAGCTCGACGAGATGGGCATCGTTCATACAACGTTCTTCAACGTTGCACCGGACCCGACACTTGCAAGTGCAAAAGAGGGCGCAGAGCAGATGAAGGCATTCCAGCCCGACTGCATTATCGCACTCGGCGGCGGTTCCGCAATGGACGCCGGCAAGATTATGTGGGTTCTCTATGAGCATCCGGAAGCAGACTTTATGGATATGGCAATGCGCTTCATTGATATCCGTAAGCGTGTTTACACATTCCCGAAGATGGGCGAGAAAGCATACTTCATCGCAATCCCGACATCGGCAGGTACAGGCTCCGAGGTTACTCCGTTCGCTGTTATCACCGACGAGAAGTCAGGCGTTAAGTATCCGCTTGCCGACTATCAGCTTCTTCCGAATATGGCAATCATTGATCCCGATTTCCATATGAGCGCACCGAAAGGACTTACCGCAGCATCAGGTATCGACGCTGTTACTCACGCACTTGAGGCTTACGCTTCAATGATGGCAACGGATTATACCGACGGTCTTGCAATTCAGGCTCTTAAGGGAATCTTTGAGTATCTGCCCCGTGCATATGACAACGGTCAGACAGATATTGAAGCCCGTGAGAAGATGGCAAACTGCGCAACAATGGCAGGTATGGCATTCGCAAACGCATTCCTCGGCGTATGTCACTCAATGGCTCATAAGCTCGGCGCATTCCACCACCTCCCGCACGGTATTGCAAACGCACTTATGATTGAAGAGGTTCTTCGCTTCAATGCGTCGGAGGCTCCGGCAAAGATGGGTACTTTCTCACAGTACGATCATCCTCATACTCTTGCACGTTATGCTGAGGTTTCAAGAGCTCTCGGTTTCGGCGGCAAGAACGATAAGGAAAGCCTTGAGAATCTCATCAACGCTATCAACGCTCTCAAGGAGAGAGTCGGCATCAAGGCAACAATCCGTGACTACGGTATTGACGAGAAGGACTTCCTTGACCGTCTTGACGCAATGACAGAGCAGGCGTTCGATGACCAGTGCACAGGCGCAAATCCTCGCTATCCGCTTATGAGTGAAATCAAGCAGATGTATCTCAACGCATACTACGGTAATAAGCATTTTACCGAAGAAGATAAACCCACAGCAGCCGATTTTGAGGCTACGGACGACAAGCACGACTTCAAAAAGGCTTATCGCAGAGCAGAAAACGGCAAGAGCAAAGAGTAAGGAGGATTATATATGAATTTAGACAGAATTATTGCGGTCAGAACCGACAAGACAGTCTACCGTGACGGCGACCGCTGTCTCAAGGTTTTCAACGAGGATTTCTCAAAGGCGGACGTCCTCAATGAGGCTCTTAATCAGGCTCGCATTGAGGAGACGGGACTCAATATCCCGAAGATCCTTGAGGTTACGGTTATTGACGGCAAGTGGACTATCGTTTCCGAGTTCATCAAGGGCAAGACTCTTGCCCGCCTGATGGAAGAGAACCCGGATAAGAAGGACGAGTATCTCAGCCTTTTCGTTGATCTTCAGCTCCAGATGCACAGCAAGACCTGCAAGGGACTTACGAAGCTCAAGGACAAGATGAACAGAAAGATCAGCGAGACAGACCTTTCCGCAACCGTTCGTTATGACCTGCACACACGTCTTGAGGGTATGCCCAAGCACAACAAGGTTTGCCACGGCGACTTCAACCCGACAAACATCATCATCACCGAGGACGGCACACCTTATATCCTCGACTGGTCGCACGCAACTCAGGGTAACGCATCTGCCGACGCCGCAAGAACCTACCTTCTCTTCTGGCTCAACGGCGACATCGACGGCGCAAAGAAGTATCTTGATCTCTTCTGCGAGAGAAGCAACACAGCAAAGCAGTATGTTCAGAAATGGATGCCGATCGTAGCGGCTTCCCAGACCGTCAAGGGCAACGAGGCGGAACGTGAGTTCCTGCACTCCTGGATTGACGTTGTTGACTACGAATAATTAATGTAACACCGCAATTGTGCGGCACCGCATTAAAATGAAAGCCGCCGGTCGGTTCAAAGACCGAGAATCCCGTGAACCGGTCGGCGGACAACATAGGATAACCGAAAAAAGATTATCAAGGATTAAATAGGGGGACACATACTATGAAGATTACGGTTTGTATCGGCTCATCATGCCACATCAAGGGCTCACGCCAGGTTGTTGAGCAGCTTCAGTATCTTATTCACGAAAACGGACTCAGCGATAAGGTTGAGCTCGGCGGCACCTTCTGCATGGGCAAATGCCAGCAGGGAGTTTGCGTTACCGTTGACGATAAGTTCTTCTCGGTTTCGCCGGATACAGTAAAAGATTTCTTTAACGAAAACGTTCTTGCAAAGGTGTGAAATAAATGATCGTTCAAATTTGCGTGGGTTCTTCCTGCCATTTGAAAGGGTCAGAAAAATTGGTAGAGCTTTTTCAGAAAGCTATTGCCGAAAATAAGCTGGATGACGAGGTTACACTTGCCGGTAGTTTTTGTACCGGCAAGTGCAATCGTGTCGGTGTGACAATTACCGTTGACGACGATGTTTTCACGGGAGTTACACCCGAGAATTTCAGCGGCTTTTTCAATGACAAGGTACTTAACAAAATAAACGAAGAGAGGAAATAACGGATATGGAATGTCTGACTCTGAAAAAATCCAACTGTAAAAACTGTTACAAGTGTATTCGTCACTGTCCGGTCAAATCCATTCGTTTTTCCGGTAATCAGGCATATATAATCGGCAACGAGTGTATAATGTGCGGTCAGTGCTTCGTAGTCTGCCCGCAGGACGCTAAGCAGATCGTTGACGAGACCGAAAAGGTCAAGGTTCTCCTGCAAAGCGGAGATCCCGTTGTTGTCAGCCTCGCTCCGTCATTTATTGCAAATTACGAGGGCGTCGGCATAGGCGCCATGAGGGAGGCGCTCAAGCAGCTCGGCTTCTATGACGTTGAGGAAACTGCTATCGGCGCAACAATAGTTAAAAATGAATATGAAAGAATGATAGGGGAGAAATCACACGATATCATTATTTCCTCCTGCTGTCATTCTGTTAATTTGCTTATACAAAAATATTTCCCGGCTGAATTGCCGTATCTTGCGGACGTTCTTTCTCCGATGCAGGCTCACTGCAAGGATATCAAGAAGAGAATCCCGAACGCAAAGACCGTGTTCATCGGCCCCTGCGTTGCGAAGAAGGACGAGGCGCAGTATTACGAGGGTATTGTTGATGCGGTTCTGACCTTTGATGAGCTTACAAATTGGCTCAAGGCGCAGAATATAGAGCTCAAGCCCGAGATGGATCACGACGAAAACAGTCGTGCAAGATTCTTCCCGACGACGGGAGGTATTCTCAAAACGATGAATACCGAAAATACGGGCTACACATATATGGCGATTGACGGAACTGAGAATTGTATCGCCGCTCTGCACGACATCGAAAGAGGCGGTATGCACGGCTGCTTCATTGAGATGTCGGCTTGTTCGGGAAGCTGCGTCGGCGGCCCCGTTATGGAAAAATTCCACCGTTCGCCTGTTCGTGACTATGCTTCCGTTTCAAAGTTTGCGGGTGAAAAGGACTTTGAGGTTGACTCGCCCGATCCGCTTACATTGAAGAAGAATTTTACATTTATTGAAAGAAAGCTTCAGCAGCCGTCGGAGGCTGAGATCCGTGACACGCTTCGTCAGATGGGCAAGATGAAGCCCTCGGATGAGCTGAACTGCGGTTCCTGCGGCTACAACACCTGCCGTGAAAAGGCGGTTGCAATTCTTCAGGGCAAGGCGGAGATTTCAATGTGTCTGCCGTACCTCAAGGATAAGGCGGAGAGCTTCTCGGATACAATCGTCCGCAACACACCGAACGGACTTATCGTTCTCAACGAAAAGCTGGAGGTTCAGCAGATCAACCAGGCGGCGCTGAAGATTATCAACGTCCGCAACGCATCGGTTGTTCTCGGCGATCAGGTCGTAAGAATCCTTGACCCGACGGACTTCCTCAAGGTTCTCAACAGCGGAAGAAGTATTCACAACAAGAGAACGTATCTTGCGGAGTATGAAAAATATGTTGAGGAATCCATCCTTTATGATAAAGAATACAGACTGCTTGTTTGTATTCTCCGTGACGTTACCGAGGAAGAGAATCAGCGTGAGCGCAAGGAGAAGATAAGCCACCAGACAGTTGAAATTGCCGACAGGGTTGTTGATAACCAGATGAGAATCGTTCAGGAAATCGCATCGCTCCTCGGTGAAACTGCGGCGGAAACAAAAATTGCACTTACTAAATTAAAGGAGTCGATCAGCGATGAATAATCTTTGTGCTGACATCGGCTGGAAAAGTATAAATCACGAGGGCGAACAGCTCTGCGGTGATCACGTGGATATAGTTGAGCAGAACGAAAATTCAACGGTGATCGTTCTTGCCGACGGACTGGGAAGCGGAGTTAAAGCGAGCATTCTCTCAACGCTCACCTCAAAGATCATTTCCACCATGATGGCGGAGGGCCTGTCACTTGAGGAGTGTGTTTCGACAATCGCCGCAACTCTCCCAATATGTTCGGTCAGGGGCGTTGCTTACTCAACCTTTACGATTATTCACCTGATCAACAATGAGACAGCCGAACTCATACAGTACGACAACCCTCACGTGATATTGCTCAGAAATGCGAAAAATTTTGACTATCCGAAAAATGAGCTTAATATAAACGGAAAACAGATATATAAGTCCGTTATCAGCTTGCAGGAAAACGATATTTTCATTGCAATGAGCGACGGCTGTCCGCACGCCGGAATAGGACTTGCCTATAACTTCGGCTGGAGACGTGACGATATCATTGATTTTATGGAAACCGTCTCCGACCTCGGATATACGGCAAAGACGCTTTCGACGATGCTTATTGACGAGTGCAACAAGCAGTACGGATATCATCCGGGCGATGACGCAACCGCCTGTGTGGTTCGTATCAGAAAGAGAGAGCCTATGAATCTCCTCTTCGGCCCTCCACGCAACAGGGACGACTGCGACCGTATGATGAGTCTGTTCTTCTCAAAAGAGGGCAAGCACATTGTCTGCGGCGGCACAACCTCGTCAATTGCCGCAAAATACCTCGGCAAACCCGTCAGGGCAACGCTCAGTTTTGAACAGAGCGATGTTCCGCCGATCGCTGAAATTGAGGGCGTCGACCTCGTAACCGAGGGCGTTATTACGATCAATAAGGTTATCGAATACGCAAAGGACGCTCTTGATAAGAATGAGCTTTATGAGCAGTGGAGCATCAAACAGGACGGCGCATCGAGAATTTGCCGATTACTGTTTGAGGAAGCGACGGATATCAATTTCTATGTCGGCAGAGCCGTCAATCCGGCTCATCAGAACCCCGATCTGCCGATTAATTTCAATATTAAAATGAACCTTGTCGAGGAGCTTTCAAGCTGTTTGAAGCAAATGGGCAAGAGGATTAAGGTAAGCTATTTCTAAGGAGGAAAACAATGCTATACAAATTCGATACCAAGGTGCAGTACCTTAAATACAAAGTTCTCCGTGAGGTAGCCCGCCACGCATGGGACGATACCCTGCTCGACAATATTCTTGAAATTCCGAAAACGATCGTTCCCGGTAACACACCGACAATGCGCTGCTGTGTTTATAAGGAGCGTGCGATTCTCGGCGAACGTGTAAAGATCGCAATGGGCGGCGACAAATCAAACCCGAACGTTATCGAGGTTATCGAGACTGCCTGCGACGAGTGTCCGATGGGTGGTTATGAGGTTACAAATGCCTGCCGTGGCTGTCTTGCACACCGTTGTATGGACGCCTGCCGATTCGGCGCTATCACATTTGACGAGAACCATGTCGCACATATTGACAAGACGAAGTGTAAGGAATGCGGAGCCTGCTCAAGGGTTTGCCCCTACACTGCAATTATAAGCCGTAAACGTCCGTGTGAGAATGCCTGCAAGATCAAGGCTATCAAGATGAACGAGAATAAGGCGGCTGCAATTGATAACGATAAGTGCATTGCCTGCGGCGCCTGTGTTTACCAGTGCCCGTTCGGCGCAATCACGGACAAGTCCTATATCCTTGATGTTATTGATATCATCAAGAAGAGCAAGAGCAACAAGAAATACAAGGTATATGCCGTTGTGGCTCCGTCAATTTCGAGCCAGTTCAAGTATGCAAAGCTCGGTCAGGTTATCACGGGACTTAAAAAGCTCGGATTCCACGCTGTTATCGAGGCGGCTCTCGGTGCGGATATGGTTGCCTTTGCCGAGTCCAAGGAATTAGCGGAAAAGGGCTTCCTCACAAGCTCCTGCTGTCCTGCGTTTGTAAGCTATATTGAAAAAGCATTCCCGCAGCTTCTGCCCTATGTTTCGCATAACCTTTCACCTATGGCAGCGATATCCAAGTATATTAAGGATAAGGAAGAGAGCAGTAGGATCATATTTATCGGACCCTGCACGGCTAAAAAGGCGGAGGTTCAGAAAGAATCCGTTCGTCCGTATGTTGACGCCGCAATGACATTTGAGGAGCTTCAGGCTCTCTTCGACAGCCGTGACATTGACATTATGACGCTTGACGAGGATACTCTCGACAACGCCTCGTATTTCGGCAGAATTTTTGCACGCAGCGGCGGACTTTCCGATGCGGTTGCCGAGGGACTCAAGGAGCAGGAGATTACCGACTTTGAGCTCAAGGCGTGCGCTTGCGACGGAATTGAGGCTTGCCGCGCCGCACTTCTCAAGAAGAGCAAGGACAGACTTGACGCAAACTTCATTGAGGGTATGGCTTGTATCGGCGGATGTATCGGCGGCGCAGGCTGTCTGACCCACGGTGAACGCAATAAGGCCGAGGTCGATAAGTACGGCAGAGAGGCTTATGAAAAGACGATTATCGACGCCATCTCGATGCTTAAATAATATCTCTTGACAAATCCGAATTAAGATGTTAAGATAATTCATAATGATACACGAGGAAGATGTGTAAGTAGTTACCGTCACGGTATGTAAAGAGAGCGGATGTCATCGGCTGAAAGCACCGCCTTACGAACGGGAATGAATTTCAGCATCGGAGTGACCTGCGAAAACATTGACTAAGCAGGGCGTGCCCGTCCGCATCACCGACGGTAAAAGAGTGCGGAGCTAAGGCTCCGAATATGGGTGGTACCACGGTTTATCCCGTCCCATAACAGGATTTAGGTTCTGTTATCGGACGGGTTTTATTTTTATCAGGAGGTTATAAAATGGCAGAACAGATCGAATTGCTCAGAAAAAAGTTTGAAGATTCTATTTTACAGGTCAAGGACGCTTCCGAGCTTGAAACGCTCCGAGTTAATTTCCTCGGCAAGAGCGGTTTCGTAACAACACTTCTCAAGGGTATGGGCAAGCTCTCTCCCGAAGAGAAAAAGAAAATGGGTCAGGCGGTCAACACCTTCAAGCAGAGCGTTGCGGACTCAATCGGCAAGAAAGCCGAGGAGCTCCACAAGCTCGCAGTAAAGAGAGAGATTGAGCTGACTCCCGAGTTTGACGTTTCCGTTCCGACGGATCTGACAAGAGGATCATATCATCCGATCACATTGGTTCAGCGCCAGTGCGAGAATGTGTTCAAGTCAATGGGCTTTACCGTTGAGGATTACAGCGAGGTTGTAACAGACTATGAGTGCTTCGAGTCGCTCAATATTCCTAAGTTTCACCCCGCACGTGATATGCAGGACACCTATTATCTGACAAACGGTCAGCTTCTCAAGTCGCAGACTTCTGCGGCTCAGAACGCTATTTATAAGAAATACAGAGATCAGCTCATCAATGAGGGCAAGCCGATCAAGGCTGTTTTTCCCGGACGATGCTTCCGTAACGAGAGCACCGACGCCTGCCACGAAAACACCTTCTTCCAGATGGAGGGCGTTATGGTCGGCAAGGATATTTCAATATCCAACCTCATCTTCTTTATGAAAACGATGCTTTCGGAGGTTTTTCAGAGGGATATCAAGGTTCGTCTGCGCCCCGGATTCTTCCCGTTCGTCGAGCCGGGCTTTGAGCTTGACATCAACTGCCTCATCTGCGGCGGCGAGGGATGCCCGTCCTGTAAGCACAGCGGCTGGCTTGAGCTCTGCCCCTGCGGAATGATTCATCCGAACGTACTCAGAGAGGGCGGCATTGATCCCGATGAATACACGGGCTTTGCTTTCGGTCTCGGTCTTACCAGACTTGCAATGATGAAGTACGGCATCAAGGATATCCGTGACCTCAACAGCGGTGCTCTTGTTAATCTCGAGCAGTTCACGGACGACGAATAAGGAGGCAGAACAATGTTTATTTCAATTAACTGGATTAAAGATTTCGTCGACCTTTCGGGTCTTGACATCGACGAGCTTATTCACAAGTTCTCCCTGTCCACCGCCGAGGTCGAGAACGAGATTTTCTATAAGGGCAGCGACATCAGCGGAATCGTTGTTGCTGAGATAAAGTCGGTTGAGGAGCATCCCGAATCGAAAAAGCTCCATCTTCTCAAAGTTGACGCAGGCGACGGACAGCTTACAGACGTTGTTTGCGGCGCACCGAATGTCAGAGTCGGAATGAAAACCGCTTTTGCAAAGGTCGGCGCAAAGCTCGGTGAGATTGAGATCGCACCGAGACCGCTTGCAGGCTATATGTCAAACGGTATGTGCTGTTCGGAAAAGGAAATCGGTATGAGCGATGACAACTCCGGTATTATGGATCTCGATGAGAGTATCGCAAACGGCACAGATATCAAGGATGTTTTTGCCATTGAGGACATCATCTTCGAGGTTGATAACAAGTCCCTTACCAACCGCCCCGATCTTTGGGGTCATTACGGAATTGCAAGGGAATTTGCCGCACTCGCAGGCAGACCGCTCAAGCCGCTTGATACCGTTGACCTCAGCCAATATAAGGATCTTCCGAAGGTCGATATGAAAATCGAGGATCCGCTCTGTTACAGATACTCCTGTCTTCAGTTTGAAAATATCACACGAAATGTCAGCCCGGCGAATATGAGAATCCGCCTCTACTACTGTGGAATGAGAGCGATCAACTTCCTTGCCGACCTGACAAACTACCTTATGCTTGAGATGGGTCAGCCGATGCACGCTTTCGACTCAAGAAAGGTTGAAAAGATCAGAATCAAGAGATTTGATACTCCGTTTGAGTTCAAGACCCTTGACGGCGTTGAAAGACACATCGACGAGAATACATTGATGATCTGCAACGACAATACACCTGTTGCGATTGCGGGTATTATGGGCGGACTTGATTCCGAAATCGTTGACGATACCCATTCTCTTACCCTTGAATCCGCAACGTTCGACGCAGTTTCCGTCAGAAAATCTTCCGCACGTCTTTCTCACAGAACCGACGCATCAATGCGATACGAGAAGAGCCTCGACCCGGAGATGACAGTTACGGCAGTTGCACGTTTCGTTAAGCTCCTCAGCGACTATGACTCGGGCGTAAAGGTAACGTCAAGCCTTACCGATGAGTACGCTCATAAGTTTGACGACGTTGAACTTAAGTTTGACAAGAAATTCGTTGACCGTTACACGGGTATTGAGATTGACAACGACACAATCGTCAAGACCCTCACTGCACTCGGCTTCAAGGTTAAGCTCGACGGCGACGACTTCACCGTTGACGTTCCGAGCTGGAGAGCGACTAAGGACGTTACGCTCAAGGCGGATATCATCGAGGAAATCACAAGAATTTACGGCTACGACAACTTTGATATCCACACGGCAACGGCTCCGCTCTATCCTGTCCGTCCGTTTGCAGAGAAGAGCATTGAGGACAAGCTCAAGGATATTCTTGTTAAGGAATACGGACTTCACGAGGTTCATTCATATATCTGGGAGTACACCGACGAATACAAGAAGCTCGGCATTTTGACAGAGCCGAACATCAAGCTGGCTAATGCAACCAACCCGAATATCGAAACAATCAGAAAGTCGATGATCCCGACTCAGCTCTGCCAGGTCAAGTCCAATTCATCCTACGCTCCGTCATTCGGAATTTTTGAGATCGGACGTATTGTTGACGGCGTTGACGAAAACAACCTTTGCCGTGAGCACAAGAAGCTCGCAATTACACTCTTCAGCAAGACAGAGACAACCGAGGAGCTTTACTTTAAGCTCATCAATATGATCTCCGTTGCGGTTGACGATATCAAGCACAAGAGTATTTCGTTCAAAGCGAAGAGCACCGTGCTCAACTATATCCATCCGAAGAACTATAATGCAATAATTTGCGGCGGCAAGGAGATCGGTCAGATCGGTGTTGTTCACCCCGAGGTTCTCAGAAATATCGACAAGAAAGCAAGCGTTGTATTCCTTGAAATTGATATGAAGGACCTTGTTGCGGTCGAGAATGCAGGCATCAAATATGCCGAGGCGTCCAAGTACCCGTCAATTGAGGTTGACGTCACTTTCGTGACCGACACATTCAAGCCGATCAAGGAGGCAATTGAGCTTATTAATTCTGAACTTATCAAAAAGACTTCCGTTGTCGATACCTATCAGGACGCAAGCGGCAAGTCGATCACGATCAGAATCGTGTTCTCACATCCCGAAAGAACTCTTGTTAAGGACGAGGTTATGGCAATTGTCAATGATCTCATCGCAAAGCTCGAGAATAAGGGAATTAACCTCAAAGCATAAGAATAAATTTTTGGCTGTCACCTCACCGTGACAGCCTTTTTCTGTATTGACATTGATGATATAATTGCTATAAAGGAGGTGCGGCGATGGATAAAACGGAGCTGCGGAATTTTTGCCGCAGAAAGATAAAAAACACACCTCCGAAAGACTTCACGGAATGGGGAAAAATGATTTCCGACCTCATTGTCGAAACGGACGAATGGAAAACGGCGGAGACGGTTTTTGCCTTTGTTTCTCTGCCCGATGAGATTGACACACGCCCGCTCCTTGAATCGGCACTGAAAAGCAAGCGCCTTTGTGTGCCGAAAATCACGGGTGACGGCACGATGAAAGCCGTTGAAATTAAAAATTCCGATGACCTTGAAACCGGCAGATTCGGAATACCCGAGCCGAAAGATTACTGCCCGACCGTGCCGAAGAAAGATATTGATCTGATAATTATGCCGTGCTTTGCCGCCGACGGAGACGGTCACAGACTCGGCAAGGGCGGGGGATTTTACGACCGATTCTGCGAAAATCTCGGCTGTCCGAAAATAGTAGCCTGCCCCGAAATGCTTCTGCTGGAAAAGGGCGAAATCCCGACGAAAAAATGGGATGTCGGAGCGGATTATGTAGCAACGGAAAATCAAATTATTGAGGTGAAAACCGAATGAACATTAAGAATAAATTCGGGAGACTTGTGACAAATATTGCAAATCTCGTTACCAACGGACTGGCACAGGGCGAGATTGACAGAACGGGCGCAGAAAAGATCGTTACCTCCGGTATGCCCGAGCTTTTGCGCAGAGCGGCGGCAGACGGAGCTGTTCTGCTCGAAAATGACGGTGTGCTTCCCCTCAGGGAGAACACAAAAATTGCGCTTTTCGGAGTAACGGGCTACGAGAGCCACTATGTCGGCTACGGTTCGGGCGGAGATGTAAACAATCCGTATGCGGTCAGCTTTTCACAGGGAATTGAAAACTGTGACAGGTTGAGCCTTGATGCCGAGCTTGCAGGAAAATACAAAAATTGGCTCGAGAAGAATCCGATCAACCACGGCTTTTGGGCTCATTGGCCGTTTTATTTTCCCGAGATGCCGCTTGATATTCAATCGGTGAAATCTGCACGTGATTCTGCGGATGTTGCGGTAGTCGTTATCGGAAGATCCTCGGGAGAGGATAGAGACTGCAAGCTGAAAAAGGGCAGTTGGTTCATTGCCGACGATGAGGATGCTATGCTCAGAAATGTCACCGCTGAATTTGACAGAGTAATTTTGCTTCTGAATATCGGCGGAATTATGGATATGAGCATATTAGAAAAATATAAAGAGAAGCTCGGAGCCGTTATGATTGTCTGGCAGGGCGGAATGGAGAGCGGAAACGCCGCTGCCGATCTTCTTTGCGGCAATGTAAATCCGAGCGGCAGATTGACCGATACAATTGCGAAACGCTATGAGGATTATCCCTCGTCGGCAAACTTCGGCGGAGACGATTTTAACGAGTATAAAGAGGATATCTATGTCGGTTACAGGTACTTTGAAACCTTTGCAAAGGAAAAGGTGCTTTATCCGTTCGGCTACGGCATCGGATATACCGATTTTGAGCTTGAAATGCTCAAAGCCGAGAAAACCGACGGCGGCTTTGAGTTTAGAGTTAAGGTGAAAAATATCGGAAACGCCGACGGCAGAGAGGTCGTCCAGCTTTATCTCAGAAAGCCGTGCGGAAAGCTCGGAAATCCCGAAATGTGCCTTGTCTCTTTCGGAAAGACCGAAACACTTAAAGGCGGAGAGGCCGAAGAGCTCGAGCTCTCAGCCGATATGTATCAGCTTTCTTCATACGATGAGCAGGCGAGCGCATATATTATTGAAAAGGGCAGGTATGAATTTTTCGTCGGCAAGAATGTCCGAGACTGCAAATCCGTATACACATTTGAACAGGAGAACGATGAGATTTTCTCACGTTGTATGCAGGCGGCGGCACCGATCGAAAAATTCGACGTAATAAAGGCGGAGGAGAAAGACGGAAAAAGGGTCGCAGAGTCAAGAACGGTAAGACCACGAGAATACAGCCTGAAGGACCGTATTCTTGAAAATCTTCCGAAGTCTGTCGATCGGATGGGAAATGTCGGAATAAAACTTAGCGACGTTAAAAGCGGCAGATTTACTATGGAGCAATTCGTTGCACAACTTGATAACCATGAGCTTGAGGCGATATCAAGGGGCGACTATGTTATGAACAGTCCGCTCGGCACAGAGGGTAATGCGGCGGTTTACGGCGGTGTTCTGAAATCGCTCAGACACAAGGGAGTTGCCCCTGTTACAACGACAGACGGACCCTCGGGAATAAGATTAAAGGCGAGCTGTTCACTTATGCCGATCGGCACACTGTTTGCCTGCTCGTTTGACCCACAGCTTGTTAAGGAGGTCTATTTCGCCATTGCAAAGGAGATGAAAGACAGGGGATCGGATGTTCTGCTCGCTCCCGGAATGAATATTCACCGCAACCCGCTTTGCGGCAGAAATTTTGAATATTACAGTGAGGATCCTTACCTCACGGGTAAGATTGCGGCTGCGGCAGTTATGGGAATACAGTCGCAGGGCGGATCGGCGTGTCCGAAGCATTTTGCCTGCAACAGTCAGGAAAAGCGCCGTAACATGAACGATTCACGTCTTTCCGAGCGTGCGCTGAGAGAAATATATCTTAAGGGCTTTGAAATCTGTATTAAAGAGGCAAGGCCGAAAAATATAATGACCTCGTACAATCGGATCAATTCCGTTTACGGCCACTATAACTACGACCTGTGCACAACGATTCTGCGCGGCGAGTGGGGCTATGAGGGAAACGTTATGACCGACTGGTGGATGAAGAGTGAGGCAAGCCACGAATTTCCGCAGATCAGGGATCAGGCGTACCGTGTGCGTGCGCAGGTTGATCTGCTTATGCCCGGAGGCGGCAGATTAAATAAACGCAAGCCGGACGGAACATTGCTTGAAACCCTCGGTAAAGCAGACGGAATAACACTCGGCGAGCTTCAGCGGACTGCTGTCAACGTTTTAAACTCGGTAATTAACATAAAAGAATAAAAAATAAAAGGACAAAATCACATTGCGGTTGATTTTGTCTTTTTTCTCTGATAAAATATAAACAGAAAATTGTTTTTCGAGGAGACTGGAAAATGAAGCGAATAATTTCTGTTCTGTTGACGGCGGCGGTTATTATAGGTTGTCTGCCTATGATGTCCTTTGCTGTGTCCGCCGATACGGACACGGTATACAGCGCAAACACCGATGAGGTGTATTTTAACACAGGCTATGCCGAGGTCGGAAAGCCGATAAGCGTAAGGACGAAGAGCGGCGAAAGCGAGCTTATGTATAAGTGGTATATCGACAAACAGGAGATAAGCAACTTCACCGATACATATATTCCCGTTGAGTCGGATATAGAATCAATGCTTACCGCCGAGGTCTACGGTGCGGACGGTGAGCTGATCGGCGCCGCAAATATGCTGATAAGCAAGCTGCCCGTTGTATATATCGAAACGAAGGACAGAGAACCCCTCGTTGTGAAAAGCAAGGTGCTTAAAGCGCATATGACGATTCAGGGCAATTCCGAATTTAACGACGCTTCAGTTCTCTACGACGGCGGAACGGAGATTAAGGGCAGGGGTAACTCCACCTGGATGGCAAACAAAAAGCCCTATAAGCTCAAGCTCGATTCAAAGTCCGATCTTCTCGGAATGGGCAAGAACAAGCATTGGGTTTTGCTCTCGAATCCGTTTGACGCATCGCTTTCAAGAAACAAGCTGATCTATGATCTTGCCGCTGATATGGGACTTGACGCAATGAGTTCACAGTGGGTTGACGTTGTGCTCAACGGTAAGGTTGTCGGAAACTATCTTTTGTGCGAGCATATACGCATCGGAGAGGGCAGAGTAGATATAACCAACTGGGACGATGTTGCCGATGACGTTGCAAAGGCAATTTATAAGGCGAACAAGAAAACAATGTCCAAGGATGAGCGAGACGAGCTTGCCGAGCAGATGGAGACCGATATGGACTGGGTCACGGCGGGCGAGGTGACATATAAGGGCAAAACCTACAAAATAACGGATTATTGCGACCTGCCGAGCACTGACGGAGGATATCTTTTGGAGGGATACGAAGGAGATGCGCCGTATTTCAATACTGCATCCGGTCACAAGGTTACGGTCAGCAAGCCCGAGGGAATCGGAAAGGGTATGCTGAAAGAGATCGGAGATTACTATTCCGCATTTGAAAGCGCAGCTCAGTCCTCGGATTTCTGTACGAAATATAACGGACAGAGGACGAGGTATTCCGAGCTTGCGGATATAAAGTCATTTGCAAAATATGCGCTTATTAATGAAATTTTTCAGAATCAGGATTTCCCGAACAGGAGCACATATATGTATAAGGACGTGGGTGGAAAGCTGACGTTCGGTCCCGTCTGGGATATGGATATGACAAGCGGAAATTCAACCTATGTGTATTCCTTTAACAAATGGACGGCATTGACAAGAGGATACATTCTTAACGTTATCAAGGATCCGGCTTTTGTAAATGAGCTTTACAGGGAATACCGTGAGCTGCGGTACACTGCAATCGCCGATATGCTCAAGCCCGGCGGCGATATTGACGCGGCACTCGAAAAGCTCCGTGAATCGGGCGAAAATAACGACAGAATTTGGAACGGATCGGTCGGCTTTGAGGATGATCTGAATAATTTCAGGCTGTGGCTTGCACGCAGAATTGATTGGCTTGATTCGCAGATGACGAGCTTTAACACCCTCTATGCTTCGCTCAACGGCGGTCAGCTCAGCAATTCGGGAGCTTCAACACTTTCACTTGACGGCGAGACGTTGAACATCTCATTTGGAAATGACAATATTTCGTATTTTGTCGTGTATGTCAACGGCGTTGAAACATACGATCTGCCGTATCTCGGGGACACTGCCGTGATGTTCAGCTCTCTTGAAAAGGATAGCGTGATCAGCGTTGCAAGCTATGATGACAGCGACAATTTCCTCGGTATGTCTGCCGTAACAAATTATAGGGAGCCGACAAGTCTCAAAATTACGAAGAAACCGACAAAGCTGACATACTCGGCAGGCGAGACGATTGACCTCGGCGGACTTGAGCTTAAAGCGGTCTACTCCGACAAGACGGAAGAAACTATTGAACCCGAAGCAGCTTTTTCTTATGTCAGCGACTGTCTCGGTGCGCAGAATCCCGTGTACAACAAAATAATCGACGAAATCGGAACTGTTTATATTTCGCTCAGATATCGTGGCGCAAAGGTTGATTTCAAGATCACACGCACTGCGAACGAGGACGCGCAAAAGGTTGCTGAGATGATCGACGGCTTGCCGCAGAACAACATTGAGGACAATCTCAACATTATTTTTGAAGCGAAGCAGGCTTATGACGCCCTCAGCAGCTCGGCAAAAAGCAGGGTAACAAACTCAGCCGATCTCGAAAATATGATGAAAAAGGTCGATGAATATTCCGCTGATGATCCGTCGTCGGTTCTCGGTTGCTATATTGAGGACGTTTCAAAGTATTCGCAGAGAAACCGCCTTGTAATAGTTACCAAGGGCTCGCCGAACAAGCTGCGCATTTTCTATGAAGGCAGCACGCTCACTCTTCCCGTGAACAATCGAAACTATTGCATATCCGAGAAGAAGATCGGAAATTACAGCCTTATTACGGTCGATTACCTGATAACGGGTAAGTCATTTACGATCGGCGCATATTATAATCACGTTCTTCAGGGCGAACTGTATACGTTCGATGCGAAAAAGGCATACGAAAACTGCAACCGAATGATTACAAAACTTTCGTACCCGAAAACATTGGCGTCGGTCGATAATTCGGCAGAATTGACATTCTCTGCGGTTGACCGCACGGAGAAAATTCGTGCAGTCGGCGGCGGAGCGGATACAACCGTTGATGTGAAGAACAACAAAGCTGAGATGAGCCTGAAATTCGGTTCGGCAGGAACGAAAAACATAAAGCTCAGCTATTACGCCGACGGCGAATGGCACAGCTATAAGGAAATAAAAATATTTGTCAGAACCGCCGAAAAGCAGGAGGGCTTGCTCGCTGTGAAATATCCCGAAGCCACAGCCTACGATAACGTTTCGGTCAATGTTGCAACGTCGGTCGGTATCGGCTCGGTAAGGCTCGTTTCGGACACGGAAACACTTACCCTCACTGCGGCGGAAAAGAACGGATACAAGATCTGGAAGTGTAATGTGAAAATGGACGGCAGTAAGAGTTACAGGCTTTTGGTTGATTCCGCCGACACGGGAAGAATAATAAAAATCGAAAAGCTCGATAAGCTCCTGATCGTTGACAATATCGTTCGTGAATGCCGTGTTGCCGACGGAAGAATTGATATTCCACAGAGTATTTCAGCGATTTCGGACGGCGCATTTGACGGCTTTGTCGGCACAATTTATTGCTACAAGGATTCGGCGGCGCAAAAATATGCAGAGAAAAACGGTATATCATTTGTTAATTACCGCTGTTCGATCGACATACCGACTGAGCTTGAAATGAAAGCAGGCGACAATTTTGTTATAAAGCCGAAAGCGGATTCGGTGCTTGCTCCCGATTTCAGCATTGATATCGGATCGAGTGACAGCTCGGTGATTTCCGTTACGGGCGATAGGATTACGGCAGCCGCACCGGGTTACGCAAGGGTGACGGTGAAAAGTAATGACGGCTTGATTGACAGCGAGATTCGGATTTTTGTCGGCGGCGGAAGCACAAAGGGCGATGTCAACGGCGACGGCAGAATAAACTCGCTCGATGCGTTGATTATATTGCAGCATTCTGTCGGAACATCGCTTCTCGACGGAGCCGAAAAAACGGCGGCTGACATCAACGGCGACGGACAAATAAATTCGGTCGATGCGTTGATTGCACTCAGAATTTCAACAATGGAGATCTCAATTTGGGATTACGTTTGATGTTCCTGTTAAAACATAAGAAAAAGCTGTGACAAAATGGAAATTCCATTCTGCCACAGCTTTTGTTTCTTTCTGAAAATCAGTCGATCTCAACAGAGATTTTCTGATCGTTCCTGTTTGCCGCCGAGCGCATAACGGTGCGGATTGCCTTTGCAATTCGACCTTGCTTGCCGATTACACGGCCCATATCGTCGGCTGCAACGTGAAGATGATAAACAATAACGCCGTCATCATCTATGTCGTCAACGGTAACGGTTACTGCGTCGGGATCGCTTACAAGACCCTTTGCAATTTGTACCAATAATTCGTTCATCATTGTTACCTCTGTTTAATTATTTAACAATACCGCTCTTCTTGAGAAGATCCTTAACGGTATCTGTCGGCTGAGCGCCGTTTGCAAGCCACTTTGCAGCAGCCTCTGCGTCGATCTTGATCTCAGCAGGATTCTTCATCGGATCGTATGTGCCGATCTCCTCGATGAATCTGCCGTCACGGGGATACTTTGAATCCGCAACAACAACACGGTAGAAAGGTGCCTTCTTTGCGCCCATACGGCGAAGTCTGATTTTAACCATTGTAAATTCCTCCAAAAAATAAATATAAAATAATATATCAATCACGCAAGTGATGAGTGCGTGTTTGAAAGCTAAACTGCCTTAAATGTTGAAGCCCTTGAGCTGTGAGAGATCGGGACGGCCTCTTCTGCGTTTCTTACCCTTGCCGTTCATCTGCTTGAACATCTTCTGCATCTGCTTGTGCTGGGTGAGAAGTTTGTTGACCGCCTCAACGTCCTGTCCGCATCCTGCGGCAATTCGCTTTTTGCGGGACGGGTTGATGATCTCGGGCTTTTCACGCTCCTGCGGAGTCATTGACTCGATTATCGCACGAACTCGGTCAAACTGACGCTCGTCAATGTCAACGTCCTTGATCTGCTTTTCAACGCCCGGGATAAGCGAAAGAGTGTCCTTGATCGAGCCCATACGGCGAATCTGTGCGAGCTGGTCAAGCAGGTCGTTCATATCGAACTTGTTCTGCTTAAGTCTCTTTTCAAGCTCAATTGCCTTTTTCTCATCAAGAGCCATTTCTGCTTTTTCGATGAGGGAAAGCATATCGCCCATTCCGAGGATCCTCGACGCCATACGGTCGGGGTGGAATGTATCAAGATCGGTGAGCTTTT
>DKDP01000016.1:1268-1614 GCA_002449395.1 Ruminococcaceae bacterium UBA6845 | reverse complement strand
CCGTCGAGCTTTGTGAGCACGATGCCGTCAATTCCGAGTGCCTCATTGAACGAGGTCGCAACATTAACGGCGTCCTGACCTGTCATCGCATCGACAACAAGGAGAATCTCGTGCGGCTTGACCTCTGCCTTGATGTTTTTAAGCTCGTTCATCAGCTCCTCATCAATATGCAGACGGCCTGCCGTGTCAAGGAATACGTAATCATATCCGTGATCCTTAGCGAGCTTAATAGCTTCCTTAGCGATTTCGACAGGATTGACCTGTCCCATTTCAAAGACGGGGACACCGATGCTTTCGCCGACAACCTGCAGCTGCTTAATAGCGGCGGGACGGTAAATATCGCAGG
>DKDP01000016.1:0-1173 GCA_002449395.1 Ruminococcaceae bacterium UBA6845 | reverse complement strand
TAGTTTTACCTGAACCCTGAAGTCCGCACATCATAACGACTGTCGGTGGATGATTGGCGACGGCAAGGCGTGCCTTTGTGCCGCCCATAAGCTCGGTGAGCTCTTCATTAACTATTTTGATAACCATCTGAGCGGGAGTAAGGCTTTCCATAACCTGTTCTCCGACCGCTCTCTTTGTGACCTTTTCGGTGAAGTCCTTGGCAACCTTGTAGTTAACGTCAGCCTCAAGCAGAGCCAGACGAACCTCACGCATTGCACTGCGGACATCCGCTTCAGTCAGTGAGCCTTTGCTTTTCAAACGCTGAAAAGCGGCTTCAAGTCTTTCGGAAAGACCGTCAAATGCCATTCGGCACACCACCTTGTTTTAAGAATAGTCCTCCGCAAGAAGCATTCCCGCAACCGCCTTGATCTTCGCCGTTGCGTCGTTGATCTCCTTGGAAAGGGTGTTTTGGCGGTTGTATGCGGCGATTTCATCGGAAACCTCGATTATCTCGCCGAGACCGCTCTTCATATTTTCAAATCGGGCAACAAGTCCGAGGCGATCCTCCATATTGACAAGCTGACTTTCGGCTCGCTTTATGGCGTCACGCACTCCCTGACGGGTTATGCCCTCGTTCGCTGCAATTTCGGAAAGGGAGAGATCGTCATTGTAGTAGTAGCTGATGAATGTGCGCTGCTTATCGGTGAGCATATCGCCGTAAAAATCGAGCAGTAAGGTCATATCAAGATTTTTACTCATCTCACTCTTCCTCTCATAAAAATGCCTGTAAAGTTTTTTTCTTTACAGGCAAGTATTATACATTATATAGCTTGTAATGTCAAGCGTTTTCGGAAAATAAAATATGCTTTTTTGGGGCTTGTCCGAGGTGTGGAAAACTATGTGGAAAATTATTTTTCACGCTTCTATTTTTCTTGAATATCACTAAAAAACGGGAATTTAAACAAAAAGTGTGGAAAAATCTGTGGAAACTGTTGAAAATTTTCAAATTGCACTGTTGAAAAAGTCCTCGGCAACCCTGTGAGCCGCCGCCGCAAGATCCTCACGGCACTCTCTGAGCACCTGCTCAAAAGGTCTTTTGCCATGGTCGGTGACGTAAATCCGCCGTATGTTTGAGCCGCTCATATCGGTGACCTTGCTCATTCCGACAATTGCAACAACGGGCGTATTGCCCG
>DKDP01000032.1:34469-41400 GCA_002449395.1 Ruminococcaceae bacterium UBA6845 | reverse complement strand
CATTTTTTATGGACTTGTTCATTTTATCGATCCTTTGATTTTTATTTCAAAAAAATATTTTAGCCAATAATTACGTTAATGTAACGTAATTATACAACGAAAAAATGTTATTGTCAATACGCTAATATAACGTATTGGAGTGATATTTATAAAACAGATTATTTATTATGACAACAAAAACATTATTCACAGGCGTCTTAAAGAAGCACGTACAGAGCGAGGCATTTCTCAATCCGATCTTGCGGCCAAAATGCAGCTCCTGAACGTTAATATTGACCAGCAAATGATAAGTAAAATTGAAAAAAATCAACGTCAGGTAACAGATTACGAGCTTACGTGTATATGCAAGTGCCTCAACGTCTCCATTGACTGGATGACCCAGGACTTCTTTAACGATTGACTGTTAATTTATTAAATTTATAAACGCTCTTGAGGCTTCTTCCTGAAAATAACTGTTAGAAAAGTGTAGATGAAAAGCCAAAAAAGTGTAGATGACAGCTATTTTTGAAATAAAAAAATCCCCGGAAACCTTGATAAATAAGGCTTCCAGAGACTTGGTTCTGGCAGGGGCAGAAGGACTTGAACCCTCGGCACGTGGTTTTGGAGACCACTGCTCTACCAACTGAGCTATACCCCTATATTTAATTGGTGGGCCATCAGGGACTCGAACCCCGGACCGACCGGTTATGAGCCGGTTGCTCTAACCAACTGAGCTAATGGCCCTCGTTGTTTAACAACGCTCAAATATTTTACCAAATAAAAAAAGAAAAGTCAATACATTATTGAATTTTTCTTTTTTATTTTACCATTAAAATTTCGGGTGCCGCTCAATCGGCGGCACCCTTTAGGTTATTCTGCTGTTTTCAGTGTCATCTGAAGGATTCTCTTTACACACGCTTCAAGATCGGCTCTTGTAATTTTGCCGTTTGAATATGCTTCTTTCAGCTCGTCCGGTTCGCCCTCACCCATCTTGAGGTCATTACCGGCAAGGAGCTCATCCGAATGACGGCTGTGTACGCCCCAGTCGGTCGTTACCATTCCGTCAAAGCCCCACTCGTCTCTCAAAAGCTCCGTCAGAAGCTCATAATTTGTTGAGGTGTGGATTCCGTTAACGAGATTATATGACGACATAATTGTCCACGGGTCAGCCTCTCTGACACAGATTTCAAAGCCACGAAGATATATCTCCCTGAGCGCACGCTCGGAAACCCTTGAATCACATTCAAATCTGTTCGATTCCCTGTTGTTGCAGCAAAAATGCTTAACCGATGCGGCAACCTTATTGGACTGGATTCCCCTTACATCAGCCGCACAGCATTTACCCGCAAGCAGAGGATCCTCGGAGAAATATTCAAAATTACGTCCGCAGAGCGGATTGCGATGGATGTTCATTGCAGGAGCAAGCCATACGCCGAGATTGTTCTCTCTCAGCTCGGCACCGCCTGCCGCACCGACCTCCTGAATAAGCTCGGTGTTCCACGTACAGGCAAGGAGGGTTGCGCACGGCCAAGCCGTTGTAGGTGAGCCTGTTTTTGCATCAAGTCTCACACCCGCAGGACCGTCAGCCGTCGGCACGGGAGGAACATCAAGTCTCTTCAATCCGCCGAAAGCGCCCGTATTGCACACACCGGGCTGATTCTGGTGTCCGCCGACAAAGTCAATGAGTTCATCAACGGTAAACTGCCTTACAAAATCGTCAAGGCTGATCTTTTCGCCGACATCGTCGAACATAACAGCCTCGACGGGAGCCTTTGCATCAGCAAGAGTATTTGATCCCGAATCATAGCTCGGCTCGCCCTGCGGAAGGCTCTCATAGCTTCCGTCGGAGAGAAGCCTCTTCTCAAGAGCAAAGGGTTTGAGAAGAGATTTAGACTGCTTTACAACGATATCTTCGTCAGCAACAAATTTATAGCCGAGCTCCGTCGTGTTCCTTACGGAATTGCCGAGGAAAAATTTATATGTACCCTTTTCAATAACAAAAGCGGATTTTTTAACCTTGCCCACGTCGTCAAAGCTCGCCATATCGTTGATATCAAAGCTGACGGCAACGGTCTGGCTTTCACCCGGAGCGAGGAGCTTTGTTTTTGCGAACGCCGCAAGCTCCTTTAACGGCTTGCCGAGCTTGCCCTGTGGTGCACTGTAATAGAGCTGTACAACCTCTTTACCGGCAAAATTACCTATATTTTTCACTGTTGTGACGGCAATTATTTTACCATCGCTCTCGCCGCAGAATGTTCCGCTCATTTCAAATTCGGTGTAGGAAAGACCGAATCCGAACGGATACCGCACCTTTTCAGCCGCACCGGGGATTGTCTCAAAATAGCGATAACCGACATAGATGTCGTCCTGATAATCAAGGTGGTCATAGCCCGTCTGGAATATCTTTCCGTTCTCGTAATCGTCGTAGGATTTCGGGATTGTGTCGCCGAGCTTGCCCGACGGATTGACGTCACCGCAGAGAATGTCGGCAACAGCCATTCCGCCCTCCATACCGCCCTGCCAGCCGAAGAGAATGCCCTGCACCCTATCATTTTCGGCAAAGTGCTCGCAGTCAACGACTGCGCCGGAATTGAGCACGACGATTGTCTCTTTAAATGCGGAAGAAACTCTGTCTATCAGGCTCTTTTCGACGTCGGAAAGGTAATAATCATTTCCGATCGCACGGCGGTCAACTCCCTCGGCAGAAAAACGGCTGAGCGTAATTATCGCAGCGTCGGCGTTCTTTGCCGCCTCGGAGATAAGCTCATCGGGAGCGTCCGCCTCGGTAACGTGCATACTTGCAAAGGTCGCATAGATTATATCGTCCTTCTCCTGACAAAAATCCATTGCGTTGACCTTGTCCCAGATTTTCTCGATCTCAGGGCGTGTCGGAATCTTTTTGCTTTCCTCTTTCACATAGTTCTTGTAATACTCAACCGTCGGCATATACACGCTGACCTTGCCCTCTGCCTCCTTACAGGCGAAGCCGTCATAGATATTATGCGTATAGGCGCAGAAAACATCGCCGCTTCCTCCGCCGCCCTTTATGTATTCAATGGTTGCCTTGCCGAAAAGAGCGATCTTTTCGCCTCTCTTCAGCGGTAAAACCTTGTCCTTATTTTTCAGCAGAACCATACCCTCGCCTGCCGCCTTTCTTGAAAGTGCGGCGTGTTCGGGCGATCCCGTTACTTTTCTGCCGTCGGGTCCGAGAGGGATACACGGCTGATATCTGAATCTTGCGAATTTATCCATAGCAATTCTCCGTTCATTGTGGTCTAAATTAATAATAAAACAAATTTCACTGTAAATCAATAGGCAACTGCGGCTTTATAAAACTAACCGTCCTGTTTTTCATTGAAATTTTGCCGATCTGCCATCCGTATTCCGAAAGCTCCTTTTTGTAAGTTAAAAAGGAATGATCAATCGAAAATCCGAGAATTTCTTCTATTTGATCAAAAGTCAGGACAAAATCGGCGTCCTGCGTTTTCACATAGTCCCAAAGCGGTTTATACTTGCTCATTTTGCCCTCCCGGAAATCGTTTTGTTGAGAAGAATATATAAAAGAATCAGCAATACCGTCGAGCCGCCGAGCACCGCATACATCATAGGCACGGTCACTTCATCTCCGAAAAAGAACAGCTTGCAGTCAACTGCGTTCTTCATCATTTCGACTGCCTGCGGCGGGAATCCAATACTTTCCATTTTTCGGAAAGCTCCTGCCATTGCGTGATTGCGGATCAGACTTGTGCCGTAAGTGCCGGGGAGAAACATCAGCGTCTTTCGCAAACCTCCGCCGAACTGTGACATCGGCATATATGCTCCGCAGAGGAATCCGTAGCCCGCACTGACAATCGTGCCGACTGCGGATGCCTGACTGCTCGTTTTAAGGGCAAAATTGATGCACGACGAAAGCGCTGTGCCGAAAAGAGTCAGCAGAAAAACGTCGAGCACAAGATAACCGAGATCGCCTGCCGACATATACCAGCCCTGAGTGCGGACGTACAGAAGTCCTGCCGCAAGAGCGACAAAACTTATTATTAAAGTTGAAACCGCCGAAGAAACAAAATATCCGAGGGCGAGAGCTGAGCGCCGAACTGGCGAAACCGTAAGATCGTGAACAGCACCGCTGACCTTATCGTTTATCATCAATAGATTTGAGCAAAAAGCGACCGTAACACAGCTAACCGCCAAAAGTGAAGAAACGAGCTGCCCTGCAACAATGCCGTTAATAAGTTCATCGCCGACAGTAACTCCCGTCGGGAACACGGAAATGAAACTGTCACGGTAAACCTTTGCAAGAAATGTTACGTAGAGCACAAGCAAAATAATCGGAGTGATGAGGGAAGAGAAGAACATACCCTTATCCTTGAAGAACAGGCGGATGTTACGCCTTATCAGATTACCGAGTCCTGTCATTTTTCTTCGCCTCCCGTCAGCTTTCTTCCTGTCACGGCAAGGAAAACATCGTCCATTTTTCCCTTTGTAACCTCATAATCGGTGAACAGTTCGGGGTTCTGCGTAATCAGCTTTGTCGCCGCCGCAGTGTCGGGAACCGAAACACGAATTGCGTCACGGATCAACTCATACGGCATACCGAGCGTCTTTACACAGCTTTCATCAGCCTTATATATTGTTATAAAATCGCCCGTGTATGTATTTTTCAGATCGAGCGGCGTACCCTCGGCAACGATTCTTCCGCTGTCGAGAATCACAACATAATCCGCATCTGCCGCCTCCTCCATATAGTGAGTTGTGAGCAGGACAGTCATATTCTCCCTCTTGCGCAGATCGTTGACCACCTGCCAAAGGAGCTTTCTTGTCTGCGGATCGAGACCCGTCGTCGGCTCATCTAGAATCAACAGCTTAGGTCTGTGCAGGAGAGCCCGTGCGATATCAATTCTGCGCCGCTGACCGCCCGAGAGCTTGCCGACCGTTCGATTCATCAGATCCTTAAAATCGAGCAGTTCCGCCAGCTCGGCGGCTCTTTTTTTATATTCTGCACCCTTAATTCCGTAAAGCGCCGCACGGCTTCTGAGATTATCGTTTACGGTGAGTGAGGAATCGAGCACCGAATTTTGAAAGACAACTCCGATGTTTCTTTTCACCTCGTCAAGCGAGCTGTCAATGCTTTTTCCGCAGATTTCAACACTGCCCGAATCCTTGGAAAGCTGACCGCACATTACCGAAATTGTCGTGCTTTTTCCTGCGCCGTTAACGCCGAGAAATGCAAAGAGCTCACCCTCCCCGACGCAGAAAGAAATGTCTCTTACCGCCTTAACATCGCCGAAAGATTTTATCAGATTTTTTATCTCAATTATATTTTTCATTGCTTTTTCTCCCTGCCGCCGACCGAATTTAATATGACCGTAACTGCGCCGTATACAACTCCTGCAACAGCCCATATTATCCATCCGCTTTTCACCTGGGCATTGCCGCTCGGTCCGTAAACAAACAGAAGAAATATTGCTGTCACAACCAGCCAGTAGCAAACGCTGACTGCACCTTTTATCTTGCTTTTTGACTTTTTGTCACGTGTATAGTCCTCTTCCTCAAGCAGCTTGTTGAACGACGACTGACGAACGCCCGCATAAACAAATAAGTAAACTCCGATTCCCGTAATCGCCAGCAACAGACATACCGCCGAAATATAAATGATATCAGCCGCATTAAAGCAAAGCGAAACAAACAGCGGTAAAACAGAAAGTATACAAAGCACCGCTCCGATTGTGTTGAGACGTGAATATTCAGAGGAAAAGGCTTTCTTCCTTTCTTTTACCATTCCCGTCACGCCGTACTCGGTTTCAAACGCCTCGTTCTCAAGAAATCTGAAGTCACGTGACTTTGATGAACAGGAAAGGAAAACTGTAACCGCAATCGCAACAATTATAATGAGAATGCAAAGTCCCATACCGCCCGCAAGATTCTCCGATATATGCAATCGGGAGATTTCACTCAACCCGGCGAATAGGATCAAAGCGATCGGAGACCAAACGCAAAGCATCGTTGCCAAAGCAATCTTTGGTGCGGCGGTTTTTCGGATATCGAGATAATCCGACGCCTCCACCATTTTCACTTTTCTCAAGGGCGAATCCTCTCCGACCTTTATCTCCTCTTTTTCTTCAATTTCATCCTTAAGTAAAAAGTCTGTTGTCACTCCGAAGATTCGGCTCATCTGCAAAATCTTATCCATATCGGGAACCGACTGTGCGCCCTCCCATTTTGATACGGACTGCCGGGTCACTCCGAGCTGCTGAGCAAGCTCCTCCTGCGACCAACCCGCTTTTTTGCGGAGCGAAATTATTTTATCTGCCAGGATCATAACGATTCCTCCTTTTCTTGTTGCAATCATACCGTTTTTTTCGGTTGCACGCAAGAAATCGGACTGTATAATTTGTCAACCGACGGTTGCGTTAAGAAAATTATAACAAAAAAGCGGCTTTGTATCAATGTTTTCCGGAAATTTATTGCATTACAGAAATTCAGCGGTCGGTTTTGTAAAAAATCGGATTGCTCCGCACGCACGTATTGGAAGTGGAAAAATGTTTTGACATCAAATGTTTGGTAAGTTTCTCAAGTTATTTAAGACGAAAAAGCAGGTAATTGCCGAGGCAACTACCTGCTTAATTTATTTATTCTGAGGAATTATTCCTCTGTTCCATAGAGCTTAACAAGCTTCTGGAGATGTGCATAACGATCCTTTGCGCCGTCCTCTGCCTTCTCGAAGAGCTTTTCTGCTCTCTCCGGGAACGAACGTGTAAGAGCGGAGTAACGAGCCTCGTTCATAAGGAATGCACGGTAACCGTCTGTTGCAGGAACCTTAGAATCAACTGTGAACGGGTTCTTGCCCTCTGCCTTAAGAGCCGGGTTGTAACGGAACATATTCCAGTAACCGCACTCAACCGCTCTCTTCATCTCTGCCTGGCAGTTAACCATACCGCCCTTGATGCTGTGC
>DKDP01000032.1:0-34419 GCA_002449395.1 Ruminococcaceae bacterium UBA6845 | reverse complement strand
TGTGCATCTCGCAGGGAGCGTAACCGATAACAAGTGACGGTCCCGGATAAGCCTCAGCTTCCTGAAGAGCCTTAAGTGTCTGGTTCTGGTCTGCGCCCATAGCGATCTGAGCAACGTAGATGTAGCCGTAGGACATTGCGATCTCAGCAAGGCTCTTCTTAGCGATCGCCTTACCTGCCGCTGCGAACTGAGCAACCTGACCGATCTGAGAAGCCTTTGAAGCCTGTCCGCCTGTGTTAGAGTAAACCTCGGTATCGAATACCATAACGTTTACATCCTCACCCGAAGCAAGAACGTGGTCAAGACCGCCGAAGCCGATATCATATGCCCAACCGTCGCCGCCGAAGATCCATACGGACTTCTTGGAGAGGTAATCCTTCTGGGCGAGGATTTCCTTAGCGTCGTCACAGCCGCACTTCTCGAGCTCAGCTACGAGAGCGTCTGTTGCAGCGCCGTTCTTCTCGCCGTCATTTACTGTCGCAAGGTAAGCGTCTGCGGCAGCCTTAATCTCTGCGCTTACGCCGTCCTTAGCTGCAAGAGCTGTAACCTTCTCGATGAGGTTGTTTCTGAGAGCCTTCTGACCGAGGTACATACCGTAGCCGTGCTCTGCGTTATCCTCGAAGAGGGAGTTAGCCCATGCCGGACCCTTGCCGTTCTTATCTGTTGTGTACGGTGATGTACCTGCCGGGCCGCCCCAGATTGAAGAACATCCTGTTGCGTTGGAGATGTACATTCTGTCACCGAAGAGCTGTGTTACGAGACGAGCATATGAAGTCTCTGCACAACCTGCGCAAGAACCTGAGAACTCAAGGAGAGGCTTCTTATACTGGCTGGAGATAACGTTGATCTTAGCTGTAAGATCCTTCTTCTCCTCAACGTTTGCTACACAGTAATCGAATGCTGCCTGCTGCTCATCCTGGCTCTCACGGGATACCATCTTAAGAGACTTAGTCGGGCAGACGCCGATACATACGCCGCAGCCCATACAATCCATCGGAGAGATTGCAAGAGTATATGTGTAGTTTGTCTTTACGATCGGCTTCGGAGCGAACTTTGTAACTGCCGGAGCTGCTGCCTTCTCCTCATCGCTGAGAGCGAAAGGTCTGATTGTAGCGTGCGGACAAACATATGCGCACTTATTACACTTTGCGCAGGTCTCAGCGTTCCACTCGGGAACCATAACTGCAACGCCGCGCTTCTCGTATGCCGATGCACCCTGCTCGAATGTACCGTCAACGTGATTTGAGAACTTGCCGACTGAAAGTTCATAGCCGTCCATATGTCCGACAGGCTTCATAATGCTGTTAACCTGCTCAACGAGCTTTGCCGGGCCCTCTGTCTTCTCCTCAACAGGAGTATCAGCTGCGTTAGCCCAGTCAGCCGGAACGTCGATCTTAACGAATGCTGTTGCACCTGCGTCAATAGCCTTTTCGTTCATCTCAACGATTTCTTTACCCTTCTTCATAAACTTCTGTGCCTTTTCCTTCATGTAGCCGATAGCCTCGTCAACAGGAAGAACCTTTGCAAGAGCAAAGAAAGCGGACTGAAGAACTGTATTTGTACGCTTGCCAAGGCCGATTTCTGCGGCGATGTCGATAGCGTCAACTGTGTAAAGCTGAATGTTGTTCTTTGCGATGTACTGCTTTGTTTCTGCATTCATCTTCTCAGCAAGCTCAGCGGCATCCCACTGGCAGTTGACAAGGAATACTCCGCCCGGCTTAACATCCTGAACCATCTTGTAGCCCTTTTCGATGTATGACGGGTTGTGGCAGGCAACAAAGTCAGCCTTGTTTACGTAGTAGGGGCTCTTAATCGGCTCATCACCGAAACGAAGATGGGAGATAGTGATACCGCCGGTCTTCTTTGAGTCGTACTGGAAATATGCCTGAGCATACTTATCTGTATGGTCACCGATGATCTTGATAGAGTCCTTGTTTGCGCCGACTGTACCGTCACCGCCGAGACCCCAGAACTTACACTCGATTGTGCTCTCGGCTGCGGTGTTCGGAGCCGGCTTCTCTTCAAGTGAAAGATAAGTAACGTCATCGTTGATACCGATTGTGAAGTGAGCCTTGGGAGCGTCCTTCTTGAGCTCGTCATATACAGCAAATACGCTTGACGGCGGTGTATCCTTGGAACCGAGACCGTAACGGCCGCCGATAACCTTGATACCGTCCTTGCCTGCTGCGTTAAGAGCGGCAACAACGTCGAGGAAGAGAGGCTCACCGATTGAGCCGGGCTCCTTTGTTCTGTCGAGAACAGCGAGCTTCTTGCAGGAAGCCGGAATAGCCTCAACGAACTTCTCAACCGAGAACGGTCTGTAAAGACGAACCTTGATAAGACCGACCTTCTCGCCCTTAGCGGTAAGGTAGTCAATAACCTCTTCTGCAACGTCACAGATTGAACCCATAGCAACGATTACGTGCTCTGCATCCTCTGCGCCGTAGTAATTGAAGAGCTGATAGTTTGTGCCGAGCTTTGCGTTAACCTTGCCCATATACTTCTCAACAACAGACGGAACTGCGTCGTAGTACTTGTTGCAAGCCTCACGGTGCTGGAAGAAGATATCGTCGTTCTCGTGAGAACCACGCATTACGGGATGCTCGGGGTTAAGAGCTCTGTGTCTGAATGCAGCAACTGCATCCATATCGCACATTTCCTTAAGATCCTCATAATCCCAAACTTCGATCTTCTGGATCTCGTGAGATGTACGGAAACCGTCGAAGAAGTTGATGAACGGAACTCTGCCCTCAATTGCTGCAAGGTGAGCAACTGCGCCGAGATCCATAACCTCCTGCGGGTTTGTTTCTGCAAGCATTGCGAAACCTGTCTGACGGCAGGCATAAACGTCTGAATGATCGCCGAAGATGTTGAGGGCGTGAGACGCAACGCAACGAGCCGATACGTGGAATACGCAGGGAAGGAGCTCGCCTGCGATCTTATACATATTCGGGATCATAAGGAGAAGACCCTGTGACGCCGTATAAGTCGTTGTGAGTGCACCTGCTGCAAGGGAACCGTGAACAGTACCCGAAGCACCTGCTTCTGACTGCATTTCGGCAACCTTTACAGTTGTACCGAAGATGTTCTTACGGCCCTGAGCTGACCACTGATCAACGTAGTCTGCCATCGGGCTTGACGGAGTGATAGGATAGATACCGGCAACTTCCGTAAACGCATACGATACGTGAGCGGCAGCGGTGTTACCATCCATGGTTAACTTTTTTCTTGCCATTCTTTGTTCCTCCTTGTAAAGTTAATAGCAATCTAATTACCACCCATAATAATAACACGTTTATTTCCGGATGTAAACATTATTAGGGCAATTTTTTTAACTTTTTATTGCCTGATCTGCCATAAAAAAGCAGATTTTGCAAATAAAAATGCTTTCAAACTGACTCAGACCTCAATAACCTCGTATGTATGCTTTGAATACGGCAGGAGCTTATTGAGAATATCGTCCGTTCTGAGCTTCATATATCCTGTCGTCGTTCCGTCGGAACAGCCGTACCATTCATCGTCGCAGACCGCTTTGTCGAAAACCACACGGACGTCCTCGGCCTCCTTGCGGAGCACGCCGAAGATTGTTGTTGCGCCGACCTTTGTGCCGATAATCTCATCAAGCATTTCCGCAGAGGCAAAGGATACTCTTGAAATTCCGAGGGCGTGACTGAAATCCTTTGTGACAAAGGGCTTGTCCCCCGCCGTTACGAAAAGATAGAAATTCGTTTTCTGACGGTTGCAAAGGAAAAGCGTTTTGACCGTTTTCATATCGAGCGCCTTATCAATTTCAATACAATCCTCCATTGTCACCGCCTCGTCATTTTCAACACGGCTGAAAGGAATATTGTTTTCGCTGAGAAATCTATATGTCATTTCCTGCAACGGAGTTTTATATTCTTTCGGCAGATCCGTCATCGGCTTGCTTACGTGTATCACTTCAATCACCTTTTCACCTTAATTACTCAAATATTATAACATATAAAATAACAATTGCAAAGAAAAATCCGCCTGTTCGGAAATATTTCCAAACGGACGGATTGTGTTTTAAATTCAGTTCTGCTGATCGTCGGAAACGTATGCGGTAAACTGCGGATCGGTGTTTTCAACTCTGTCGCCAAGCTCACTTCTTCTGAGGTTCTCATAGAACTGAGAAGTAGCCGCCTGCATATAGGCACTTACCCAGAAGCCGCCGATTCCTGCACAGCAAGCGCCGACGATTATCCAGCCGATGAAGCTGAGATTAAGAATGAAAAGCTCACCCTTGTGACCCTGCATCATACGCTGACTTTCGTCGATGCACTGCTTCCAGTCATAGTCGGGATGATCAACCTTGATATACATTGCCATTGAATACGACAACGCTTTAACGATACCCGGAATAACGAAGAGCAAGCTCCAAAGCATTGTAAATATCGTCGTCATAAGACCGATAAGGAATGTGTTTGAAAAGTCCTCTCTGAATCCGTTGAAGATATCTCCGATGTCCATCTTTCCGCCTGTACGGGTCTGCTTAAGGAACATTGCCGAAACACCGTAAGAAACAGGTCCCGCCAGCAAGAGCGATGCGATCTGACCGATTCCGGGAATAGCGTTAACGAGATAAGAGATAGCTGTCTGAATTACCACTACTACAACGGCAATGAGCCACGTGTTACCGAAAATCTGATTTCCTAGCTGAGCTCTCGCCATTGCCTTAATCTGCTGTCTTGTCATTATTTTTTCCTCCTTTTGCGACAAAATAACTCATCGCTAATCTTATTATATCATATTTTTTTCACTAATCAATATCTATGACAAATTTAACAGATTATTCACTTTGTATAGCGTCAAGGCGTGTACCGCAGTTGTGCGGTATTACCTTAATCCTCTTTTTTTCTGTAAATTCTGTATTCGTAGGTCGAGTTCTTCTCGGCACGGGCTTTCATTGCGTTATAGCACTGATCCCTCAGCTTCTTTTTTCTTTCTGCCATCGGCAGACTTTCATCGGGATAGAACGGGCCGTCAATATATGTCACCGTTTTAGGGAAACTGCCGATTTTCCTTTTCTGATAACAGGTAGTCATCGCAAAAACGGGCGTAATCGTGTGCGCAGGATAGCTGAATGATGCGTCGGTAAACGGACGTATGCCCGTATAGTACGGCCACATATGCGCTTCGGGATAGATTGTTACAAAATTTCTCTGGCGAATCCTTGTTTTTACGCAGTTCACCATTTCCTTTTTCTGCTTGAGCGTTGAACCGAGCGGAATTGCGCCGAGCATTTCGACAATATTGTTAAGTCCCGGAACAGACATTGTGTCCGGTCCGACGACTATATATCCCCTACGGAAACGCCTGAGCAGATTCGGCAGAAAAGCGTCAAGGATGAAATTCGTATGATTTGCATAGATATATGCGCCCGACAAACCGACCTTAAAAATCGCCTTTCGATTCTTAAAACGGTGAAGCGGAACAATCTTCGTATAAAGCCACGCAAGCGGCTGACCGATAATTCTATACAGAATAAAAGAAAACAATCTCCACAGCGGACCTCGGTGAATATAGCGGTAGTTCTCACGAAGCGGTTTTATTTCAATGCCCATCTTCGCAAAATCGTCCGTGAGTTCGTTTTCATAATATATTACCTTGCGCTTTTTACGTTCGGATTTTGACATAGATACACCCTTTCAGGATTTATATAATAAAGGTATGCTATAACAGGTGATTCGATTATAGCATACCTTGTTTTTCTGTCAATATTTCGTCTTTGGACGATTTCCTCATCTTGTCCAAAATTTTCTGTCCAGAGAGCGGTATTGAATTGCCTCGGCAATATGTGTTGCCTCAATAATCTCGGAATTATCGAGATCGGCAACCGTCCTTGCAACTCTCAGTATTTTATCGTATGCACGTGCCGAAAGTCCGAGCTTATCGAATGAAATTTCAAGCATTTTCATCGCCGCATCGCTCGCTCGGCAAAATTCACGTGTCATTGCAGAGTTCATCTGGGCGTTGCAATTCGCCGATGTGCCGCTGAGACGTTCTTGCTGAATCTTCCTTGCCGCCTCAACTCTCTTTTTGATTTCCGAGGACGGCTCGCCACGGTGAGAATCGGAGAGCTTTTCAAAATCGACGGGCGGAACCTCAATATGTATATCAATTCTGTCCAACAGCGGACCGCTGATTTTTGAAAGATATTTTGCCGCCGCACCCTCACGGCAGGTGCATTTCTTCGTCGGGTGGCCGTAGTAACCGCACGGGCACGGATTCATTGCGCAGACGAGCATCACCGAACAGGGATATGTTGATGCTCCCGAGGCACGAGAAATTGTAATCTGCCTGTCCTCAAGAGGCTGACGCAGCATCTCCATTGTCGAGCGTGAAAATTCGGGCAATTCATCAAGGAAAAGCACGCCGTTGTGTGCAAGAGAAATCTCACCGGGCTTCGGGATAGCGCCGCCTCCGGCAAGTCCTATTGACGAAACCGTGTGATGCGGAGCTCGGAACGGACGTCTGGTTATAAGACTTGAATTGTTTCTGAGCGCACCCGAGATTGAATAAATTTTCGTCGTTTCAAGGCTTTCTTCAAATGTCATTGACGGCAAAATCGACGGAATCCTTTTGGCAAGCATACTCTTGCCCGAGCCCGGACTACCGATCATAAGCGTATTGTGTCCTCCTGCCGCCGCAACCTCAAGCGCACGCTTTGCCTCGAACTGTCCCTTAACGTCGGCAAAATCAGGCAGATAATCATAGCCCGCTTCGTCGGTATTTTTTGACGGTACCGCCGGTCGGATCGGATTCGTTCCTCGCAGATGATTAAGCACAGATAAAACATCCGCAACCGGATAAACCTCTATTCCCTCGACAATTGCCGCCTCATTTGCATTATCGGCAGGAACGAAAATCTTTTTCATTCCGCTCTGACAGGCTCCGATAACCATCGGTAAGATTCCGTTAACACGCCTGACCTTACCGTCAAGCGAAAGCTCGCCGAGAAAAACATATTCGTCGGTTTTCACTCTCAGCTGTTCCGACGCTTCCAAGAGAGCGATAAACATTGCAAGATCATAGAGCGGTCCCTCTTTACGTCTGTCGGCGGGAGCAAGGTTAACTGTAATTCGGCTGACTGGGAAGTCAAATCCGCTGTTCTTTATCGCCGAATGGACTCGGTTGCGTGATTCGCTGACGGCGGAATCCGGAAGTCCGACGACATCAAAGCGAGGCAGTCCCGAGGAAATATCCGCCTCCACTCCGACAGGAAAAACCTCCATACCGAATATGCCCATACTCTTTACCCTTGCGAACATTTTTTCATCCTCTTTCTTTTTCCTTAATCTTCAGCGTCCTCAAATATTTCTTTTGACTGTCCGTTATGCGATAGCTTTCGATCGCCTTTTGAATTGCCTTGTTATGCGTCTGTTTTTCAAGACGCCTGTTTTCAATATACGGAATAATTTCGTCGTAGTTTTTGGCAAGCGCAGTTGCAAAGTACCACGCAACCATCATCTTGACGTAGTATTCCTCACGGCTGACGGCACAAACTTGCTCGGCACATTTCGCTGTGAAATTCTCGCCGAGGAAATAATCCATCAGCATCTTTATTCCGAATCTCACGGTGTACGGATTTTCAGACTCAAGCCACTCGGGAATTTTTGAGTACAGCTTTGACAAATTCTTCTTAAAAATCGGAAACCTCATCATATCGCAGGTCGCCCAATTGTCAACGAACGGAAGAAATTCATCAAGCAAATTTATAGCTTTTTCATAGTCCTTTTCAAAACCGAGCAGGGTGGCATGAACGTTGTTTTCTTCGTAATATTTATGCGGAAGAATTTTTAAATAGCTTTCATAATCGCCGCTTTTGTAAAATTCTTTCGCAAACTTTTTAAGCTGCGGCGAACGTACACCGATAACCCTTTCTTTATCGACCGTCGGCATCAGCGCCGCATGAAAATCACGATACTTTTCGTCCTGCAACTCAAAAAGTTTTTGTTGAACATATTTTTCAATTTCGTTCATTTTATATCAAACGCTTTCTATAAAATCTTCAATTGCTTTAACTCTTTTTTGAAGTGAAAAATCCTTTGATCTTTTCTTTTCTTCCTCGCTGAATTTTTCGAGAAGTGACGGATTTTTCAAAACTTTTTTCATAGCATTGTAAAGTCCGTCCTCGGAATTTTCGCATATAATTCCGCACTCGTTTTCGCCGAAAATCTCTTTCATCCCCGAGCACTCCGTCGTTATAACGGGAACATTCAACGCAACCGCTTCGCTGACTGCGGTACTGTATCCCTCGGCAAGTGATGAGCAAACATAGACATCGGATTTTTTAATATAACTATACGGATTTGTTTGAAAATCCAAGATTTTTATTATGTCGCCGAGATTTTTTTCGGAGATTAATTTTTTTATATTTTCTTTTTCTTCGCCGTCGCCCATAATCAATGCAGAAAATTTTTCTCCGTCTTTTTTCAGCCGCTCGCACACATTCACAAATCGATCAAAGCCTTTAATTTTTATAAAAGTTCCGGCAAGTACAAACTTCATTCCATCACCAAACTTAAAGTCTGTTTTTTCTGCACTTTTTTTGATTATGCCTTCAAAATCAAGCGGATTATAAAGAACAAACACCTTTTCTTCCATTCCGTATTTTTCAACAAAAGCATCTTTCATTGTTTGTGAAACGCAAACAATTGCATCAAAATTTTCGTAGCACTTTTTTTCTTCTTCCGCCGAGCCAAAAATCCTCTCGCTCCACGGATTTTTAATCATATCCGTATGAACCCACGCAATTTTCTTGCAACTTCTTTTTCCCGAGTTGCCGATAATTTTAGTCGAATATCCCTCGCAAAAAGCAACCTCAACATCATACTTGCCTCTGACTAAATATTTTCTGACAAAGTTCGGGGATGAGATCAGTGATAATTTTATTTTGATCTTATTTGTCAATACCTTTATTTTTGAATCGGTTTTCTTAACCATACAACGGTGATTGGCGTGCGCCTTGATGATATCCGTATAAACCTCACCGTCGGTCTCGGTAAAAACATCGTATTTATTTTTTGTGTTCTCGATGAACGTTGCAAAAATTCTTTCCGCACCGCCACGACCGAGCGATTCGATAAAAAACAAAACAGATCTCATAAAGGCATCTCCGTTGCTTTGATAGTTAAATTATATAAAATATAATTGCTTCTGTCAATGAAAAAAAGACTGCGCCGAAACGCAGTCTTTGAAAATTTGTGATTATTTGTACATCGGGCCGTAAACCTGGCATGCACGGTAGTCCTGACCCTCTTTGTCCATACCGAAATAGTTCCAGTTTGCAGGACGGAAGATCTTCTCCTCGGGAACGTTGTGAAGAGAAACGGGAATACGAAGCATTGAGCACATTGTGATGAGGTCTGCACCGATATGGCCGTATGTAGATGCGCCGTGGTTTGCGCCCCAATTGTTCATGAGGTCGTAAGCCGACTTGAAAGCGCCCTTGCCGTTGCAGATCGGAGTGAACCATGTGCAGGGCCATGTGTAGTCTGTTCTCTTCCAGAGAGCGTCTGTTACGTCATCAGGAAGTCCGACATAATAACCCTCGCAGATCTGGATTGTCGGTCCGATACCCTTAACAAGGTTGATGCGGATCATTGTTGCGGGCATCTCGTTCTTTGTAACGAAGCGTGAAGAATATCCGCCGCCACGGAAGTAACCGTTATCGGCTGCATTCCATGTTGTGGCTTTGAGCATCTTGTCAACATCCTCGTCGGTTACGTCGTACCAAGGCTTCATGCAAGCCTCGCCCTTGTCGTTCTTCAGCTCGCCGCAAGCGTCAAGACATGATGCGCCTGAGTTGATGAGGTGGAGGAATCCGCCTGCCTCTTTTGCGTGACCCTCAAGCTCATAGCCTGTAACTCTCTTAACGGATTCTGCACTCCAGTGAGTACGAACGTCGGAGAACATTGACGGCTGGTTTGTGAGGAGCTTCTCAAAGAGCATTGAAATGCCGTTGAGAACGTCATTCTCTGTTGCAAGGATATAGGGCTCTCTTACGCCGTCCCAGTCAAAGGAGGTGTTGAGAAGTGCCTCGGCAAAGTCTGCGTTCGGCCAATGGTCTGTCCACTGACGCTGACCCTGGAAGCCTGCGGCAATAGCGTTGTGACCTGCCATCTCTTCCTCTCTGCCCTCGGGAAGATTCTTGTTGCCGTTCATGAGGTCCTTGATAATGCACATCATCTTGACCGTGAACTCCCAGTCTTTTTCTTTCTGCTCGTCTGATTTTCTTACGAAGTCGGGGTTCTTATCAAATCCCTCGGGGCAATGCTCCTTGGTCCACTTGTAAGCCTTCTTGTATTCTTCCTCGTCATAGATGTTTTCTTCCATTCGGCGGAGGATTTCAACCTCGTCAACGGACTCAACTCTCATGCCGAGATATTCCTCGATGAAATCGGGGTCGATTGAAGAACCTGCGATACCCATGCAGATCGAGCCGATCTGAAGATATGACTTGCCTTTCATTGTTGCAACTGCAACAGCGGCACGTGCAAAGCGAAGGAGCTTTTCTCTGACGTCGTCGGGAATGTTCTCTGACTCGTCAGCCTCCTGAACCTCTCTGCCGTAGATGCCGAAAGCAGGGAGACCCTTCTGAGCATGAGCGGCAAGAACGGATGCAAGGTAAACTGCGCCCGGACGCTCTGTTGCGTTGAAGCCCCAAACACCCTTAATTGTGTTGGGATCCATATCCATTGTTTCCGAACCGTAGCACCAGCAGGGAGTTACGGAAAGAGTAATGGCAACGCCCTCTTTCTTGAACTGTTCGGCGCAGGCTGCTGTTTCTGCAACACGGCCGATAGTTGTGTCGGAGATAACGACCTTAACCGGCTCGCCGTTTGAATACTTGAGGTTCTCCTCAAAGAGCTTCTTGGCTGCCTTAGCCATGCCCATTGTCTGCTCCTCAAGAGACTCTCTGACCTTAAGAGGTCCTCGTCTTGCGTCGATGATAGGACGGATACCGATTACGGGGTATTCGCCCAGATATCTGTTTTCTGCCATATGAAATTCATCCTTTCGTTGAATTATTTTTTATATAAATCTGCAAGCAGATTTTCAACTTAATTAACTCACGCTGATTTTTGTACTTGTAACCTTGCCCTCGCTGTTATAATAAATCTCATACGTTTTGTGCCATAAATATTCATTACCGATAAAATAGCAAAGGTAGTTACCATCATTTGCATCTTCCATGGGATACATCGTACTGTCTTTGGAAAGAAGCTTTTTAACATCTTCAATATCCATGCCCACCAAATCGTATTTTTCCTCAAGGTCATCAATCATATAATGACGGAAATGATAATCGATATTCCATGTCGATGTGCTGAAAGTCTTATACGGTTTAGAAAGTATATAGTCAAGACCGTCAATATAAGGAAAGGTCAGCACAATAATTGCCGCACAAATTATTCCGCAGACTTTTCTGCCTTTTTTGCCGAATACGGCGACGATAAAAAGCACGATAGACGCAATAAGTCCGATAATCGGAGGGTATATACCAAAAGCGGAATATTTTCCGTAGTAGATTGCCTCATATCCGCAGGTATATCTGACTGTTCCGCAAATAGTAAGTAAAGCTACCGCAATAAGAAAAATTAAAAGACTTAGAACTTTTAGTGCGGTTCTTCTGCGAGGTTTTTTCTTAGTCATTTCTTTCTCTTCCATAAAATATCCTCTCTTTTTATTTTTCGTTTTTATCCAACCATTATATCGTCAGTTGTATAAAATTTTGTGACCTTGCCGTTTTTTGTCATAGCTGATAACAAGAAATTTATAAGCTCCGCCGATCCGGTGATAGTATTCCCGTCCGTAATTTGACGGTCCCCAGTTTTTCAAATCAAGCAATTTATCAACCTCTGAAATATCCATGCCGACAAAATTATATTTTTCTTCAAGGTCGGGTACCATGTATTGCAAAAGGTTTGGGTGTATCTGAGCTGTTCTGTTCCAATTTTCAGGTGAAAATTCCGTGTACGGCTTTGCACACATCTTATCGGTTACATCTAACAGAGGGAAAAATGAAGCGACAAGTGCGGCGCAGGCGATCATAGCAATAACCCTTTTGACTTTACCTGTTTTACCGAACAGTGTAAATGCAAGCAAAGCGGCAGATGCAACAAGAACAGCTGCAAGAATAATCTTGCCGATATTTCCGTATTCGCCGTAGTTTAACGAATCGGCTGCCAATAAGAAACAAAACAACAAATACATTCCGATACAAGCGATACAAAAGACTGATATTGAAAGAATTTTAAACGCGAGAATAATTGATTTTTTATCTCTTTCGGTCATATTCAATCACCCTTACAGTCCCATACTTGCAGTACTGTTAAACTACCTTGAGAAAATCCTCATAAGCCATTGCCCACTTGTCCGTGTCCTTAGGCTCAAAGGTTTTAAGCTCGGAGGAGTCGGCAACAATTTTTCTTGCCTGTCCGATATTTTCAACAGAACCGTCGGACATGAGCTGAACAGCAACGTTGCCCATGACGGTAGCCTCGATCGGACCTGCTTTAACCGTGCGGTCGCAGGAATTTGCCGTCATCCGGCAAAGCAGACCGTCTTTTGTGCCGCCACCGATAACGTGGATAACGGGATAGTCACGCTCAGTGCACTCTCTGAGCTTTTCAAAGGTCAGCCTGTATTTCATTGCAAGGCTTTCATAGATACAGCGCATGATCTCGCCGACAGTTTCGGGAACGTACTGACCTGTTTTGCGGCAGAATTCACGCACACGCTCAGGGATGTTACCGTGAGGAACAAACTCGGGAGCGTCGGGGTCAATGAAGCACTTGAACGGCTCTGCGGCAAGCGCAAGCTTTTCAAGGTCAGCGTAGGAATATTCCTTGCCCTCTCGCTTCCACTGACGGCGGCTCTCTTGAATGAGCCAAAGTCCGATTATGTTCTTGAGGAAGCCTGTCGAACCGTCGAAGCCGCCCTCGTTCGTGATGTTTATGTTCATTGATGTCTCATTGACTATCGGCTTGTCAAGCTCGGTGCCGAAAAGCGACCATGTGCCGCTCGAAAGGAAAGCAAAATCGCCGTCCTCGCACGGAACAGAGGTGATAGCCGACTGGGTATCGTGACCGCAGACGGAAATAACGGGAACAGGGTCAACACCGCATTCCTCGCAGATCTCCTTTGAGAGCTCGCCGAGAACCGTACCCGGCTGAACGAGCGGAGCAAAGATAGATTCCTTGATCCCGAAAGCGTCAAGAATTTCCTTAGACCACGTTCTCTTGTCAAGATCAATGAGCTGTGACGTGGAGGCAATCGAGTATTCGGCACACATTTTGCCTGTGAGCATATAGCCGAAAAGGTCTGGCATAAAAAGCATTTTGTCTGCACGCTCTAGCATCCACGGTCTGTATTTTTTAAGTGAAATAAGCTGAAAAAGGGTGTTCAGCTCCATAAACTGGATTCCCGTAATGCCGTAGAGCTTTTCTTTCGGCATGGTCTTGAAGGCTTCATCAACCAGTCCGACGGTTCTTGCATCACGGTAATGAACGGGATTTTCCATCAGCTTGCCCTCGGAGTCGATAAGTCCGAAGTCAACACCCCATGTGTCAATTCCGATCGAATCGAAACCGCCTGCGATTTTTGCCTTAATAATGCCCTGCTTAATCTCGTAAAAAAGGCGCAGGACATCCCAGTACACCGTACCGCCGACGCTTACGGGGTCGTTTGAAAAGCGATGTACCTCTTCCAATGTGATTTTATCGCCGTCAAAGCAGCCGATTATCGCTCTGCCGCTCGATGCGCCGAAGTCAAAGGCTAAAACTCTTTTAGTCATTTATTACAACACCCTTTTGGAGAATAATGTTAGCGTAAATTGCTGTTTCGCCCGTTGCAACGATTGCAAAAGCATTCTTTGCTTTATCGTAAAAATCGAAACGCTCAATAAGTCCTATATTCTTGTCGCCCTCGTTCTTCTCGACGATCTCTTTGTATGTAGCCCAAATCTCGGGACGATTGTCCGGGTCGCCGTTATCCATAAGAGATACGGGAGCGTCAACATATGTGTCAAGCGGCATGAGCTTAAGGATAGCATCAAGAATTTCGGGAACGCCGTGACCGTCAAGACGAACAAGACGCTGAGCGTTTGTAACAGCAGGGAAATTGCCGTCGCCAATTACAATGTAGTCGCCGTGACCCATCTCCATGAGAATTTTAAGAAGCTCGGGTGAAAGTATCGAAGGTATGTTTTTAAGCATAATAATATACTCCTTTAATCTATATTTAGTTTATTATAACGGATATTGTAAGAAAAATAAAGAGAAAACGCACAAAAAGTTCCATAAATTAGCATGGAATTTTTTGTGCGTGTTATTATCAATTGAAAGAATTATCCGACCGTCTCGACCTTGATAAGGTTCGTGTTGCCGGAAACTCCGTTTGTCATTCCGCCCGTAACAATAATTCTGTCCCCCGATTCAAGTCCGAATGTTGCGATCGCCTTATTCTTTGCGGCGTAGAAAAGTACGTCTGTCGATTCGTATGTCTCACACAGAACGGGAGTTACGCCCCACGACATTGAAAGTTTTCTCCACGTCTTTTTGTCAACCGTCATACCCATAATATCGACAGGCGAACGGAAACGTGAGACCATTCTGACTGTCATTCCCGAAAGTGAGCAAACGGCAATTACCTTTGCATTGAGATCGATCGCCATTCCGCAGGTTGCGTGAGAAATTGCGTCGACGGGATTTTTTATTCTGAACTCCGTAGAGCCGAAGCGCTTTGTGTAGTTGATGTTTTTCTCGGTCTGCATTGCGATCCGAGCCATTGTGTCAACCGCTTCAACGGGATATTTGCCTGCCGCCGTTTCACCCGAAAGCATAATCGCACTCGTGCCGTCATAAACGGCGTTCGCAACGTCGGAGGTCTCCGCCCTTGTCGGTCTCGGATTATGAATCATAGACTCAAGCATCTCGGTTGCCGTGATAACACGTTTGCCGAGCAAACGGCATTTTGTAATAAGCGCCTTTTGAATGATCGGCAGCTCAACGAACGGAATTTCAACGCCCATATCGCCTCGTGCAATCATAATTCCGTCACACTCGGTGCAGATGTCGTCAATATTATCAATTCCGGCACGGTTCTCAATCTTGGCAATAAGGTCAATTTTGTGTACGCTGTCGCCCATCACGGCTTTGATATCGAGAATATCCTGCTTGCAGGAAACAAAGGAACAGGCGATGAAATCGACATCGTTTTCAATTCCGAAAAGAATATCGGCACGGTCCTGATCGCTGACATATTTCTGCTTGAGCGTCTTGCCGGGAAAGCTCATACTTTTATTATTGGAAAGCTCACCGCCCGTAACAACACGGCAGTTAATATCGTGTCCGTCGATCGAAACAACCTCAAAATTGAGAAGAGCATTATTAAGAAGAATCGTATCGCCGACGGAAAGATCGTCCGCAAGTCCGGGGTAGCTGACGGAAACCTTGTGCTCATCTCCGACGATCTGATCCGTCGTGAATGTAAATTCGTCGCCGTCGTTGAGAAAAACGGAACCGTCCTTGAAACTCTTGATTCTGTACTCGGGGCCCTTTGTGTCAAGCATTATTGCAAGCGGAACATTGAGCTTTTCCCTGACCTTTTTCAGCATATTGATTGTCTCAAGATGTTCGGCGTGTGTGCCGTGGGAAAAATTGAGCCTTGCAACGTTCATTCCTGCCCTTATCATTGCAATGAGCGTTTCCTCATTACGGCAGGCAGGGCCGATGGTGCAGATGATTTTTGTTTTTCTCATATATATCAATCCTTTATTTGAAATCAAAATCTAACCCATTATAAAAATTGACTGTATTATATCAATTTAAACCTACAATGTCAAGTAAACGTTTACATTCAAGTTGATTATTTTTGACAATACGTTTATAATACAGATGAAAGCGAAGTGATACATATGATCAAAAAAGCATCGGCTTTACTTTTGGCTGTTCTTTTTATATATCTTCCCGCCGTGCCGATAACCGTATCTGCAAAAACGGCTGTCCCGTCGGCTGAGGAAATCGTGAAAATGTCGAAATATGACGGCAGGGATTACGGTATTATTACACCCGTCAAGGATCAGGGTGAAAGCAATCTCTGCTGGGCTTATTCGTCAATCGCCGCATCCGAGACAAGCATCCTGCGGCAGAATATCGGCGGCGCCGACGCAGGCAGTCTTTCGCTCAATCCCGTTGCCGCCGCATACAGGTCGTTCCGACGTGAATCCGATCCCCTCTCCAATACGGACGGGGACTGGAAATCCGGTGACTACACAAAGGCCACGGGTAATCCGCTGAATGTGGCAAAGCTCTTTTCAATGTGGTGGGGTCCCGTTGCCGGGAATCAGGCTAATATTGACCCGTTTGCCAATCCGTCATACAGGTTTGAAAATGCTTTCTACATTCCCGAAAACAAATCAAATCCCGACGAGGGAATCAAGGCGATCAAAAAAGCTATTGCCGAATACGGCGCCGTCACTTTTCAATACAACAATCTCAGGGAATGTACGTATTATAACCCGAAGAGTGAGCCGGGTTCAGGAAGCTCTCCCCACGCCTGCACAATTATCGGCTGGGACGATAATATTCCTGCGTCAAAATTCATTCCCGGAACCGCCGAGCGAGACGGAGGCTGGCTCGTGAAGAACAGCTACAAGTCCTGCGAATATTTCTGGCTTTCATACGACAACACAAGCTCGAGTATGTACGCCTTTACCTATGCCGAAAAGGATAAATATGATTATAACTACTTCTATGACGGCAGTCTTGACGATTTTTCGCTGAGGAACGACAAGGTCATTGCAAATGTTTTTCAGGCGCAGAAGGGCGGAACAAACGGGAAATCCGAATTAATAAAGGCGGTAAATGTCGGTGTTCAGGGCGAAAATGTGACCGTTGAGGTTGAGATAATGAAAAATCTCGATTATCCGTTCAACGGACAGAGCAATGTCCCCGTTTCGGGCGGTCAGTCCGCAGGCACGACGGCAAAAACATTTGAGCACGGCGGATACGTCACCGTTGAGCTGAAAGATCCCGTCAAGGTCGATCCGAACGAATGGTTTTCGGTAATCGTAAGGGTTTCAAACAGTGCAGGTAACGCAAAGATAGTAACCGCCTACCGTGCAGGCAAGGATCTTTCATATGTCGGCAGCGGCGAAAATTGGAACAAGCTCGGCAACTTTGTCGGCAGGATCAAGGCATATACCTCTTTGGTCGGCTGTAACAATCCGAGCGACCACAAATGGAGCGACTGGGTGCTAATCGAAAAGCCGACCGCTTCATCGGACGGCAAGAAAGCCCGCACCTGTTCTCTCTGCGGTCAAACGGAAACCGCTGTGATTGAACATTTCGCAAAAAACTGTATCGCCGACGGTCAGCTCGTCTACGGATTTGAGCAGAAGCTCACGTCCGAAAAATTTTCCGATTACTTTTCGAGCGACTATGCAACGGTTAGTCTTGAGCCGAGCTCCGATTTTGCGGGAACAAATTCAAGAATAAAGGTTGTATATCCCGACGGAAGTGAGGACGAATACCGAATTGTCATTTTCGGAGACATCAACGGTGACGGAATTTGTGACGGGCAGGATTCGGTGATCGCAGAGGCTATTGCTTCGGGGATGCTGACTCGGGAGCAGATCGGCAACGCCGCATATACCGCCGCAGACGGCAGTCACGACGGATCGGTCGATAAAAATGATACCGAGCTTTTTAAAAATTCGGGTGTTTATCTCTCCTCGGTGAAGCAGACAAAAAATTAGTACGATTTTCCGTTAATTTCCCCTTGACAATAAAAATAAAACGTTATAAAATGTAGACAATATTATAAATCGTTGATGCAGAAGGCTGTTTCAAGCGGATATTTTCAGAGAGCCGTGTGTATGCTGAAATCACGGCAGTATTCCGAACCGGCTACCACTGCGGAGTGCGTTCCGAAATAAGGTTCGCCGTTCGCTGCGTTAAGGCGTTTGAGTGGCAGTCGCCGACTGCAATACGGGTGGAACCGTGGAGCTATGCTTCATCCCAGTTTTTGGGATGGAGCTTTTTGTTTTTTATGAGAACTTCTCAGACTCCATTTATGGTAAGAGCAGCAAAGAGAATTTCTTGCTGACATTTTGCCAGCCTTCCCCTTGAGGGGAAGGTGGGCGGCGGATTGCGCCGCTCGGATGAGGTGGTTAAAAACTAATTGACTTTAAATCCCCACCACCGCAAGCGGTCCCCCTCCCCTTGCTTCAAGGGGAGGCTAAAGAGATTGGAATTTCATAAGCTAATGACATTACTTTAAGGGGAAGCCTTGGTAAATTTTTTTGAGGGAAATAGGCTTACGGTAAAACATTCAAAAAATGTAAAGTTTATCAAAATGTATCATAAACCCTAAAATATGAAAGGAATGATTATAAAATGGCAAACGTAACATTGAAAGGCGGCGTCGTTAAAAAATATGAAAACGGCACAACCGCTATGGACATTGCTAAGAGCATAGGTATGGGTCTTTACAAGGCTGTTTGTATCTGCAAGATCAACGGCGAGTATCAGGATCTCAGAACTCCGATCACGGGCGACTGTGAGCTTGAGTTTCTCACCTTTGAGGACGATGAGGAGGCAAAGAGAACTTTCCGCCACACCGCATCTCATATTCTTGCTCAGGCAGTTAAGAGACTTTACCCCGAGGCAAAGCTCGCAATCGGTCCGTCAATCGCAAACGGTTTTTACTATGACTTTGACGTTGAAAAGCCGTTTCTTCCCGAGGATCTTGAAAAGATAGAGGCGGAGATGAAAAAGATCGTCAAGGAGAAGCTCCCGCTCGAGAGATTCGAGATGACTCCTGACGAGGCTATCAAATATTATGAGGATAAGGGCGAAATCTACAAGGTTGAGCTTGTTAAGGAGCACGCCGACAAGGGCGAAAACATCAGCTTCTACAAGCAGGGCGAGTTCACAGAGCTCTGCGCAGGTCCGCACATCCCCGACACGGGCAGAATAAAGGCATTTAAGCTGACTTCGGCAACGGGCGCTTACTGGCGAGGAAGCGAGAAGAACAAAATGCTTCAGCGTATCTACGCAACTGCTTTCACAAAGCAGGCTGACCTTGACGCTTACCTTGAGGCTATCGAGGAAGCTAAGAAGCGTGACCACAGAAAGCTCGGCAGGGAGCTCGGACTTTTCGCTCTCAGAGACGAGGCTCCGGGAATGCCGTTCTTCCTCCCCAAGGGTATGGTTCTCCGCAACACACTCATCAATTACTGGCGTGAGGTTCATAAGAAGTGGGGCTACTATGAAATTTCTACTCCGCAGATTATGCGTCGTTCGCTTTGGGAGACCTCGGGTCACTGGGATCATTATCACGATGATATGTATACAACCGTTATCGACGGCGAGGATTTCGCAATCAAGCCGATGAACTGCCCCGGCAGTATCCTTGTTTACGAGCTTGAGCCCCATTCATATAAGGAAATGCCGCTTCGCTACGGCGAGCTCGGCAAGGTTCACAGAAACGAGCTTTCGGGCGCACTTCACGGACTTTTCCGTGTTCGCTGCTTCACTCAGGACGACGCTCACATCCTCCTTGCTCCCGAGCAGATTCGTGACGAGGTTGTAAGAATTGCACAGCTCTTCGATGAAGTTTACACTCTTTTCGGACTTCCGTATGAAATCGAGCTTTCAACAATGCCCGAGGATCATATCGGTTCGGAAAAGGACTGGGAGATTGCAACAAAGGCACTCGCAGACGCTATCACAAGTGTCGGCAAGACCTATATAATCAACGAAGGCGACGGTGCTTTCTACGGTCCGAAGCTCGACTTCCACATCAAGGACAGCCTCGGAAGAACATGGCAGTGCGGTACTATCCAGCTTGACTATCAGCTTCCCGGCAGATTCAATCTTGAATACACAGGCTCCGACGGAGAGAAGCATACGCCCGTTATGATCCACCGTGTTGTATTCGGTTCAATCGAGCGCTTCATCGGCGTTATTACCGAGCATTTCGCAGGCGCATTCCCGATCTGGCTCGCTCCCGTTCAGGTTAAGCTCCTCCCGATTGCAGACCGTCATCACGACTATGCTTTTGAGATTGCAAAGAAGCTCGAAGCAAAGGGCATCCGCTGTGAGGTTGATACAAGAAGCGAAAAGACGGGCTACAAGATTCGTGAGGCTCAGCTCCAGAAAATTCCTTATATGCTCCTTATGGGCGATAAGGATATCGAGGGCAAGTGCGTTTCGGTTCGTAAGCGCGGCGAGGGCGACATCGGCGCAATGGGCGTTGATGAGTTTGTAGAGATGGCTGCAAAACAGATTGAGTCCAAGGAGATCTTCTGATTATGTCCATAGAAAAAGGCAAGGCGTACCTCAGCCGATTCGGCATTGAGGACAGGGTGAGAGAGTTTGACGTATCAAGCGCAACGGTTGAGCTTGCGGCTCAGGCGCTCGGCGTTAAGGGTCAGCGAATTGCAAAAAGTCTCTCATTCAAGGTCGGCGACGAAGCGATACTTGTTATTGCCGCAGGCGACGCCAAGGTAGATAATAAAAAGTATAAGGCAACCTTTGCCGTAAAGGCTAAGATGCTCACACCCGACGAGGTGGAGAGTATGATCGGTCACAGAGTCGGCGGCGTGTGTCCGTTCGGGATAAACGACGGTGTCAAGACATACCTTGATGAATCGCTGAAAAGATTTGACACGGTTTTCCCTGCCGTCGGCAGTTCAAACAGCGCAGTCGAGCTGACGCCCGACGAGCTTGAAAAATATGCACAGGGCTTCAGCGGCTGGGTCGATGTTTGCAAGGTTGTTGAGGAATAATTTAGATAGGCGTTTTGCAAGATTTTTCTTTGAAGAAAATATTGATTTAAGAACGAACCTATCAGCCTCCCCTTATGGTAAGGGGAGGGGGACCGCTTGCGGTGGAAGGGATAAGAAATGAAAGCATATCAAGTTGTTCTTTATCCCCTCCGTCGCTCAGGCGACACTTCCCCTTGATTCAACCAAGGGGAGACTTAGAGAAATTGAGCTAGTAAATTAGATTGCAAAATATACTCACAAGGCAGGTGCTATATATGAAATATGTTGTTGTATTATATGACGGAATGGCGGACTATCCTGTTCCCGCTCTCGACGGAAAAACGCCGATGATGGTTGCGAACAAGCCGAACTTTGATCATCTCGCTCAGCGCGGCGAGGTCGGTCTTGTAAGGACGGTTGCAGAGGGACTGAAACCCGGCAGTGACGTTGCAAACCTCAGCGTTATGGGATATGATCCGAAAAAATATTATACAGGACGTTCTCCTCTTGAGGCTGTAAGCATCGGAGTTAAAATGGCAGACGACGATATTGCGCTCAGATGCAATGTCGTTACGCTCTCCGACGAGCCGAACTACGAGGACAAGACGATGATCGACTACTCGGCAGGCGACATCTCGAGCGCAGAGGCGGCTGAGATCATCAAGACGATTCAGGAGCATTTCGGCGGCGGTGAATTTGATTTTTACCACGGTGTCAGCTACCGTCACTGTCTTATTCATCACGGCGGTACGGTCGATCTCGGCAATATGACTCCCCCGCACGATATTTCCGACAGAGTCGTAGGTCCCTACCTCTCTACCTCGGAAAATGCAAAGCCCCTTATTGCTATGATGAAAGAGAGCTATGAGCTTCTCAAGGATCACCCGGTTAACAAGAAGAGAATTGCCGAGGGCAAGCGTCCGGCAAACTCAATCTGGCTCTGGGGTGAGGGCAAAAAGCCTATTCTTCCGAAATTCGAGGATCTCTACCACAAGAAAGGCACGGTTATTTCCGCCGTTGATCTTCTCAAGGGTATCGGCATTTCGGCAGGTATGAACACGCCCGAGGTCGAGGGCGCAACGGGCTACATTGACACAAACTTTGAGGGCAAGGCAAATGCCGCAGTCGAAGAGCTCAAAAACGGCGTTGATTTTGCTTATGTTCATTTTGAGGCTCCCGACGAGTGCGGACACAGAGGCGAGCCCGAGAACAAGGTCAAGTCAATCGAGATGATTGATTCACGTGTTCTTCCGATCATTATCAAGGGTCTTGAGGAGATCGGCGAGGACTACAAGATTATGATTCTTCCCGACCACCCGACTCCGATCGTTACAAAAACTCACGCAAGCGATCCCGTTCCGTATATGATTTATCACAAATCGGCGGAAAAGGACAGCGGAGTTGAATCAATCAACGAGGAATCGGCAAAGGCAACGGGCAATTATATTGACTTTGGCCCTGATCTGATGAAGAAATTCATAGTATAAAGGCGGATTTTGCGGCTTTTTCACCGTATTGCGAAAATAATTTTAAAAAACCCTTGATTTTTTCGCTTAAATCTGTTAGTATATGAAATGTTGTTTAGTATTCGTAGTTAAAGGAGGTGCCGACAAATGGCAAAATGCGAATTCTGCGGTAAAGATGTTGCTTTCGGTATCAAGGTTTCCCACTCACACAGACGTTCAAACAGAACATGGAAGCCGAACGTTAAGCGTGTTAAGGCAATCGTTAACGGTTCTCCCCGCAAGGTATATGCTTGCACACGTTGCTTGCGTTCAGGTAAGGTTACACGTGCCGTTTAATGGTAAGATGATGATTCAGAGACTGTCCCTCGGACAGTCTCTTTGTCTTATACGGAGGATTTTATGAAAAATTTCAAAAAAAAGCTGACCCTGCTCAGAAGAAGAATACTTTTCTTTTGGCTGTGGCCGCTCGCATTTAACATATATAAAAATAAACCGATCAATGAAAAACTCGTGCTTTTTGCTTTCAGCAAGAATTACACGGAAATGCCGGACAATATGATCGGAATATATAAATTTCTGAAAAACCGTGGCTTTGACTGCCGCATTATGCAGTCGCCGCAGAATCCGATAAAGAGAATACTTTTCGATTTCGAATTTCAGCGGTTTTATGCTCAGTGCAAATGCGTTTTTATTACGGACAATTTTGATCCTGTCTACGCTCATCAGCCGAAAAAAGGCACAAAGGTTATTCAGCTTTGGCACGCCTGCGGCGCATTCAAAAAATGGGGATATTCGACCCTCGACCTCCCCTGGGGCGGAAAGAGAGAGGATATGCTCCGCTTCCCGATGCACAACACCTACACCGATGTTTTCGTCTCGTCCGAGGCGGTCATCCCCTGCTATGCCGAGGCTTTCCGCTGCTCCGAACGCAAGGTTAAGGCTTTCGGAACGCCGAGAACCGACGTTTATTTCGATAAGGATTTCGTAGCGGCTCAGCGTGCGGAATTACTGAAAGTTTTCCCCGAGATCGGTGACAGAAAAATCATTCTCTATGCGCCGACCTTCCGCGGCAATTCGCCCGAGCAGGCATACAACGAAAATCCACTTGATTACAAAAAGCTCAAAGAATCCCTCGGCGACGATTATGCGCTTGTCCTCAAGCTGCATCCGTTCACTGCGAAAAAATTCGGCTTGACCGACGAAGAAAAGGAAAAGTACGGTGACTTTGTTTTTGACGGATCAAAGAGTCTGAAAATTGAAACAGCACTCTGCGCCGCAGATATTCTTATCGCCGACTATTCGTCGCTGATTTTCGAGTATTCTCTGCTGAACAAGCCGATGCTTTTCTATGCCTTTGACCTTGAGCAGTACGAGCACGACAGGAGCTTTTATTTCGACTACAAGAGCTTCGTCCCCGGCAAGATAGTTGTCAATAACGATGAGATTATTCAGGCGGTCAGGGACGGTGATTTCCGATCGGATCGCATTCCGTCTTTCAGAGAGAAATTTATGGGTGCCTGCGACGGCGAATCCGTCAAGCGCATAGCAGAATATGCGGTAATATGATCTGCAAAATTCAGTACAGAAACTTATTTGCCTCCTCTTGATTTTAGAATCAAGAGGAGGCATTAATTTCTTATTCCGTCACGGCGAACTGGCTGTTATACAGATCGTAGTAGAAGCCGTGCTTTTCAAGGAGCTGTTCGTGAGTGCCCTGTTCGATAATCTGTCCCTTGTTCATAACAAGGATGATATCTGATTCCCTGATCGTTGAAAGTCGGTGAGCAACGACGAAACAGGTTCTGCCCTTCATCATTTTTGCAAAGGTTTTCTGAATCCTTATTTCCGTGTGGCTGTCAATTGACGATGTTGCCTCGTCGAGGATCAGCATCGGCGGAAGATTAAGCAAAACTCTTGTTATACAAAGCAGCTGCTTCTGTCCCTGCGAAAGCGATCCGCCGTTCTCGCCGAGTACGGTATCATAGCCGTCGGGCAGTCGCTTTATAAAGCTGTGTGCGTGGGTCAATTTTGCGGCGGCGATAATCTCCTCGTCGGTTGCGTCGGGATTTGAGTAAGCAATGTTTTCCCTGACCGTGCCCGATTTCAGCCACGTCTCCTGAAGCACCATACCGAAGTTCTTACGCAGTGACTTTCTTGTGAAATCAAGTGAATTTTCACCGTCGACCTTTATCATTCCGCTGTCGGGATCGTAGAAACGCATAAGCAGGTTGATAAGAGTGCTCTTGCCGCAGCCCGTGGGACCGACAATCGCAACACGCTGACCCGGTTTTGCGCTGATACTGAGGTTCTTAATGAGCTCCTTGCTCTTATCGTATGAGAAGCAGACATTCTCAAATTCAACGCTTCCGTCGGCTTTTTCAAGCTCCTTTGCACCGTAGCAGTCGGGAATCTGCTCTTTTTCGTCGATGAGCTCAAAAACTCTTGCCGCAGAGGCAAGCGCATTCTGAAGCTCCGTGACAACGCCCGAGATCTCGTTGAACGGCTTTGTGTACTGCGTTGCATAGCTGAGGAAACAGCTTAACTGACCGACGGTAAGTCTGCCTGCAATTGCCGAGATTGCACCGAATGTGCCGACGCCTGCATAGACAATGGCATTGATAAGTCGGGTTGACGGGTTGACCATTGACGAGAAGAATGACGCTTTAAGACTGTAATTTGTAAGTCTCTCGTTTATTTCGTCAAATTTCTCCTCGGACGCCTCTTCACGGCTGAATGCCTTAACGAGCTTCTGGTTGCCGACCATTTCGTTTATATGCGATGTGATCTCGCCCCTCGTCTGCGACTGCTTTTGGAACATAGAATAAGTTCTTTTGGCGATGAACGACGCAACGAAGAGTGAAAGCGGGGTGAGCAAAACGACGACCAATGCAATTTTTACATTCACGGAGAACATAAAGATCAGAGTGCCGAGAATTGTGATAACTCCCGTAAAGAACTGAGTAAAGCCCATCAGCAGTCCGTCCGAGAGCTGGTCAATATCCGTAATTATTCGGCTAACGATGTCGCCGTGCTCGTGTGAGTCGATATATGCGATGTCGAGATTCTGCAAATGGCGGAAAGCCTGAACTCGCAAATCCTTGACAACACGGTAGGTTATCCTGTTGTTGATGACGTTCATAATCCACTGCGCCAGTGCTGTTATGCCGATCACGATGCCTGTCTTTACAAGAATTGCTACAATACCTTTGATATCGACATTGCCCTTGCCGAGCGCAAGATCGACCGCATTTCCGAACAGAATCGGTGCATAGAGCTGTGTCGCAACGACAACAACGGCAAGCAGGAGCGAAAGAAGAACAAGAAATTTATATTTCTCAATCAGCTTCAGCAGACGGCGGAATGTACTTTTATTGTTTTTCATTTATACCGCCTCCTTGCTCGAAAGCTGAGATTCGCAGATCGCTCTGTACTCCTCGCAGTTTTCAAAAAGTTCATCGTGCTTACCGATGCCGCAAACCTTGCCGTCATCAAGCACAACAATTATATCCGCATTCTTGATTGTGGAAAAACGCTGAGAGACAATGAAAACGGTCATATTATCGGTATCGGCCTTTATCGCACGGCGAAGTGCCGCATCCGTCGCAAAGTCGAGAGCCGACGAGCTGTCGTCAAGGATCAATATCTGCGGCTTGCGGACAAGCGCTCTTGCAATCGTAAGACGCTGAATCTGACCGCCCGAAAGGTTCTTGCCACCCTGAAGTATCTTGCTGTCGAGTCCGTCCTTGTCGTTTACAAAGTCAAGAGCCTGAGCCGTTTTAAGCGCCGCCGTGATCTCCTCATCGGTTGCATCCGGCTTGCCCCATTTCATATTGTCACGCACACTGCCGCTGACGAGCGCCGCCTTTTGCGGAACAACGCCCACCATCTTCCGAAGCTCGTCCGTGCCGTAGTTACGCACATCCGTTCCGTTGATTTTCAGCGAACCGCCGCTGACATCGTAAAACCTCGGTATGAGATTGACAAGCGTAGTCTTGCCCGAGCCGGTGGCACCGATTATGCCGACCGTAGCGCCTTTCGGCACGCTCAATGTGAGGGAATCAAGTGACTTTTCCTTTGATCCCGCATAAACTGCGCTGACGTGATCAAATTCAACCGCCGTATCGTCGGGAGTTTTAACTCCGTTGCCGTCGTTTACGGTTGATTTTATTTCAAATACATCATTAATTCTGTTTCCGCAGGCAACCGCCTTAGTCAGGTTGATTATCAGGTTTGAGAGCTTGATCAGCTCAACAAGAACCTGCGACATATAGTTAATAAGTGAAATTACCTCGCCCTGCTTGAGTGCGCCCGTGTCAACACGCAGACCGCCGACATATATAATAAGTACGATTGAAAGATTGACGATCACATAGGTTATCGGATTGAGGTAAGCCGAAATTCTTCCGCCGTAGAGCTGCATATTCATAAGCTCATCCGAGCACTTGTCAAAATCCTCAATCTCTTTCTGCTCGTGGTTGAACGCACGTATAACCCTGACGCCCGAGAGATTTTCCCTCGTCATTCGCATTACGGAATCAAGCCTGTTCTGAACCTTTTTATAGATCGGCACAGAATAGAACATTATTCCGAAAACAACGACCGCAAGCAACGGTATCGAAACCGCAAATATAATCGCCGTTTTCGGATCAACCGTAAACGCCATAACAACCGCACCGATAACTATGAACGGTGAACGCAGGAAGAGACGGAGAAACAGGTTGACCGCCGTCTGCATCTGGTTTACATCAGCAGTCAGCCTTGTTATGAGCGTTGAGGTGCCGACCCTGTCTATCTCCGAATACGAAAGGGAGTTGATGTGACGGTATAGGTCGCTTCTCAGCTCCTTGCCGAAGCCGACAGACGCCTTTGCCGCAAAATACTGTGCAGTCAGTGCGCTGACAAATCCGATGATTGCCAGACCGACAAGCACCGCACCCATTTTAAAAATGTACGGCTTATCGGAATTTTTGATTCCCGTATCAATGATCGCCGCCACAACGAGCGGAACAAAAAGCTCAAAGCTCGCCTCAAGCATTTTGAAAAGCGGCGCAAGGATACTTTCCTTAACATAATTCCGCAAATACTTCAAAAGATTTTTCATACTGCCTCCAAGGTTTATTCCAATTATATTATTTCCGTATTTCTTCTCCAGTGGAAAAGGAACTGCTGGGCAATCCCCTCCACTCCGTCGGCACATTCGGGCAAGCCCTCGGGATAAAGCTCCGCCATAATCCGCTTGACCCACACGTCAACGGGGAACGCCTCGATCCGTCCGCAGCCGTAAAGAAGAGTACATTCGGCAACCTTTGCGCCGACGCCCTTTATTTTAATAAGCTCCTCACGGCAGCGATCCATATCGCCGTTTGCAAGCATTTTCAGATCCACCTCGCCGCCTGCAACCTTTTGCGCCGCATCAATTATGTATTTCGAACGGAATCCCGACCTGAGTGGACTGAGATCCTCAACTGTACAGTCTGCAAGCCTCTGCTCCGAGGGAAAACTGAAATCTCCGTTACCGAGGTCATCGCCGAACGCTGCACAAAGTCTTTCGATTATACCCTTGATCCTCGGAATGTTGTTGTTCTGAGAAATGATGAACGAGCAGAGCGCCTCCCAAGTATCCTGTCGGAGAATCCTGATTCCCGGGTATTCCGCAATCGCCCTGTTAAGCCATTTATCGGATTTCAGCCTTTCGCAAATCCCGTCATAGTCACGGTCAAGATCAAGGTATCTGCGCCAAAATCCTGCGTCCGTATCGCCGTAAATCGTAATTTGATTACCCTTCTGCTCAACATCGACCGCCCGTGAACCGACAACGGCGTGCCATTTTCCGTCGGCTCTCTCCGCCCATCGGAAAGCCTGTCCGCAGTCGAACGTCAGACCGACATCAAGCGCACCGACGTCATCAAAAATTATTCTGTTGTCTCCGATTTCGGTTTTCATCGAACGATACCCCTTTCGATAACCGTATTTCAGTAAAAATATTCATTTTGTAACATTTTGTTACCGAAAACTTGTCAAGTGTTTTTTTAGCTCCGTTTTGCACAAAGATTTTTTAAATTTTGAGTAAAAATTTCCGGTTTTTATAACAAAAAAATACTTGACAAAGTTTCGGCACGATTGTTAAATAATTAACATAAATTGCATTTTCCACGGGCAAAACGGTGGAAAAATACGCAAAATCAACGTTTTAAAGGTGAGTTATCCACACTTTCCACATAGTTTTCCACCGATTTTGTGAAAAAATCAAAGTTTTCCACACTTCCACCAAAAACGTGGAAAATGTTACAATCGGTCGATTTCGGTCGGGTTTTATTCACTTTGTTTTGCATAAAAAACAAAGTTGACGGCAACAATAAAAGAGAAAAAAATAAGCGAAAGCAGGGATATTTTGATCAAGGGAGTAAATCATCAGGTGGTCGAGGTTACGAAGCCGACCTGCGAATATTTTGAACGGGTAATATTCTTTGTAAAGCCTGAATTTTCTCAGGTCAGTGAGGGCACACTGCGTGAGCGTGCCGGAAAAATTGCCGGTGAAACGGGGGCGCCCCCGCCGACAAAGCTGAGGAAAAACAAGCTGATCTTTATTGCGAAGCTGGTCGGATCGGCTCTCGTCGGTGCCGCAGTCGCTTTGGTGATAAGCAAATTCGTAATGTGACCTATTTCTTTGCCGATTTGCAAAACTCTGCCATACAGCATTTTGCGCAGTCGGGACGTCTTGCGATGCAGACCGCCCTGCCGTGGAGAACACAGCGGTGACAAAAATCATTGCTTTCCTCCGGCGGAAGAAGCTCACGAAGAGCCTTTTCAACCTTGAACGGATCCTTGGATTCGACAAGTCCGAGAAGATTGCTTATTCTTATCAGGTGTGTGTCCGCAACGACGGCGGGTTTGCCGAAGATATCGCCGCAGATCAGGTTTGCCGTCTTTCTGCCGACTCCGGGCAAAGAAGTCAGATCCTCAATATTGTCGGGAACCTTTCCCCCGAAGTCAGAAATTATCTTCTGCGCCATAGCAACGATGTCCTTTGCCTTTGTACGGAAAAATCCGCAGGATTGAATAAGCTCCTCAACGTCGCCCACATCGGCGGCGGCAAAATCCTCAACCGTCGGATATTTTGCAAAGAGTGCGGGCGTGACTATATTGACACGGGCGTCTGTGCACTGTGCCGAAAGCCGTGTTGCTACCAAAAGCTGAAAATCATTTTTATATTCAAGAGAGCATATTGCCTCGGGGTACTCCTTTTTGAGAGCCTCAACGGCAAGCAATGCTCTTTGTTTTTTTGTCATATCTTCACCAACCCATTAAAGATAATAAAAGTAATACAGCCAAGCAAGGTGTGCACCGTAAACAATGCGTTATTGCCTGAAATATTATACTACAACATTCGGCAAAAATAAAGATCTTTGTAATAAAACAATTAAAGATTGAAAAAAACGGCAAAGTATGATATTATAGAAATAACCTGTTTAAGGAGGTATTTCTATGAATAAACATAAGATAATTTCTTTATTGCTTATACTCTCTCTGGCTGTGTGTTCTTTCACCGCCTGCGGAAATTCAAAAACTCCGGGAGACAAAAATGACAAGCTCGTTTCCGAAACTCCCGATAAGATCGAACTGGTTGACGACAGTATGAAAAACAGCGCCGAGGAAGTCACTGCAATCACGGGCTCGACCGACCTCAACGGCAAGGTTATCGACTCAAAGGGTATCGTCGACAAGGCGGGTCACAAGATCTATTCGACAGGTCAGAAGGACAGCGACGGCAAGCTCATCTACACGACGGGCAAGAAGGATTCCAACGGCAATATTCTTTACACTAAGAATGAGGTCGATTCTTTCGGCAATCTGATCTACTACACGGGAAAATACGGTCCCGACGGAAAGCTCACTCTTACACGCACGGGTGAAACTCCCGACTACACCTCAAACAACACACCGTCGACAAAAACCTCGGCTAACAGAATTACAACCTCAACGACCGTCGGCGTAAAGGATCCCTCGGACAATTCGTTTGAAAATGTCAAGAGCTCCTATACCAAGTATTTCGGCGGTTCGGGACTTGACGCATTCAGAAAGGTTGCCGCCTGCAAGGACGGCGGATTCGTCGCCGCAGGAATCTCGGGTTCAAAGGACGGTGACTACAAGGGCGTTTCCGGCGAGTGGGAGGTTCAGCATACTTCGCTTGTTAAATATTCTGCCGACGGCAAGCTCGAGTGGAAATACATTATCGGCGGCGACAATCAGGTCAGCCTCAATGACGTAGCCGAGCTCAAGGACGGCTCAATTATTGCGGCAGGTCAGACCTTTGCCGAGAGCGGCGATGTCGTCAAAAACGCAGGAACTCTTTCGGCGTTCCTCGTTCGCCTTAACAAGGACGGTCAGCTCACCTGGAAATATGTTTTCCCGTCGGATTCATCATCAACGGGCGACTATATCAGCGCCCTTGCCGCAACACCTGACGGCGGATTCGTTGCCGGCGGTAAGGCAGTATCCGATTCGGGCTTCTTCACAGGAACGGGAAACAGCGGCACAAAGGCATTTGTATTCAAGTTTGACAAAAACTGCAACATCAAATGGCGCCGTGTTCTTCAGGGCTCAAAGTCAAATAACTTCTCGGCTCTTGCGGTTAACTCCGACGGCGAAATTTTCGGCACCTGCGTTACAATGTCCTCCGACGGCGACTTCTCCGGCATCAGATTCAAAACAATTCAGGCTTCCAATACAGTCCTCGTAAAGCTCAAGAAGAACGGTGACCTTGAATGGGCGGAATATCTTCAGGGCTCTGGCGACAGCGAATATAACGCCGTTGCCGCAACGGATGACGGCGGCTGTGTAGTCGGCGGAACCTATACAATCTATAAAAAAGCAGACGGCATCTACACAATGAGCTACGGCAAGCGTGACGGCTACGTCCTCAGATACAATTCAAAGGGACAGGTTTGCTGGGCAAGAATTGTCGGCGGAAGCGACCACGACAGCGTGCTCGGAATCACAAGCATTGACGGCGGATTCGTTGTTGTCGGTCAGACAAAATCAACCAGCGGCGACTTCCAGCAGTATAAGGCAGGCGGCGGATACGACGGATACATTATGTACCTCACCGACAACGGAAAGACCTCCGCAGTTACACGCCTTAACGGAAGCGAGGATGATTCGGTAATGGCTGTTGCAACTCTTAATGACGGCTCAATCGCAGTCTCTGGTTGGACGAAGAGCAACGATCAGTCATTCAACGGATCGAACGCAAAGAAACAGTATATGGGCTTTGTAAGCAGATACACTGCGACCGTAAAATAAAAAATAAAGTAGCTGTCGCATTAAACCGATGCGGCAGCTTTTTGCTTAGGAGCAGATATGAATCACAGAGAAATTTTTTCGGATGCAAGGTGGCTCAGTCCACGTCAATCACTCGATGCGGCGCTTTTTCGCTCTGAGATCGAGATCAACCGCACCGTGCAAAAAGCCGAGATCACCGTATGCGGACTCGGCTGGTTCATCCTATACATAAACGGCAGAAGAGTCGGTAACGATGAATTTGTCCCTGCCTACACCGACTATCACGATCGACCCGATATGAATCTTTCGTATCCGCTGAATGATGATTTTTCGCACAGGATTTATGCCCTGAAATATGACGTTGCCGAATACCTGCACGAGGGCAAAAATGTTCTCGGTGTTGCGGTCGGCGGAGGATATTACCATCAGACGCTCAGAAAAGCCGAGGGCAATATGAACTACGGCAACATCAAGCTCTGCTATAAGCTCGATGTTGATTCCGAAGTATTTTACTCAAACAGGAAAGATGTCAGATATTCACGGGGATATTTTGAAAAATCCAATCTCTTCTATGGTGAAACGCTTGATTTCAGAGGCTTTGACCGCAAGTGGGACACCGTTGACGGCGATCTGCCTGACAGCGAAGAACCGTTTGAAACTGTGCCGCCGAAAACCGAATATTATATTCAGGACTGTCCGACGGATAAGGTGACGGAAGTTCTCGCTCCCGAGCTTGTGAAAAACTTCGGCGACTTCTCCGTTTACGGAATTGAAAAAAATATTTCCGGCTATCCCGTAATCCGATGCGGCAATGAGGGTGAAACGGTAGTTATCGAATGTGCCGAAGATTTGAATGATGATCTGACGCTCAACAACCGCTCGGTCGGTTTCAATGTGCAAAGACAGATGGAGATTATCAAAACCGACAGCGGCGAATTTTTTCACCCCGTTTTCTGCTGGTTCGGATTCCGATATTTCAGCCTTACGAATAATGCCGATCCCGTTGAGGTTCGTGTGATTCATTCGGACGTTGATGTAACCTCCGACTTTTGCTGCAGTGACGAAACACTGAACTGGTACTACAAAACCTTTGTTAACACTCAGCTTTCAAATATGCACTCGGGTGTTCCGTCGGACTGTCCTCACCGTGAGCGTCTCGGCTACACGGGTGACGGTCAGCTCACCTGCAATGCGGTGCTCACCGAATTTGACGCCGAAAGATTTTACAGGAAGTGGCTGCTCGATATTCTGGACTGTCAGGACAAGGACACGGGACACGTTCAGCATACTGCGCCCTTTGCAGGCGGAGGCGGCGGCCCTGCGGGCTGGGGCGGTGCGATTATCAATGTGCCTTATCAGCTTTTCCGCCATTTCGGCAAGCGTGATGAGCTTGAAAAGGCTTTTCCTGCAATGGAGAAATTTGCGGAATATATGGAAAGCCGCTGTGAAAACGGCTTGATCGTCCGTGAGGAAAAGGACGGATGGTGCCTTGGTGATTGGTGCACTCCCGAGCGTATATCAATTCCCGAGGAGCTTGTAAACACGACAATGTTTATCTCTCAGCTCCGACGTCTTGTTTTCTGCGCAAAGGCACTCGGCAAGCCGTATGACAGATACGAAAAGCTGATATCCGAGCATTCTGCCGCAGTTACGGAAAAATATTTTGATGAAAAAACAGGCGACTTTTTCCGTAACGTTCAGGGTGCGAACGCTTTCGCATTCGACTGCGGTCTCGGTAACGCAAAAACGCTTGAAAGCATCATAAAAAAATACAGTGAAAAGACTGAATTTGACACAGGAATTTTCGGTACGGAGATCGTACTCAATGTTCTTTACAAAACAGGCAACGGTGAGCTTGCGACAAAGCTCCTTTCCAACAAGGGAAAGGTTTCCTTTGACTTTATGAGACGCTCAGGCGCAACCACCCTCTGGGAAAACTGGGGCGGCGAGGAATCACATTCCCACCCGATGTTCGGAGCAAGCACCGAATTTCTTTTCGAGGAGCTGCTCGGTATAAAGCAGACGGCAAGCTCCGTTCGATATGATCAAATTATAATTTCCCCTGTTTTTGCGGAATGTCTTGATTATGCAAAAGGGAAAATAAAAACGCCTCACGGCGAGGTTGCGGTCTCCTGGAAACGTGATGGTGAAAAAATTAACGTTAACATTGATATTTGTGACGGCATAAACGCCGCCTTTGTCAGCGGCAGCACAAAAATAAATCTGCATACAGGCAGTAACAGTATAATCTTATAAAGGAGCGAAAAATATGAACATATGGCACGATATTTCACCGAAGAGAATTTCTCCCGAGGATTTTGTTTGCGTTGTTGAAATTCCGAAAGGCAGTAAAAAGAAATATGAGCTTGATAAGGAAACAGGTCTGATAATTCTCGACAGAATCCTCTACACCTCAACCCACTACCCTGCGAATTACGGCTTTATTCCGAGATCGCTCGGCGACGACGGAGATCCGCTCGACGTGCTTCTGCTTTGTTCGGAGCCTCTTGAACCACTCACGCTTTGCCGAGCCTACCCGATCGGCGTAATTTCAATGATCGACAACGGCAGGAACGATGAGAAAATTATCGCCATTCCGTTTAACGATCCAAATTACAATATCTACACAAATATTGATCAGCTTCCGAAGCACATTTTTGACGAGATGAGACACTTCTTCTCCGTCTACAAAACGCTGGAAAATAAAGAAACCGCCGTTAATGAGGTCAGTGAGCGCAGTGCTGCGATCAAGGTCATCTCAGAAGCGATTGATAATTATATTGAAAATTACTGCAAATAAAGTGCAGAAATGCGGCAACCTATTTCCACGCACACCGATATTACACTGCAATCAAAACCGCCGGTTCAACC
>DKDP01000041.1 GCA_002449395.1 Ruminococcaceae bacterium UBA6845 | reverse complement strand
GTCTGATAAAACCTTACTCCCTCAGTCGGCTTCACCGACAGCTCCCCCGGAGGAGGAGCCCACGCTTCACAACAATTTTATCTGACTCTACACAAACCCCTCAGACGGCTTACGCCGCCGGCTACCCTAAAAGGGCGCCTGTTATCACTACCGCATCGACTATTATTAAATCCCCATAAAACGGAGGTAATTCATAATGAAATTCAGTACCAAATTCATCTCGGCGACAAAGGAATACTGTGAATTTTTGCATTTTGTTCCTGCGCCGTATCTCAGAAAAACCTTTGAAATCGACTTCGTGCCCGAGAAAGCGGAAATGCTTGTAACGGGTCTCGGCTTTTACGAATTTTGGCTCAACGGCGAGCATATGACAAGGGGCTGTCTTGCTCCGTATATTTCCAATCCGAACGATCTTATCTATTACGACCGCTACGATCTGACGGATAAGCTGAAGAAAGGCAAAAATGTTATTGCCTTTGCGCTCGGCAACGGTATGCAGAATCCTATCGGCGGCGAGGTATGGGATTTTCAGCTTGCACGTTGGAGAAGTGCGCCCAAATTGGCTCTTTGCTTTGAGTGCTTCGGCGAGGGTAAGGATGTCTCGTTTGAGGCTGACGAAACATTTAAGGTTCACTCCTCCCCCATTTATTTTGACGATCTGCGCTGCGGCGAGCGATATGACGCAAGGAATGAAATTCCCGGTTGGAATCTGCCCGAATTTGACGACAGTGACTGGGGCAATGCGATCTCCGTTGACGCTCCGTCGGGCGAATGCCGTGAGGGCTCTCACGCTCTGATCAAAAAGATCCGTGAGATAAAGCCCGTCAAATTTTACAAGGGTCACATTTCCGCTGTTGCTCATCCCCGTGAGCATCTTCCGAAGCACATTCTCCCCGAGGAGGAATACTGCAACGACGGTTACATATATGATTTCGGCGAGAACATCACGGGTATTGTCCGCCTGAAAATCAAGGGCAGAAAAGGTCAGAAAATTGTTATGTCCTGCGGCGAAAGCCTCTTCGACGGCGGACTCGATATGCAAAATATATGCGAATTTCAGCCGATCGGTATGACGCAGGTTCAGGTATATATCTGCAAGGGCGAGGGCGAGGAAATATGGGAGCCGATGTTCTGCTACCACGGTTTTCAGTATTGCTTCGTCACGGGAATTGATGAAAGCCAAGCGACCGAGGATCTTCTCACCTATGTTGTTATGCACGCCGATATCCGTCAGACGGGCGGCTTTGAGTGCTCGGACGAGCTTGTGAACAAGCTCCAGGACGCAACAATCAGAAGTGACCTTGCAAATATGTTCTACTTCCCGACGGACTGCCCTCACCGTGAAAAGAACGGCTGGACGGGCGACGCCCATCTCTCCGCCGAGCAGTTTATGATGAACCTTGAGCCCGACGCAACCCTGCGTGAGTGGCTTTACAGCATAAGAAAATCTCAGGACGAGAGAGGCGCAATCCCGGGAATCGTGCCGACAGGCGGCTGGGGCTTTGAATGGGGCAACGGTCCCGCGTGGGACGCAGTTCTCACCGAGTTACCGTACAGAATGTGGCAGTACAGCGGCGATAAGGAAGTTCTTCTCGAAAACGCAACGGCAATTTTCCGCTATGTTTCCTACCTCTCGACCCGACTTGACGAAAAGGGTCTTATCCACATCGGACTCGGCGACTGGCTGCCTGTTGACAATGTTACGCCCTGTCCCCTTGAGGTTACGGACACGCTCGTTTCAATGGGTATCTGTGAAAAAGCGGCTGAGATTTTCCGAGTCTGCGATATGCCTCTGCGTGCCGAATTTGCGCAGAAGCTCCACGATGAGCTCCGCACGAGCTTCCGCAAGCACCTTATCGACGGCAATCTTGTTGTATACGGCGATCACCAGACAACGCAAGCCGCCGCAATTTACTACGGCGCATTTAACGACAACGAAAAGGAAAAGGCGTTCGCTCATCTTCTCGATCTCATTCACAATGCCGGTGACAATATGACTGTCGGCATTATCGGCGCAAGGACAATGTTCCACGTTCTTGCAGAGTTCGGATATGAGGAGCTCGCTCTTCATATGATCGCAAAGCCCGACTACCCGTCGTTTGCAAGCTGGATCACAGAATACAACGCAAACACTCTCTTTGAGGCCATAACACATAATCCGCCGAACGGATTTTCGCATAATCATCACTTCTTCGGCGATATCTCCGCCTGGTTTATAAAGAATCTTGCGGGTATTATTCCGAATCCCGATGTGACCGACCCGAATTATATTCTTATCTCCCCCGCCTTTGTCAAGGCTCTTGACTACGCCGACGGTCATTACACCGCACCTGCCGGAAAGGTGTCTGTCCGCTGGGAGCGCAGCGGCGACGGAATCAGGCTTAGCGTCACCGTACCCGACGGCGTAAAGGGCAAAATAAAGCTCCGCCACGGCACAAAATTTGCTGACGGCGAAAGCGAAAAGGAACTCCAAAGCGGAGAGTTTATTGTAAGATAATGGAAAATATTTATAGCCTCCCTTGCAGGGGAGCGAAGTGTTAACAGGATTTTCTTGACTTTTCCACTTACTCCCTCAGTCGCTCACGCGACAGCTCCCCCGGAGGAGGAGCCTACGCTGAAAGTAAATTACGAGGAAAATATTTATAGCCTCCCTTGCAGGGGAGGTGGCTTCGGCGGATTGCGCCGAAGTCGGAGGGGTTAAATAAGACTTCATCAAACTTTTTACAAAACCCCTCAGTCGGCTACGCCGCCAGCGCCCCCCCGGAGGAGGAGCCTACGCTTAAAGTACATTTCAGCAGACTTTTCAACAAAACCCCTCAGTCGCTTGCGCGCCAGCTCCCCCGGAGGAGGAGCCCACGCTGAAAGCAATCTTTACCCGACTTTAACAAACCCCCGAAAGCACACAGTAAGGCTTTCGGGGGCATATTTATTCAATTCATTAATCCTTCGGGCAGAACAGCTTGTTGTTCTCCGAGAAAATTTCAAAGGCATCGTGGACAACCTCAAGCTCACAGTCACGGTGAAGTCCGCCAAACTCTCCGTCAAGGGTCCACGGAACCTCCTGTCCGCAGGTTATCTTAACCTTTTTTGTCTTTACAATCATCATCTGGACGCCGTCATAGTCCTGAGCGATAGCCTTTTTAAGCATCTTAACGGCGTCAATATTTCTCTTAAGTCCCTTAACCATAAACAGTTCGAGATATCCGTCATTGAGCTTGACATCCTGATGGTCGAACTTAAACAGACCCGCAACCGAGGTTGAATTGGATATCGAGCCGAAATAAAAATCGTCCTCGACAACGCCGCCGTCATATTCAATCTTCATATGTATAGGCTTGAATCCGACGAGCATCGGAATAAAGCGTATCACGAAGCCGTTTATCATATACGCCGCATGACCGAATATGTTCTTCAGCTTTTGCGGTGTGCTGTACGAAAGGTCGGTGGCAATTCCGAACGAGGCGATATATGTGAAATATCTGCCGTTAAGCGTGCCGAGATCATAGCTATTCTTTTTGCCGCTCTGTATCAGATCGGCTGAAGCTCCGAGCTCAGTGGGTATTCCGAGTGTGTTGGCAAGGTCATTCGTCGAGCCTGAGGGAATATAGCCGACGGGAACCTTTTTATCAATCGACATAAGACCGTTTATGACCTCATTGAGGGTGCCGTCTCCGCCGCAGCAGAGAATAACGTCGTAGTTCTCGCCGCACTCCCTGACAATTGTTGTTGCATCGCCCTGACATCGTGTTGTTCTGATATCCGTATCCCATTCCGGGGCAGAAAACTTCTTGACTATCTCCAAGGCACCGAGCCGCTTGTTATTGCGTCCGGCACACGGATTGACTATCAAAAGTGCCTTCTTACTGTTCAAAAACAACACACCCTTTCTCAATGAACCGACCTCTGCCGTTCATATAACATTATAATTATATCAATCCGCCGACCTTTCGTCAATGCTTTTTTGAGCCGAAAAAGCAAATTAAAAGATTATTCGCACAATAAGAATATTTTGTAATTATTTATGTAAATTTTGTTCAAAATAATTGACATATTTGTCGATAATTGGTAATATATATTATAAAATAAAGGAGTTGAATTGAATGGATCTTGGAAGAATTATTGAAAAGAAGTATGATGCGGCAAAGTATATGGTGAAAGAAATCACCCATATCTGCACAAAAATCGAGAAGAGAGACCCCGGCTCAATCGGAGAAAAGAAAGCCTGCGAGTATATGGCAAAGGTTCTTAAAGAGGACTGTGGCTGTGAGAGAGCGGACGTTGAATCGTTCAAGGAAAATCCCGGTTCTTTCTTCGGCTGGCTTTTCTTCACGCTCACCTTTGTACTGGCGGCGGTTGTGCTCTATTTCTTCGCCCCTGTTGCATCGGTTATACTTATAGTCCTCGGACTTTTGCTCGCTGTGCTCCAGTTCGGACTTTACTTCAAAACAGTTGACAAGTTTTTCCCCGAAAAGACGGGTCACAACGTGACGGCGATCAAGAAATGTACCGGCGAAACCAAAAGAAGAATTATCTTCAACGGACATCCCGATGCGGCTTGGGAATGGCCGGTTAACTATGCGCTCGGCGGCGTCGGCTTCGAGGCTCACGCACTGATCGGATTTGCGGGAGCTTTCTACTATCTCATTCTTTCGGTCATTCAACTCATTCAGAACGGCTCGGTCGGAGCAGATCCGTCAACACCGCTCGGCAAGGCAGGTCTTATCGGACTTATCTTTGTTCCTTTCATCATCGGTCTTTACTTTATGGTTAATTACAGACGTGTTGTTGACGGTGCGAACGACAACCTCAGCGGCTGTTATATGGGTATCGCACTCCTCAAGGCACTCAAGGACGAGGGCATCGAGTTTGAAAACACCGAGCTCGGAGTTGTTCTCACAGGCTCGGAGGAGGCAGGTCTCAGAGGCGCCAAGGCGTGGTGCGAGACTCATAAGGACGAGTTCAGCGACGTCCCGACCTTTATTTATTCGTATGACACTATCCACGATCCGAAGTTCCTTATGGTTAACTACCGTGACCTTAACGGAACGGTAAAAGCGGATCAGGACGCATCCGATCTCTTTATGGAGGCGGCAGACGAGCTTGACGTTCAGTGCAAAAAGGGTATGGTTCCTCCCCTCGGCGGAGCTACCGACAGTGCGGCATTCGCTCAGGCGGGTATGCGTGCGGCAGGTATTACGGGACTTAACCACAAGCTCGAATCATACTATCACACACGCCGTGACAGCTACGACAATATGAATCTCGACGGACTTGCGGCTTGCTTCGCCGCAACGGTAAAGGTGCTCGAAAAGTTTGACGAGGGCGCCAAGCAGTAATAAATACATATAATAAAAGTGAGCCGTTCACATTTTCAATGATGTGAACAGCTCATTTTTTGTTTGATAACGGTTTTGAACAGGCTATTTGCAAGCCTTATTTCCACTCGAAGCTGCCGGAGAGGAGGGTTACTCCTTTTTCCGAGACGGTCAGGAGTCCGCCGTCAACGGTGCCGAGCCTTTCCGTTTCATCGGGCAGCGTAACCTTGCAGTCGCAGGGTTGTAAGGCGGTGACGAACGGAATGTGACCTGCCATTATCGCCAGATCGCCGTCGATTCCACGGACGGTCAGCATCTGCGCCTCGTCGGAAAACCTGTTTCCGTCGGGCGACGCAATTGTCAGTTTAAAAGTATTCATCACGATAACCTCTTCGCCTTTTCAACCGCATCGTCAATTGTGCCGACAAAGAGGAATGCGGATTCGGGGAGATCGTCGTGCTTGCCCTCAAGGATTTCCTTGAAGCCCCTGATTGTCTCCGAACGGGGAACATATATTCCGGGGAATCCGTTGAACTTTTCGGAAACGTGGAACGGCTGAGAGAGGAACCTCTGAACCTTTCTTGCACGGTTTACAAGCAACTTGTCCTCATCGGAAAGCTCGTCCATACCCATAATTGCGATAATATCCATCAGCTCGTTATAACGCTGAAGAACTCTCTGAACCTCTCTTGCAACGGCATAGTGCTCCTCGCCGAGAATCTCGGGATTGAGGATACGGCTCGTCGACTCGAGCGGATCAACCGCAGGATAGATACCCTGAGATGAAATGCTTCTTGAAAGAACCGTCGTTGCGTCAAGGTGGGCAAAGGTTGTTGCCGGCGCAGGGTCGGTCAGGTCATCGGCAGGAACATAAACCGCCTGAACCGATGTGATAGAGCCCTTTTTCGTCGATGTGATTCGCTCCTGCAATGCGCCCATCTCGGTTGCGAGCGTGGGCTGATATCCGACGGCGGACGGCATACGTCCGAGCAGAGCGGAAACCTCACTGCCCGCCTGTGTGAATCTGAAAATATTGTCAATGAAAAGAAGAACGTCCTGCTTCTCCTCATCACGGAAATACTCCGCCATTGTAAGCCCCGAAAGTCCGACTCTCATTCTTGCTCCCGGCGGCTCGTTCATCTGACCGTAGACAAGTGCGGTCTTGTTAAGAACGCCGGACTCTTTCATTTCGTTGTAAAGGTCGTTGCCCTCACGGGTTCTCTCGCCGACGCCCGTGAAAACGGAAATACCGCCGTGCTGTTTTGCGATATTGTTGATGAGCTCCATAATAAGGACTGTCTTACCGACGCCTGCGCCGCCGAAAAGACCGATCTTACCGCCCTTTGAATACGGGCAGATGAGGTCGATAACCTTGATGCCCGTTTCAAGGATTTCCGTCGATGTTGAAAGCTCGTCGTAGCTCGGTGCCGGACGGTGAATGTTCCAGCGCTCCTTGGTCTCGGGGGTCGGCTCGTTATCGACTGTCTCACCGAGAACGTTGAAAATTCTGCCGAGAGTCTCCCTGCCGACAGGCACGCTGATTGCGTGTCCCGTGTCCGTAACCGCTGCGCCCCTCGTCAAGCCGTCGGTCGAAGCCATAGCGATACAGCGAACCGTGTTGTCGCCGATATGCTGAGCTACCTCAACGGTCAGGGTTCTGTCGCCTATCGGAACCGTCAGTGCATTGTTGATCTCGGGCAGATTGCCCTCGTCAAACCGAACGTCAACGACGGGTCCCATAACCTGGGCAACGCTTCCTATATTTGAATTATTCAATAAAATCACTCCTTAGATTATCCGATCGGTTATGATCCGCTTCCTGCGATAATCTCCGTAATCTCCTGTGTAATAGCGCCCTGCCTTGCACGGTTATATTGCAGGCGAAGGTCGTCAATCATCTGCTGTGCGTTCTTTCCTGCGGCGTCCATCGCCGTTCTTCTTGCCACAACCTCGCAGGCGTAGCTTTCACGGACTGCGCCGAAAATTACTCCCGTAACATACTCGGGAACCGCAGTGTCAAGGATGTATTCCTCGTTCGGTTCAAACACCGTTCCCGCCGCAGACGCCGCCTCTTTCTTTTCAAGGGGAAGAATCCACTGCGTGAACGCCTCCTGGGTCATCATTGAAACATAGCGTGTGCTTATAATTCCGAGCCTGCCGAACTCACCGTTTTTGAACTCGGCACAAAGCCGCTTTGCAAGATCATAGGCTTGAGAGGCTGAGAAAAGCTCCGATGAATTTTGCTCCGCCGAAAATCTTTCGCAGGCACGCTTGCCGATCGGAATAAACTCGGCGTCGGGATAATTCGCCGCCTCACGGAAAACATTGGCGTTATATCCGCCTGCAAGTCCCCTGTCGCCCGCAATAACGATAATTTTCACCTTATCGCTCGAATTGCCTGCGATGAACGGACTTTTTTTACACTCCGAACAAGCGGAGAGCTGACCGACAATTGCACCGAGAGCCGAGGAATAATCACGGCTTTTCAGCATTGCCGCCGTTGCGCCTCTGATCTTTGAGGATGCGACGAGACCCATAGCCTTGGTGAGGTGAAGCGTTGAATCAACGCTTTTGATACGAATCCTGAGGGATTTGATATCGGCTCCCATTCATATCACCTCTGCATTTCCTTGAGAGTTTTTTCGATCTCGTCAATATCGCACTGCTCATAGAATCCCGATTCAAGGCGATTAAGCAGATCCTGCTTCTCGCTCTCGAGCTTCTCATAAAGCTCTTCCTCGTAATTCTTAACATCCTTAACCTCAACGCTGTCGAGGTATCCGTTGATAACCGCATAGATTATTACAACCTGACAGCCGGCTCTGAGGGGATGATTTCTGTCCTGCTTGAGAACCTCAACGATTCTTTCGCCGAGCGCAAGACGCTTCTTCGTATCTGCGTCAAGGTCACTGCCGAACTGGGCGAATGACTTCAGCTCACGGTACTGAGAATAGAGGAGCTTAAGCTCGCCCGAAACCTTTTTCATAGCCTTGAGCTGAGCCGAACCGCCGACTCGGCTGACCGAAATACCGGGGTTGATTGCGGGCATAATACCCGAATGGAAAAGCTCGGTTTCAAGGAAAATCTGACCGTCCGTGATTGAAATAACGTTGGTCGGAATGTATGCCGAAACGTCGCCCGCCTGTGTTTCGATAAGCGGCAGAGCCGTTATTGAGCCGCCGCCGTATTCGTCCGCAACGCAAGCCGAGCGCTCAAGAAGTCTTGAATGGAGATAGAAAACATCTCCGGGATAGGCCTCACGTCCGGGCGGACGGCGAATAAGCAGGGAAAGTGCGCGGTAAGCCACGGCGTGCTTGCTCAAATCGTCATATACGATGAGGACATCTCTGCCCTTTTCTCTGAAATATTCCGCCATTGCGCAGCCCGAATACGGTGCGATATACTGCACGGGTGCGCTCTCCGAAGCCGATGCGGAAACGATAATCGTATACTCCATCGCTCCGGCTTTCTGCAAGGTCTGCGCAAGCTGAACGACGGAAGTATTCTTCTGACCGATTGCGACATAGATGCAGATAACATCCTTGCCCTTTTGATTGATAATTGTGTCGATTGCGATCTCGGACTTACCTGTCTGACGGTCGCCGATTATAAGCTCACGCTGTCCTCTGCCGATCGGGATCATACTGTCGATCGCCTTAATGCCCGTCTGGAGAGGTACGCTGACGCTCTTTCTCTGAATGATGCCGGGCGCCTCGGACTCGATCGGATGGGTTGCCTTGCAGTTGATCTCGCCCTTTCCGTCGATCGGCGCACCGAGTGCGTTAACAACTCTGCCGAGGAGCTCCTCGCCGACGGGAACAGAAAGAACTCTGCCCGTTCTGCGAACCTTTGAGCCCTCCTTGATCTTATCCGTCTCCGACATAATTGCAACGGAAACAGTCTCCTCCTCGAGGTTCTGCGCAAGTCCGAAGCTGCCGTCCTCAAACTCAAGCAGCTCGCTTGCCATACAGTTACGAAGTCCGTAAACCTTTGCGATACCGTCGCCGACAAGGATAACCGTACCCGTCTCCGCCATTTCTATTTTTGACTTATAATTTTTAATTTGTTCTTTGATTATGTTGCTGATTTCTTCAGGTCTGGCGTTCACCTATACATCGCTCCCTTCAATTCATGCAACTTCTGTTTAACACTGCCGTCGATAACCTTACCGTCAACCGTGACCTTCACGCCGCCGATAAGAGCTTTATCAACCGAACAGTCAAGCTCAACCCTGTGACCGCAGAGCTTTTCGAGCTTTTCTCTGAGCGCAGTTTTTTCACCGTCGGTCATTTCGACCGCACTGACAACCGCCGCAACCGACAAGCCGTCGGCGGCGTCGCTCAGCCTTTTGTAATCCTCAATACAGTCCTTCAGTGTGCGGATGCGTCCCCTGTCGCACAAGATGCAGAGGAACGACACCACGGTTTCGGGAATACTTTCGCCGAAAGCCGCTTCAATCGCCGCAACACGCTCCTGCTTCGGAATATCGGGGGAAGCAAGGAAATCAATGTATTCGGGATTTTCATTCATCAATTCAAGGACGGTATCAAGCGCCTTTGCATATTCACCGACGCTCCCCGTCTCCATCGCCAGCGCAAAAAGCGCCTCGGCGTATTCACTGCTTATCTGAGCCATCGCCGTCACCTATCCCCTCTATGAAAGAGTCGATAAATTTCCGCTGATCGTCCGTGTCAATCTCACGCTCGAGCATTTTCTCGGCAACAAGAGTTGAAACATCGGCGATCTCGTGCCTGATATCGTCGGCAGCCTTTTTCTTTTCAAGCTCAATCTCACTCTGAGCCTGACGGATCATACCGTCCGCCTTTTCCTTTGCATCGGAGATAATTTTTTCACTTCTTCTGTCCGCCCTCACGGTGGCGTCTCTGATCATTTCGTCCGTCTCCGCCTTGACCGTGCCGAGCTTGTCCTCATACGCCTTTTTATCGGCAAGTGCGGAATCCTCCGCCTCCTGCGCACGTGCATACTGGGCATCGACATTCGCCTTGCGCTTGTCAACGAACTTGCGCACACGGGCATAAAGGAACTTCTTGAACAAAAGGAAAATTATCAGAAGATTGCAAAGAGAGATCAAAATCTGCCATATATTTATTGATATGACATCAAGATTCTGCATTACAAATTCACTCCAGACAAAATCAGATTAAGCTCATAAGAATATCAACAAGTCTGCTCGGTGCAACGAAAATAAGAAGAATTGCGATAACAAGAGCATAAAGACCCGTTGTCTCGGCGATAGCGCAGCCCATAATCATCGTTGTGGTAACGTTACTCTTGCTTTCGGGCTGACGGCCGATTGCCTCACAAGCCTTTGCAACTGCGTTACCTTCACCGATACCGGGGCCGATACCTGCGATCATTGCCATACCTGCGCCGAGAGCGCAGCATCCGAGAATAATTCCGATTGCGATTGCTGTCATAATAATAACCTCCGTTTATTTTAAGCGGCTTTCTGTTTTGCCGCTTTTTTCTGTTTTTTCTTTTCTTTCCGCTTCTGCCACTCCTCAATCGGGAACGCACCCGAGACATAGATCATAGTCAGCATTGCGAAAATGAAAGCCTGCATACATCCGCTGAAAATGTCGAAATAGAGCGACAGAACAGCGGGAAGTCCGATCTGGAACAGCGGGAACTCGCCAAGCTTGCCCGGGATCCAGCCGAGAATAAGGTGAGATACGCTTTGCAGTCCCACCGCAACGAGAGCGGAAATAACCGAACCCGAAAGCACGTTGCCGTAATGACGGAACGACATTGAAACGGGAGTTGCGAACTCGCTGATAACGTTGAACGGCGTCAGCACGGGCACAGGCTCGGTAAAGCTCTTGAGATAATTGAGAAATCCGCCCTTGAGCTTGTAGTGCGTGATAAGTATAAATACTATCACCGCCCAGCCGGCAACGACATTGATGTCCGAGGTCGGCGGAAAAATTCCGAGCATTGACGAAAGACTCGAAAAAGCCGAAAGCGCCATAATTCCGCAGACGAACGGCGAAAACTCCTTGAAGTATTCGCCCATATTGTCCATTACGAGATCATCCGTTTTTTCAACGATCCACTCGGCGAGCGCCTGACGGCGTGTTTCGCATTTCTCCGTAAGTCCGTGCGTCAGAAACAGGCACAGGAAGAAAAGGGAAATCATAATCAGCCACGTGTTCACCTGACTTTCGGTGATCGGGAGATCCTGAATCGGCATATGGATTGTGAAGAAGATTCTTGCGCCGGCGATTGCGACCCCGTCCGAGGCAGGCTTTGTCATAACCTGAATCGCCATTGCGCCGACAAGCGGCAGAATCATCATAAGTATCAGCAAGGCGTCAACGAGCTTGAAGCCTATGCTTTTTCTGTTCATTCGGCAACACCTCCGTGAATTAATCGTTTTGCTTGAAAAGCGGTCTGAAGAGAATTGCGATCCTCGGGAAAAGGAGCGGCAAAAGCACTGCGATCGGGTTGAAGCACTTAAAGATACAGCCCACCGCCGCAAAAGCGACAAGCATCAGGGTTCTGAGCGACTGCGAGAGCTTAACCTTTTTCTTCGCTTCCTTTTCTTCGAGCAGAACCGCCTCCTGAACCGTGTAACCCATCAGGAAGAAGTTCAGCACCGCAGCGGTAAATCCGAGCAGATTGCCGAGAACAACCTTGTAGCTCCAGTAACCGAGGAGCAAGAATACAAGCTCCATCACCGCACTGAAAATCAGCGTAAAGGCGGCGATAAAAAGCGTTTCCTTTTTAACGGTCGCGTCAATTTTTTTCATTTCGGCACCTCCCGAAGTGTATGTTATAAATCTTTTCGTAGGGTGCGATAACCGCATCGCACCGTGGGATTTTTGCTTTGTTTATCTTTATCCCCACCACCGCAAGCGGTCCCCCTCCCCTTGCAACAAGGGGAGGCTTGGTTGGTTTCTGCTAACTTTTCTTGCCTCCCTTGCAGGGGAGGTGGATTTGACGCTGTGCGTCAAAGACGGAGGGGTTAGAGTAAATTTCATCAAACTTTTTATAAAACCCCTCAGACGGCT
>DKDP01000017.1 GCA_002449395.1 Ruminococcaceae bacterium UBA6845 | reverse complement strand
ATTTCAATCCACGCTCCCCGTGTGGGGAGCGACCCACATAGCCGACATTGACCCGGAAGATATCAATATTTCAATCCACGCTCCCCGTGTGGGGAGCGACCATAAGACGAGGATTGAAAACGGGTTCGGATTGTATTTCAATCCACGCTCCCCGTGTGGGGAGCGACAGCAAAAGCAAACAATTATTAAACACAAAATATGCTTAATATTATCTCTTTTGCGAAAATGTATCAAATGATACAAAACAAATTTAAAAAACTACAAATAAATTTCCGGTAAGGAACAATGAGCAGTTGCATTCTGGTGCGAACATACCGTGCTTTTATCAACATCTTATACCTCGCACTACAAAATCAGTTCTCCCTCGGGATCATACGAGATCTTACATCCATACTGTTCTATTTTTCGATTGTAATTATTGCCGAGGTGATATATTCTGATGCTGTCTTCATTTTTATCCGCAATTTTGAGAATCTCAGCTTTTACATTCACAAGCTGAGCAGGGGTAAGACTGCATTCAAACACAGAATTTTGAACTCGCTGACCGTAATTACAACAAATTTTTGCGATTTTACTGAGTCTTTTTCTGCCGGAGGGTTTTGTCGTATTAACATCGTATGTAATCAATACCATCATTTTATTTCCAGAAAAACGGAGGATATCCGTCTGTATCTCCTCTCAAAAATCTTGCAAGCAACAATGCCTGAACATGAGGAACAAGACCCCATTCGATTTTTTCTTCAAGAAACGGGTGAGTTATGATGTCTTTCTTCCTTTTTTGCCATTCCGAAAGGAATTTTCTTCTGCTGTCATCTGTCAACAATACCGCGCCGCTTTCCTGACAAATAAAGCCGTTCCCATTTAGGATTCTATTATTAATCAGATATAAAACAAATCTGTCGGCAAATACGGAACGAAGCTCTTCTTCTAAGTCCAAGGCAAGTGACTTCCTTCCCGGCTTATCTGTGTGAAGAAATCCGACATACGGATCTAAGCCCACTCCTTGAAGGGCAGAAGCACAGTCGTTCGCAAGGAGTGAATATGCAAATGAAAGTAAGGCATTGACGTTATCGGCTGCAGGTCTGCGATTTCTGCCGTTAAATTTGAAGTCAAATTTATTTTGTAAAATCATTTCATCAAAGACCGAGAAATACTCCGACGCGGCATTACCCTCAATTCCACGGAGAACATCCGGCGAATCGGTGTTTTGAACGTCTTTCATATATCTCGAGATGTTTTCACAGCTTTTAGTGATTGCAGAACGGTCAACTTGCAAAGGATGATCACGCATTACTCTGTGCAAAACATATTTTGAATTATACAGCTTGCCGTAAATCATATTTTTGGCAAGGTCAAGTGATTCGTAGGGAGAATCCGCAACCCGATATTGCGTTCTTCTCAGTAATACATTACCGTTTTCATTGTTCAAGACGCTTGCCAAGAAACGCCCTCTCGGAGAATAAAATGAAAGCTGAATCTGATTTTCAGCACATTTACCCATAAGGGCAGGGGATGCACCTTTATACGAAAAGCAAACAATCGAATTTAATGTATGAAGGGGTATGTTTTTCTTCACATTGTTCGGAAAATTGACCTCAATTGTTTCTCCGTTAAGCGAGAGATAGGCATCCTCTGTTGTGACATAAAGAGTGTTTAACAGTTTTTTCATTTTTCATTCTCCGTAATGTGTGAAAGCATATAATCTTTTACACTCTTATTTTTTCCTTTCAATAGATCCGGCAAACATAAATCAGCCAAAGAGCAACTGCGGCAAGATTTGTTCGGCTTCACTTTTGGTGTGTATCCCCTTGAGTAATAGTCGTGCATTTCATTGACCGCATTCTTCACTTTTTCACGCATTTCGGAGGATATTTCAAACTTCTCCCGTCGGCGTGATTCGTTATAAAAGATATGCGCTTCGTCAATTTTACAGCTAAACATTTCTTCAAGACACAAAGCCTGTGCAACCGGTTGCAAACGATCGCAGTCATCGCTTTTAGAACTTCCGTGTTTGTATTCAACAGGAATTACTTTCCAAAAGCCGTCATATCCGTTTAATGAAATTCCGTCACGGCTCGGAACAAATTCTACGGCATCACAGGTGCCGGTGATGCCCAATTTATCCGATTTAACGCTCAAGCCTCTGATTGTCAGTATACCGTTTCTGAAATCTTTAGCGTCAACACCATGAACACGATTGTGCATAACCCGTCCTGCAGCAGTGAGATAATTTTCGCCCCACTGCTGTTCAATGTGAATCAAAGCCCACTGCCTGCGACAAAAAGCAAAATGTTGCAGACCGGAAATCAGGAGATAGTCGTTCTCACACACAGTCAATAACCTCGGGAGTGAGACCGTCAAGATTTTCAATGCTGATGTCATAATCATCAATGCAGGATGGAACGGCAACATCATTGTGAAGTTTAACTTTTACAGAGCGATGAACCTTAGCCGAGGAATACTGCCCGTCTTTGCAGTTATGCTCCCACCAGATAAGTTTTACGACTTCCATTGAACCATCCGGTCTTGCGGCAGAGGTATCATTGACGAACAATGTTTTAAGGCACTCCTTAATTGTCTGCGCATCTTCTGCCGAGAAGCCCGTTTTATCGGCGAGCTGAACATTGATCGAACCTTTAATCTCATACAGTCCGAAACGAACAAAGTGTTTCATTCCCATTGTATCGCTGCTGCGTTCACTTTCTTTTTTCCTATCACCGCTTACGCTTTTGGTGATTTGCATTGAGTCAATCTCAACCGGATCCATGCTTATTGCCTGATGAATCGAAACAGGTCCTCTTACTCCGACGGAAGAACAGTTGAAGCCCTTAAAAGCGAAAACCTGGCCGAAAGAACGGACATCAAGCCAATTTTCACAAGCCTTTTTGGCAAAATCGTCCTGGGATTTGATAGAAGAGAGACCAGCCGCACGATCCTTGAGACATATGCAGCCGTCATCCGCTCGGTCGTCCGATTTGACAAAGATTTCGTTGCCCATATCCTGCATACGGTTTCGGATTTTTCTCTTGATACAAACATCCGAGATTTCTCCGAATCCGTTGTAGTCGGTTCTCGGACGGTTACCGTTGAGCGGATCACCGTTCGAATTAGCATTGGTTACCGATACCAAAACTACAAAATCTACCTTGTTTTCAAATTTACTCATTTTCATTTACCTCCGTGTTGTTTTTAGTTTCATTTTTCTTATAAAAATCATTTTTTTGCAGATAGTAGCCTAACAAGTAGGTTTCCGTGAGCGGTTTGTTAAAGCTCTCGTCGGGGAACTGAGAAAGATTCTCCTGTATTTCACCGATCAATGACTCGTAATAGGCTTTTCTGCCGGCGCTCAACCTTGGATAATAGGCTTTTTTTAAGCCCTCAATGATGATTTTTTCGGTTTGCGCAGGTCTTTGAACAAATGCGGGCTGAAGTCGAATTGCACTTGTCTCTCTATCCTCTCCTCTGTCCTTTAATACGTCTGTTTCAATTTTTTCAAGAACAGCAAGCAGCCTGCCAAACTGATAACTTCTGTCCTTTTTGTCCCTTTCCAAAGACATTTCCCATTCCTCCTTAAATTTGTCATGGTGGTATTTTTTGATTGCCGCACAAGCGGTGAATAACAGATTGGTTCTATTGCTTTTATTATAAATTTGCAGGTTTTTTGATTTGTTAAACAGGGCAAGCATTATATCCCGCGGGAAAATCTGTTTCTCCAATCTGCAGAAAATCAATCTTTGCATAAGTTGCTTTTCAAGCTTATCGTCAATCTCAATTTTGGCTTTTTCTCCGTCTCCGCGCTGAATGCCGAAAGCGTATTTTACAATTGAACTGAGATATGGAGAAGAAATCCCGAAACGGTTGAACCAACAGCAGGATTCGTCCCAATATTCAAGCCTGCCGAGAAAATCTTCACTTTTAAACTCACTGTAATAGGCAATTGAAAGCCGTCCTGTTGTTGCGGCATCAAAGGCGGCAACAATTACGTCTTTGTCGGGAGTAAGAGTGCTTTTGCATAATTGCAGGGTTTCAAATAACTGACGTTTATAATCCGACGGTTCGTTTGGCTTATTTTCTGCTTGCAAAAAAGGCAAGTGAATTTGCGGAACCTGAAGACCGTCCGGATTCCAACAGACAAAAACACGGCTTCCGACAGGAACGCCCTGATTGGCTATTAACCATTTTAAAGCGTTGTGTCCTTTTTGAGATTGTTCATATCCAATTTCAAATGCTTCGTTGTCATTTAAAAATCTTCCCCTAAAAGTGAAATTTGCCTTGTCGTTGGCGGAAATTATTTTAGCATTGCCGTTGAGTGAAAAAATGCCTTTCAGGTTTTGCTGAGTACAGACAGTTTCTTCTCCCGAGATCATACACAGTGACTTTTCTTTTTTACTGATTTTTGATAAATAAAACTCCGAAAATAGTTCCTGTAAATTGTTGTCTGTCCAAACAGGACCGGGGGATTCGAGATCTAAAACAGACCAGCAAATCAGGTCTTTTTCATTTTTGATTTTTCCTTGATCATCAATTTTCAGTAACCCACAAGAAAGTAAATCTTGTTTTGCTGTTCTTGTTTTTACATATTTAAGAATAGCCTTAACCTTGGGATGAGCGTATTCCGATTCTGCCCATTCTTCAAGCTGAGCAATGTATAAATTATTCTTCTCGGGATCAGAGTTATCGCAGCAAACATAACCGATTTGGTCGCAGAGACAATGAGCAACAGGAGCGGAAGTCCTTCCTGACGATTCTTCCGTTACCGGAATAGGAATTTTTTTATCGACCGCAGCGGCAGAAATAAAATTTCCGTCGGAATCTATTGTTATCAAAATGGTCGGCTTGGCAATGATGTGCCCGATTGGGGCAAGCGTTTCTTTTCCCTCGATCTCTTTGCCTACGAGGTGCGACATCTTGTCGTAAGTTTCAACAGCCTTTTGCATCAATCCCATTTAATACACCTCCCCAAATTCTTTCAGCCCTGAAAAGTTGTCCTCTGTGCCACCAAATACTTTCATTTCCATATCGTGAATCGGTTTATGATACGGGCATTCCTCGGGTCTTAAAAAGGTGATTACTCCATTTTCCATTTTCGGCCGCCACAGGTTGACTGTGAGCTTGCCTTTCGTTTCATCGTTGTAAGCCTCGTCGGGATAGGTTATTCCGTGATACATAAGTCCAAAGCTAAGCTCGGGAATGTTGTCATAATGTCCCTCTCCCTCGCCGAAAGAGCAAGGCTCGACGTATCCCTGACATTCTCTTGCTCCGAGAAAAATATCCCGCCGACCGCCTTTCTCAATCATTCGTTTGGCAATATTATGATGCTTGTTTTCATTCCTGTCCTGTGCAAGCTCAGGACGGTTTATATTCCATTCAAAGTGAGCCTGCACTTGATAACGGCAGTTCTTCAAATATGTATAATATGCCAAGTCGTTGCCGCCGTTGTATTTTATTGGTCGGATTCCCTTGACTTCGGTTTGAATCGGGTTCATAATACGAACCTTGTCAATATACCATATCAGTGTGGGCTTCCAGTATACTGAAGCAATAATCCCTTTTAGTGCCTCATAGGTCGGAATCTGATAGGTACACTTTTCACCCCCGACTCGCGTCATCGGATCGGTGAACAAACCGTAGTCACCCGTGACTTGAAATTCTACAATATTAGGATGCTGCATATATTTTCCTCCTTCTTTTTTTCAAGCAATCCCGTGCCGTCATTATAATACTCCGGGCTCAGAACATAAAATGAACCGTTGCACATCGGGATCACTGCATTCTCCTTCAAAAGTTTATTAAATTGATATTCATAGACGGAAACAGAGTATTGCGCCGCTTTTTTAATTTCTTTTTGCAGTGCAAGGTAATTGTTGTCGTTGTAATAGCTTTGCAGATTGTTGATGATTTCATTTCCTTCACCGTAAGGCACAATGACCGAAGTCGATGACGAGTCGAACACATCAAATTTACCGCCTGCTGTTTTAAAGCTCTGGCACAGAAAATAGTCCGTATCCGAACGGTATTTGGGGTTGTCCGAGAGCATTTCCAAAAGACTCGGCATATCCTTAATGGGATAGTCAAAATGATTTGTGCAGTAACTTGCGTATAGGCTTCTGTAATAAAAGTTTATTGAAGCATCGGACGCCAAATCATTTGAATAATGATCGGGATTTTTCTTGAAGTTAACAATCAGCGACTCGGTAGCTTGTTTGGCATTTTGAATATCGGGCAGCATTTTTAAATTTTCATCACTGCAATGAACGATATAAACGGGGGAGTTTGAACTCCTTTTTCCGTTACGGTTGCATCTGCCTGCCGTCTGAATAATATTATCCATTCCTGCCGAAAATCTTATTGCACAATCAAATGAAATGTCAACGCCGGCTTCGATAACCTGAGTTGAAATACAAATCACGGGTTCATTTTCAGATAATAAATTTCTGATTTTTTTCAAAACATTTTTTCTGTGAGCGACACACATTCCCGCAGAAATATGAAAGCAGTTTTTAAAGTACGGTTTTATGTCATTGAACAGAAATTCAGCTTGAGCCTTTTTATTGCAAACAACTAAAACAGATCGGTTATCTTTTGACCTGTCAATTACAAATGCGGGTATTTCTTCAAGCCTCAAATTACCGCAGTCGGTAACTGTGTTGCGTTTAAATATCTCTGAATATTTTCTGAAATCCTTTTCGTTTATAATATTTCCGTCAACCATTATAGAGTGCTCAACCGATTCAAGGCAGGGCTGGGTTGCAGAGCAAAGCAAAATTGTGCATCCGCAAAGTTTAGACAGAAAGTTAATCGCCAGATTAAAAAGAGAAATCATTTTTGACGGGACAGACTGTATCTCGTCAATAATAATAACGCTGTTGCAAAGCGATTGAAATCTTCTGACACTTGATGTTTTTGACGAAAAAAGCGTGTTTAAAAACTGGACAAATGTTGTCGCAATGACAGGGGAGTCCCAACTGTCCTCAAGGTATTTTCTCAAGTCAAGTTCTTCGGGATCATCGGTATTCACAATTACATCGGAGTGATGTTCAAGTACATACTCATTGCCAACGGCATTTTTTATTTCGTCGGCATTTTGCTCCAGAATGCTTATCAAAGGGGCGATGTAAATAATTCTGTTCATTTCTCTTTTTAAGGAATGAGTTGCGGCAAATCTCAATGCAGACAAGGTTTTTCCGCCGCCTGTCGGAATATTAAGGCGGTACACCCCCGAATTGCAACCGGCAAAGTTATAGCATATGTCGGATAGCTCACGGCGGGATTTGCGAATTACTGTGTCTGATGAAAATTCTTGTATTCGCCGTGAAATATTATCGTTTATTATTTTCCACACTTTGCAAGGATTATCGGTGCGATTATATTTTTTGTTCAATAGAAAATTAGCGGTGTCTGTTCGATCGCCGTCCATCACCGCAGACGATATCATTCTGCACAACAGCCCGAGATAGAAGAAATATTCCGTTTGACATTTCTGAATTTCGGATATTGATTTTAGCGAATGTCTTATCTCTTCAACGGACAGATTGAATGTTTCACAGACGGTTTCCTGGTCAATAACTTCGCCGAGGAAATTAGCAACAGATTTGTTATCATACTCGGGCTGAGTCGTCAGCCTCTTTGTGAAACCGTTTTGTTTCTCGGGGTTGAATACATCAAACAGTCCGTGATGTGCGCCAATTGAATATGAAATAATCTCAGAGGTTATTTTTTGAAACGGGTCGTTGACATTGTGGTATTTATTCAAGAAATAACTGATTCCTGCGAATGAGTGAATAACAGAACCTTTTCTTACATTCTTTCCATTGTGGCTGTCAATAAGATATTGTTGAAACTTATCGTGGGCTTTTCCGCAATCGTGAAACAGTGCGGTTAGGTAGGCGGTATTGCCTAATTCGATGCAGCTTAAATCGTCCCTTGCGATTTTGGCACTGTTTTGACAATGTTCCTTTAAACTTTGTGTTCCGCAATCGGTTATGTGCGCTAAAAACATTTAATCAATCCCTTATTTTTGCTTTCCGCAACGCTTGTTTAATGACATTATAACATTATGAAAAATTATGTCAATACATATTAGCTCAATCACAGTCCTTGTAAACGTACTTTGCGGCACAGCTAACAAGGATTTGCTCTTGCGATATTCCTAATGACGAAAGGAGAAAAAATTTTTGAAAAATTTCTGTCATATTTTGCATTTGGGGCGGCTACTATATGAGAGAGAAAAATGAGGGAGCGACGGCGTCATAAAAGGGGAATGGCAAATCGGGGGAAATTTATATAGAGATTCATATGACGTCAGAATTAATGTCTTCGGTGATTGCATCGAAGACATTTCCCTCGGGTGAAATAAAAACGATCCAACAGATTTCTCTGTCGGATCGTTTGCTGTTATTTATTAAAAGATATAGCCGAAAAGAACCTTGATAAGTGCGAACGGAATGTACTTGAGCGCTGAGGTGAATTTAACCCAGCCGCTGTTTTCCTGGGCGTACATATTATAATGGTTCATCGCCATTTTACTTGAGCCGTAATAATCCTTCCACTGAATGATGTGCGATTCGTATGTCGATGTGTCATTCTCGTCAAGGTCGATAACTCGGAATCCCTTCTCCTCGTTGCCGTAGCTTGCAAATGTGAATCCTGGGGTTGCGATAAGATCAATTCCTTTGTAGTTTACTTCGTAGGAATTGTTGTGATCGTGTCCGAAGAACATTGCAACGACATCACCCTGATCAACCATTGCGCTGAACTGTTTGCTCGGTCTTGTACCCGGGCACGGCCACTCCTTGAAGCTGCCTGCCTTATAATATTCATCCTTGAATTTGTAGAACTTGCCGTTGTTGGGCATTGAGTTAGGCGTACCCTCTGCGCACTCCTCCATCGTGTCAAAAATTTCTCTGACAACAATGTGCTGGAATACCATTGACGGAACTGCCTTGCCTCCGTTTGCCGCTTTAAGCTCGTTGGATTTGTTTACATACCACTCAACCTGATCGCCGTGAACATAATCGTAGCCGCCGAGCTCCTCGTCATAGGTGTTAGAATCAAACATCCAAATATTGTAGGCGAGGTCGTATGCATTTTTTGAAGAATAGATCGGGATGTTGTGAGTGCCGCAGCCGTACATTTCGGGATCCGCATCGTAGCCGATAAAGCAGTCGTACTTCTGATACATTTCAAGCTCCTCTTCCTTGGTGAGCTTGATATCGTCATCATCGTGATTGCCCGGAACCATCGTTACCGGGATGCCGTACTTCTCGAAAATCGACATATACTGGTCGATTGCATCCTTTGCAAGCGATTTGTCAATGCAGTGAAAAATGTTTGTGCCCGTTTTGTAGCCTGCGAAATTATCGCCTGTGAGAACGATAAGGTCGGGCTTTTCTCTCTCAATTGCCGCCTTAATGAAATCCTTGGCAACGGGGTTGAGAACTGCGTTGTCCTGAAGATCGGCGATCTGGAGGATTCTGAATTTTCCGTCCTCGTTGAAACGGAGAGACGGGTCGGATTTTTTTGCCGAAATGCCGATTACAAACGTTGAAAAAAGCATCACGGCCGCCACAAGAATTGAAAGAACTTTTTTCATTGGGTTTTCTCCTCTCGTTAACTCAGTATGTATGCTCACACACTTCGTTGATTTTATCTCTCAGCCTGAGGAAATCCTCGAGCGCCTGAGGCTTGTTGTTTGGGTTGCGAAGCAGAGCGGCGGGATGGAAAGTGCCCATCATCAACACGCCGTTTTTCTCGATAAATTCACCATGCTGTTTCGTAACCTTGAAGTCGGGGCCGATAAGCCGCTGTGCGGAAATTCTTCCGACGCAGACAATTATTTTCGGCCGCATAAGTCTGACCTGTTCCCTAAGCCACGTTATGCAGGCGTTTTGCTCCTCGGGCTTTGGGTCACGGTTATGAGGCGGTCTGCACTTGACCATATTCGCTATGTAAATATTCTTTTTTCTGTCCAGCCCAATTGCGTCAAGGTACTTGTCGAGAAGCTGTCCGCTCCTGCCGACAAAGGGCTCTCCCTTGAGATCCTCCTGTTCGCCCGGACCTTCGCCGATGAAAAGCACCTCGGCGTTTTCATTTCCGACGCCGAAAACAAGATTTGTCCTCGTTGCGCCAAGTTCACATCTGTTACAGCCGTAACATTCATTTTTAAGCTCATCCCAGTTGTTATACATCAGCGCACCTCTTTCGCATCGGATTTAATTTGTTTGGCAAGTTCATCAAATGAAGAAAATTTTCTCTCCGGCCGGATGAACCTGACGGGTCTTATGTCAACGTATTCGCCGTAAATATTTTTGTGAAAGTCAATTATATATGTTTCGCTCAGAACCCTTTCGGTGCCGACTGTCGGACGTCTGCCGATGTTGGAAACGCCCTTGTAATGCTCGCCGTCAACCGTGACGTCGGCTTGATAGACACCGAATTTCGGCAGAACAAGTCCGTCGGGTAACTCCTGATTGATCGTCGGGAAGCCGAGCGTTCTGCCTCGCTTGTCGCCGTCGATAACACGGGTACAAAATCCAAACGGATGACCGAGCATTTTGTTGGCTTTTTCAATCTCGCCGTTCTCAATAAATTTTCTGATCTCCGTTGAGCTTGCGGCGCAGGAATCAACGTCAACCTCACCTGCAATCCGACATTCGAGCCCCAGTCGGTCGCATATCTCTTTCATCGTCTGAGCGTTGCCCGAGGCATTTTTGCCGAAACGGTAGTTGTAGCCGCAGCATACCGCCCTTGCGCCGAATCTGCCGACAAGAATTTTTTTAACAAAATCCTGCGGAGAGAGTTCTTTTATCTCGTTGAAAACGATAGTTCTTATTTCAAGACCGTTTTCGGCAATGATGCGGTTGCGCTCTTCTGCGGTCATAAGCATCGGCGGTGCCGTGCCCGTTATCGCTTTGAGGCTGTGCTCGTCAAAAAGCAGGGCAAGAGGCGTCAGCTCCTCGCTTTCAAAGCTCTTTGCTGCTCTGAGAACCGCCATATGACCGACGTGCATACCGTCGAAGTTGCCGAGGGCAACCGCTGTTCTGTTTGCAATTTTTCCGTCTGTCATAATATCACCGTGTAATTGTTGACTGAATTAAATCTAATATATATATAAATTTGCTTTTTCAGCCTCCCCTAACAATCAGGGGAGACGGGGTATACAAATTGTTCAAATTGATATCCTTAAACGTTTAGTTTCACGTTGCAATATCAGATTATTTCTTTCTGAACATCTGCTTCATACGCTGTTCCTTTGAAAGGACACGCTTGCGAAGTCGGAGCGATTCGGGAGTTACCTCAAGGAGTTCGTCGTCCTTGATAAACTCCATTGACTGTTCAAGGCTGAGAGTTGAATGGGGAACAAGACGAAGTGCATCATCGCTTCCTGCGGCACGTGTGTTTGTCATCTGTTTCTTCTTGCAGACGTTGCATACGATGTCCTCGTTCCTTGAACATTCGCCGACGATCATACCCTCATATACCTCAACGCCCGGTCCGATGAACAGACGTCCTCTGTCCTGAGTATTGAAAAGACCGTAGCCTGTGCTTGTGCCTGTCTCGTGAACAACGATTGAGCCACGCTCTCTTGTCTGAATATCGCCCTTGTACGGCTCATAGCCTGCAAAGAGCTGGTTCATAATTCCGTTGCCGTTTGTGTCGGTCATAAATTCCGAACGGTAGCCGATAAGTCCTCTTGCGGGAATCTTAAACTCAAGATGAGTTGCTCCGCCGTTTCTTGAGCCCATATTTTCAAGCTCGCCCTTGCGTGAACCGAGTTTTTCTATTACGGCGCCGACATACTGCTCCGGCACTTCGATAATCAAAAGCTCCATCGGCTCACAGAGCTGACCGTTGATCGTTTTATAAATAACCTCGGGGCGTGATACCTGAAATTCATAGCCCTGACGGCGCATTGTTTCAATAAGAATCGAAAGGTGGAGCTCGCCACGACCCGATACCTTGAATGTGTCGGTCGAATCGGTCTCCTCAACCCTCATACTTACGTTTGTCTCAACCTCTTTGAAAAGACGATCACGGAGGTTTCTCGATGTTACAAACTTACCCTCACGTCCCGCAAACGGGCTGTCGTTGACGATGAAGTTCATTGAAATTGTCGGCTCGTCGATCTTGACGAATGGGAGCGGCTCAACACATTCGGGATCGCAGGCAGTCTCGCCGATCTCAATGTCGGCAATACCGGAAACGCAGACGATGTCGCCCATTGCGGCGCTCTCAACCTCAACTCTCTTGAGTCCCTCAAACTGGTAAAGTCTTGAAATCTTAACGTTTTCCTGCTCGCCGTCCTGCTTGCAGAGAACAACATTTTCTCCACGGAGGATTTTGCCCCTCTCAACTCTGCCGACGCCGATTCTTCCGATATAGTCGTCGTAATCAAGGCTGGAGAAAAGGATCTGAAGAGGGCCGTCAACATCTCCCTCCGGAGCGCTGATGTGCTCAAGAATTGCATCAAGGAGCGGCCTCATATCGCCCTCACGGACGTCCGGATCAAGCGACGAATAGCCGTCCTTCGCCGAAGCGTAGACAACGGGAAATTCAATCTGATCCTCATCTGCGCCGAGCTCAATGAAGAGGTCAAGAACCTCGTCGATAACCTCTGCCGGGCGTGCACCGGGACGGTCAATCTTGTTGACAACGACAAGAACCTTTTTCTTGAGGTTCAGAGCCTTCTTGAGAACGAATCTTGTCTGGGGCATACAGCCCTCGAAAGCGTCAACGAGAAGAAGAACGCCGTCAACCATTGTGAGGATTCGCTCAACCTCGCCGCCGAAATCGGCGTGACCCGGGGTGTCGACGATGTTGATCTTTGTGTTTTTGTAATGAACGGCGGTGTTCTTGGAGAGGATTGTAATTCCACGCTCTCTTTCAAGGTCGTTGGAGTCCATAACTCTTTCCTGAATCTGCTCGTTCTCACGGAACGTACCGCTCTGCTTGAGAAGCTCATCGACCAGTGTGGTCTTGCCGTGGTCAACGTGGGCAATGATGGCAACGTTACGGAGATTTTCTCTTTTAGACATATTATCACCTTTCATAATCCTGTGGTTCGAGTTCTTGCAAAATCCCGCATTCGCTGTGCCGATTTTGCAAAAATTCGAGCCACTTAAGCTATATATATTTTGATTATTATATTCTAATATATTATAAGCCCTTAGTCAAGTTCTATCGGACGAAAAATGAATGTTGATTTCCGAGAACTTTATTTCGCGCTGTTTTTTAATCAAAATAATTAAAATGATATAATATTTCATTATTTGATTGAAATATTTTCCTCGGTTTGTTATAATGATAAAAAACGAAAAACGAGGATGTTTATGAATACAACGAATACAGCCGTTATAAAAAAACGGAAGAGAAAACAGCTTAACACAAAGAAAATAATAATAATTTTGCTGTCGCTTGCGGTTTTGTTCGCCGCCCTTGCGGTGATAATCCATTTCACAACGAGGGTCACGAACGATTCATACGCAAACTGTGCGGTGGGCGATGTCAACGGAGACGGACAGATCAACTCCGGCGACTCGATATGTATAATGAAGCATATGGTCGATCAACAGGATCTTTTTGAAAATCAGATCAAAAATGCGGACGTCAATCTTGACGGACGGGTGGATTCGAGCGACGCACTGCTCATTCTCCGATATTCTGCGGGTGAGATTTCCGCCATTCCTTATGATGAGCAGAAAGAAATGCTTCTTAACAGCTCGCTCAGAAGAAAGCAGACGGTTACCGCAGGCAGCTTCACTTCAACGGCGCAGGTCGTCAACGAGTGGGACAACAACGACGGCACACATTCTTATCAGGTCAATCTGACAATCCGCAATGATTCCGACAGCGACTCCGACTCGTGGAAAGCGGCAGTCAATTTCGATAAAGAAATTGTTTCTCTTACAAAGAGCTGGGACTGCAATACCTTTGTTGAGGGTAAGGGCGTAACGCTCGGCGGCGAGGAAATTGCCGCAGGCGAAACCGCTTCCTGCGGATTTATCATAACGGCGGAAAAGGATATAGCATTAATTAAACTGACAGTGAGGTAATTAAGATGCAGAAAATCGGTAAAAAAGTAATATCCGTAATTCTTTCAATTATCATTTGTATTTCGTCCTGCATTATTTTTGCAAGCGCCGAAAACAAGCCGGAAACGGTCGAGGTCAACAGCTTTGAGGCGGCAACGCAGGAGCTTACCAATCAGAAACACGTTGACGAGCTTGAAGCCGACGAGATTTATCCGACGATCATAATTCACGGAATCGGACAGGCGACTACATATATGCTCGACGAGGACGGCAATGACGCCGTTGATCCCGACGGTAAAAAGATCACAGGCTGGCCGATTTATTTCTATGTGCCCGAGCTTGTAATCAAGCTCATCGGTCCGCTTGTCGCATCGCTCGTTACTCAGAAGGACTGCGGACTTTCAAAGATGGCGTACAAGGCTGTTTATGATGCGGTAGATTACCTCGCATATAATGAGGACGGCACACCGAAGAATGAGTTCCGTGTTGAAGGCTGTAACAACAAGTCTGCCGCAGACTGCACTCCCGAGGAGAAGGATATAATTTACGATCACATTCCGATTGAGGAATACGCTGAAAAGGTCGGCGAAGAGAATCTTTATTATTTTGCATACAATTCATTCGGCGATATGTACGATATAGTCGATAATCTCGAAGCTCTTATTGAAAAGGCAAAGAAAGAGACGGGCAAGGATAAGGTAAACCTTATGCCTATCAGCCTCGGCGGAGCAATTTCGGTTGCATATGTCGGAGAGCATCCGCAGGGTGAGGACATCAACAAGATTGTCCTTGTTGTGCCGGCGGCGGACGGATCGGAAATTGTCGGCAAGATTATGCTCGGTCAGCTTGATTACAGCGACGCAGGTCTTTACAGAAATATGTTCACAAAGCTCGTCGGCGTAGATGATTATACAGGTTGGATTATCAATATCGCAGTCAGAATTCTCCCGAAAAAGGTTTTGATCGGACTGCTTGACGGCGTTGCATCAGGTCTTGCGGATTCCGCACTTGCACGTGTTACAACGATGTGGGGACTTGTGCCGTCGTCTATGTATGACGAGCTTGCCGAAAAGTATCTTGTGAAAGGCACAAAGTTCGCCGATGATGTTGAAAAATTCCATAACTCTCAGGCGAATTATATAAAGAACCTTAAAAATTATGAGGCAAACGGCGCAAAGATCTATGACATCACGGGATACGGACTTGAGCTTTACAGCCTTATTGATTCCGACTCCAATTCGGATAAGATCATCCATTCTGCGTCAACATCACTCGGCGCAACGTTCAGCAAGGTTAACGAAAAGCTCCCGGCCGATTACAAACAGCAGGCGCACCCGGAGGCAAACTTCCTCTCTCCCGACGGTCAGGTGGACGCATCAACCTGCGCTTTCCCGTACACAACGTGGTTCTTCGGAAATCAGGATCACGAAAAGCTCGCAAGGAATGATGTTGTAATTTCTCTTGCGACCCAGCTCCTTATAGTCAAGGATATCGACGTTTTCACAACGGCTGAATATCCGCAGTTCAACGGCCACAGAAATACAAGAGATCTCAAGAAATATCTTGCAGAGGCGGAGGAGATTGATCTTTCAACACTCACGCCGGAGAACGCCCGGCAGCTCACCGCCGCAATCGAAAAGGGTAAGGCGGTTCTTGCGACAACGATCATTGTTGAGGGTGAGGCAGAGGCTGCCGAAAGCGAGCTTTACAATGCTCTTGCCGAGATCGGTGTTCACGAAAAGAAAGACACAACCAAGGATAACGTTCTTCTCTTCATCTGCAAAACCGCAAGCGAGCTTCTCTATTATTTCTTCGGACCGAGAGGATTTTTTGATCCGATTTCGGCGATGATAAAATAAAACAGAATAAATTTACGGACTGTTGTATTAGTTTTCGGGAAACTAACCGCAACAGCCCGTTTTTTTATTTTTTGTCCACAACGGGAGGAATGAAATTTTCAATTGCATTCCGCAGCTTCGGATGGCGGATAACAAAATGTATTGCTGGAGTCTTGCTTTTTGAGATCATAGCCCACTGTTCTTCGTGCATTATAATTTGCAGGTTTCGGAATGTGTGAACCGAGGTTTCCTTAAAGCTGTAATTCGGATGCTCGGCTGCGAATTTTTTCGAGCCTTCAAGGTGAGAAAAATATTCCTCCTTGTTATAGAATATATCCTTTTCGCAGAAAACACCCGAGAGCTCCAACGACGGAGGATTTTTTGAAAATTCACTGTCGGAAATCAGTGGAACTTCATCCTCTATCGGATTGCATTTCAGTATATTTTCAACCCGCTTGCGCTGAGCCTCGGCATATTCGCAAATGCTTTGTATCTGAGCGTCGGATATGCCGTGGCGGGAAAGAATTTTTTTCAAAAGATCATTGCTTATTGTGTAGAGGGGAAGAGTGGACAAAATACTTCTGCGTCTGCCGTCCTTTTCGGTGTCGGCAAGCAGGAATGAGTTCAGCTCGCTTTCCTTTTCGTTTCGATAAATATCCATCAGCGGATAAGCGTTTTTGAGCAGGTCGTCGGCACGCCTTTTGTAATACTCAATTTCCTTTTTGGACTTGGTGAGATAGTATTTTCCGTCGCTGTGATAGTGGGCGATGGCCTCGCCCGAGAGAGCGGCGGCGCCCGATACCTTTAAAAAGTGCAGAAAAACATTGTTCTGAACATTCTTCAGATAATACGGCGAAATCTGTCCCGTCATATACATCGGTATCCAGCTTTCGAGTCCGAGCATCATCTCATCAAAGGAACGGTCGATGTTGTGAATCTGGTTAAGACGGAGACCCTTTTTCAGCATCATTGCCATTCCGAACATCCATTTTTTCGGGAACTCGGGATCCTTTGCCATTTCTTTTAAGGGCATATCGCTGTACATCGTTACGGGCTCGGCCGATTTTGAAAGAACGGTGGCTTTCAGAAAATCAAGCTCGCTTTCCATCATCTCTTCAAGTCCGAAATATGTTTTTGACGACGGAAGCTGAAACGGAACCGACGGCACCTTAAGCTCGTCGAACTTTATTACCTTGATATATTCATTCAGGTCAAATTCATCCAGCTTGCTTAAAAAATCGGCAACGCTGTCGGGCTTCGGCTTTATCGACTGCGTTTCGAGCAGCCAATTTTTGATAAGAAGAAATTTTTCCGAGATATCGTCAACCTCACCGACATTATAGCCGAGCAGCTCGGAAAGTGCCGCAAGCTCGGACGGAGCTTTAATTTCCCGTGAGACAAAGGAGGCTATTGCCGAAGCGAACTGTTCCGAGTCGGCAGGCCGCCTTGTGCCGTTTCGAATACGGAATATCGTTGAAACGTCATAGTTAATGTATTTGCAAAGTCGGTTCAGATTGATGTTGAGAGCGGAAATCAGCGCATTGAAATTCTGCCGCAGATTTTCCTTGTCTGTTGAAACAAAATCATCGCAGGAGCAAAATTCGGCTTTTACCGACTCGAAGTCAATTTCTGAAAAGCCTTTTTTCTGTGCTGTTCGGGCAACGGCGGTGCACAGCTTTTCAAAAGCGTCCGTACCGAGCTCAGGAACCCTTTCGCCGTTTCTGTATCGGCTGAGAGCCGCCTCCGATATGCCCGACGCCGAGCAGAGATCCTTTGCGGTGCAGGAAAGAATGAATATATATTCGTTTATTTTTTCACTGAATTTCATAAGAGAAACCTCGACAAAAATTAAGGCGATTCCGCACAGATTAAGGCGCACGCCTTGTTTGAATTGATTATACATTATATCAAAGAAAAAATAAAGACAATCGTTCCCCAAAATTCCCGATTTGGCATTTGACATTTCGGGAATACGCTTTAAGAGACGGGGCGGTATATGATAAAATAGCCGTACAGACAGGAATTGAAAAATTTTGATATAAACGTTAAAAGCGGAGGTATGGATAATGGCAGAATCAAGAGTTTTTATGTTAAACGGAACGGATGTGCAAACGGTTATCGCACGTCTTGAAAATTTCTTCCGTGCCGAAAAGGATATGGAGGTTCAAAGCTCACGGACAACGGACGGATATATTATGCAGGCAAGTCAGCCCAAGGACGGCTGGAAAACGCTTACGGGTATGAGACTTGCTGTGACCGTTCAGATAACCGAGATGGAAAATCAGATTAACGTAACCGTCGGCGAGGGTCAGTGGTCGGACAAGATCGGCGCAGGAGCAATCGGCTTGTTTATTGCGTGGCCCTTGGCTATTACGGCGGGAATGGGTGCTTTTAAGCAGAAGAAACTGCCGTCGGAAATTTTCCAGGTGGTTGAGAGCTGCTTGCTTTCAGGCGGAAAGGCGGTAGTAATCAACAGCGCCGGTTCAGCTGTTGCCGACGGAAATATTGTTTGTCCGAGCTGTAAAGCGCAGATACCTGCGGGATCGAGATTCTGCAATCACTGCGGAACGAAGATCGGATCAAAATGCCCCGCCTGCGGTGCAGAGGCTGTGCCGGGCAGTGCTTTTTGCTCGGAGTGCGGACAAAAGCTCTGATTAATTGAAAATGGGAATGTTAATATAAAAGCGGCTCGGAATCATTGAACGATTCCGAGCCGTTTGGCATTAAGACTAATTGTTTTCCTTTATATATATTGCAACGGCGGTCATATCGTCACGGGGTTTGCCGAGCTTGCGCTCGCAGGCGGAATTGACGATAAATTCAGCCAGCTCCTTTGCGCTTCTTTCCGTGTCCCAGAGCTTCAGCTCCTGCTGAATCCAGCCGTTGCAGTCGCCGAGGATTCCGTCGGACACCATCAGGATGATGTCTCCGCCGTTGAGCTTAGCCGTAGCTTTTGAAAATTCAATATCACGCAGAATACCGATCGGAAGCGAAGCCTGCTCAAGCGCCGCAACACTCTCATGGTGACGGATAAAGCCTGCGGCAGCTCCTGCTTTCATAAAATCGGTTCGGCCGGTGTAGAGATCGACGCATACAACGTCGAGAGTGGCAAGTGATTCATCGGAGCTTTTTACGAGCAGTGCGGAGTTTGCGATCGGTAGTGCACAGTCAAAGCTGAGTCCCGATTTTACGAGCTTTGAAAAAAGCTCCGCCGCCATTGCCGAATCGACCGCCGCACGGCTGCCCGTTCCCATTCCGTCGCTGAGTACGGTGATATGTCTGCCGTCGGAGTCACGGAAACTGCGGTAGTAGTCTCCGCAAACCTTTATATCGTCAGCCGACCGGCTGAAAGCCCCGACCTCAACGCCGTAGATCATTTCCTGACCGAAGTTAAGCGTACATTCGTCGCCACGGTCGTCAATATCGGGCAGATCAAGAGTTGTGCCCGTTGCCATCGACAGTGCCTCGGTAAATTGCGTGACGTTGAAATTCTCCCTCGGTCGGGAAACGGTGAGATTGATTTTTGCCCGACCGTATTTGTCAAGGTAGCTCTCACAGCTTATGACGTTGAGCCCCGACTCCTTTGCCTCATTGTTGCAGATGTCGGAAATTTCGGCGTTAAAGCTGCGGTCGTCGTCAAAGTCGCAGGCAATGTCCTTGAGAATATCAGCCATACTTTTGAATTGATCGGACATAAGCCCCTGCATTTGATCCACCTTGCCTCGTGCTCCGAGAGATGCGACGTAGCTCATATATCGCAGGTTGATTTTCTCTTTCATCTCGTCAAAGCAGTAGCACGACTCCGCAAAATTTTTCGGGAAGTGCATTTCGCCGAGCTGTGCGTGCTCGGACAGCGCCTCGGCAATTTTATTTATCGTTTCGTCGGTCGGATTTTTAATTTCCTCCCGACAGCTTTTTTTAAGATCGCAGTTATCGCAGACCTTGCACCAGGCGGATTTAATTGCGGTCCGCAGTTCTTTTTCGTTCTGCGGTGCAAGCGTGCGCTGAACAGTGTCAACGCAGTCGGAAAGCTCCGTAATTGCCTCGGACGCATCGTTCAGTCTTTTTGTGAGGACACGGCTGTTGTCGCTCTTGATATATATCGGCGTCGGCAGGTTGACCTTTTCGGACAGCATTGAATAGAAACTGTCGGGAAGCAGAAGAAAAGCGGTGCAGGCAACCGCCGATTCGGCAATCGCAAGATATGCCTTGAGCGTTGAATCAATGAGGGCACAGACAGAAATGCAGCCGATAAAGCCCACTGCCGAGAGATACTTGCTCTTTCGTGACAGCTCGCCGCAAAGTAATCCCGACAATGCGTATCCGACGCTCAGAAACGAGAGTTGACCGCTCAGCCCGACGCTTATACCGACGCAAACTCCCGCAAGCGTTCCGCCGTTTCCGCTTTTCAGTCTGCCGAGCAGAAGAATTACGAACGAAAAAATCACGCCGACAAGCGAAAAATTGAAAATGGTGTATTTGTAAAACGGCATCAGCAAAATTCCGCCCGTCAGGAGAGTTATCATATATTCCCTCGTCGTAAAGCGTGCAAAATTCTTTTCGCCGAAAGTGAGTGCGTTTCCCTGAGTGAAAACATATGTGCCGACCGAGCAAAGCAGGGATTCGTAAATGACGGTCACAAAGGTCTCAATGTTGAATCCCGTCGCAAACATTATTGCACCGCTGATAACTAACATACTCAGAAATGAATTTATGTAGGGAATGTACTGTGTGATTCCGAGGTCAAAGTAGCGGCGGCAGATCTCGTTTATCATAAAACAGAACAGAGCGACGGCGAGATATTTTACCGTGTCCGTTGCGTCGAAAAAAACAAATGAGCCGATCACCGTACCGACGGTTGCGGCGGCGCATTGAGCGCCCGAGAGCGCAGCAATAAGCGAAACAGAGAAAGGCGAGATAGTCCCCGTCACAAACGGGTTCATCAGCAGAAAGCCGAAGATGAATGAAAGAACGGTTTTCAACACAGGCTTGAATTGAAGTTTCGGCGGTGTTTCATCATTTTTAACGGTAATAAAATTTTTAACTCTTGTTTTCAGCATAATTTTTTCTCCCGTAAGTTTATAATATTAAACGGATATCTTTATCTTTTACATTCTATAACCGCCGCCCCGAGAAACGGGTCGAAACGGGAAAGCGTTTTGTGGGAACATTTGAGGAACTTTGAAAATAAACGCCGTTTTGGCTTGTATTTTGTCCCCGATATATGATACAATAAAAAAGATATTACGGAATCAGAATAGAGGATTAATATGGATAACGAAAAACGTGCAGAACGTGACGATCTTATAATAGGAAGAAATGCCGTTTCCGAGGCTCTCAAAAGCGGACGTGCGATTGATACACTGCTTGTCTCAAAGGGTGAGCGCAACGGCTCAATCGGGCAGATACTTGCAAAGTGCCGTGACCTCGGCGTTGTAATCAAGGAGGTCGACAGGAAAAAGCTCGATCTTCTCTGCAATTCGTCAACACATCAGGGCGTGGCGGCTTATGCGGCGTCCCACGAGTATGCGAGTATGGAGGACGTTTTTGCCCTTGCCGAGGAGCGTGGCGAAAAGCCGTTTATAATAATCTGTGACGAGCTTGAAGATCCGCACAATCTCGGTGCGATTCTCCGAACGGCTGAGGCAACAGGCGTCCACGGGGTTATCATTCCGAAGAGGCGCAACGCATCACTGAGCTATGTTGTCGGCAAGGCGTCGGCAGGTGCGGTCGAGTATGTTCCCGTAGTCAGGGTTTCAAATATTGCTCAGACGATGGAGGAGCTCAAGGAGAAAGGCATTTGGTTCTACGGCGCCGATATGGACGGCGAGAGCTGGTGCGGAGTTGATTACGACGGCGGAGTGGGTCTCGTGATCGGATCCGAGGGTAAGGGAATCAGCAGACTTGTTAAGGAAAAATGTGATTTCATCGTGTCGTTGCCGATGAAAGGAAAAATTAATTCGCTCAATGCCTCCGTTGCGGCGGGAGTGCTTATGTATGAGGTCGCAAGACAGCGGTCGGGAATTAAAGCTAAGGGGTGAGAACCTTGTCAGAATTGACGAACGAACAACTTATGGAGCTTATCGAAAGCATCAAGGAAAAGAACGGCGGAGAGACCAATGCAAGAAATTGGTCAAAGGAGGATATCGACCGTTTGCTTGAGCTTACCGACAGGGGCAAACAGCTTGAAGAGCTGGAACATAATGAGGACGAAAATAAGTCGGAAGAGGAAGTCGTTCCCGAGAAAAATTCAAGCGATTATGCGGAACCCGAGATACAGGAAATTTCAGACAGGGAATCCGACGATGAGGAGCTTGACGACGCCGTAAAGTTTTTGACCGAGGAAGAAAAAGATGACGTTGACGTAAAAGCCTTTGATATTTCACAGGAACACGAAGAAACAGAGACGGACGAAAGACTGCGTTCGATAATGAACGACACTGCACCGGAAAACAAGAAAAAAGTTTTCGGTTCTGCGAAAAAAAGTTTTTCATCTTTTGCAAAGAAAATAAAAAATTCCGGAGAAAAATTTTTTGAATCCTTAAAGAATAATTCATCAAAAACCGAGGCGGAAAATGAGCCGGAGGATGAATTTATTCCCGAAGAAAATTCAAACGATCAGTCGGACGATTTCTCCGAAGAGCTTGAGGAAAAGACAAAGCAAATTCCGTCGCTTGAGCAGACAAAAAATATCTGCATCGAAAAGCCGGGCATTGTCGTGAAGAAAGGCGAAGCGCAGGAGGATCTTGAGGGAGCTCCGATAATTATGTCTGCGGACGATGCGCTTGAGGGCGACAAAGCCGATCAAAATTCCGTGAAGAACGAAAGCGATTTTAAAAATAAAATTCGTACCGCCGAGCTTGACGGACAGATTGTTTTCAACGGAATGGACACCGAGGACGATACTCCCGACCAGATAGACGAGAGTGAAGCCGAAAAGGAGCTCTTTGAAAAAAGAAAAGAAAAAATAAGTAAGTTTGCATTGCTCGACAAGGAAGAAAATGGCGATCCGTACGGGCTTGATCCCGAGAGCAACAAGATAGGCGAGCTCTTTGCCTCCAACGAGGAAAGACCGAGGAGGAAAGAAACCGAGAGCTTTGTCGGAATCGAATATTCACAGACGAAGGATTCACGCCGTGTAATAAGATATCTTAACACGCAAAAGAAAAAGTCACTCAACAAAATTGTCGGACTTGGAGTGATTCTTGCCCTGACTGTTTTTGTCAGTATTTTTTCGGCGTCGTCAACGACGATTGCGGGCGACAGAATCTTGACGATATTTTCAAATTTTGTTCTGCTCTGTCTCGGACTTGTTGTTGCGAGTCAGACAATAGTAGGCAGCTTTGAGATGCTCAAAAGGAAAAAGATAAACATCAACACAATGATTTCAATCTCCGCAATTTTGTGCTTTTTCCAGAACCTTTTGATGCTGATTTTTTACTTCGCCGATTCGAATACGGTAAGCGTGTTTTCGGGTGCAGGTATTGTTCTGCTGCTGACGAGTGAAGTAAATAATTACATCGTCCATTCCAGGACGGTTGACGCAATGGAAATGTGTACGGGCGACAACAAGGACAAGCTGTACAGCATAGAGGGTATTTCCGATGATAAGGATGCGGTCGAGCTTGCGAAAAGCGTTAAGAGCACGAACAGTCCGAGAATCAGATTTTCCTGCAAAACAAAATTTCCCGCTCATCTTATTGAGCTCTGTATGAGCGAAACCTCGGCAGACAAGCTGACAAAAATTTTGCTTCCGCTTGCCGCACTTTTTGCACTGATAAATCTTGTTATCGCTTGGGCGGTAAAGAGAGATTTTGCGACGGGCTTTGCCGCATTCACGATCACCTTTGCAATGTGTGTTCCTGCATACGCTTCATTGCTTTATGAGCTTCCGTTGAGCAGAATCAATCATAGGTTCAATAAGGACGGCGGAATGATTTCATGCCAGGATGCTGTTAACGAGCTTTGCCGAACGAATGTAATCATTATCGACAGTAAGGATCTTTTTGATCAGAAAGCGTGCACTATGCATGGCTTTAAGGATTTCAAAAATGTTCGTATCGACGACGCTATGCTCTATGCCGCCGCTATGGTTATCCGATCGGGCGGACCGCTCACGGGCGTGTTTGATCAGGTCGTTGTCAACCGACGTGATCTCCTCCCGGCGGTCAAGAGCTTCAGCTATGAGGAAAAACAGGGTATTTCCGGTTGGATCTTCGGGCAAAAGGTTGTGCTCGGAAACCGAATGATGATGGTGAATCACAATATCAAAATTCCCGAAACCGTTGACGAGGATAAATATCTTATCGCAGGTCACGAGGTTATGTATCTCGGTATCGCTCACAAGCTGGCGGCGATGATCGTTGTCGACTATGCGCCGAACGAGCAGATCAGGCCGTATCTCAAAAAGCTTCGTGACAGCGGCGTCGGTATACTTGTCAGAAACTGCGATCCGAATGTCAACGAGGCGATGATTTCAAGCTGTTATGATATGCGGCTTAACAATATTAAGATTCTGAATTCATCGGCAGGCAGAATTTTTAAGAAATATAAGTCAAGACCGAAGATGTCGGCGAGGGCGAACGCAATTCATGACGGAACGCCGTATACTTTTATGAAGAGTCTTTGTCTTGCCTCATCGCTCAGACAGATGTTTAAGGTGTCAGGACTTTTGACGATGCTCGGAATGCTGATGGGATTTGTGATTGTTCTCATTCTTTCAGCGATGAACGTTATCTGCGATCTGCCCGAGATATTCGTCCTGCTGATGCAGATCCTTGTGACGTTCGGCTTTATCGGAGTTGTTCGTATCGCAAGCTACGGAACGTCATCCAAGGAATAAATTGAAGGCGATACCGCACAGACTGCCTAAAAATATTTTGGTAACCACCGATCGGATTGAAGCGTAATTATCGGTGGTTACTTTGTTTTTGAGAGGAGATTTTTTATGATTAAATTCGGTGTTATAGGATCGGGATGGATTGCCGAGAAATTTGTGAAAGGTGCCGCACTTGTTGACGGCTTTGTCTTTTCGGCGATGTATTCGAGAACCTTTGAAAAAGGAAAAGAATTTGCCGACAAATTCGGAGGAGCCGAGATCTATACGGACCTTAATGATTTCGCAAAGAGCGATATCGACGCTGTGTATATTGCAAGTCCAAACTCTTTGCATTATGAACAAAGCAAACTGATGCTTCAGAACGGGAAGCACGTTCTTTGTGAGAAGCCGATCACAATTACTCCCGAGGAGTTCGTTGAGCTTAATTCACTTGCAACCGAAAAAAATCTTGTCTACACCGAAGCGATAATGATGCTTCATCTTCCGCAGAGAACGCTTATAAAAGAGAAACTGAAATCGCTCGGAAAAATTTCAACCGCCCATTTCGATTTTTCACAGCTCTCTTCAAAATATCCTGCATTGCTCCGAGGAGAAAATCCGAATATTTTCAATCCGAAAATGAAAACGGGATGTCTGCGTGATCTCGGAATTTATTGTTTCTATCCCGCAGTGGATTTCTTCGGTGAGCCGGAAGAAATTATTTCATCGGCAGGATTTTTAAGCACCGGGGCGGACGGTTACGGATCGGCAATTCTCAATTATTCCGACAAACAGGTCACGCTGACCTATTCAAAAATCGGTCAGGATCAGTGCGGATCGCAGATTATCGGCGATAAGGGAACGATGAAAATCGGCTCGATTTCAAAGCTCACCGATGTGAAAATAATTTATGAAAACGGAACGGAAGAAGACCTTGTCGGCGAGATTGAAAAGCATATTCTTATGAGCGAAGAGGCCAAAGATTTTTATGAATATATATGCAAAAAAAGCAACGGACTTTTAAGAGATAACGAAATAATTTTGTCGGTTTTGAATGCGATGAATACAGTGATAAAACAGAGCAGAATTAATTAAGGATAAAATAGATAAACAATTATTTTATTGTACTTTTTAATAAAAAAATTATTGACTATTCTCGTTATATATGTTAAAGTAATATATATGTAAAAGTGCGTCAATGGGACAAGTGCCCCCTTTTGTATAAACATACAATATGTTGTATTTGTCCTAAAATTCGACCACAAGACGGAATTTTTGCGGATTTTTTATGATGGAGAGTGTCGCATATGGCTGAAAACAAAAAGAATACGGGATCGGGCAAAAGACTCAGAACTCTTGAGCTCAGATACAGACCGGTCTTTGACATTCATTTGAATATGGCGATAGATTATGAGATCTCAATGCTCATAAACGACAAGGTTATGGGAGTTATGCTCCCGAAGCTCTTTGTTCCGATTGCAGAAAAATCCAATCAGATTGTTCAGCTTAATCTTTGGGAGATTGAAGAGGCGTGCGAGGCGATCAAACGCTGCGAGGAGAGAGAGGCCGATCTGAACTCAATTATCGTGGAAATTTCCGTTAAAAGTTTTGCAAAGAAAAATTTCGTCACACAGGTAAAAAAAATATTGGACAAGCATTCCGTTTCACCCGACAGGTTTTGCTTTGATATAAACGAAAGTATTCTTGAAGCGGTCAAGGATCAGGTTATGGAAAACATAACCGCTTTCAGAGAGATGGGGCTCAAGGTTTCGATCAATGATTTCGGACTTGAATACACCTCGCTGACACACCTTGCTCATTATGATGTCGATTATATCGGACTTCACAAGAGCCTGCTCGACGGAATTATGACCAGCGAAAAAGTACAGAATGCCGTGCAGGGTATTATTGATTTCTGCAAGAAGATTGATGCGCAGGTCAGAGTCGACGGAATTGAATCCAAGGAAATGTTTGATCTTCTCAACAAGATGGGAGCCGATCAGTTCACGGGTTCGTATTTCGGCGAGGCGATAAAAGAGAAACAAATCAATTAAGGAGTGATCGGCTTGGCTAAGAAAGACAGAAAAAAACAGCTTCACGGCGACGGCACTGCCCCTGAGCAGGACCGTATGAGCCGATACGGCGTCAGAAGAGAGAGCAAGAAAGTAAAAAAGAGAGAGGCAATTATCAGGATTCTTCTTATTATTCTTGTACTTCTTCTGATTTTTCTTTCCGTAATGTTCGGTTGCTCTTCATACATAAACGAAAGAAGAGAATACGACGAGCAGATAAAGAATGCGATGCTCGACGATGTCGACGACATAAAGAGCTTTGAGGATCTTAAAAAAGTTGTCGATAAAATGGACAGGGAGACTCAGGCTGTCAGCACCGCAATCAACACTCTTGATCTCACTCCCGGACAGATCAGCTTTATTAAAGAAAAGCTCAGAGGAATCAGAGATGACATCAATAAGATTCTTGATGCCGATATTGATATTGATATTGGAGATCAGACCTCGACGGCAAGGGAGATTACGAGCATCCGTGAGGTAACGAGCGTAAAAGTTACAACTCTCCAAAGGATTCAGGAAGTAACGAGAGTTATCGAACAGCGTGTTGAGAGAATCGAAACGGTTATCAACACTGTTGAGAGAGAAGTTACAAGCGTCAGACCCGTGGACGTTACAAGATACAGTGATGTTACAAGGATAAGCGACGTAACGAGAGTCAGTGATGTGACGAGAATCAGCGACGTTACAAGGATCAGTGACGTAACAAGAGTCAGTGACGTTACAAGAGTAAGCGATGTAACGAGAATCAGTGACGTTACAAGAATCAGCGATGTAACGAGAGTAAGCGATGTCACAAGAATCAGTGAGGTTCCGAGCTATGTGACAAGATACAATGATGTCACAAGATTCATTGATGTGACAAGTATCGTTCCGGTAACCAGCATCAGCGAAGTCACAAGCATCCGTGAGGTTCCGAGCGTTGTAACCAGCGTCAGCGAAGTTACGAGTATCCGTGAGGTCGAGGAGATAAAAGAGGTTATTAAGGAAGTCATCAAGGAAGTCGAAGTTATCAAGGAAATTATCAAAGAAATCGAGGTAACTACGATTGTTCCGGTAACCAGCGTCAGCGAGGTTACGAGTATTCGTGAAATTGTCGAGAACAAGACAAGTGTTACGGACACCGGTGATTTTACCGCAATGATAAACACGTCAGAGCAGACGAGAGGTCTTCTCCTTTCGGAATCGAAGGAATTTACCGATATGAAGGCTGTTCTCCGCGGAGCGAGCGTGAATGATATGGGCGACTGTACATATACGTGGCTTCCGTCAGCAACAGAGCTTGACAGCGTGGACGGTTCGCACAACCGCTCCAACGGAAAAGAATTCTTTGCCTATACTTTCTATGTTAAGAACGTAGGGGACGTTGACGTCAACTATACGGCGAATCTTCAGATTGAGTCCGTAAAACTTGATGCGGACGAGGCAGTGAGAGTTATGGTTATCAGAGACGGCGGCACCCCGGCGATTTATGCAAAGCCGAAGAGGGGTACAAGCGATGTCTTTGATATCAATGATAAGTATGATAAGGACGATAAGCTGTTCATAAACGATTCAACGGTTATGCAGGATAAGAATGTCCTTACAAAGGCTGGCAGCTATCATAAATATACGATAGTAATGTGGCTTGAAGGTTGGGATCCTGATTGTGTCAATGACATTCTCGGTGGAAGCATTAAGCTCTCGATGAAATTTGATTATGATTTCGTATAAACTTACGTGACGGGAAGTTTGTCCCATTCAAATCAAATTCAAAGAAACTTTATGCTTATCCGGAATTCTACGACAATTCGGATATAAATTATGCGTTTGGCGGCGCGTTAACGGTCGCCAAGGCATGAAATCTTTATGGAGGTAAAGATAATGAAAAAGACATTCAAAAAGCGCGCTTTCATTTCTGCCATTGCAATGCTTATCGTATCTGCTATCGTTTTGACATCAGCTACATATGCATGGTTCTCAATGGCAAAAAGAGTTGAAGTCGAGTCCATGGAATTGAACGTCACATCACCTGAAGGTATCCAGATTTCTGCAAACACATCGGCCTTCACAACGAAGCTGACTGTTGATAACATTAAGGGCACAGACGAGACAGCCGGCGGCAAGCGTTTTAACGCTTATACCGGAAACATGAACAATGTGCCTACAACAGTTAAGCCGTCATCATCAATGTTTGAGACTAAGGATGCTCTTCCAAATTGGTTTGATGGATCTATAAATGATCAGGGAACAATGGATATTTATTCTGTTGATGAGACTCGTGGCGGGTTCGTTGCATTTGATCTTTTTATCAAGGTTAAAAGTGCGACAACGGTTAAGTTTGGTTCTTCGAATGTAAGTTGTGCCGGAAACGCAGAGCTTCCGACTGCAATGAGAATTGCACTTGTTAACTGTGGCACAGTACAGGAGAATGCAGAGGCTTCTGCAATTAAAAGTGTACTGCCGCCGAACACCAATACCCGGAAGGTTGTTTATGAAGTTGATGCAAGCAACCATACTGTTGCAGCTCAGGCATTGGGAGCAAGTGGAATAATGACAACGGATCCCGTAAGATCTGCTGGTCTTGGAATCAAATGTAGAACTGACTATCCTAATATAATATCAGGTTCAAATACGTATAACTTGTTTGCGACCCTTGCGACAAATGCATCTGCAGCAAAGATCAATGTTGCGGCCGGCATCACACGTATGAGAGTTTATATGTGGATGGAAGGTAATGATGTTGACTGTGCAAACGATGTTGCAGGTTCGACCATTAACTTCAACCTTGTTCTTGAAATAGACTGATTTATTTCAAGATTGACGGATCTTTGATCCCGAATTAACCCGTCACTTTGGGAGGGTGACGTCGGAAACGGCGTCACCCGTGACCCTGAAAAATATCTCACCTTTTGTAGGCTGTTGTTGGCTAAAAGGGCGATTTGTCTGCACACAGTGTGTGCCGGCAAATGACCTTTTTAGGTAAAAAATTACAGGAGTGAATGTTACATAATGAACGAAAAAGGGAAAAGTATTTGGGGCGTCATCTCAGATATACTGCTTATTATAATTATTATAATAGCAATTATTATCACGGTTATGACGTTTACCTCGAAAAACTCGGACATGGGAATAGGCAATGTCTTAGGATATACACCTTTCGCTGTCCAGTCTGACTCAATGGATTCCGGCGAACCGTCCGGATTCGGCTCGGGCGATCTGATAATCTCCAAGGAGGTTAAAGATCCCGAAACGCTCAAGGTCGGCGATGTAATTACTTATTCGACCGTTATTGAGAGCGACAAGCCCGGTAAAAAAATCCGTGGCTACAACACCCATAGAATTATAGATATTGAACGCGCGGCAGACAATTCGGTCTATGCGTTCGTGACAATGGGTGATGCAGTAGGTATGGAAGATGCTGTCAATGTTCTTCCCGACGAGGTTATTGCAAAACAGGTTAATTCGGGAATTGATGAAAACGGCAAGAAGCTGACCGGAATGAAGATTGCAAACTTCGGATCCGCACTCAACTTCCTGCAGAGCAGAACCGGATTTATGATCTGTATTATAATTCCGCTTGCACTTTTCTTTATCTGGCAGATTTATAAGCTGATTTCAATGTTTATGACCGCAAAGGCCGAGAGTCTTGCAGGCAACATTGATGAGGAATCCAAACAGCGTGTTATCGAGGAATACCTTGCTCAGCAAAAGAAAGAACAGGAAGAATCCGATAAGGAAAACAAAGAAGATAAATAACATTCAACTCATAAAAATATAAAACAATAAAAACAGAGGGTGACCGAAATGACAATCACAAAGTTCCTTGCAGAATTTTTAAATCAGTTTTTCGTAAAAGGTGTCTGGGGTATTTTTAAAGGTATCGGCTTGGGAATTGCCAATATTTTTAACATTCCGCAGTACATAAAAATCTTTAAGGCTTGGTCGGGCAAGTTTACAATTGTTGACTGGCTTCTTGCCATCGTTGCGGTCATCGCAACTGTTGCGGTACTTGCTGCGATAGTTATTTTGGTCGTTGTTCTTATTAAAAAGTATGTAAGAGTCAGAAAGACTCTTGTTGATCAGGAAGAGCTCCTTATGGAGGTCGGCAACCTTAACCGTGAGGTTATTAAGCTCAACAATGAAAAAGAAAGAATCCTCGCAATGAAGGTTTCACAGCTTGGCCTCAATCCCGGCGAAAGTCCGTATGAAGAGGGAGAAGAAGAGGGCACAGAGGAGAAAAAGGACGGCGAGGTCGATAAGACTGCCGACGATTACAGCCGATTCTATAAATGTACTCAGGTTGACCTTGAGATTGAAAACTATGTTGCTCCCGATTTTGATAATGAGATCACCCTCCCGGAGATCTGCGAAAGATTCCGTAACTTTGCTTGCTCACGTCTCGGTCTTTTCTATGAAATAAAGATCATCCGTCTCTTCCTTTCGGCGTTTGCATCAACAAGACTTATTATACTTCAGGGTATTTCCGGTACAGGTAAAACTTCACTTGCTTATGCTTGGGGTAAATTCCTCAAAAACCCGGTCACAATCGCATCGGTTCAGCCGTCATGGCGTGACCGTACCGAGATTTTCGGTTACTTCAATGAATTTACAAAGCGTTTCAACGAGACTGAAGTTCTCAAGAAAATGTACGAGGCAACATTTAAAGAGGAAATTTTCATCACCGTTCTTGATGAGATGAACATCGCTCGTGTTGAGTATTACTTCGCAGAGCTTCTTTCAATCCTCGAAATGCCGTCACGTGACGAGTGGGTTGTATCGCTTGTTCCGAGCGTATGGCCGACAGACCCGAAACACGTTATCGACGGTAAGCTTAAGCTCCCGGAGAATATGTGGTATATCGGTACAATCAATAACGATGACTCGACATTCGCCGTTTCGGATAAGGTTTATGACCGTGCTATTCCGATCGACCTCAACAGTAAGGGTAAATTCTTTGAGGCACCGTACACAGAGGAGCTCAACCTCAGCTATAAGCACCTTGAGGGTATGTTCCTTGAGTGCCAGACCAAATATAAAGTTTCAGACGAAAACCTCAAGAAGATTGAGGAGCTTGACGACTATGTTATCGAACATTTCCGTCTTGCTTTCGGTAACCGTATTGTTAAGCAGCTTAAAGAGTTCGTTCCTGCTTACGTCGGATGCGGCGGAACGGAAATCGACGGAATCGACTTCGTTCTTGCAAAGAAAGTTTTCCGTAAGTTTGAGAGCTTGAACCTTTCATTTATCCGTGATGAAATCGACGGACTTGTTACATATCTTAATAAGCACTTCGGTAAAGCAAATATGAACGAGTGTAAGGAATATCTCCAGCTCCTCAAGAGACTTATGTAATCCCGAAACCGTTATCACAACTTTTGTCAAAGGGGACATACTGAATGAACAAATCGTATCTTGAATTATATCTTGAATACAAGGATTATCTTGCGTCGGCAACAGCGGATAACGAGTTTTATGACGAGATGAATACTGCTATCAACAGCGGTACGAACAGTTATTCCTTGTTCAACAGATATTTTGATAAAAAGATCGACCTTAAGTGGGTTGAGGAGATCGAAGCGTGCATCATTCCCCTTGACAATATTATTCGTGTTCCGAGAAAGTTTATCGTTCAGGAAGAGGAGATCGTTCCGATTGAGCGTGCGAGAAAGATCACAAACGAATCAATCCGCCATCTTGCTCAGCATACAAATATGATTGCCAAGGTTGAGGGCGACGATGTTACCCCGAACCAGATCCTCAACGTTTTCCGTGAGGAAAGCTACGAGGTTTATGAAAACAGATTTGTTTTCACCCTTATGCAGAACCTCGTAAGATTCATTGACGTAAGATATAACGTCCTTTTCAATATCTCCGATGACGACAATATGGCGTCACTCAAAATGGAGAGCAATTTCAACCGTGGACGTGAAAAGGTACAGTATAAGCTCGAGGTTTCCGCTCAGTCGGCAGGAAGCGACGTCGATGGCGAGGCAGGTCCCGAGGGTGAAAACGCAACAGCGTTCCAGCGTATCGAAAGAGTCAAGAGAATCATAAACGAGTATGCAAACTCTTCGTTTATGAAAGAGCTGAGAAACTGCGTACCCGTAAGACCTCCGATAATGAGAACAAATGCGATTCAGAAGAATCCGAATTTCAGAGCTTGCCTTAAATTGTGGCAGTTTATTCAGTCATATAATGAGCTTGGCTATGAAATTACAGTCAAAGAATCGAACGATATGGTCAGCGAAGAGTATATGAATGAACTCAACCGTATGACCGCAATGAATTATATGATGCTCAAGGCAAACACCCTCTCCGAGGATGCAGTCGGCAAGCAGAAGAAGCGTAAGATTAAGCCGAAACTTCTCAAGAGATTGGCTGAAGAGCTCGTTATGGATTACGATATGGAAGAAGTCGAAATCCAGAGAGTTTTTGTCGATGAGGTTAAGCGTGTAAGCCGCAAGAAGATTGAGGGCGAGAAGAAGATTCAGGAGGCAATTCAGCGTGCTCTTGATTCCGAGAATGCACGCAAGAAAGCCATTGAAGATAAAATCAAGGCGAAAATCGCTCACGAAAAAGAGATGGAGCGCCGCCGTATTGCCCGTGAAAAAGAGCGTGCAAGAAAAGAGAAAGAAAAAGAGAAGCAGAGACTCAAGAGGGAAAAGGAAAGAGAGAGAGCAAGAATTGCCAAGGAAAAGGCACTTGCAAAAGAGAAAGCCAAAAAAGAAAAAGAGAGAGCGGCAAAGCTCAAGGCGCAGGAAGAAGCTCGTATTGCGAAAGAAAAGCAGCGTGAAGAAATGCGCATAGCGAGAGAGAAGGCCGCAAAGCTCGCTCAGATAGAGAAAGAAAAGGCAGCCAAAGCCAAGGCAAAGGAAAGAGAGCGCAAAGCAAAAGAGCTTGCCGCTCAGAAAGCCAAGGAAAAGGCGACCGCCGCAAAGAAGAGAGAAAAAGAGGCAATTGCCAAGGCAAGAGCTGCTCAGGCTGAAAAAGAACGCCTCGCAAAAGAAAAGGCAAAGCAGAAAGAAGCCGCAGCAAAAGCCGCACAGGCTGAGAAAGATCGCATAGCCAAAGAAAAAGCTAAGGAGAAAGCGGCAAAAGCAAGGGCTGCTGAGGCTGAGAAACAGCGTGTTGCCAAGGAAAAAGCGAAAGAAAAAGAACGTCTCGCAAAAGAGAAAGCAAAGCAGAAAGAAGCCGCAGCAAAGGCTGCTCAGGCTGAAAAGGATCGCATAGCTAAAGAAAAAGCTAAGCAAAAGGAAGCCGAAGCAAAAGCCGCACAGGCTGAGAAAGACCGCATAGCCCGTGAAAAAGCAAAAGAAAAAGCGGCAGCGGCAAAGGCTGCTGAGGCTGAAAAGCAGCGTATAGCTAAGGAAAAGGCGAAAGAAAAAGAAAAGGCGGCAAGAGAAAAAGCCAAGGCAAAGGAAAAGGAGCGCATCGCAAAGATGAGAGCCGCCGAGGCCGAGAAACAGCGAATTGCCAAGGAGAAAGCCAAAGAGAAAGAGCGCATCGCCCGTGAGAAGATCAGGGAGCAGGAGCGTGCGGCTAAAGAAAAGGCAAAAGAAAAAGAACGTATAGCCCGTGAGAAAGCAAGAGCAAAAGCTAAGGAGCAGGAACGCCTTGCGAGAGAGCGTGCAAAGGCAAAGGAAGCAAAGCTCAAGGCGGATAAGGCTGCCAAGAACGGCTGATATACGTTAAGATAATCAGATACAATGTTCTGTCGATGTGCGGATAGCGTGGAGTCGGCATATCGGAAACAGTGGAGGTTTTACTATGATTAAAAGGAGATTAGAAAGGGTTGCGGTGACGTTGCTCAGCGTTGCAATGTTGCTGTCATCAACCGGAATAGCATCGTCGTTGGCTGTCAACGAGGGTAGTGTATCCGGCACATCAACCACAGTCTCTGCCACCACTGAAAAAGGATCCACGACTGTTTCGCAGGAGGGCGGAGCGATTTCGACAACAACGGTAGCAACCGAGGGCGGAACGCTCACAACAGAGGAAAAGGGAAGCGGCACCGTTGCCGATCCTTACAGAATCTCCGACGTTGACGATCTCCTCAAAATGCAGGACAAGATCAATCTCACAACAAGCGCAAATAAATATTTTGTGCTTACAAACGATATTGATCTTTCCGATATAAGTGCAGATAAATTCACCTCAAATTCGGTCTATGCAGGCTCGCTGATTTCAGTAAGCAAGAATCTCAGCGCATCCTCAAAGAATGTCTTTTTCGTCCTCGACGGCAACGGACACAAGCTCAAGGGACTGAATGTTGCTTTCGACAGGGGTGAAAACTTTGCTCTGTTCGGATATATCAATTCAAGATCGACAATTAAAAATCTCACCGTTGAAAACAGCGTGATGAGCATAAATACAGATGCAGGAAACAGCGCAATTCTTGCGGCGGAGAACGACGGAACAATTTCCGATTGCTCAATTGTTAAATCTGTTCTCACAATGAAAAATGTTGCGAACGCAGGTCTTGCCGTTGCTGTAAACAAAGGAACTGTCAGCAAGGTTAAGGTCGTCGGAACTCAAACGAATGCCGGCGGCGCATCTGCAATGTCACATACAATCAGCGGAAACGGTATCATCGGTGCTGTCGCGGGAAGCAACAGCGGAAAGATAACCGGCGCATCCGCAATCAATATTGGCGAGTTTATCAATTCATCGCTTTCGGGTAAGACCGTTTACGGCGGCATCGTCGGATCGACCTCGGGCACTGTGTCAAACAGCTTCGCTTCGGGTAATGTCACCGGAGGAAAATCAACTGATACGGTCGGCGGCATCGCAGGTACTGCGGCAAAGAGTGCAAAGTTTGTAAATAACTACGTGCTTGTTGCGCTTAATTGCTCGGCATCGGGCAACGGAATTGTCGGATCGGGTGCGACAAAGGATATGCTCGTTGACTGCTACTGGTCGAGTGCCGTCAGCGCAAGATCAAATTCCGTAATCGACTACGGTGCGGACATAGACGATATAGATTCACTTCGCTTCAAAACAGTTAAGGTCGGCGAAACGGCAACGGTATACGCCTCCGAACTTTCGGCATCTTGGGGCAAGGCGAGCTTTGCCGTTAATAGCGAATTCTCAAAGTCGGGCGACGGACTTGTCCTTTCCTCCGATTCAAATTCGGCAACGATTAAGGGCGTAACTGCCGATACAGTCGGCAGACTTAACTATGTCGCAGAATTTTCACTTCCGTCATCAGTCGGAACGGGAAATCTTAAGGTTACTCAGAATTTCAATATGCCGATCCTTGTCGTTTCGGCAAAGACGAACGGAAACGGAACTTCTTCCGCTCCGCTTACAATCACAAATTCCTCGGAGTTTAATATGCTCCGATATGCACACGGAATCTATGCCGAGCTCGATAAGGATATTTCTGTGAATGTTTCCGCATTTGCATTTAACGGAACGTTCAACGGTAACGGTCATACGGTCAATGTTGCCGCACCGGTATTCACCGAGCTTTGCGGTACACTTAAAAATGTAAACTTTATTGCAAAAACAGACATCTCTTCGGCTCTGCTCGGCAGGGCTGTCGGAGCAGAAATCAGCAATGTCGGTGTCAGCGTTACAAGCGGTGCAAAGTTCAGTGCCTCGGGTGCGAATTCGGGCGTGATGTTCAGCACGGTTGCGGGTGAGAGCAAGCTCAACGATTGCCGTGTCAAGGCGGATGTTGTTATTGCCGCAGACACAACGAATTTCGGTGCACTCGCAGGTTCGATTGTCGGCAGCGGTACCGTTATCACCAACAGCGGTGCCAGTGCAAACATCGGTTCGTCGAAGAAAGCTGCGAATGCCGCAGGCTTTATCGGATCAATTAAGACTGAAAACGTCAGCATCTCCGATTGCTATGTTTCAGGCAAAAATGATGCAGGAAAGTATTCGTTCATCGCCGATATTACGGCAAAGAAAGCGAATGTTTCCGATATATATATGAGTAAAGGCACTCAGACTGCCGTCGATTTTGCAAAGTACAGCTTTATCGACAAGGCTCAGTTCAGTGAGTGGTCATTCAATGACGGCGAGGTTGCTTTCTTTACAGGCAACGGCGGAAAGTTCGCCGCAGATTTGCCGTCGGTCAAGGCTATGATTAATTCGGTTTTATCCGATTACTCCGTAAGCTGTGATTCGTCACTGCTTTCGGCAAGTGTTGCGGTTGAGAACGGCTCGGTTGTCCTCAAAGTCAGCCGTGCGGCAGGTGTTGTTACCGTAAAGGGCTGTGCCGTAACAGTTACTAATAAAAAGACAGGTCTTTACACAACCGTTAAGGTTTCAAACGGACTTGAAAAGGACAGTGCCGGCAATTATATTGTTGCAACTGCATATGATCTTGCATATATCAGCGAAAACATCTCCGAGCTTAATAAAGCGAGCTTTGTTGTTGAGTCGGATATTGATATGTCGGTGATCACCTCTTTTGCACCGATCGGCGGAACACTCATTCCGTTCAGCGGCAAATTTAACGGAAACGGTCACACAATATCAAATCTCAGGATTAACGGCACATCAAAGGTCGGTCTCTTTGCATCACTTAATAATGCGGAGATTAAGAATCTTGTAATTTCTTCTGCGGATGTTAGCGCAAAGGGTATCTATGCGGCTGTTCTTGCAGGTCAGATTATCGGCAGCACAAAGCTCGAGAATATTACCGTTACAAACAGCAAGGTTTCGGCAGACGGAATTTATTCGGGATTGATTGTCGGTTCCGTTGATTCGGGTTCACTTATCGCAAGCGGAATCAGCGTAACGGACAGTTCCGTTAATTCGAAAGCAAACTACGTCGGTGCGTTTGCAGGCTATGCGGCTTGCGGCGGAAATGTTGCCGATATAAATATTGAAAAAGTAAATCTCAGCGGGGCAGAGTATGTCGCAGGTGTGATCGGTCTGATGGACGGCAAACTTGCAGTTAAATCCGCTGTTGTAGCTGAGTCCGACATCAAAGGCGTGTCCGAGGTATCGGGCGTTGCGGCAGGTAAGGGTGAAAGCTCCCTTTCTGAGATTAAGGTTAGCAACACAAAGATTTCTACGGTCTCCGATTCAGCCGCTTTTGTTGCGGGCGGAATCGCATCGGGCTTCGGTTCGCAGATTGACGGCGCCGAGGTCAGAAATGTAACCGTTAAAGCCGGCATTGCGTCGGCGGTTGTCGGCAGGACGTTTGCCGATACAGGTCTTACAATTAAAAACGTAAATGTCTGCGGCACAAGGGTTGTTTCAGAAAAGGTGAACACGGTTTCAGCAGGTGTTCTTGCTGTTCACAATTCGGGCAGTGCGGTAATTATTGAAAATTGTACTGTTGACGGGGAAACGACGGTTTCGTCTACATCTGTTGCGGCAGGCGTTATCGGCGACATCACAGGTGAGGAAAGCTCACTTGTTGCAAATAACATAAAGTCGTTCGCAAAGGTTGAGGAAATCTCCTCCGCCGATGCGGTTGCGTTTGCAGGACTTGTCGGAAAACTCAGTGCGTCGGCGCTGAATAATGTACAGTTCAAGAATGTAAAAATTCTCGGATCGGTAAGTGCAAATGCTTCGGTCGGCGGCTTGGTCGGTGTTGTAAAGGGCATCGGCAATTACAACGGACTTAATGCGGTAATTGCGGACTGTGTTTGTGCGGCTCAGATTATAACCGACAGCAAGAATGAGAACGCAGGTGTTGTTATCGGCTCGATCGAGAATGACAAAACAGTCAACTCCGATAACATTGATTCCGTTGTAAAAGGAACGGTTATTTCAACATATTTCGGCGGAGTCGGCGCTTTCGGTACTTCCGCAGGCATAGCGGCAAAGTCGATTAACGATATGGATAAGCCCAACGGAGCTTCAATTGTTCCGTCGGTCGGCACTCTTTCAACATTCGGCGAAACAGAGGTCACTCTCTCAAATCTTCCGAATGTCAAGGGCTATACATTTGATTCGGAAACAGGCTGGACTTCTGAAGCCGAGGAAAGAATTACGGTTGTTTCTTCGACCGCCGACAAGCTCATCCTCAAGGCTAATCATATGGCTGATATTTCGATTGTGGCATACTATGTCCTTGATTCGGATTCCGATGTGCGTATTCCTGTACATTTTGCGATAAAGTCCGATGTGCGTACTCCGCTTAAGGGTGATGGCACAAGCGAATCACCGTATTTGATTTCAAATGCATACGACCTTGAGTCGGTTGCTTATTATGACAGTATGGGCAAGTATTTTGCACTTGCTCAGGATATCAGCTTTAAGAAGTCCGATTTTGAGTTCGGCGGCGGATTCTATAATGTCGGCAACGGCGTTGTAACTATCGGCAGTGCCGAGTCGGGATTTAAGGGAACATTTACGGGTCTTTATAACGGAAAGATCCATTCGATAAACGGATTGGCACTTTCGGGCAACACATTCGGCGGTCTCTTCGGAGCGACCGACGGTGCGGTTATCTCGGATCTTGTTATCAACAATGCGGTTGTTGAGGGTCTTAACTATGCCGGTGTAATTGTCGGCAGTGCAAAGAACACCGTAATCAAAAATATTACGGTCAACGGCTCTTCCGCAGCATCAAGCGAGTTCGGTTCCATTTCGGGAATCATTGTAGGTCGTGCCGAAAACGTCACGGCAGAGAAAATTACAATAAACAATTCCTCCGCATCAACAACGCTCTTCGCTACTTCGGCAACCGTCGAAACAGCGGGCGGCTTTGCAGGAGCTTTCAGCGGAAGAATCAGCGATATCAAGCTCAACGGTGCATCTGTTAAGTCGGGCACTGTTGCGGGCGGTCTTGTCGGAAGCGGCTCGGCTGTCAATATTCAGAGAGCGGAAATCAATGCTTCCGTAAACGGAAAAATCAGCGGCGGAGTTATCGGTTCTCTTGAAACTCCGACGGGTACATCCGTAAGTAACTGCTTTGTGAGCGGTTCCGTAAACGGAGATGATCTTGCGGCAGGCATAATTGCCGAGGTAGGTTCGGACAGCGGATACCTTGCAAAGGCGGCAACGGCTTTGATCTCCGATACGGTTGTCACGGCAAAGGCGAATGCAGAAATTTCGGCGGCAGTGATTGCCAAAGCCGATAAGGAGACTTTCTCCGACAATGACAAAAACAAGACGGATATATTCTCAAATGTATATTATTCATCCTATACGAACGAGAGTGTGTTCGGTACTCAGGAGCTCAACTCCTACCAGAATACGAGCTTTGCGGCAACCGATCTCAGCGCAGCTAAATGCGTGATCGGCGGAACCGAGAAGTCGTTCATCACCCTTGACGGAGAAAGAACGGTCCTCGGTGACGGCGATATTGTTCTTGCCGCAGGAACGGGAACTTACAAGTCGTTTGAACTTTGCGGACACAGCTTTGGTCTTGAATCCGTTGAGTCTGATCCGAACGGCGTTGTGGTTTATAATGCAGAGGATTCGTCGCTTGGTGCAGACGGTGCAATTGATGGCGCAAAGATCGTGTTCAAATATAACGACGGACTTGAAATTGCAATTCCGGTTGCTTATTCGTCACTGCTTGCAGGTTCGGGCACAAAGGCTGATCCGTACACGGTAGGTACAGCCGATGAATTTGCGGTAATGATGCAGAACGGCACAAACAGCGGAGTTTATTACAAGCTCACGGCGGATATCGACCTCAGCGGCGTGAAATCCGCAGAGAGCTTCGGCGGAATCCTTGACGGTGCAAATCACGTGGTTTATGACTTCTGCGGCTCCTCGCTGTTTGATGAAATCAGCGGAACTGTTAAGAATCTCGGCGTCGTCGGATTTGATATTGATTCCGACTCGTCCCTGACGCTCGGCGCACTTGCAGGCACTCTTAACGGAGCGCTTATTGAAAATTGTGCGGTTGTTGCCGATGTAAATGCTTCGGGCAAGGTTCAGGATGCCGGTATAATTGCAGGCCGTGCAGTTAACGGAACGAAGATTGAAAATTGTATTACCTCGGGCAGGGTTCTCGGCTCAAAGGTTATTGCCGCAGGCGGACTTGTAGGCGATGCATACAATGCACAGATAAACAATTGCGTATCAACGGCATATGTGAGTGTCGGCGGATATGCAGGCGGACTTGTAGGCGATGCGGAGTACTCAACGGTAAGCAATTCCGTATTCGGCAATATGGTCGTTTCATCGGAGAAGAAAGCGGGCAATATCGCAGGACGTTTTGCCGATACATCAAAGGCTGAGAATGTTCTGTTCGACGGAAGAACCTCGAGAAATCAGGTCGCTGCTGCGGACGGTTCCGAGAGCGGAATGAGGTCATTCTCGACAAAGGATCTTTCGGCGGCCGCACTCAGCGGATTTGTTACAACCGACGGTTACGCAATTCCAGCTTCGCTCAAATCTTCCGAGAGCTCGGCAAAATTTGCGACAGCGGTCGAATTTGCAGCTATGACAATCAAATACGTTTCCGGTATGAACGTCGGAACCGCATTGAATTATACGGACATCAAGATTGCGGCACAGGTAAATTCCAATGCCGTAAGCGTTGACAGAACGAACGGACTTGTTATCACTCTTATGAAGAACAAGGACTTCGGCGATACGGATAACAGAATAGCGAGATATGCAAATCCCGCAAGTGAGGGCTCGGCTACGGTCAGCTATTCGATCGTAGATTCCACAAAGGCTCTTGACGGAAAGCTCGTCGGCGTAATGCTGAAGAGCAAGCTGGAGGACAGTGCAAATTCATTCGGATTCTTTACAAAGATCGGTTCGGAAATCCGAACGATTAACGGCGTCAGCGTAACGGACGGCGGAATCTATGTTGATCTCAGCCTCCCGATCGGCTACGGCTATAAGGTAAAGGCAACGGATGCGGACGGCAACGCTCTTGAGGTTAAGAATGCAGACAGTGAGGGCAGATTTATCAAGACAGGTAAATCCGAGTCCGTGGATATTACATTTGAAATTGTCAGATCCGAACCCGATTGGGGCGTAAGATCTGTCTGGAGCGTTATCGGTAAATAAGTAGAGGGTTGATGTTACAATGAAGAAAAAGTTTACCTTTGTCAAAAACTTAATATTAGCTGTGGCATCGGCCCTGACTCTTATAGCGGTTTCCTTTGCGTGGTTCAGCAATTCAAGCGACAACTATGTTTCGTCGATCGAGAGTGAGGTTGTTTCCCCGACATATGCAAACGTTATGTATTACGTTGCGGACAATGCCAATAATTACTCACGGCTCTACGGCGATATTGAGCTGACAAACTGGACCTCGGGATCGTTTAAAAAATATAAGATGATTATGACAACGGCAACCGACGACAAGCTGAAACTTGGTATGTCGATTGAGGGACTTCCCTCGAATATGAACGCCGATCTTAAAAAATCCGTTCAGGTAAAATATTCGGTCTACAAGGCGACGAAGATAAAAAATGCCAACGGAACGGTATCCTTCAGAGATGATCAGCTTCTGTTCGGTTCGGATTATATGAGATTGTCCGAGCTCTCCGGCGGAAAGATATTTGACGGAAGATCGCTTGCCTCATATCAGAGTGCAAAGAATGACGTTTTTGTTATCTATTACGAGATTGGTCTTGCGGCAGACAGCCCGACGACGATTCAGGGCTTGTCCTCGTCGCTCGGCTCATTGAAGATCAACATACAGCCGGTTGCATAATTTATGAAAAAAGCAGGTAAGATTTTCTCAAGAGTGATGGCGGTGCTTTCCGCACTGATATTTATAATCGGACTGACGGTTTTCGTCTCTGTTCTCAATGCCTCGGCGGGCAAGGTTCCGAGTGTTCTCGGATTCAGTGTTTTGCAGGTGCAGACGGGAAGTATGGAGCCGGAGATCCCGGTCGGCGGAATCGTCATTACATTTAAAGTAAAACCCGATTCGCTGAAGGTCGGCGATGTCATATCTTTTTACTCTAACGATACGACGATTTCAGGCAAGGTCAATACTCACCGAATCGTTGAAATAAATGACAGCGACAGCGGCGAAAAGATATTCAAGACAAAGGGCGACGCTAACGATGCAGTCGATGAGGCGGCGGTTTATCAGATCGACTTGATCGGCAAGGTGATTGTCAATATCGGCACAGTAGGCAGTTCGGTTTTGAGTGTACTAAGAAATCCGAAAATTATCTTGATTTTTATAGTCATACCCCTGATTTTTATAACAATGGGTGAGGCTGTGAATTTGGCAAAGCTGATTGCCGAATATAAGTTCTCGGATCAAAAGGATGAAGAGGATGAAAAGTCTTCGCAAACAGAAGATTAACATATTACTGACGGCGGTTGTGATCTGTATTTCCATCGTTGCGGTCGGCGTGGTTTATGTCCCGAAAATTATGAAGATGGATATGTTTGTTGTCGAAACGGGAAGTATGTCCCCAACGATAAAAGCAAACAGTCTTATTTATGTTAAAAGCTATAAGAATTTTGAGGACTACAATGTCGGCGATATCGTGACGTTCACGGATCCCGTGCAGAAGAAGAGCTTTACTCACAGAATTGTCGGAATTGACGATCGGGAAAAGAGCTTTGTAACAAAGGGCGATGCCAACAAGGAAAACGACGTCGGCAAAACCTCGGCAGAGTACGCATACGGCAAGGTGGAGGCGGTTATTCCATACCTTGGCTATGTTGTGAAATTTTTACGCTATACTGTGGTGAAAGTTGCAGTGGCGATAATTTATATTGCGTGGGCAGCGATTGAGATTGAGCTGTTTTTGGCAGAAAGGAAGAAGGCTTATGACTAAGAGAATAGTAGCTTTGGTCGCATCCTTGGCGGTCGTAATAGGTCTTATGAACTGCGGCACATCATATGCGTGGTTCGTTACAACGCTTGAGAAAAAGCAGAGTATTTCCGTTTCCGTTGTCAGCACATCTCAAACGGCAAAGCTCACCGATATTGACGGCGACACTAAAACGATAATTATGCCCGGCGACAATCTGGTAAGTCTTGACGGACAGGGTGCGATGCTCCGTGTCAACAACGGCTCGACAACGAATGTTCAGATCAGGCTTTCGATCGAATACACAAAGTATTCCTCGGGCAAGGCTGAACAGAAGATTTATTCCGGCAGTAACGATGATATCGACGTTACATTTGCCGCAGGAAAATGGTCGAAAAATGTGAATGCAAGCGGCGTTTGCTATTTCTACTATATGGGCGATAATTACGAAACCGCCGAGATAAGCAGTCTCGACAAGGTTCCGTCTATCGGTCCCGACGTTTCATATATTGACGCAGTTTCAAGCATTGTATATAAAGAAAGCATCACAAGAGCATATTCGGGTCAGCCGGTTAACATCAAGGTTAAGTTTGAGGCGAAGCAGGCGGACAATATCTCCTGGGATACAATTGATTCCTATCAGCTTTCGGGAACAAATGCGTGAGGAACGGTATGTCAAAACTCAGGCTTAAAAATGTTTTGTTTAATGTTCTTGCCATTGTGACTGTACTGGTTGTAGGCTTTGTCATTTTCAACATCGCATCGGGAATGAAAGGCTACGCAGTAACGAGCGACAGTATGGCGGACACGCTGAAAAAGGGCGATATAGTTTTTTCAAAAAGGGTCAGCTTTGATGAGCTGAAAATCGGTGACATCGTTACCGTCGGCTCGGATGAAACGAAAGAGTATTTTACCCATCGAATTGTCGGTATTGACAAGGACAAAAAGACAATAACGACCAGGGGAGACAACAACCACGAGAACGATCCGATGGACACGCCGTCGGAAAGAATTGTGGGAAAAATGCGGTACAGCGTTCCCTTGCTCGGGTTTATTACGATTGCGTTCGGAAAAATTTCACAGCCGGTAGGACTGATAATTCTTGCAGGCGTTGCGATTGCCCTGATCGTGGTAAATATTATTTTAACAAGTATAAAGAAGAAAAACGGAGGTGGCAGTGATGAACAAAATTAAAAAGTTCCTGACAGCGCTGATGGCAGTTGCACTTGTGCTCTGCGTCGGCTATTTCTCGGGAATGGCAAAAACCTCCGCTTGGTTCTATGACAGCGGAACGATCGACAGCGGCGACAGCTTCGTTTTCGGAAATCTTTCTGTCAATACAAAGTTTGTTATCAATCACACGGTCGCTTTCGATGCGGCGACAAAGCTCGCCGATAAAAACGAAACACTCTTCGACAAGACGGTCAATTTCGACGATGTAAATGTCACAAATTCGGGTAATGTTCCCGCAAGAGTTTACTTCGATATCGACGTTACCAACGGCGCAAAAGGCTACCGCTGGTTCGTATACACCGACGATATGCTTGTTGACGGCAGTGTAAAGGAAATGATCAAGGCGAATGTTCCGTCGCTCAGCAAGAGCGGACTTGATCAGTATAACAGATCGAAATACATTCTGCTCGCTCCGAATGAGACAAAGACAATTAAAATTGCAAGTTGGATAGAGTACGACGACGTTAAGGCGGATATTGCGAACGGAAAATCCGTTACTTACACAACAAGAATCAATATGACCGCAACTCAGAATGCGGACGGAGCAAGAGGATAACCAAGGAATCGGGGTGACGAATATGTCCAAAAAGATAAACAGAAAAGCAGTGATTGCGATAGTTGCTGTTATTGCCGTTATCGCTGTTGTCGGAAGTACATTGGCGTGGTTCGTTACCGGAACCTCAAAATCTCAGAACTTCTCTCTTACGGGCATCAATGTTTCGGCAAGGGTTTATTTCCAGAACGGAAAGGTGCAGGTTGAGGCGGATAAGTATAAGGATGAGAACGGACTTTATGATCTCAGCTTAAAAAAAGGCGATGAAAACTATATCGGTAACCTCCGTGTTACCGTTAAAAGAAGCGGAAGCGTCTGCACACTCAGAGTCAAGACGGCGTTTGAATGGAGACTTGCCGACGGCTCGGTTTCGCAGAACACAACCAATGTTCCGTTTGTTTTCTATGACGGTTGGTACGATAACCGCAGTGTGGACTATTGCGTTTACTATCAGGGCAGTGATCTTTCGGGAAAAGCGAGGGCTGATACGCTCTATATGATCAAGGGCTTTGACGAGAGCAGTTTTGATGCGTCGGTTCTTGAGGACGGAGCGTCGGTGAAGGCTCTGATTGAGGTTGATGCAGTTCAGTTTAACCGTTATCCGCAGTTATGGAATATCGAAAAATTACCGTGGGAATAATGGAAGTTGATTGATATGTCGAATAAGAAAAATGTGCCTGTGGCAGATAAAACTGTCGCAGGCAAAAACAATTATAAAAGAAAAAAACAGGCGGAGAAAGACGCCAGACGTGTGCTTGAGGAGAAAGAGCGAAAGCGGAAGCAGCGTGAAAAGCGCAGTGAGGAAATTCGCAAACAGCGGCAAAAGGTCAGCGCAAAGAATAACCGAATTGCGGAAAAGGCGGAGAAGAAAAAACGATCCAAGGAACACAGAAAAAATCGCCGTGATAATTTCCGCACAAAATTCAAGTATTACACCAGCAAGGAATTTCTCGGATCCTTTAATTATTTCCGCATTTTTACCTTTATAATTCTGCCGATTGCGCTCATTGTTACGGGTATTGTTTGCATTTCACATTCCGTCTTTGTCAACGTGCCGACGGATATCAGAAAAACAGAATTTAACGGCAGACTGGAGAGCGAAACCGTTGCGCAGGAAAGTGCTTTCAACGCACAACAGCAACAGGTTTTTATGGACGCACTTAAAGCGAGAGGCAGTCGGAGTTTTGATTTTTATTTCAATTCGGTGGTTGATGTTGATGATGATTTTTCGACCGATGATCTTTGCTTCGGCAACCCAGAAAGCAACGACTGCGTACTTATTGCAACCATATATGACGGCGATACCGTTCTGTACCGCTCTCTCGGACTTGAGCCGGGCAGAGAAATAAACAGGGCAAAGCTGTTCGGCGAATTGAGCTACGGCGTTCACGATGTCAAGGTAGCGGTCAATGCTTACGATAAAAACACAAACGAAAAAGTCGGCACAAAATACGCTGAAATAAAACTTGCGGTCGGTGTGGATTACAATGGCGAAAAGAAAGAAAAATAAAAAGTTAATATTGACCGCAGTTTTGCTGATTGCGGTCGTTCTGTGCGGAATTATTGCGGTCTGTAATGTTCCGCAGATAAGGCTTTCGCTTGCTGGCGGCGGCAAGGTGGCCGACGGACTTTTACCCGGCGTGGATTCCGACGCACACATAACGAGCGTGCCTGACGGCGAGATTCGTTATCTGATAAACAAGCGAATTGTCTTTGAGGATAAATATTCTCTCGGTAGCGTTATGCTTGAAAATCCCGAGAGCTGCAAATACGATATTAAGTTTATAATTTACAAGGACGACGGCGAAATGATATACACATCGCCGATCGTTAAACCGGGTCAGTGCCTTGAAAAGGACAAGCTGTCGACGGTTGTTCCGTCGGGCGAATACAATTGTTCATACTCCGCTCAGGCGTATCTTGACGGTGAGCTCCAAGGCGAGGTCACCGGCGTAGTCACCGTTGTGGTAGGATAGCGGAATTTGATTATGACCGTATTAACCGCAAAATTTACAGAAACATTCACAGTCTCCCCTTGCCTAAAAATCAGGGGGCGGCTGTTTATATATATGCAAATAGTGTATGATTTTTGAAAAGCAATTTTAAAGTGCGATTTTGTATATGCACATTAAGGATATCTTTTTCGATTGAAATGGGGTATAATCATTCGTGAAAGGAAGGATGTTGAAAATGTTTAGGACAGCGACAAATGAAAAGATCGGAGCTCATTTATCCGAGCTCATAGACCGCAGGTTTGGATCAACACGCAGCTTTTGCAGAGATCTGTTGAAACTCGAATGCCCGGGAATGCCCGAGCCGACGAAGGATGAAATTGACAAAAAGGCGAATAAGCTCTCGCAAATCCGTCAGGGAAAAAAGGGAATACAGATTGATGATCTCGGATATTTTTGCGAGCTTTTGAATGTTTCCTGCGAGGAGATTCTCAGCGCAAGGGAGCATCCCGCCTCAGGAGAATACCGTTATTCAAATTATAATATGGCTTTTTCCGATGACGAACGTCTCTGGGAAAATTATATTCATCACGATGAGAAGCTCATACTGAACAGCGACGAATATAATATGACCGTAATTGATTATGCTCTGAAATTTAAAAACTATAAATTGCTTAAATATCTTGTCGAAAAGGGTTACATATGGTTTGTCAAAGAGAATCACAATAATTATACCAACACATTCGGGGCAGGAACAAAGATTGAACGCAAGCCGATTTATGAAAAGGACGTTTTGGATTCCAGATTGCACTATATAGATGCGCTGCGCACGGATATGGCGGCGCTGGCGATTGAAAACGGAGATCTCGAAATGCTTACGACTCTCCACGCACGAGAAACTCCTGATCTTTATAATGCTTGTGAGTTTGCAGGTTTTGCAATAAAATATAGTGAAAATTACAATCCGAGACTGATTGAGAAGGTTGCTATGGCGAGCCGTGAGGTTATCGACTATTTCACTTCTGAGTTTTCCGTCAAAACCAAAAACGGCGAAATGAGGTGTATTTTTCCGTACACGGGACAGCTTATTGACAAAATGATTGAGATCAAAAGCCCCAACACCGTGTATGCAATTAAAAATGCAATTGAGCACAACAAATGGGCACACAAAACGCTCAGTGAAACGCTTACCAGGGCGTTCAATAACGACTGCAAGGATTTTTCGGATTCGGAAGCGTTTGATAGTGCGACTCAAAATTTGAATATAAGCGAGGACGGCAGCTTTCTCAAATATAACCATCTGATGACCGATCCTGAAGTAAAAGTGAAGTATATGACATTTAAGACAAATATTGTCTGCGTCAAAAATTCGTCCCCGAAGCAGGATATCGGCAAATTGGTCAACAAGCTGAACCTGATTTATGACGATATGGCTGATCCGCAGAGGAAACGGCTTCTGATAAAATAAAAAGGAAAGAGGATGTCGCTATGTACTGTTCAAGGTGCGGAGAATATCAGAATGGAAATGAGGCTTACTGTCAGAACTGCGGTGCGCCGTTAACCGTCGCTCAGGATAATACGCCCGACGACCGATCAAGCCCGGGATTTGCGGCTTTGGGATTTTTCTTTCCCCTTGTCGGACTTATTCTGTTTGCGGTTTTTGACAGTAAACAGCCACGCCGTGCAAAGTCGGCAGGCAAGGGTGCATTAATCGGCTTTATTGTCAAGGTGGTTCTTACGGTTTTATTTACCGTTATTTATACAACGGGAGTGCTGAACATTATACAAAACACAACGGGCGTTGACAGCTCTCAGATCGTCGATTTTGTGGCAGGAGAGTCGACAAGCGAGGTTTTGGACAAGTATGTCGATATTTCACTCGATAAGCTGCATATCTCCAATAACGGCGTATACAATGAGATATCGCTCGATGTTACGCTGAAGAACAAATCCGACAAGCGCTGTTCTTTCGACATAACAATCGAGGCTGTTACACCGAACGGAGAGAGACTTGCGACGGATACGCTCTATGCGGACAGATTAATGCCGGGTCAGAGTATCCATCTTGAAGCCTTTCAGTATGCCGATCCGCAGTACGCCACAGCATTTAAGACGGCAAGATACAGGGTTATTGAGGCAAGAAAGGTCATAACAGAATAAAAATAAAAAAATATGCAATTTATCGCTTTAAAGTGTTGACAAGTCGAATTTTGTAGTATATAATAACACCATCACTTGAAAGGAGCGACAGTTATGAATAGCCGTTATTACTATTATTACTATATTTGCGACTGTCTGCTTTCGGATTCAATGCGATAAATTCGTTTGAAAAACAGACGGTCTTGATCAGTTGCGGTCGAGACCGTTTATTTTTTGAGGAGGTTATGTTATGACAATCAAAATCATCTTGCTCGTTGCGTTCTTCGCCGTTATGATCGGCGTCGGCGTTTACTGCCGAAAGAGCGCAACCGATGTCAACGGCTTTGTCCTCGGCGGCAGAAGTGTAGGCCCGTGGCTGACCGCTTTCGCTTACGGAACATCCTATTTCTCCGCCGTTATTTTTGTTGGCTATGCAGGTCAGTTCGGCTGGAAATTCGGCGTTGCGTCGACCTGGATCGGACTCGGAAATGCGTTCATCGGATCTCTTCTTGCGTGGGTTATCCTCGGCAGAAGAACAAGGGTTATGACCCAGCATCTCAACTCGGCAACTATGCCGCAGTTCTTCGGTTCCCGCTTTGACAGCAATGCGCTGAAGCTGGCAACCTCGCTGATTATTTTCGTTTTCCTTATCCCGTACACCGCATCGCTTTACAACGGACTTTCACGTCTTTTTGAAATGGCGTTCAATGTGGATTACACCATCTGCATTGTTGTTATGGCTCTGCTGACGGCAATCTATGTCATCGCCGGCGGATATATGGCGACAGCGATTAACGATTTTATTCAGGGTATTGTAATGCTTGTCGGAATTGTTGCCATCATTTACTCCGTACTCAAAATTCACGGCGGTTTCAGCGGTTCTCTTGCGGCGCTTGCAGAGGTCAGCGACCCCGAGGTATCGACCGTCCCGGGCGTGTTTGCTTCGTTCTTCGGCCCCGATCCCGCAGGACTTGCAGGCGTTATCCTGCTGACTTCCCTCGGTACATGGGGACTTCCGCAGATGGTTCAGAAATTCTACTCGATCAAGAGTGAGCAGTCAATACATACAGGCACGATCATTTCAACGATTTTCGCAATCATCGTTGCGGGCGGTTGCTATTTCCTCGGCGGATTCGGCAGAATCTTCAATGTTGATGTTGCCGGCAAGGGCTATGATGAGATTATCCCGACAATGCTCTCGAATCTTTCGCCGCTGATTATCGGTATTACGCTTATCCTCGTTCTTTCCGCATCAATGTCAACGCTTTCGTCTCTCGTGCTGACGTCAAGTTCAACGCTCACACTTGATTTCATTGTACCGCTGAGCAAAAAGAAAGACGAGAAAAAGACGCTTGTTATAATCCGTGCATTCATTCTTGTTTTCATCATCATTTCGGCGGTTATCGCAGTTATCCAGTATAAGAACAAGGTCACATTTATTGCACAGCTTATGGGTCTTTCGTGGGGCGCTCTTGCCGGCTCGTTCCTTGCACCGTTCCTTTACAGCCTGTACTGGAAAAAGGTTACAAAAGCGGCGTGCGCAGTCAGCTTTATCTGGGGCTCGGGCATAATGATTGCCAATATGTTCTTCGGCTCTCATTTCCCGACGATCATTCAAAGCCCCGTCAACTGCGGCGCATTTGCAATGCTCGCTTCGCTTGTAATAGTTCCGATTGTCAGCCTTATAACAAAAGCTCCCGAAAAGAAATTCGTAGACGATGTTTTTGCCTGCTACGACAGAAAAGTTACCGTCCCCGTCAGCGAAGCACTTGAAGAAAAATAAGAATAACACAACAAAGCCGAAACGTCTGAACTGCCCCAAGTTGTGCAG
>DKDP01000021.1 GCA_002449395.1 Ruminococcaceae bacterium UBA6845 | reverse complement strand
CATCTGAAAAGGTGCCGTTTTTACTGTTATGTGCAATCCACCCCTCAGTCACGGATAAACTGTGACTGAGGGGTGTTTTTATTTCTGTGAAAGTTTGAAGTCGAATTTCATTGCGAGAGCTTCAAACAGCTTTTGCATAACCGCATTTGAAATTGAAACGATATCCATATTCAGCACAAAATTAACCGCTCTGTCCTGTTCGTCTTTCGGAACGTTATATGCGCTGAGGCTCATTCTTAGGAATCTTTCGAGCTTCTTCTCAAGCGTAAAGTATTTGTCGCACGGGCGTGACATATACCCTCTCATTATTCCCGCCGAGCCTATTTCAAGCTCATAAAAATCGCTGAGCGAATACTCCGGCAGATATGAGCCGAATATTTTGTAAAGCTGATTCGTTGTGTTCTGATTAATAAATTCGGCGATATGGGGCTGTGAGTACGCCTCAACGTAAATTTCTCTGAGATTCTCGTTAAGTTCTGTCAAAGTCATCTGCAAAGCTGTTTCCGCCGCATATACCATAACCGGAGAAGCGTCCTTGCCGACAATGTTTTCCGCTATTCCGAACTGATTTTCAAACATAAACTCAGTCAGCTCGAAAAGCACACCGTCCTTTGTTTTAAAAATATTGTAAAACGTGCTGCTCGTCACATCCGCAAGCTCAAGAATTTCCGCATTCGTCGTGCGTTTAAAGCCCTGCTCAATGAAGAGCTTTACGCATACGGAAAGGATTCGCCTCTTTGAGCCTTCTTTATCATATCTTCTTGCCATTTAATTACTTCCTTTTGCCTTTTGGAGTATACTCCAATTATATCGAATGCAGATGTAAAAATCAAGATGTTTTAAAAAGTTTTTGCAAAAACAAAGTGCCGCAAACCTTGCATTTACAAAGATTTGCGGCAAAAATTATTCATCAAAAAGTCCGAATCCTGCGACCTCACTTGTCGGCAGAGAAAAGACAACAGCCTCCGCCTCGGTGTTCGGTCCTGCCTTTTCAAGGATTGAACGCATAATATCGGATTTTTGTTCTTTCCTCGCAACGATAAGAATTACTTCTTTTTCGCTTGCGATTGAGACATTATAGAACTTTTCTTCGTTTTTATTTCCCTCACCTTTTCCGTGCAGGACGGTTCCGCCCGTTGCGCCCGCCGCCCTTGCCGCATTCATAACCATATCCATTCTGCCCTCGTTGGCAATTGCAACAATCAGCTCATAAGTCGGATTAAATTCGGGCTTTTCACCGATATTGCGTGGGTCTGCATTCAGCATTTCCATCGTCCTTTTTCCTCCTATACTTTTAATCGGCACAGAAACAACAATCCCGTGACCGGGAACTCCGATAAACATCTTTTTCTTCTGCTCTTTTATAAATTTTTTCAGCTTTTCGTTATCGGCAACAGAAAAAGCAACACGCTTTTCATTGCTTTCAAGTCCGAGCAAATCAAGCATACTCCTGACCGCCGTTCCCCTGCCCCTCAGAATTACGCTGATCGGCAGTCCGAGGTCGTGACAAATTTCCTGAAGCAAACTGATGTTGTCGGGATTGCATATTGAAATCACAAAATTCATATGGCAGACTCCTCCCAAAGCTCAACTATATCGTAATCGCCAACTTCGGCAACAGGCTTTTTCGCTTCCTTTTTGTCTCTCAGCGTATAGAAAAGACCCACCGTTTGGATCGTAATCAGCGGCATCATTGCAACCATCGCCACCGCTCCGAAAGCGTCCTTGAGAACATCGCCGCCGAGTGCGGCGCTTGCTCCGATAAAGAATTGAAGCATAAACGTTGCCGTCATCGGTCCCGAGGCAACTCCACCCGAGTCGAACGCAATTGCGGTATATATATCGGGAACAAAAAACGAAAGTGCGAGCGCAGCGGCATAGCCCGGTATAAGGAACCAAAGAATTGATACACCCGTAATTACCCTGAGCATTGCAATTCCCATCGCCACAGCAATTGCCGCCGACAAACTGAGTTTAATTGCCTTTCCCGGAATTGCTCCGGCACTGACCTCTTCAATCTGTCCCTCAAGCACCGTTACGGCAGGCTCGGCGGAAATTATAAACCATCCGAATATCATCGCCAGAGGAATCATAATATACTTCGTCCAACCGTCGGCAAGCGCCGATCCGAGAACCGATCCGAGCGAAGAAAATCCCACATTTACCCCTGTCAGGAAAAGAACAAGTCCGACATAGGTATATACCAATCCGACACAGATTTTCGCAAGACTTCTGCGTGATATTCTTAGAATCAAAAGCTGAAGCAGAAGAAAAATTCCGACAATCGGCAAAAGTGAAATTGCAACCTCGCCCATATATTTAGGAATCTCAGTCAGATAAATTTTCCCGATCTCTCCCGTACTTGAAAATGATGGAACACTTGCATCGACTACCGCATCCGCTCCCGGATAAAAAAATCCGAGAATCAGAACCGCAAGAATCGGTCCGATAGAGCTCAATGCAACAAGTCCGAAGCTGTCCGCCTCCGCCTTGTCGTCACTTCTGATATTTGAAACACCGACGCCGAGGGCAAGAATAAACGGAACCGTCATCGGTCCGGTCGTAACTCCGCCCGAATCAAACGCAATGCTCAGAAATCTGTCGTCCGTAAACGCAGACAAAATAAAAACAAGCGCATAAAAAGCAATCAGCAGCCATCTTAGCTTAATGCCCGTCAGGATTCTCACCATACAAACGGCAAGAAAAAATCCTACGCCCACACCGACGGTTATCAGCAAGGCGGTGTTGTTGATATGCGGTACGGTTTCTGCGAGAACCTGCAAATCGGGTTCGGCAATCGTTACCGCAAAGCCAAAGGCAAAGCTGACAAGCACGATCAGCGGCAGCTTTTTTGTCTTTGTCAGCGCCGTTCCTATCTTGTTGCCGATTTTGATCATTGACGTGTCCGCACCGAGCGAGAAAAGACCTATCCCGACAACAACCATCACCGTGCCAATAAAAAAATTCAGCATCAGGTCTGT
>DKDP01000046.1 GCA_002449395.1 Ruminococcaceae bacterium UBA6845 | reverse complement strand
TTTCATCAGACTTTTTATAAAACCCCTCAGTCACGGACAAACCGTGACAGCTCCCCTAAAGGGGCGCCCATTATAGTTTCTGCTGACTTTGCTACACCCAAAGGAGGAGCCCACGCTCAAAGTGAATATATTCATCTAATTTCCATATGGATAATTTCCCTATTCAATCAGCAATTATATCACATTTTTCCGCTAAAGTCTACCGGTTGAAAATCAACAATTGTTAACTTTGCGACATTTGTTCTCAATTGTTTAAGGACGTATAGTTTAAAACGGACCGTGCCGATTGGGGTACAGTCCGTTCTTTTTACGATATGTTTAAGCCTTGAGCGCTCTCTCGAGCCAGATTGTTCCGATATCCATCGCATTGTAAAGTCCGTGCTTTTCGCTCTTCTTCACTATGCGCTCCTTCGGGCGGCAATCGGGATCGGTATTGAGAAGCTGGATGAGAACTCTGTCGGGAACCTCAACCTCGCCCTGCATTTTCTTGCTTGCGATCTGGATCATAATAACATAGGGATCGTTCATATTGCCGTAGTAGATCATATCTCCGCAGCGCACAAGAGGCTTGCCTCTGTATGTGAGGAACTGATCTCCCTTTTTCTTAACTGCCATTTATATCAGCCTTTCTTAATCTTTAAGATAGTTTTTAACCAAGGACTGGAGCAACTCGTCACGGTCTATCCTGCGGATAAGACTCCTTGCGTTGTTGTGAGTGGTGATATATGTCGGATCCTCGGAAAGAAGATAGCCGACGATCTGACTGGTAGGATTATAGCCTTTTTCACTCAGCGCATTGTATACGGCTTTCAGTGTCGATTTCATTTCCTTCTCGTGGTCTTCCTTTATAGAAAACTGAATCGTTTTATCCGTCATTGTAAACACCTCCGCTTAGTTTCATTTTATTATATACCAAATCGGTCAATATAACAAGTGGTAAAACGAAGATATTTTTAAATTTTTTGTTAACACACCGATTATGACGCCCTGACGTAGGTCACGGAGACGGATTCCGCATTCTTCTGCGCAAGTGTCATTTCGCTTTCCGTAAGCTCGACGATATAGGTGTTGCTGACCGAAACGCCCGCAAGCGACACATAATTTATCTTCATCTCGCACTGACCGCTTCCGTTCATCGCAAGGGAGTATGTTCCGTCTGCGGTGAAGCCGACAAGTGAGATTTTCACATTCGACGAATCGACAAATTCATATCCCGATGCGGAGCTGAGCTTTGAGGTCCATTTTCCGAGAATCGCCTGCGCATACTCCCCGACCTCTCCGCTTGCCGCCGAGGTGCTCGGGACGGTGGTTTTCTTCGTTGTCGCTACGGTTCGCTTTTCGGTTTTCAGCTCGGTTTCGTCCGTTTTCACAAGCACAAATTCAAGCGAACTTTTCGTATCCTTCAGCGTCAGTGAATCCTTATCGTCATTAAGCGATGCGTCAAACGACCGTTCAATCGAAAGTCCGCCGTAGATATTGCCCTTGACCGTCAGCGTATGCTTTTTCGTATCAAGGTCATATTCATCGGTATAGGTTCCGCTCGCCGTCTGACCGAGGGCAACAACGGTAAGTCTGCCGTTTTCGTCAAAACGAACCATTGACACCTTGGACGCGATCGAGCCTGTCGACGTGTTTTTCCATATGCCCTGAATGTCCTCGACAAAGTCGGACGCAACCTTTTCGTCCTTGTTGCCGATCTTGCCCGTGTTATATGCGTTGATAACGAACACGGCGGTGAATATCAGCAATGCAACTACAACGACCGACGCTATGAGCCATTTGATGTATTTCATTCTTTTTCCTCCTTTGCGGGGGCGGGTGAGATTTTTATCTGCCTTTCGCTTGGTGGGTTTCTGCGGGCTTTTCTTGCCTCCCTTGCAGGGGAGGTGTTGAGCGGAGCGAAACGGAGGGGTTTAATAAAGTCCTATCAAAATTTTAAGAAAACCCCTCAGTCGGCTGCGCCGCCAGCTCCCCTACAAGGGAGCCGAGATTGGTTTCTGCTGACTTTGGCGGGCGTGCAATGCACGCCCCTACTAAATCAAAGAGAAATTCATTATGTATTTCAATTTGGCGCAAAATCTTCGTGGCCGCCCTCTTGAGGGAGGTGGCTTCGGCGGTTTGCGCCGAAGACGGAGGGAGTTCAAATCCGATAAGACCTTACTCCCTCAGTCAGCTTCGCTGACAGCTCCCCTAAAGGGGCGCCTATATACGAACTTACTTCCCTATCCTCGTCTGCTTAAGTCCCGTGAATTTCTGTCCCCATGCGTTTGCCCATGCTTCGCAATAGAGTGAATAATAGGAAACGTTGTTGTTCTTTCGGTAGTTTATGCAGGGCTTGAAATTGCACCAGATAAATGACGGAATTGCAATAACAAGAAACCAGATCGGTCCGAGCAGAAGAGCCTGCCACGTGTGGCCGTATTCGTGGATTCTTGTGTCCCTGAGCCAATCATCGGGTCGGTCGGGATTCATAAAAATAAACGTTCCGAACGAAATTCCGCCCCAGTCGCCGGGCACATATGTAACCGTTGCATTGTAAAATCTTTCGTGCTTACAGCCCTTGATTCCCGCAAAAATGATGTAACCGATAAGTCCTATAAGGTTGATCGGCAGCGCCCATGTCCATTCTATAAGATAAAACAAAAATTTTTTCATATTTTTTACCTCCGTTCGGTTTATTCTAACATATTTTTACCTCTTTGAAAAGAGTATAAAGGCATTTAACCTTGAAAAATAATAAATAATGTGTATAATATATATATATGGTAATACCTCACAAATTGAGGCATCACCGTAACAGTATGAAACGGAGGTTTTAATATGACAGAAGTTAATAAAGATATGCTTATAGGCGATATTCTCGACGCAGACAGCGGCACAGCGGAGTTCTTCCTCAATATGGGTATGCACTGCCTCGGTTGTCCCTCTGCAAGAGGCGAAAGCCTTGAGATGGCTTGCGCTGTTCACGGTGTTGACGTTGAGCAGATGGTTGCAGACATCAACGCTTATCTTGCAAGCAAATGATCCGACTTAAGCCGAGATTGAAAACGGCTGCGGATATGGTTCGTGACGGTTCCCGTGTCGCCGACATAGGGACCGACCACGCATACCTGCCGACAGCTCTCATTTTGTCAGGCAAAATACCGTCTGCCGTTGCGGCAGACCTCAGAAAGGGTCCATTGGAAAACGCCGAGGAAACCGTCCGCTCCAATCATATTGAGGACAGGGTTCAGCTTCGCCTTTCCGATGGACTTAAATGTGTTTCTCCCGACGATGCCGACGATATTGTTATCGCAGGTATGGGCGGAATTTTGATCTCCGAAATACTGACAAATGCCGAATGGATTAAGAACAAAAAATATAAGCTGATACTTCAGCCGCAGTCCCACGACGAGGACGTTCGCAGATACCTTTTCGCTAACGGATTTGAGATAACCGACGAAGAGGTTTGCTTTGAGGACGGCAAGGTTTACATATGTATCGGAGCGGTTTATACAGGCTCGGTAACGTCCCACAGCGAAGTGGAAATTATGTTCGGCAGTATTCTTAAGCGCAATGACGAAACGGCTCTTGCGTTTAAGGAAAAGAAACTTAAAAGAATTGAAGCACGGCTTTCGGCACTCAACGCCCACGGCGGTGATGAGGCTGAAAAGACGGTGCTTATGTCCATAATAAAAGAGGTGGAAAAATGGCAAAGGTAAAGGATTTTTACGATTATCTCAACAGTATTGCTCCCTTTGACACGCAGGAGGACTGGGACAACAGCGGTATGCTCGTCGGCGATATGAATGCCGAGGTTAACAAGGCTGCCGTTGTGCTCGACATCACTCCCGAGGAAATCAAAAAAGCCAAAGCAATTAGCGCAAATCTGATAATCAGCCACCACCCCGTCATTTTCTCTCCCATTAAATCCGTGACAAAGGGCAGTGTGCCTTATGAGCTTATCACAAGCTCGATAAACGCGCTCTGCTGTCACACTCCGCTTGACATTGCCGAGGGCGGAACCAACGACAGCCTTGCAGAATTGCTCGGAATAGATGTCACCCGTGCCGACGACCCGATTTTAAGGCTCGGAATGGTTGAGCCGACCACGGCAGAGGAGCTTGCGGGAAAAATCGCAAAGGCTCTCAACACAAAGGTACGCTATGCCGACGCAGGCAAAAAGATCGAAAAAATTGCAATCTGCACGGGCGCCGGCTGTTCGCTGATTGAGGCGGCAGGCGAAATTGACGCTTTCATCACGGGCGACGCATCGCACCACAACTTTCTCGACTGCGTTCAGCAGGGCATAACGCTCATCGCCGCAGGTCACTATGAAACGGAAATTGTTGTCGTTCCCGTTCTCGTGAAAAAATTGCAGGCGCAGTTCCCGGACATTGAAATTATTGACATCAAACAGGAAAATCCGATAAAATTTATTTGAGGTAATTATGGCACTTGACGGAATATTTCTCAGCAAAATTAAAGACGAGCTGATCAGGGAAATCTCATTCAGCAGAGTCGAAAAAATCCATCAGCCCTCCCGTGAGGAACTGGTTATTCACCTGCGAGGTAAAAACGGAGCTAAAAAGCTCTTTCTTTCAATCAGGGGCAACAGTCCGAGGATTCACCTGACGGATCACGCGCCCGAAAACCCCGCAGTTCCGCCGATGTTCTGTATGCTGATGAGAAAGAAACTGCTCAACGCTCAGCTTGTCGATATCCGTCAATCGGGTCTTGACCGAATACTTTACCTCGACTTCAACGCCACAAACGAAATCGGCGATAAGATAAAGCTCATTCTCTCGATTGAGATAATGGCAAAATACTCAAACATCATTCTCTTTGACGGCGACGGAAAAATTGTTGACGCAATCAAACGTGTTGACCTCAGCCAGTCGGCTGTTCGTCAGATTCTTCCGGGATTCAAATATATCGCACCGCCGCCGCAGAGCAAGCTAAACATAACGGATCATTCGAACGAAAACATAATTGCACAGATTAAGACTTTTCCGTCGAAGCCGCTTTCGTCGGCAGTGCTCAGCACCTTGCAGGGTGCTTCTCCCCTCACCTGCCGTGAGCTTTGCAGAGAGTTCGGCGAGCTTTACACCGACGAGGTCAGCGACAAGGGCTTTGAATATCTTTCAAACAGTCTTGACAATCTGCGCAATATTATCATAAACGAACACGGTACACCGTTTATGCTCAAGGACGAGACGGGCAAGCCTGTTGACTTTTCATTCTTTCCTATCAAACAGTACGGTAACCGTTACAGAACGGAAATCAAGGCGAGCTTTTCCGAGCTTCTTGACGAGTTCTACTATGAATGTGACCGACTTGAACGCACGAAGCAAAAGGGTCAGGATCTCGTAAAGCTCCTTAATTCCGCAATTGCAAGAGTTTCCAAAAAGCTCAGTCTGAGGCAGGCGGAGCTGGCGCACTGTGCGGACAGGGAAAAACTCAGAATCAATGCCGAGCTTATAAACGCAAACCTTTACAGACTTGAAAAGGGTGCGCTTTTTTATGATCTCGAAAATTATTATGATGAAAACAAGCCGATAAGAATTAAGGCGGATCCGTCAAAATCCCCGGCACAGAACGCACAAAAATATTTCAAGGAATATCGCAAGGCAAAGACTGCCGAACAGCTTCTGACGGGCTTCATTGAGGAGAGCAAGCAGGAGCTTGCCTACCTTGAAACGGTTGCCGATTCGCTTGAGCGAGCCGATACGCAGGCGGAAATCGATGAAATTCGCAGTGAGCTTTCGCTCAGCGGTTATGTAAAGAAAAAGCGTGGCAACGACAAGAAGTCATCCAAGACTTTGCCGCCGATTGAATACCGAACAACCGACGGATTCAGGGTTCTTGTCGGCAGGAACAACGTGCAGAATGATAAGCTGTCCCTTAAAACCGCCGCAAAGAACGATATGTGGCTCCACACGCAGAAGTTCCCCGGCTCTCACGTTATAATCGTCAGCGACAATAGAGAGATCAGCGATGAGGCGATAGTTGAGGCGGCGGAGATTGCCGCTTACCACTCAAAGGCTCGGGACGCCAAGCTCGTGCCCGTCGACTACACCTATGTCAAGAATCTCAAAAAGCCGCAGGGAGCTCCCTACGGTAAGGTTATATACCACGTTTACTACTCGGTCAACGTCACTCCCGACCGTGACAAAATCAATGCGAAATTAGTTAAGTAAGGTGAAGAATATGCGACTTCTTGTTATTGACGGCAACAGTATAATCAACCGTGCTTTTTACGGAATAAAGCTCCTGAGCACCAAGGACGGCAAATATACCAACGGAATTTACGGCTTTATGAATATCTTTCATAAGCTCCTCGACGATTGCCGACCCGACAGGGTTGCGATTGCTTTCGACGTCAAGAAGCCGACCTTCCGCCACAAAATGTATTCAGAATACAAGGCAGGCCGCCACGCCATGCCTGAGGAGCTCAAACAGCAGATGCCTGTTCTCAAGGAGCTTTTGACGCTTATGGGCTACAAGGTCGTTGAAAAAGAGGGATGGGAGGCTGACGATATTCTCGGCACGCTTTCGGTTCAGATGAAGGACGGCGACAAGTGCTTTATCGCAACGGGAGACCGTGACAGCTTACAGCTTGTCAGCGACGCAACGACGGTTCTTCTTGCCTCAACCAAGATGGGCAGAACACAGACTATCCCCTATGATAAGGCGAAGATCAAAGAGGATTACGGCGTTGAACCGTGGCAGATGATTGAAATAAAGGCCCTCCAGGGCGACAGCTCGGACAACATTCCCGGCGTTGCGGGAGTAGGTCCAAAGACCGCAGGCGACCTGATTCAGCGTTTCGGCTCGGTTGAAAACATTTACAATAACATTGACACTCTTGATATAAAGGACAAGCTCCGTGAAAAGCTCATCAATTCCAAGGACAGCGCAATGCTCAGCCACACGCTCGGCACGATTCGTACGGATGCTCCGATTGACACGGATATGGACTCTTACATTCCGTCCACTCCCGACAGCGGCAAGGCGTCAAGGCTCCTTGCCTCCCTCGAAATGTTCAGTATGATCGAAAAATTCGACCTCGGCAAGGGTGAGCAGGGCGAGATCGAAACGGTGAGTGTTCCCGTCAAACACCTTGATTCACTGTCGGAAATTGAGGTTGGAGAGAAAATTTATTTTGTTCCCGAATTTTCGGACGGCGATATAATTTCCGTTGCGATCGACTGCGGCGAGTATATTGCCGTGGTTGAAAACAACAGCTTTACTTTTGCCTCGGATCTTGCCGAAATTCTTTCAAATGAAAGCATTGAAAAAATAACCTGTGACGCAAAGCCGCTGTACTCGTGGGCGTTTATGCGAGGAACCGAGATCAAAGGAAAGATCAGCGATATTATGATCGCAGGCTACATTCTCAATCCCTCGGCAAGCGACTATTCGCCCGTCAGAATGGCGCAGGAATACGGCGCACTCTGCCTCGAGATAAGCGAGGAAAACGAAACGGCGCTCAAAGCCGCCGCTTTAAAGGGTGCGTGGGAAAAGGTTATTGCGAAGATTGAAGAAAACGACCAGCTCCCCCTTTTATATGATATTGAAATGCCGCTTTCAAAGGTGCTTTCATCAATGGAGGTCACGGGATTCCTCGTTGACCGTGAAAGTATTCGGCAGTACGGAGCGGTGCTTGAAGAAAAAATCAACTCACTTGTCGGCGAGATATATGACCTTGCAGGCGAGGAGTTCAATATAAACTCGCCGAAGCAGCTCGGAACGATTCTTTTTGAAAAGCTGCAGCTCCCTGCAAAGAAAAAAACGAAATCGGGTTATTCCACCAATGCCGACGTGCTTGAGAGCCTTGCGCCCGATTATCCGATAGTCTCACTTATACTTGAATACAGAACTCTTTCAAAGCTCAAATCAACCTACTGCGACGGCTTGCAGAAATGTATCGCACCCGACGGCAGGATTCATTCAACGCTTAACCAGACCGAGACAAAGACAGGTCGAATTTCATCGACAGAACCGAATCTTCAGAACATTCCCGTCAGAACTCCGGTCGGCCGTGAGCTGAGAAAATTCTTCATCGCCAAGGACGGCTGTGTGCTTGTAGACGCCGACTATTCACAGATTGAACTGCGTGTTCTTTCCGACATTGCAAACGACGAGACGATGATATCCGCTTTCAACAACGGCGACGATATCCACACAATCACGGCATCGCAGGTTTTCAATATGCCAGTTGAGGCGGTAACTCCGCTGATGAGAAGCCGTGCAAAGGCGGTCAATTTCGGAATTGTTTACGGCATCGGTGCATTCTCGCTCGCCCACGACATCGGCGTTACGAGAGCCGAGGCGGATAAATACATCAAGGGCTATCTTCACCGGTTCTCGGGCGTTGACAGCTATATGAAAAACGTCATCGCCAAGGCAAAGGAGGACGGCTACGTTCAGACCCTGTTCAAGCGCCGCCGCTATCTGCCCGAGCTCGCCGCATCAAATGCTATGATCCGCAACTTCGGCGAGCGTGTTGCAAGAAATATGCCGATTCAGGGAACCGCCGCAGACATAATCAAAATTGCGATGGTTCGTGTATATAACAGGCTTGAAAAAGAGAATCTAAAAGCAAAGCTCATTATGCAGATTCACGACGAGCTGATTGTCGAAGCTCCCGAGAATGAGCAGGAGCAGGTACAGAAAATTGTCCGTGAGGAAATGGAAAACGCTTGTAAGATGAAAGTCAAGCTCACCGCAGATGTTCATTGCGGCAAGAGCTGGTACGATGCAAAAGGATAATGCAAAATGAAAGTTGTTGTTACTGCAAGAAATTTTTCGACAGATGACGATACTGCGCTGAAAATGCTGCACAACGCAGGCTTTGAGATTGAGGACCACAGCGCAGAGGATATAGGAAGCGCCACGGACGAAGAATATATCCGTTCACTCGTGCTTGACGCCGACGCAGTTATCTGCGGACCCGAGGGAATAAGCAACAAAGCAATAGAGGAAAGCCCAAAACTTAAGATCGTTTCCCGCCGAGGTGTCGGCTACGATTCGATTGACATTGATTTCTGCCAAAAGAACGGCATCGCCGTTGCCCGTGCGCTCGGCACGGTTGAGGGTTCGGTAGCAGAAAGCGTTATGGCATATATCCTCTATTTTGCAAGGCGAATTGATCTTCAAAGCGGCAGTATGAACAGAGGCGAATGGAAACGCATTATGACCCCGGGTGCAAAAAATCACACGCTCGGTCTTATCGGATTCGGCGGAATCGGAAAGGAAGTTGCCAAGCGTGCCGTTCCGTTCGGTATGGATGTGCTTTACTATTGCCGTCACCCTCACGATGAATACGGTGCGCACTATGCGGAGCTTGACGAGCTTCTCGGAAAAAGCGATTACGTTTCAATAAACGTTCCGCTCACCGAAAGCACCGTCGGTATGATAGACGAAAAAATAATTTCAAAGATGAAGGACGGCGCAATTCTTATCAACACGGCAAGGAGCAAAATTGTTGATACAACTGCACTTGTCAATGCGTTGAAATCGGGCAAGCTCTCGGGTGCGGCGGTCGATGTTTTTGAAAACGAACCTTGTACGGACTCCCCTCTTATGGGTTTGCCGAATGTTGTGCTCACACCGCACACTGCACCGTTCACAAAAGAAAATTTCCGTGAAATGAATAAGAGAGCGGCAAAAAGCGTTATTGAATTTTTCAACGGAACGCTTGACAGCCGCTATCTGATAGGATGATAATATGAACATAACCTTTGTTTGCACGGGCAACACCTGCCGCAGTGCAATGGCGGAGGGCATTTGCAAAAGGCTCATTGCCGACAGAAAAATCGAAAACATAACCTGCCAAAGCTGCGGTCTCGGCGCATTTACGGGCGACAGTGCGTCTCCGCTTGCGCTTTGGGCGGCAAGGATGCACGGTGCGGATATTTCCGACCACCGTTCAAGGCAGATTAACCAATACATCTTTGACGGGACGGATCTTATGGTCTGTATGACGAACTCGCACAAACGAGCCGTTATGACGCTCAATCCTAAATTTAAAATCATTGTTCCCGATCCCGAGATTTCCGACCCTTACGGCGGAACGGAGAATATTTATTCCGCCTGTGCCGATCAGATTGAATCCTTCGTTTCAAAGCTCCTCGACGCACTTACGGCAAAGATAAAGCCAATGGCAAAGGAACACGTTGCCGCAATTGCCGAGATTGAAAAGCTCTGTTTCTCCGCCCCGTGGACGGAGGAGGGAATCGCCGAGGAGCTTGACAACGAAAACGCTCATTTTCTCGTCGCAGAATCCGACGGTAAGGTGCTCGGCTATATCGGCGTTCACGAGGTTTGCGGCGAGGCATACATTGATAACATTGCCGTCCGACCCGATTACAGACGGTTGGGACTCGGCGAAAAGCTCCTTGAGACAGCGCAGAAAAATGCGTTTGGAAGAGGCTGTGAGTTTATCACGCTTGAGGTTCGCAGGAGCAATGAAAAAGCAATTTCATTATATAAAAAGCTCGGCTACCAAACGGCGGGCGAGCGCAAAAATTTCTATACAAATCCCGCCGAAGATGCGGTCATCATGACATTGAAAGAATGTGATATCAAATGAAAATATTATCCCTCGAATCCTCGTGTGACGAGACGGCGGCGGCAGTCGTAGAGGACGGCAGAAAGGTTCTGTCAAGCGTTGTCGCCTCACAGGTTCAGGAGCACATAATCTACGGCGGAGTTGTGCCCGAGATAGCGTCACGCCGCCACGTTGAAGCGGTTTCCGGCGTTGTCAGCAAGGCTTTGAGCGATGCCGGATGTACTCTTGACGACATTTCGGCAATCGCCGTTACATATGCGCCCGGACTTATCGGCGCACTTCTGGTCGGCGTGAACTATGCGAAGGGTCTTTCGCTTGCGAGCGGTATCCCGCTTGTTCCCGTGCATCACCTGCGCTCACACATTGCCGCAAACTACATCACCCACCCCGAGCTTGAGCCCGAGTTTCTCTGCCTCGTTGTTTCGGGCGGTCACAGCCACATTGTCGAGGTCAAGGATTACACGAAGTTTAAGATTGTCGGCTACACTCACGACGACGCCGCAGGCGAAGCGATGGACAAGGCGGCAAGAGCGATGGGTCTGCCCTACCCCGGCGGGCTAAATCTTGACCGTGTGGCAAAGGACGGCGATCCGACGGCATATAAAATGCCGCACCCGAGAGTTGACGGCGCACCATATGATTTCAGCTTTTCCGGACTGAAAACCGCCGCACTGAATACCATAAATATCGCAAAACAAAAGGGCGAGGAGATAAGCGTTCCCGACCTCGGCGCATCGTATATCAAGGCGGTTGTACGCTGCCTGACCGAAAACACGGAGAAAGCGGCAAAGGATCTCGGCTATAAAAAGATCGTGCTTGCCGGCGGAGTTTCGGCAAACTCGGTTCTCCGCAGGGATATGGAAGCACTCTGCCAAAAGAACGGCTGGGAGCTTTACGCCCCCGAGCTTAAATATTGCGGCGACAACGGCGCAATGGTCGGCGCACAGGGCTATTATGAATTTCTCAGCGGCAACACCGCAGATATGTCACTCAATGCCTACGCAACAATGAGCATTGAATAACAAAAAAATTTTCAGCCGCAAAGCAAATTGTGTTGTTTGCTTTGCGGCTGTTTTTATTTATCGTCTTGTGATTTCTTTTTCCCTGTCAGCTTATTTAAAACTGTTGCACAAATTATTATAATTCCTATAACAATAAAAATTCCAAGCATTCCTTTTCCCATATACGGAAGTGTTTCTATAAAAGCGTGAGGATTAAATCCTAATAAATTCATAAAATTCTCCTTTCATCATGCAAAAAAGTTAAGTATAAGACCGCCTGCAATTACCGAAGCAATCTGACCCGAAACATTGACGCCCATCGACTGCATAAGCAAAAAGTTCTGAGGATCTTCGGTAAGACCTATTTTGTGAACAACACGACCCGACATCGGGAAAGCGGAAATTCCGGCGGCGCCAATCATCGGATTGATTTTTTCCTTGAGGAAGAGATTTAAGAATTTCGCAAAAATAACGCCGCCTGCCGTATCGAATATAAACGCTATAAAACCGAGACCGAGAATAAGCAGCGTCTCCTTTCGGAGAAATTTATCAAACTGCATCTGTGTTGCGATGGTAATTCCGAGAAAAATCGTAACAAGATTTGCGAGCACCCTCTGTGCCGTTTCTGACAGCGAATCAAGCACACCGCATTCACGAATCAGATTTCCGAACATAAGGAATCCGACAAGGGCAACAGAATTTGGTGAAACAATTCCGGCAATTATTGTTATCACGATCGGGAACAGTATTTTGGTAAGTTTTGAGACCTGACTCGGTTTATATTTCATTCGTATTTTTCGCTCTTTTTCCGTTGTGAGCAGTTTTATTACAGGTGGCTGAATGATCGGCACAAGCGCCATATACGAATACGCCGCAACCATTATTGCGCCTAGATACTTTGAATCCAGCATTTGTGCAACTACTATCGCCGTCGGGCCGTCCGCCGCTCCGATTGTCGCTATCGCAGCAGCGTCCTTGATATCAAAAAACATTGATGAGGTGCAAAGCGTGAAAAAAATTCCGAACTGCGCCGCTGCGCCGAATATCATCAGCTTCGGATTTGCAAGTATCGGGCCAAAATCAATCATTGCTCCTATGCCGATAAAAAGTATCAGCGGAAAAAGCTCATTTGCGATTCCTGCCTTGTAAAGAATGCTGAGCGCACCCTCCTGCGGCAGACCGTTAACAACTCGGTCAACAACTCCCGAGAGCGGCAGATTAACCAGAATGACCCCGAAGCCAATCGGCAAAAGCAGCGTCGGCTCCATATTCTTCTTGATTGCAAGGAAAATCAGCAATCCGCCTATTGCCCACATAATGAGCATTCTGTAATCAAAATTATCTACGGCATTTTGATACAGAAACGAGAAAAAATCCATAAATAAACTCCTTTTTAAAAAATTTTCGGAAAAATCGGCATAAAAAAAGAAACTTCTACTGCCATAGCAATAAAAGTCTCGTCGTTTAATACAAAAGCGGGTCTGTTCGACCGTAATGACGCTGATTGTAACGGTTTTCGCCGACTACTCCCTTTCGGTGACTATAATATACCATATAATTTAAAAATATGCAAGTTTTTTCTGTTTTGCCTTTATATTTTCTTTGACAAATTCAAAAAATCAATGTATAATAGTTAACCGTCGATTGGATTAAACTCATTCAATCGGCGATTACTAAATATTTCAGCTTGAAGACACGATACACGGACTGCTGTCCTGATACGACACAAGGTACAGGCTTTAACGTGGATCGTTCAACTCCGGCTTTACGGCACACGTTTCGGCGTGTGCTTTTTGTTTGTGTTGTAAAGCGACAGGAGGCTTCATTTATGGAAGAAAATAAAAGCAATTCATTCTTGGAAACAGAGCGAATCGGCAAGCTGATGCGTAAATTTTCTTTACCGTGCATAATTTCATTGCTTGTCGGTGCGCTCTACAACATTGTCGATCAGATTTTCATTGCCAACGCCGATTATCTCGGCTCATACGGCAATGCGGCGAACTCGGTCGTATTTCCGCTGACGGTTATCGCCCTTGCGATAGCGACTATGATCGGCGACGGATGCGGCGCATATGTCAGCATCCGCCTCGGTGCAAAGGATTATGAAAAAGCGCACAAAAGCGTCGGAAACGCAGTTCTGCTGACTGTTCTTTCCGGTGTTGTTCTGATGGCAATTTACCTGATCTTTTCAAATCAGATCATAACAGCTTTCGGCGGCACGGTTAACGAAGAAACATTCAGACTTTCAAAGGAATATTTCTTCTGGATTTCTCTCGGCATCCCTTTCTATATGTTCGGTCAGGCGCTCAATCCGATAATCCGCTCGGACGGCAATCCCCGTTTTGCAATGATCACACTGCTTGTCGGCGCAGTAAGCAACTGTATTCTCGACCCGATATTTATTTTCAAATTTCATTGGGGTATGATGGGTGCCGCAGTCGCAACGGTAATCGGTCAGATTCTTTCGGCTGTGCTCTCTCTCGGCTATCTTTTCAAAATGAAAAGCGTCAGGCTCAGCGGCAAAAGCTTTGTTCCCGACAAATTTGTCATTTTCAAGATCATTCCGCTCGGTGCATCCAGCTTTCTTGCGCAGATTTCCATTGTTTTTTCAATGGCGGCGGTGCTCAATATGTGCAAAAAATACGGCGCACTCGATCCGATCTTCGGACAGAACGAGTACGCCCAGATACCGACGGCAGTCATCGGTATTGTTCTTAAATTTTTCCAGATAATAATGTCTGTTGCAATCGGTATGTCCGCCGGATGTATTCCCATCGTCGGTTACAATCTCGGTGCCGACCGCAAAGATAGAGTGCGTGAGCTTATGCGGCTTTTAATGCTCGGCGAGGCGCTGGCAGGACTTGTTGCAACAATTATCTTCGAGCTTTTCCCGACACAGCTCATCGGCATTTTCGGTGCGGGCAACGAAAGCGTCTACTACACACAGTTTGCAATAAAAGCTATCCGCATAATTCTTTGTGCAACGATCCTCTCCTGCGTCAACAAGGGAGTTACGATTTTTCTGCAATCCCTCGGCAAAGCGGGAACATCTACCGCTCTTTCAATGCTTAGGGAAATTGTCTGCGGCGTAGGTCTTGTGCTCCTGCTTCCGATTTGGTTCGGTCTTGACGGACTTCTTTGGTTTATGGCAATCGCAGATATAATAACGTTCGCCGCTTCCCTTGCGGTTCTTATACACACCGACCGCAAGCTCAGATAGTCAGGAATTTCTCCTTTTCATCAAGGTGAAAAGGAGTTTATACATTCCGTGCTTTAACAGTCGGAATTTCAATACAGTCATCTTCGACGAGCCGTAATCGGCATCATCGCTGACGGCTATCCCATAAATATCGGTATCGGTCACTGATTTGACCGTGCCGATTTTTTCTTTCAGGCTCATATCGGAATCCGAAATTGCAAGCAAAAGTGTATTTACCACCTTTCTCGCATAGGCTTTCCACATCGCCCCGACTTCCGAATCGAAATATCCGTCCCCGGCGATCATATCTTTAACATCAAAAATGGACGCAGAATTAAGGCGGAACGAATCAAGGTCGTAGCTGTGCGAAAGACTTGTTCCGATATTGCGGTAGCGGTACATCGGGCGTTGCAGGTAATAGCCTTTTTCCATTTCACAGACCTGTACCGCCGACTGAAACCAATCCTCGCCGTGGCACATTGCGAGATAGTTTTTATAATCAAATGCCTTGCCGTATATTTCTCTTCGACAGCATTTTGTGCAGAGCGAATTTATACATCTGTTGAGGAGAATCAGGTAAAGCTCCTTTTTGTTTTTTCTGTCATATAATCGGCTTTGCTCCGCCGCCTTTTTAACGGTTATCTCTCCCGTTTCGTTGTCAAAAATCAAGAGATCAAACATCACAAGATCATAATTGTCTTTTTTGAGGATTCCGTCAACGGTTTCTATCATATCGGCATCAACAATATCGTCGCCGTCAACAGTAAAAATATATTCACCCACCGAATTTTCAAAAGCGGTTTTGCGGGCAATATTAACGCCCTCATTCATCTTGTGAACGACCTTTATTCGGCTGTCCCTTGCGGCAAATTCATCGCAGATTTTTCCGCTTGAATCGGTCGATCCGTCATCGACAACAACAACCTCAAAATCGCCGTAGGTCTGACCGAGAATCGAGCCGAGACATTCAGCCAAAAATTTTTCGCTGTTGTATACCGTTACAAGCACGCTGTATTTTGGCATCGGATCACCTCTTTTTCGTAAAGCGGAACTCGCTGATCATAAAGCCGTCGAGCGGTTCGGTTATCTCAAGCTCGGCACAGCCGTTCTGTAAATACTCCTTCGGTACGTCATAGACGATGCTCAGGTATCCGTCGGCAAGGAATTTCTTTTCGTAATCCTCATCACGCCGACCGCCGAACTGCGCCCCGTCGTGGATAACATTGCCGTTCACCGTGAGCTTATGATGGATAATTTTATCATTCGGACGTGATTTATATGTTATCCTCAGTTCATAGTCTCCGCCCGTGAGACCCGCAGCCTTACAGCTAAAGTTAAAGTGATCGTATACCTTTGTCATACACATCGGGAGAGCCGCATCGGCATTATCATCGCCACGGAAGTTCATATAAAATTCGCCCTTTTGCCTGCCGCAGACCTCAAAACCGTGCTCGGCAAAGGAGAAATAATATTCGTCCTTTTCGACGCTGTTTCGGTTGATTATATCGACAAGATAATCCCTGTCGGGATGGCTTTTGACCCGATTGAGAAGATACTGCCTGTCGGTGATCGGCATATCTATCGTGTCAAGGACACAGCCTCTCTCAACATTCATTCCGCCGAAGTGTTCAACATCAAGCTGCATACCGATGAGATCAAAAAGTCTTTCGGCAAGTGAGAATAATCCCGCACGCAGTTTTTTGTATTCGTCGTCAAAATCCGTCGAAAGAATTTCCTGGGCAAGCTCAACATTTCCCTTTCTTATCTGAGTTTTTGCGTTGTCAATCAAATCAAGCTCAAAAATTCTTCGGTCACGGACAATCTTGTCACAGCTCGCTCTGAAAAGGAAAAGAACATAGCGCCAGTTATTCATCAGCCTGTCGGTTTTCATACCGATAAGCGTGTTATAAACATTTTCAACCGACGGGTTTTCGGCAGGATCGCCGTTCCAGCTCTGCTCCATTCCGAAAATCACATCAACAATTTTTTCGGTATCCTCACCCGAGAAGAATGAACGTGCATAATCCCTGAGAATTTCACGAAGCTGAGAGTCGGGATCAAAATCGAGAGCACCGAAAACGAATTTGTTCACATCGTCGTTGACTCCCTCGGAATAGGATACACTTCCGCAGACATACTGTTTCGTCAGTCGGTGAATCAGTCTGTACTCGCTCGGTCTCGGATTGACCGCCTCTCGGCTGAGCGTTGCGGCATAGGCATAGTGCCAGTCGTCACGGTCAAAGTGCACGGGAATTTCACAGCGGACATTGTGACATATATCGGGGTAATATCTGATCGGATATTTAGTGTCAATCGAACGGCGCATCTCATCAAGCGTAAAAGGATGATTCGGGCCGTAGATAAGCCCGTCAATTTCCTCGGGCATTTTTGACATTTCCTTTATAAATCGTTCGCCCCAGTCGGCATACTGATGCGGAGCCTGCGCCGACGGCCAAAGCTGAACGTTCGGAAATTCCTTTTGCAGGTCGCTCTTGACCTTTTTACAGCGGGCAAAAAACTCCTCCGCCTGCAAATCTCCGGGATCCCCTCCCGGCGGAAAATAAAAGTTAAATTTCGGTATTCCGTGACAACAGCCGCAGAAATAATCGCTGCTTTCCTCATCCGAAAGTCTCTTTGTGTACGGGCAAAAAATTGAGAAATCTATATCGAGCTTTTCACAAATTTGCGACTTGATTTTTGTGATCTCTTCAAAGCTGTATTTCATAAGCTCCGTGTGCTTCTCATCGTCGCCGAGACACGCCTCAACCGTGTTCGTGCCGAACATCATAAGATCACGGATATATCTTTCATACTGTTTGTCATCCCACGTTTCGTATGTGTTGTTCATATCGGTGTAGCTGAGCTGATGACCTCTTATCGGCATATAAGGGGAATAATCGCCGCTGATGTCCTTAGTCAGCACAAGCTCGCCGTCACGCACAATACACTTCCTGAGAAAGAGAGAATAGCCGTAGATAAGGCTGCGCAGTCGGTGTGCGGTGACCGTTATTTTTTCGCCGTCCTGCCGAACGGAAAAATCCTCGCTTTCGCTCACGTCGGCAAGTCTCAATTCGACATAGCGGCCGCCGTTTTTTTCTTTGAGAATCGGTGGCTTTTTCCCTGTCCTGATTTCAATTTCTTCACCGAAAAGCTCGGCGGCAAATTCTGCTTTTTCGCCGTCGGCAACAATTATTAAATCGCAAAAATTATAATTCAATTCATCACAGCCTTGATTATTTTTTCAATTTAGTATATCATAAACTCAGCCGATTAAGCAATAGAAAGCGATGAAATAATGATCGAAAAAATATACGAAAAAAATGTCTGGGATTCATTAAAAGAGACGGCACTCCCGATTGTGATTTACGGTATGGGGAACGGAGCCGATATGATCATCGAAAAGCTCGAAAGCATAGGTGTGAATTTTGCCGACGTATTTGCAAGCGACGAGTTTGTCCGAGGCCATTCCTTTCACGGAAAAACCGTTTTGAAATATTCTCAGGTTTGCGAAAAATACGACGACTTTGTGATCGTTATGGCGTTTGCGGTTCACGACGAAAAAATGCTTGACAGAGTTCGTGAGCTTTCGCAGGAACACACTCTTTATTTCCCCGACGTCCCTGTTGTCGGCGACGGAATTTTTTCACGGGAATATGTCGAAGAGCACGACAAAGAATTTGACCTTGCCTACTCTCTTCTTTCGGACGATGAATCGAGAAAAAGTTTTGTTGACATTCTCAATTTCAAGGTCAGCGGAAAAACCGAGTATCTTTTTAAATGCGAAAAGAAAAAAGATGAGATTTATTCGGGATTTCTTCACGTCGGTTCGGATGAAATTTTTATGGATCTCGGCGCTTACGACGGCGATACGGTGAGAGAATTTCTTTCCGCATCGAACAATAAATATCGAAAAATTTACGCCGTTGAGGCGGACGAAAAAAATTATAAGAAGCTGACCGCAAACACCGAAAAGGTCGATAACATCGAGACCCTCAACCTCGCCGCGTGGGATAAAAAAGAAACGCTCTTTTTCGAAAAGAAAAAAGGCAGAAACTCCAAGCTCTCCGCAAACGGAAAAATCGAAGTTCCTGCCGACAGCGTCGATAATATTCTCGGCGGCAGGGAAATAACAATTCTTAAAATGGATATTGAGGGCAGTGAAGAAAAGGCTCTTCTCGGCGCAGAAAATACTATACGCCGTTACAGACCGAGACTGTATATCTGCGCATATCACCGCAACAGCGATATGTTCATTATTCCGCAGACGGTGCACCGCATCTGCCCCGACTACCGTTTTCACTTTGTGCATCATCCCTACATCCCGGCGTGGGAATCAAATTTTTATTGCGATACCGACTGATCCGTGGTATAATTAGACGTATTTTTTATTGAGGATGTGACACGATGAGCGATCCCAAGGGAAAGGCTTTGCCCAATCTGTTAACACTTTACTTTATAATGCTGATAATCTACTGTCTGGATGTTTTCTTCTTGAAATCCGACCTTACGGTTCTCGGCGATAATTTCTATGCACGTTTCATCAGCTTCGTCGTGCTTTTTATGACCCTGCTGTTTAAGAAAGAGCACCTTAAAAACTTCGGTATAAGCAAGAAAAAAGAAAATTTCATTGCGGCGGTAAAATACGGAACATTCTTTTCCGTTGTTCCGCTTTTGATTGTTTCGGCGGTTGAGCTGATCGTTTTTAAGCTCTCCAATCCCTCGGCTATTGATCTGAGATTCAGTCCGCCGAGCCTGAGCTATGTAAGAACCGAGGGCTATCTGACGCCCGCTTTCTGTATCACGGTTTACATTCTGACAACTCTTTTTGCGGCTTGCTTTAAGGAAATGTTTTTCCGTGGGCTTCTCATCCACAAGCTCGAAAAACTGACGGTATTCAAGAGCGCAAATATTTTTCAGGCTCTGCTTTATATGACCTTCATCCTGCCGAAGCTGATCAGAAACTTTGCGAAAAACTATTACAGCAAAGAAATTGTTGATCTTGCGCTTTTCGTCGTTCTTTTCTACATTGTTCACGAATTTATCACGGGAATTAAATGGGGACTTCTCGCCAAGGCGAGCGGAACAACATATATTTCGATCGTCGATAACTTCCTTTATGTTTTTCTTGCCAACAGCGTGCGTGTTGTCGATCAGAGTACAAAGTGGCTGTTTATGATCCATATGCTTTGTACTCAGCTCATCTCGCTCGCCCTTGTTTATATTTACTATAAAAAATCGATGGCAAAGTCATCGGTCGTATCGGAAACCGCCGCTACCGCCGAAAAGGACACCAAAAAGACTGAGGAAGAAAAGGGTTATTCCGCTGAAATAATCAGCGACGCCGAGGAAATAAGTCCCGAACGGTTCAAAGACATTGTTCGTGAGAACTCTGCCGATAGCGACAAAAAATCCCACAACGGGGATATGTCGGAGACGGAGATTGACAATTTTCTCAAGGATTTCGGAAAGCCGCATCATCATTACCGACCGCCTGTTCAGGTTCAGCCGACAGCAAAAAAAGAAGATAAAAATTTTGATGTTGATGAATTTTTGAAAGGCTACAAGAACAAATAAAATAAACAGGACTGCCGCATTTATTCGTAATACGACAGTCCTTAATTTTTATTCGCTGTGGGCGTAGTTATACAGTTCCTGAATCTCGAGCGGTAATTTGTCGGGAATCATAGCCTTGAGCCGATCCTCGTTGCCGTCTTTCATCGCCTGCTCATAATACCAGCACTTGAATTGGAGCATAGCGTGAGTTTTCTGCAAGCGTTCCATCTCCGCCTCCAGGCTTTCCTTTTGCCTAACAAAAAGCTCGTGGCGCTGAGGATAGGTACTGCTACCCTCGGTGCACCAAACCATAAACTGCTTTATATCCTTGATCTCCAAGCCCGACTTTTTCAAGCACTCTATTATATGCAAAGCCTCCAGCTCACGGTCGCTGAACTGACGGATTCCCGACGAGCGCTCCATATGCGGAAAAAGCCCCTCCTTGTCATAATAACGCAGTGTTGAAACAGGCATACTGAACTTTTCCGATACCTGACCGATACTATACATAAAATTACCTCACATTTTTTCAAAAAAGACTTGACCTAAAGTTAACTTTAGGTGATATTATAAGTATACAGCAAAGAAAAACATATGTCAATATAAAAAGACAGGAAGGGATGTATTATGTCGAAAAAAGTTTTGATAATCAACACCAGCTTACGTAAGAACAGCAATTCCGAGGCACTTGCCAAAGCGTTCGCAGACGGCGCTGCCGCATCCGGCAATGATGTTGAAACAGTTACGCTTGCGGGCAAAAGTATTGCATTCTGCAAGGGCTGTCTCGCCTGCCAGAAGCTCGGTCACTGCGTTATAAACGACGACGCAATTGAGCTGACCGAAAAAATGAGATTGGCGGACGTCATTGTTTTTTCAACGCCTATTTATTATTACGAAATGAGCGGTCAGATGAAAACATTGCTTGACCGTGCCAATTCGCTGTATTCGAGCGACTATCATTTCAGGGATATTTATCTTCTCTCAACTGCCGCCGAGGATGACGACGTTGACGAGCGTGCGATTCACGGACTTGAGGGTTGGATCGTGTGCTATGAAAAATGCCGCCTTGCAGGAACAGTATTCGCAGGCGGAGTTAATGACCCCGGCGAAATCACAGGTCATCCCGCTCTCAAAAAGGCCTATGAAACAGGCGCAAAGATCAAATAAGCAACAGCCGCTGAGGATTCGTCCTCAACGGCTGTTTTTCATTGCGTTCAATATCGCTTTTATTGAATTTTCTTCGGCTTCTAACGTGTGGCTTGCCTCTCTCATATTCTCAAGGTAATGTGCGTCGGAGCTGACATACACAGGCATATTTTTTATTATCGGGTGCTTTGCCTCATATTCGTCACGGTCGGCATTCTCCGTCATTTCCACCGCAGTGAAATTCATTTCGGGCGTGATCATACCGAGGTTTGAAATTATGCTGTACGAGCTCCTGTCAATGTGTGCGGGATAACAGAATCCGCCGTATTCTCCGACGGTCTTTACAACATTGTCTGCGCTTATTCCGCTCGCCGTTGTCAGCAACAGCTCCTGAGTTCCGATTATACCGTCCTCTGCATCCATAATGAGCTGATCGCCGAAAATTTCGGGTCGGTTTTTCACGGACGGAACGGTTGACAGCACGTAGTCCGAAAAGCTCTCGGCATTTTTCAGCTCGTCAAAAAAGCAGACCACGTGAACTTCCTCCGAGGTACAAAGCTCCATCCCGGGAATGACCGTAACACCTATGCTCTTGCCGACCTCCATTGCCGCACGGCAGTTTTGGGCGGTATTGTGATCCGTCAGTGCGATTGCGTCAAGCCCGAGAATCTTCGCCATATTGACTAAGTTATACGGCGTCATATCGTTATCTCCGCACGGCGAGAGACACGAGTGGAGATGAAAATCGTAATACAGCTTCATATCAAATCAGCCTTGAAATCTCGGCGGCAGTCTGATACGTATTTTTCGGTGTTCTGAGAATAACTACGCCGTTCTGCTCGGCTCTTTTCAGAGCGTCGTCATCGAGTGCGGCATTCTCCGTCAAAACAATGCACGCAACGTCGGCAAGCACTGCCACACCGATTGAGTTGACATTGCCCATAACGGTGAGCCATACATCGCCCTCCTGAGCCCTTGACATAACCCAGCTCAGAAGATCACCGCAGTAACAGCCTGTAACCTTGCGTTCAAGATCATCACCGCAGAGCAGTGTAAGATCCAATTTTTCTTTCAGCTCTTTTAAGTCCATTTCAGCTTCTCCTCGTCAATTATTTCACGGAACGGAACAGGGATAAATCTCTCTATTTCGTCCTCGTTGAGCGGCGTCGTACTGCTCATCTCCGCCTTAAGTCTGAACACGCAGTGGTCAATATCCGCATATCCGCGGACAATGTCCTCGGCGAGTGCTTTGCAGGTCGGTGCGCCGCAGGTTCCGCAGTCAAGTCCCGGGAAATTCTTCACCATTTCCGAAACCTGATTCATCAGCTTCATTGCATCCGTAACATTGTCGGCGAGCTTGAGCACCGAATATGGCTGAAGGCTCTCCTGCCACATCATTTCATCGGGAACCTTTTCCTCTCCGATATGGTTGCACGAAACGGGTCTGTACTGTTTAAGGATTGAAAGTCTCGTCTTTGCGACAAAGGTGTTTGAAACCGTCAGGCAACCGCCGACGCATCCGCCCGTGCAGGCATTCAGCTCGATAAATTCAATGTCATTGAGCTTTTCATCCTCGATTTCCTCAAGAATTTTAATTACATTTTCCACTCCGTCGGCGGCAATGTATTTTTGGCTCAGCGAACCCGACGCCTCGCCGCCGCTCGTAGCCCAGCCGACGCCGATTCTGCCCGATTCGTCAATATTTTTAAGCTCCCCGAGATGTTCCATTTTCCCGAGCAGTAACGGGTAGATATCGCTGATCGCTATTGCACCGCTGACATCCGATTTTTCGGCGCACAGCGGATTTTTTATCGCCGTTATCTTGGCAGGACAAGGCGTGATGAAGAAAACGCCGATATCGCTGTCATCAAACCCCGTTTCAGCTCTTGCCTCAAGCCTCGCAAGGCGTGCCGACTCGTCCATCGGGGTGTTCAGCTCAAGCAGATTGTCTATCAGATCGGGATAGGAAATCCTTATCAATCGGCAAACGGCAGGACACGCCGAGGAAATCACGGGCTTTTTCAGTGCGCCGTTTTTCAACAGCTTCCTTGTTGCGTCGGATATTATCTCCGCACCCTTGGCAACCTCAAACACCTTGTCAAAGCCCAGCTCAAGAAGAGCCGAAAGTATGTAATTTATATCGTCAAGATTGTTGAACTGACCGTACAGTGACGGTGCAGGCAGTGCAATTTTATATCTGTATTTTTGAATATCCTCAATCGGATCGCTTTTTGCGGTTTTGGCATGGTGGGGACAGATTCGAATACATTCTCCGCAGTCGATGCACCTCTCGGAGATAATCGTCGCCTTTCCGTGGCGCACTCTTATCGCCTGAGTGGGGCATCTCTTTATACAGTTCATACATCCGAGGCATTTGCTCTTATCAAGGCTAACCGAATGAAAAACAGTATTCATGATCTTCTCCTTGCTCTTAATTTATTTATTATACACCTTGAGGGTGATCGTAGTGCCCTCTCCTATCACGGTGTCAATCTTCATTTCATCTGTATATTTTTTAATGTTAGGCAGACCCATTCCGGCGCCGAATCCGAGCGAACGCACATTTTCGGGTGCGGTCGAATAGCCCTCTTTCATCGCAAGCTCAACATCGGGAATACCCGGTCCCTTATCGGCGAGCACAACGGTAATGCACTCGGGCGTAACGGTTGCGTCAATTACACCGCCCTCGGCGTGAATTACCATATTTATCTCCGCCTCGTACACGGCGATTGCAACATTGCGTGTCACCGCAGAGGAAAAGCCGAGTGCTTTAAGAGAACGCTTCAGCTTGCCCGATGCCTCACCCGCTCTGGTAAAGTCATAGGCGCTGACGTCATAATGCAGTTTTACCTCGTCCATTATTTTCCGCTGCCTCCCCTGAGCCCGTGGGCATAAAGTCTGCCGCAGGAGGTGAACATTTCAAGGTCGGTGCCGATAAGCACAATGTCCCTCTGCTCGGCAAGATCAATCATTCCCATATCGGGCGATTTGCCTCGCACAAAGACGATACAGCTCATATCCATCATCTCAGCTGTCCTGACGACCTGAGGATTGACAAGACCTGTCAAAAGAACAGCCTGCTCCTTTACAAAGGCAAGCACGTCGCTCATCATATCGCTGCCGCAGGCGGTAAAAACCTCCCTGTCAAGCAGATCCTCGCCGTAGATTATCCGTCCGTCGAGTATATCAATAATTTCTTTTACCGTCATATTCAGCCCTCCGAATTATAAATATAGATATATAATATCACATACCGTGTTAAAAATCTATATACTTTTTATAAAATTTTTATAGATTCAACGCTTTATTTTCAAATTTCATTGACTTTTAACCGTTCTCATAGTACGATATTTTCATAACGTTTCGGAGGCGGTATAAATGAAGAAAAGAAGAATACTTAACACGGCTTTTTCCCTCGCACTTGCTGTTGCCGTTGCGGCGGCTCCGTCGGCAGGCTGCGGCATTGAACTGAGAAAAGCGGCGGAGATAAGCTCCGTCGGCAGTGTCGAAAGAATTGACAAAGCGGAATCGGCAAGCATCGAAAAAAGAACCTCCGAGACACCGAAATCCGTGGAGATCAATTCCGAAAGCCTTGAAAAGTTTGAAAATGAAAACGACATATTTTATGAACCGAAAGAGGAAAGCATATCGACCTTGGAGGATTCGACGGCTTATATCAACGACTCGGTAACGGTTTTCTTCAGCGACGGTGCAACCGATGCGGACAGACAGAAAATTGTTGACAGCCTTGGCGGAGAAATCGTCGGCAGAGTTGATTTTATGAACGAGCTTGAAATAAAAATCACCCGCTCGGATTTTTATGAAATTAATTCTCTCTGCGATGAGCTGATGGAGAATGATTGTGTGGAATTTGCAAGCTGTTCCTTTGCCGAGGAGGTTCAGCCCGATTATGTCCCCGATGATCCGTGGAATTTCACCTACTGGGAGGACAATGCACTTGACAGCGCATTCCCCTTTTCCAACTGGTGGATCAAGGCGACGGACATCGACAAAGCGTGGGATTACGACGAATATTTCAGCGATCTCAAGGTCGGCATTGTCGACAGCGGATTTGATCCCGAGCACGAGGATCTCCGTGGCAGAATAGAATTTCCCGATAACTATTTTCAAAAGAACAATGCTCCGTCCTATCACGGCAACCACGTCGCGGGAATAATCGGTGCCACACAGGATAACGGCAAGGGTATATCTGGAATTGTCCGTGACGCCGATATGATCTGCGTCGACTGGGACGCAGATGAGGAACAGGGTCAGTCATGGAACAGCGAAGCAAGAATTATGACGGGCTTCGTCAATGCCGTAAGGGCGGGTGCTAAGGTGGTCAACTTCTCCCTCGGCAGTTCGGGCTCCCTAAAAAAAGGCTTTGACCGCTCAAAAATCGCCAAGGATACCGTGGCAAGATTTAATTCATACTACATTGCAAAAATGCTCCAAAGAGGCTATGATTTTATCTGCTGTCAGTCCGCCGGAAACGGCGTTGTCCGTGACGGCATCACGTATGCCATTGATGCAAGCAACAACGGCACGTTCTGCCCGATAACGGCTGAAAATGCGACAAAAGCCGTAATCGGAGTGTCTCCTCAGGACATTGCCGACAGAATAATTATAGTTGCCGCCGCAAAATTCAACGGCTTTAATACATATGAGCAATCCCCGTTTTCAAACGGCGGAAGTCAGGTTTCGATCTGTGCTCCGGGCTCAAAAATTTACAGCGCATATTACAACGGTGACGGCAATGAATACAACGACTGCTCCTACGCATATCTCAACGGCACATCTATGGCGGCGCCGATTGTGACGGGAATTGCCACCCTCGTCTGGAGCATTAACCCGAGCTTTACCGGCGCACAGGTCAAGCGTTTTGTGTGCGCCCTGGAAAACACAAAGTATGAGGTTGCCGACAGCTCCTCCGAATATCATCTGCCGACAGGCACCGTGAGAATGGTAAATGCTCAGCTCGCCGTCGAGGCGGCGCTTCGTGAGATTGAGGATTACGGAACGCTCACAGGCCACCTTGAATGGGCAAGGATTACGCCGAACAGCTTCATTGATTTTACTCTTACAAGCCGTGACAGCGGCACTGTTTATAGGATGCAGACCGATTCAGACGGCAATTTTACAGCCAAGCTCCCCGCCGGGGAATACACTCTTAACCTTGCAGGAAAGAGAAAAAAAGTGATCGTTACATCGGGCGAGATCAGCGATATCGGCACTCTCCGTTCGCATAACGCAACCGTCGATTTTGATGCCGTGGGCATCAAAATGAAAGACAGCGTCCGTGACATCCTTTCAAAATTGCAGCTTTATTGATATCTCAGCGGTCTGTTATCAAGTGTGACAGACCGCTGATTTTTTATATTGAAAGATCTTTCGGATTATGCTATTATTATTTAAACGTTAAAATCACGGAGGTATATTATGTTCCGCAAAATTCTTGCTTTTATAATCTCTCTCACCCTCGGCGTTCTTACCTTTATGCCGCCGCTTCGTATAGGGGCTGTCGACGGGAATGAAATATTCGTTGCTCCCGACGGAAACGACCTTGCGGACGGAACAATCAGCTCACCGCTTGCTACCCTCTCCGCCGCTAAGGAAAAGGCAAAATCCCTCAGCGGAAGCGTCACCGTTTATTTCAGAGGCGGAAGCTATACGATCGACAGCACAGTGCAGTTTGACGGCAGCGATAAATCCGACGTAGTCTACAAGGCATATAAGAATGAGAAAGTAACATTTACTTCGGGAACTCCTTACACGGGCTTTGAAGAGTGCACTGTCAACGGAGTTCGTGCGTTTAAAAAGAATATCGGCAAGGGTGCGGATTTCAATATCCTTTTCAACGAAAAGACAACGCTTTCAAGAACACGCTATCCCGAAAGCGGCTATCTTTATGTCAGCGAGGCTTCCGACAGCGATATCCAAGCCGGCGATGACATAACAGACCCCTACCATGCAGGATTCAACGGAATGTATGTTGACAGGGAAAAGTTCGCCGATTTCAGAAACCTGACGGACATAACAATTAAACTCCTGCATTTCTGGAAAGATGAAACCGTCAACATCTCATCATATGATAATGAAACAGGTCACATTTCTTTCAGCAAAACCACAAGTATGAGAGTCAAGAAAAACGACCGTTTCTTCCTCCAGAATGTTTTTGAAATGCTTCGCAAGCCCGGTCAGTGGTATCTCGACAAGAGTGAGGGCACGCTCTATGTCATTCCCGAAACCAGCGACTCTCCCGAAAGCTACACCGTGTGGGGATCGACAACGGAAACGATGATCTCAGTCGACGGAGCCGACGGAATCTCATTTGAAAATATTCTTTTCCGTGCAAACGGATTCTATTACAGCACCGAACGTGAACACAGCCAGGCGGCATACAATGCAAAATCCTGCATTACATACCGCAACGCCAAAAATTTCCACATAAAAAATTGTGAGTTCAGGGACATTGCCGCTTGCTCAATTCTCCTCGGCAAGGCTGTCCGGAACGCCTCGATTGACAGTTGTCTGTTCAATAATATCGGCGCCCAGGCGGTATATGTTCACGGCGAAAATATTGACGTCAACGATCCCGATGTCACTAAGAACATCACAATTACCAACAATCAGATTTCGGAATACGGCAGAACCTATTTCAACGCCGTTGCAATTCTCATTATCCATGCAAATTCGGTTGACATAACCCACAATGAAATTCACGACGGTTATTACACTGCTGTTTCGGTCGGCTGGGTCTGGGGCTACGACTACAATGTCAGCTACAACAATAAGGTTTGCGACAACCTGATTTATAACATCGGTCAGGGCTGGCTCTCCGATATGGGCGGAATTTATATGCTCGGCAATCAGCCCGGTACCGTCATTTCGGGCAATGTTATCCATAATGTAAGCGCCGATCCCGAAGAGGGAGGCTACGGCGGATGGGGAATCTACCTTGATGAAGGCTCATCGTATATGCTCGTCGAAAAGAATCTTGCCTACGCCTGCGGAAGCGATTCGTATCATCTTCATTACGGCTCGTATAACACGGTCAGGAATAACATCTTCGCCCTCAGCGGTGAGTCGCAGATGAAAATCGTTTCTGCACCTAATCGCTGCACTCCGTCGGACGGCGGACAAAAAACCGCCGACCTTTACAACAATATTATTCTTACCGACAAAAAGGTTCGGGCGCTGTCCTGCCTGCGCAACACCGCCACGCTTGACGAAAAAAACAATACCTACTGGGATCTTTCGGCAGGCAAGGAACTCTACACAAGCGAAAGCGACAATGCAAAACGCTCGATGAGTTTGAATACGGCAATCCGAAAGGGATATGTTCACTCGCCGATAATCGCCGACCCGATGTTCCGTGATGCCGCAAATTACGACTTTGAATTAAGTCCCGATTCACCTGCAATCGCCGCAGGATTTGAGACGTGGGATTACTCGAATGCAGGCACACTTTCAGGCTCGGCAATCGGTCTTTCAACCGAGGGCGGCACAACAGCTTACAATGCCAATTCCGCTCCCGTTCCGATGACTCCCGCCAAGGAGCCCGGTCGATTCTTTATAAACATTTACAACGCAATTTATTTCTTCTTCAAAAATCTTTTTACCGCCGTTTGCTAAACAATCGGGGCTGTCACTCTAAGCGACAGCCCCTGTTTTTATACTGTTTTTGATTTTTTAAATTTACTTACAAAGCACGGAACACCGATCACAACAGACAAGGCCGCTATCTCCAAAGCCAGCTTAACAGCTAAATCTCTGTTGGAGATTCTGTATGCAACTGTATTGTCATTCTTAACAATTTTCGTCCTGAACAGAAATGATTTAACACGGTATATATCACCGTTTTCGGCTTTAAAAGTATACCCCGAGTGCACGTGATTTTCATATGAATCCGTCTGAGTGTCCAAAATTTCACCGTCCGAATTTATTGTGTATATGTAGTCCCCGTCCGACAGTATAATCCTATCGTTAACAATTGTGAATTTATACCCCCTGCTTGTAGGTATGGGCATCTTTCTTACAAGCTCGGACTGATCATAGATCTCAATGCCTTTGTCACACCCGACATAAACCCTACCGTCGGAATCTGTCGCAATTCCGCTTATCACAATATCTGCTTTTCCCGTCGCAACTGAAAACAGAGAAAACGCCATCAATGCACCAAGCAAGTTGACATAAATGATCAGCAAAATTACAACCCTTTTCTTCATTAATTTTCTCCCCGTTTATAAAAATGTTGGCTGACTTTTTTAAATATACAACTGGAAATCTCAGCCCACTGAATTTATATTTAGGCGCATTTCCCGATTATTCAATGGCAGAATCAAGGCGGCTACTGCAATAATCTTTTTATCCGTTCCGTTTATTATGTAATTTCAATATACCATACGGGTACCCGAAAGTCAATTGTTGAATAAGTCGGGTTTTAGTTTAACAGGTAACGATGAAAACGGATTATCATTTTTAACGGTATTGAATTTAAAATTTCCCACCTCATCAGTCGCCTATGCGCCTGCTTTCCCTCAAATAAATTTCTCAGTTAATCCCTCCTTTGCCGCCCCTTTAGGGGAGGTGGCTTCGGCGGTTTGCGCCGAAGTCGGAGGGGTTTAAACTTTTTCAGCAAATTTTTTACAAAACCCCTCAGTCACGGACGAGCCGTGACAGCTCCCCTGCAAGGGAGCCAAGATGATTTCTTCTAACCTTGGGTACGATGTGGACATTGTACCTAGCGAAAAACATTTTAAAAACTCTTTACTGCCAACAAAATCAAAGCAATTCCACAGGCAATAGCAAATATAATTAATGCTATCTTGTTCTGTTCAACAATTTTTTTATTTGTAAATCCCCTTTTATGAGACAAAACAAATGTAATTACTGCCGTTAAATATACAAGAAGAATCGCAATTAACATTAATAAATCTACCCACAGAACTCTTTTTTCATTCGTGTTATCATAAACATATCTATCAACAATAATTACAACAAATAATGGAATAGCAGAAAGAAAAATATACTTTGCGGGATGTCCGGGCTTTTTCTTTTCTGTATCAAAATAGGCATATATGCATAAAGCTGAAATAACGATCAATGAAATCAATAGTACTGCAAATGGAGTCTTTTCAATAAAAAATGACATTAAACTACCTCTTCAGTTTATTTTCCAAATTAATGTAATCTGTGGTTATCACCATACGCCGCCAGCTTGTCCGTTCGGGTGTAATTTCTGTTGTAATGATTATACACTTTTGTGGTGGTCTTTGCAACAGGTGCCGATCGGGCAAACTGATTCAGTTCGTTATCAGCGAACTGTTTGACAATATTTTGCCTGTACTCTCTTGCACATAATACAGGTGATATTGTCATTTACGCCGTATGTATATATAAATTCCCCTTGTTT
>DKDP01000043.1:5967-13042 GCA_002449395.1 Ruminococcaceae bacterium UBA6845 | reverse complement strand
CCCTCAGTCAGCTGCGCTGACAGCTCCCCCACGGAGGAGCCTACGCTCAAAGTAAATTACAAGGTAAATATTTGTAGCCTCCCTCTTGAGGGAGGTGGCACGACGGAGGAGTGACGGAAGGAGTTTAAGTCTGATAAAGCCTTACTCCCTCAGTCGGCTTTGCCGCCGGCTTCCCCAACGGAGGAGCCCACGCTTAAAGATAATTTTTCAGACGCTTTACAAAACCCCTCAGTCACGACACAAGGTCGTGACAGCTCCCCTAAAGGGGCGCCTAAAAACCCTGCAAACACTGTGCTACCCTAAAAAGGGGCACCTATGTAAAATTTCCGCTGACCTCAGATAAAGTCAAAACCTCACTTTACAATATTGCAAAAAAGCACCCTCTCCCGAGTATGGGAGAGGGTGCAAATGCTATGCTGATTTTCTTAATATTCAACTACGCCTTCGTAGACCTTTCTTGTGTCGCCGTTGACGAGGATTGTCTCGTCGGTGTAGGTGATAACGACGTCGCCGCCGGGCATCTTGACCGTTACGTCCTCGCCCTTCTTGCAAAGACCCATTTCCGTTGCGACAACAACCGCCGCAGCCGCCGATGTTCCGCAGCCGAGGCTTTCGCCGTTGACCGCTCTCTCATAGCAGCGGAGCTTGATCGTGTTCCTGTCGATCATTCGGGCGATACCCGTATTGATATACTCGGGAAGAATGCCCGAATTACGAATTTTATCGCCGAACTCGTTGAGGTCAACGCCGTCTACGTTGTCCGTAAACACGATACAGTGCGGATTGCCGATCGTAACACAGCTTATATTCACTGTCTCGCCGCTGATATCAACGGGCTGGTCGATAATCATATAAGTGTCGGTTTTCATCGGAATGCTTGCAGGGTCAAAATCGGGCTTTCCGATATCAACCTGAGCCGACCTGACCTCACCGTTGAACGAATACAGACGGACGTTTTTAACTCCGCAGTTCGTTTCAATCGTCATTGCCGTTTTCGGCACGATTCCGTTATCGTAGAGGAACTTCGCCGCACAGCGGATACTGTTCGCCGCCATAAGCGTCTGGGTTCCGTCGTCGTTATAAACAACCATTTTCGCATCGGCAATATTCGATTTTTCAACAAGTACAACACCGTCGCCGCCGATTCCGTAATGACGGTCGGTGAAGTTGATCGTCAGCGACTCGGGAGACGGAATATTCTTATTCATATTGTTGAAGTAGATATCGTCGTTGCCCGTCGCCTGCATCTTTGTGAAGTTCAGGCGCATACGCTTTGAGCGCATATGGTTGATGTCAACAAGCTCGGTGTTGCGTTGAGTGAAGCGGCTCGCAAGAATGTCGCAGAGCGCATTTGCCGTGTCAAGCGAGGTAAGACAGCAGATTGAGAGCTGAACGGCACGACGGTGAATCTTAATGAAGTTTTCAATCGTCGATTTAGCCGTTGAGCCTGTGTAAACAATGTAATCAATCTTGCCTGTTTCGAGCATTTCGATAACGTGCTTGCCGTCGCTGAACTCCTCGATAATCTCGGCACTGATGCCTGCCGACTGAATGAGCTTACCGGTGTTCGGCGTTGAATAAATCTTCAAGCCGACGTCGGCGAACTTCTTCGCAAGCGATATAACCTCGGGCTTGTCCTTATCGTGAACGCTGATAAGCACGCCGCCGTTGTATTTATTGTCGTGGTATGTGCTCTCGTGGCCGACCTTGAAGCCTGCGGAAATAAGTCCCTTGAACAGGGCTTCGTTGAGGGTTCTGCCGATTCCGAGAACCTCGCCCGTTGACTTCATCTCGGGTCCGAGCTCGGAATTGACGTCGTTGAGCTTTTCAAACGAGAATACGGGAACCTTGATTGCAACATACGGCGGAATCTTGTAAAGTCCCGTGCCGTAGCCGAGCTCGATGAGCTTCGTTCCGACCATAACCTTAGTTGCAAGCTCAACCATCGGAACGCCCGTAACCTTACTGATGTAAGGAATCGTTCTTGACGCGCGGGGGTTGACCTCGATAACGTAAAGCTCGTTGCGATAGATGAGGTACTGGATGTTGACAAGACCCTTTGTGCCGAGCGAAAGCGCAAGTTTTGTCGAAATATCAACAATCTTGTCGATCATACTGTCAAGGATGTTATACGGCGGGTAAACTGCGATTGAGTCGCCCGAGTGAACGCCCGCACGCTCGATATGTTCCATAATACCGGGGATAAGAACGTCCTTGCCGTCGGAGATAACATCAACCTCAAGTTCCGTACCCATCATATACTTATCGACAAGAACGGGATTTTCAATCTTCTGCGAAAGGATGATATCCATATAGCGCTTAACGTCCGTGTCGTTATATGCGATAGTCATATTCTGACCTCCGATAACGTAGGACGGACGGAGAAGAACGGGATATTCAAGCTCGTTTGCGGCTCTGATAGCGTCCTCGGTGTCCATAATCGTCTGACCCTTGGGTCTGCTGATGCCGAACTTTTCAAGCAGTTCGTCAAAGCGCTCTCTGTCCTCGGCGATGTCAATGCCCTCTGCCGACGTTCCGAGAATCGGGATATTGTTTTCATCAAGGAACTTTGTGAGCTTGATAGCCGTCTGACCGCCGAACGCAACAACAACGCCTACGGGCTTTTCAACCTTGATGATGTTCATTACGTCCTCGTCGTTGAGCGGTTCAAAATAAAGTCTGTCCGCCGTGTCGAAGTCTGTCGAAACAGTCTCGGGGTTGTTGTTTACGATAATAACCTCATAGCCGAGCTCCTTGAGAGTCCACACGCAGTGAACGGAGGAATAGTCAAATTCGATACCCTGACCGATACGGATGGGACCCGAACCGAGAACGATAATTCGCTCCTTATCCCCTCTTTCGATCTCTCTTGACTCGCAGTCGGTGTCATATGTCGAGTAGAAGTACGGTGTTTCCGCCTTGAACTCTGCGCCGCAGGTGTCAACCATCTTGTAAACGGCGTCAAGCGTCTTTTCGGGGAGCTTGCCTGCCATTTTGAGGATAGTCGAATCCTTGTAGCCGTACTTCTTGCCCTTTTCGTAGTAATCCTTGTCGAGCTTGCCGCTCTCGAGCATTTTTTCGTAGTCGGCAAGATTTTTGAGCTTTCCGAGGAACCACTCATCAATCATCGTGATCTCGTGGATTTTCTCAATGCTTACGCCCTCCTTAAGAGCCTTAAACACGGTGAAAATTCGCAGGTCATCCTGCTCGTGGAGACGTTCGATAACGTCCATATCCTCGGGGAATTTATTATAGTTAAGTGTTTCAAGTGAAATTTCGGCGCCTCTGACAGCTTTCATAACCGCCATTTCAAAGCTCGGAGCAATTGACATAACCTCGCCCGTCGCTTTCATCTGAGTGCCGAGCTTACGGCTTGCGCCGACGAACTTATCAAACGGCCACTTCGGGAACTTGACAACAACATAGTCAAGCGTCGGCTCAAAGCAGGCGCAGGTCTTGCCCGTGATGTCGTTTCTGATTTCGTCGAGCGTGTAGCCGAGCGCAATTTTGGTTGTAACCTTTGCAATCGGATAGCCCGTCGCCTTTGAGGCGAGCGCCGATGAACGTGAAACTCTCGGGTTAACCTCGATAACGGAATATTCAAAGCTCTCGGGATTGAGCGCAAACTGACAGTTACAGCCGCCCTCGATGCCGAGCTCGGTGATAATATCGAGCGAAGCGGAACGCAGCATCTGATATTCCTTGTCCGAAAGCGTTACGGCAGGAGCGATAACGATACTGTCGCCCGTGTGAACGCCGACGGGGTCAAAGTTTTCCATCGAGCAGACAGCGATAACGTTGCCCACGCTGTCACGCATAACCTCAAACTCGATCTCTTTCCAGCCGCCGATAAAACGCTCGACGAGGATCTGATTGATCGGTGAAAGCTCAAGTCCGTTATATGCGATAACCCTTAATTCCTCTTCGTTGTAAACAACTCCGCCGCCTGCGCCGCCGAGTGTGAATGCGGGACGGATGATTACGGGATAGCCGATCTCCGCCGCAATTTCAGCCGCACGGTCAACGGTGTGTGCGATATCGGACGGAACAACAGGCTGACCGATTTTGAGCATCGTGTCTCTGAAAAGCTGTCTGTCCTCCGCCTTGTCGATCGCTTCGGCATTCGTGCCGAGGAGCTTGACTCCCATCTTTTCAAGGTAGCCGTTCTGGGCGAGCTGCATAGCTATTGTAAGTCCCGTCTGTCCGCCGAGTCCGGCAAGGATCGAATCGGGATGCTCTTTTTCAATAATTCTCTTGACGGTCTCCTGCGTCAGCGGCTCAAGATAAATCTCGTCCGCAAGCGCATTGTCCGTCATAATCGTTGCAGGGTTGGAATTGACAAGCACAACGTCAAGTCCTGCGTCCTTGAGGACACGGCACGCCTGTGCACCGGCGTAGTCAAACTCAGCCGCCTGACCGATAACGATGGGACCGGAACCGATAACAAGTACCTTTTTTATGTCTTTATTCAGCGGCATTGTTTTTTCCTCCCATCATTGAAATAAATCTGTCAAACAGGAACTTTGTGTCCTTGGGACCCGAGCAAGCCTCGGGGTGGAACTGAACGGTAAAAATCTGCTTGCTTCTGTATTCCATACCCTCGCAGGTACCGTCGTTTGCGTTGATGAAGCTCTCCCTTGCGTATCGCCTGTCAAGGCTTTCGGCAACGACCGCATAGCCGTGGTTCTGGCTCGAAATATAGGTTCTGCCCGTTTCAAGCTGCTTGACCGGCTGGTTAACGCCTCTGTGGCCGTATTTGAGCTTCATAGTCTTTCCGCCCATTGCAAGAGCGGTGAGCTGATGTCCGAGACAGATTCCGAAAATCGGGAATTTGCCGGCAAGCTCCTTTATGTTTTCAATCGGAACGATGTTTTCCTCCGGGTCGCCCGGACCGTTTGAGAGCATAATTCCGTCGGGATTCATCTCGATAATCTCCTGAGCCGAGGTGTCATACGGGAAAACCGTGACCTCGCATCCCCTTGCGACAAGCTCACGAACGATGTTTTTCTTTGCGCCGTAGTCGAGCAGCGCAACCTTATACTTCGCTCCATCATCCGATACCGTGTATTTTTCCTTACAGCTTACGCTCTTGACTGCGTCAACGATTCTGTAAGCCTTGATTTCGTCATAGTCGATATTGTCAACCGAGCTGACGATTTTTGCGTTCATAACGCCCTTTTCACGGATTATTCTCGTGATCTCACGGGTGTCAACGCCGTAAACGCCGACAATTCCCTGCTTTTTGAGAAATGTGTCGAGGTCATACTCCGTCCTGAAATTGGACGGCAGCTCGCACCACTCCCTGACAACGTAGCCGCTGACGTAGGACCTGTCGCTTTCAAAGTCCTCCTCCATAATGCCGTAGTTGCCGATAAGGGGAAAGGTCTGCATAACTATCTGTCCGTAATAGCTGGGGTCGGTGAGCGTTTCGATGTAGCCGCCCATACCTGTTGTAAAGACAAGCTCGCCGAGAGCCTCGCCCTCTGCGCCGAAGCTCTTGCCCTCAAAAATGTGTCCGTCTTCAAGTACAATGTAAACTTTTTTAATCATAATGTCGCCGCCATAACTGCTTTTATAGTGTGCATTCTGTTTTCTGCCTCTCTGAAAACGATTGAACGTTCGCTTTCAAAGACCTCGTCCGTAACCTCAAGAGCGTCACAGCCGAATTTTTCGCCGATCTCCTTGCCGACCTTTGTCTTGTGGTCGTGGTAAGCGGGCAGACAGTGCATAAATACAACGTCGTCCGCCGCCGCATCCATCAGCTTCTGATTTACCTGATACGGCATAAGATCGTCGATTCTTTCTTTCCAGACCTCCATCGGCTCGCCCATTGAAACCCAAACGTCGGTATAAATAACGTTTGCGTCCTTGACTGCCTCTATGGGATCCTCGCTGAACTTTATTTCACAGCCGTTTTCCTTTGCAATCGCCTTGCAGGTGTCAACAAGCTCGTGATCGGGGAAATACTTCTTCGGTGCGCAGGCAGTGAAATTGATGCCCATCTTTGCGCAGCCGACCATAAGTGAATTGCCCATATTGTATCTTGCGTCGCCCATATAGACGAAGTTGATACCCTTGAGGTGACCGAACTGCTCCTTGATCGTCAGGAAGTCGGCAAGAATCTGAGTCGGGTGGAACTCGTTTGTCAGTCCGTTCCATACGGGAACGCTCGCATACTTTGCAAGCTCCTCGACAAGCTCCTGTCCGTAGCCCCTGTATTCGATTCCGTCAAACATACCCGAGAGAACCCTCGCCGTGTCGGCAATGCTTTCCTTTTTGCCGATCTGCGAACCCTCGGCAAGATAGGTTGAGCCCATTCCGAGATCGTTTGCTCCGACCTCAAAGCTGCAGCGTGTTCTTGTGCTCGTCTTTTCAAAGATAAGCGCAACGTTCTTGCCCTCGTGCATTCTGTGCGGGATTCCCGCCTTTTTCTTTGCTTTCAAATCCGCCGCAAGGTCGATGAGATACTCAATCTCCTCACTTGTGAAATCAAGCAATTTCAGAAAATCTCTGCCTTTCAAGTTAACCATCGGTATCACCCTCCTGTAATTATACATCATTTAACAAAATTTTCAAATAGTTTTACAATATTTTCAAATACTTAATTAGAACAAAAGGGCTGTTCATCAGGACAGCCCAAATATTTTTTGTTTTAAATAAATTTTTCAACGTATGCAATCTGCTTTTCAACGGATTCGGGACCCGTTCCGCCTGCCGAAATTCTCTTGGAAACACAGGTCTCGAGGGAAATCTCGGTAAAGAGATCCTCCTCAAACAGATCGCTGTACTTCTTGTAATCCTCAAGCGGCATCGTTTCAAGCACAAGTCCGTTATCAATGCAGTGAGCGACGATCTGACCGACAATCTTATATGCGCTTCTGAAAGGAAGTCCTTTCTTCGCAAGATAATCGGCGAGGTCGGTTGCGTTGATGAAGCCCTTCTGTGCCGCGGAATACATATTCTCCTTGATGACCTTCATTGTTTCGATCATCGGAGCAAAAACCTTAAGACACTGCTTAACGGTGGCAATGCTGTCAAATATGCACTCCTTGTCCTCCTGCATATCCTTGTTGTA
>DKDP01000043.1:3120-5923 GCA_002449395.1 Ruminococcaceae bacterium UBA6845 | reverse complement strand
GCAAGCGGAATACCCTTGAGAACGGTGAGCATTGTGAAAAGGTCGCCGTAAACTCTGCCTGTCTTGCCCCTGACAAGCTCAGCCATATCGGGGTTCTTCTTCTGCGGCATAATGCTTGAACCCGTCGTGAAGCTGTCGTCAAGCTCAATAAACTTGAACTCCCAGCTCGACCAGAGGATAATCTCCTCCGAGAAACGGGAAAGGTGCATCATAATCGTTGCGAATGCGCTCATAAGCTCAACGCAGAAATCCCTGTCGGAAACGCCGTCAATGCTGTTGAGTGTGATCCCGTCAAAGCCGAGCTGCTCGGCGACGAACTCACGGTTTGTATTGTATGTTGTACCCGAAAGGGCGCAGGAGCCGAGAGGAGAATAATTCATCCTCTTCATTGCGTCCTCAAGTCTTCCGATATCACGGATAAACATCATAGCGTAAGCCAAAAGATGATGAGCAAAGGTTATCGGCTGGGCACGCTGAAGATGGGTATATCCGGGCAAAATCGTGTTTTTATTATCCTTGGCAACGGAAAGTATGGCTGCAAGCAGATTCTTGATGAGCGGAATAATCTCCTCGGTCTCGTCCCTGAGATAAAGGCGGATATCAACGGCAACCTGATCGTTACGGCTTCTCGCCGTGTGGAGCTTCTTGCCGACATCGCCGATGCGCTTCGTCAGCTCGGACTCAACGAACATATGAATATCCTCGGCGTCCATATCGAACTTAAGAGCTCCGCTGTCAAGGTCGTCAAGTATCGACTGAAGTCCGGCAAGAATCTTGTCGCAGTCGTCGTCGGTGATGATTTTCTGCATTGCAAGCATCGTTGCGTGCTTCATCGAGCCTGTTATATCCTGCTTATACATCTTGCAGTCAAAATGGATCGACGAATTGAAATCATCCGCTTCCTTATTCAGTTCCTTGGCAAACCTGCCTGCCCACATCTTTTCCATAACTTATAAATCTCCGTTATTGATTAGTTAAGTCCTGCCTTTTTCTTCATCTTTGAATAAACCTTGGTCGGCAGACCGTAAAGGTTGATGAATCCTGCCGAATCAGCCTGGTTGTAAACCTCGTCCTCATCGAATGTTGCGATCTCGGGATCGTAGAGTGAGAACGGAGATGTTACACCTGCGTTGATGATGTTGCCCTTGTAGAGCTTAACGTTTACGTCGCCTGTAACGGTCTTCTGAGTCTCCTTAACAAAAGCAAGGATAGCCTGAGTGAGCGGTGAATACCACTGAGCGTTGTAAACAAGCTCACCGAGCTTATGACCTACGAGTGCCTTATAGTGTGAGGTTTCCTTATCAAGAGTGATCGTCTCGAGCATCTCGTGAGCCTTGTAAAGGATTGTTCCGCCTGGGGTCTCATATACGCCCCTTGACTTCATACCTACAAGTCTGTTTTCAACGATATCAAGAAGTCCGATGCCGTTTGCGCCGCCGAGCTCGTTGAGCTTTGTAACAAGAGCTACGGAATCCATTTCAACTCCGTCAATAGCGGTCGGAACGCCTTTCTCAAAGTGAATCTTAACATAGGTCGGCTTGTCCGGAGCCTGTTCGGGGGAAATACCCATCTCAAGGAAGCCCTCTTTATTGTACTGCGGCTCGTTTGCCGGATCCTCAAGGTCAAGACCCTCGTGAGAAAGATGCCAGATGTTCTTGTCCTTTGAGTAGTTTGTCTCTCTGTTTATTTTAAGAGGAACGTTGTGTGCCTCTGCGTAGTCGATCTCCTCGTCACGGGACTTGATATCCCACTCTCTCCACGGAGCGATGATTGTCATATCGGGAGCGAAAGCCTTGATAGCAACCTCAAATCTTACCTGGTCGTTGCCCTTACCTGTGCAGCCGTGGCAGATAGCGTCTGCGCCCTCTTTCTCGGCGATCTCGCAAAGTCTCTTTGCAATGATCGGACGTGCAAGAGCTGTGCCGAGCGGATAGTTCTCATAAAGAGCACCCGCCTGAACGCACGGGAAAGCAACCTCGTCAAGCATCTCCTTTGTGAGATCCTCAACATAGAGCTTTGATGCACCTGTCTTGAGAGCCTTCTCCTCAAGTCCCTCAAGCTCGCTTGCCTGACCTACGTTGCCCGAAACAGCGATTATCTCGGGGTCGTTGTAGTTCTCCTTGAGCCACGGAATGATGATTGATGTATCAAGTCCGCCCGAGTAAGCGAGTACAATTTTTTTGATATCCTTCTTATTCATAATAATACCTCCGATATACAGTATTGTCTGTGTTTTATGCACATATATTAGCATAAAATGTATATTTATGCAAGCTATTTTTTCGTACTTCAGCTGATTTTGTATATATGCACAACGTATTTTCAAGCGCACGAAATATTATATGCAAATTTACAAGGCGTTTGACTTCAATAGCACGTCACCGCCCGTATAAATCGGTTTTATATTAAAAAACGGCGGGCAGGGCAGTGAATGATAAGTGAATAATAATACAATTAGTTGTATTTTTATTCTGTTGTAGGGTGAAGCCCACTCGCACCGTGAAATTTGCGCAAACTTTCCTTGCCGCCCCTTTAGGGGAGGTGGCTTCGGCGATTTGCGCCGAAGTCGGAGGGGTTTAAGTCTGCTAAAACCTCACTCCCTCAGTCGCTTACGCGCCAGCTCCCCCAGAGGAGGAGCCCACACTTAACAATAATTTTATCTAACTCTACACAAACCCCTCAGTCGGCTGCGCCGACAGCTCCCCTAAAGGGGCGCCGAGAATTGGTTTCTGCTGACTTTTAAAATACAAAAATGAAATTTACGTCACCGTTCAGCCTCCTCTTGGATGATTCAAGGGGAGGT
>DKDP01000043.1:0-3080 GCA_002449395.1 Ruminococcaceae bacterium UBA6845 | reverse complement strand
TGGGGATAAAGATTAAAGTCTGCTAAAACCTTACTCCCTCAGTCGCTCACGCGCCAGCTCCCCCAAGGAGGAGCCCACGCTCTAAACAAATATATGTAGCCTCCCTCTTGAGGGAGGTGGCACGACGGAGGAGTGACGGAAGGAGTTTAAGTCTGATGAAACCTCACTCCCTCAGTCGCTCACGCGCCAGCTCCCCCAATGGAGGAGCCCACACTTAACAATAATTTTATCTAACTCTACACAAACCCCTCAGTCAGCTGCGCCGCCAGCGTCTCGCTGCGGCTCGGTCACGCCACGGCTCTGACAGTCCACCGGACTGTCATTCACTACCGTGTCGACACTGCGTTCCCCTAAAGGGGCGCCTAATTAGTCAGCCCCACCGCAAGCGTCTCGATCACGCCGCAACAAAATATAAATATCATTCAACAACCGTTTTTTCCGTTTCCGCTTTCAAGCTGAGGCTGTCAACATAATCAAGAAGTTCTTTTCTCGACACTTCATGATTTCTGCTATTTACGCTTTGCTTGAATTTAATAAAGTGACCCGTTTTCGGGTTGATTAAATAATTCATATAATAGTAATTCCAGTTTTCATAAAGATATGAAACGTTCATCAGCTTATCGTTTTCCTTGCACGGTTCTATCCGATAAACTCCGGAATTTTCGGAAGCGTGTTTTGATACCCTCAAATCTATGCATACGGTGTTTCCCCCGTCGTCAAAATAAAACAAATTATTATCGACTCCGTAATAAAAAACATCATTGATACTGTTGACCGGCACCTTAAACTTCATAAGATAATCCCTATATGTTTTATCAATTAAACTCATTGAGTCAAGTTCGGGAAGCTCCTTAATTTGTGTCTCTTTAACCCCGTCATATTTAACGAGCTTACGAGAATCCGTAAGATAATAAAAAGCGTTATCCTTAATGAAGAACGAATATGGCTGCAGCTTGCCGAATTTTTTCGGTGTAAAAATTTCTACACAGTTTTCCAAGCCTTCGTCTGTACGAAAAATTGAGTTTGTATTTTCTATTGTAAAATACAGATAACCGTTGCTGAAAACACCGCATTTAACGTTTATGTTATTATGTTTAATTGAAAGCTCAAACTTCTGCATATCAAAAGCAGAGATGACCTCATCGCCCTTTTTCTTTACCAGATAATTTGATTTATAATCGGGTCCGTCAGAAAATGATTCAAGATAGTAATCATATCCGTTGTTATCTTCAATATGAACCGACTCAAGAGTTAAATAATCTGTCGCTCCGTCATTTCTGTTAGGGTATATGTATTGAATATTATTTTGACATGATTTATAGCTTGATACAATCGTTTTCGGATTCAGGAGCATAATGTCGTCCGTCGCAATAAGATACATTGCACAAGAAAACACAGCAATCATTACAGCGACTGCAATAATGTATTTTTTAACCGAGCTCATAAATATTTCCCTTTCTCAAATTTTTTGTATAACCTCACTCCGTAAACCAAGACTCAAAAAATGATTTACACGCTTCGTTTTTTGTATTATAATTATAATATAATAAAAAATAATTTTCGTCAACAAGGATGTGTGTGTTATCAATAAGGACTTAACTATCGGAAAGCCCTATACTGTGGTATGGAAATTCTGCCTGCCCCTTTTCGGAAGCATCATTTTTCAGCAGCTTTATAATCTTGCGGACAGCTTTGTTGCCGGCAAATTCATCGGCAACGACGCTTTGGCGGCGGTCGGCAACAGCTATGAAATCACGCTTATTTTCATTGCGTTCGCTTTCGGCTGTAACATCGGCTGTTCGGTTATCACCTCCCAGCTCTTCGGCGCAAAGCGTTTCAGGGATATGAAAACCGCCGTTTACACAACTCTGATCGCAGGCGGCGCGCTGTGTGCCGTGCTGATGCTGATAGGACTTGTGTTCAGCACCAAGCTGTTGGAGCTTATCAACACGCCCGAAAACATTTTCGCCGATTCAAGACTGTATCTTTTAATATACATAATCGGACTGCCTTTTGTTTTCTATTATAACATTGCATCGGGCATATTTTCCGCCCTCGGCGATTCAAAAACACCGTTTATCTTTCTCGCCTGCTCGTCCGTTTCTAACATTGCCGCCGACATTCTCTTTGTCGCTGGCTTCAAGATGGGCGTCAGCGGCGTTGCGTGGGCAACTCTTATTTGCCAGGGCGTAAGCTGTCTGCTTGCGGTGTTCTTCGTTTTCAAACGTTTTGCAAAGATTGAAACCGACGACAAGCCTGCGGCATTTTCCTTTGATCTGCTCAAGAGGATTTCCGCCGTCGCAATTCCGAGCATACTTCAGCAGAGCTTTATCTCCGTCGGCAACATCATTATTCAGGGTGTTATCAACAGCTTCGGCTCGGGAGTTATCGCCGGCTATTCCGCCTCGATCAAGCTCAACAACCTTGTCATAACCTCGTTCACGACATTCGGCAACGGAATATCAAATTACACGGCGCAGAACCTCGGCGCACGCAAGTTTGACCGAATCAAAGAGGGCTTCAAGGCGGGCGTTAAGCTCACGTGGATGATCTGCATACCGATTGTCGCCCTTTATCTTTTCGCCAGCCGCAACCTCATCTACTTCTTCCTTGAAAGCCCGACGGGCACGGCAATGGATACGGGTATGCTTTTCCTGAGGATACTGACTCCGTTCTATTTTGTGGCAGCCGCAAAGCTGGTTTCCGACGGTGTGCTCAGAGGTGCAGGACAGATGAAAGCCTTTATGACGGGTACGTTTACGGACCTCATTCTGCGTGTCGTTCTCGCAATAGTTCTTTCAAAAACCGCACTCGCATCAACGGGAATCTGGATCTCGTGGCCGATCGGCTGGTGCATTGCCGCAGTGATATCCCTGACCTTCTGCTTCAAATATATGAATATGGTAAAATATGATGGGATAATATAAGCTCAATGTACGGCGTAGGTAAGGTGCGGTGACCGCATCGCACCGTGGAAATCTCCGCTAATTTTTCTTGCCTCCCTTGCAGGGGAGGTGTTGAGCGGAGCGAAACGGAGGGGTTAAAATAAACTTCATCAAATTTTTTACAAAACCCCTCAG
>DKDP01000027.1:23551-31599 GCA_002449395.1 Ruminococcaceae bacterium UBA6845 | reverse complement strand
CTCAAGAGGGAGGCTACAAATATTTGCCTTGTAATTTGCTTTGAGCATAGGCTCCTCCTCCGGGGGAGCTGTCAGCGAAGCTGACTGAGGGAGTAAGGTCTCATCAAACTTTAACCCCTCCGTTTCGCTCCACTCAACACCTCCCCTGCAAGGGAGGCAAGAAAAGTCAGCAGAAACTAACCCTCCCCTTGCTTCAAGGGGAGGCTAAAAAGAACGCAGAAGTGTAAATAAAATAATAAAGGAGGCGGCGTATTGAGCTTTACACATCTTCATTTACATACCGAATACAGCTTGCTTGACGGCGCCTGCCGCCTTGACGACCTGCTTGACCGTGCGGTTGAGCTGGGTATGGATTCGGTCGCAATCACCGATCACGGCGTTATGTACGGCGCTGTGGATTTTTATAAAAAAGCAAAGGCGAGGGGAATCAAGCCGATAATCGGCTGTGAATGTTACCTTGCCTCAAGGAGCCGTCACGACAAGGTTCACGCTCTTGACAGCGACCGTTATCACCTTGTTCTGCTCTGCGAGAACGCAACGGGCTATCAGAACCTCATTTCGATGGTTTCAAAGGCGTGGACCGAGGGCTTTTATGCAAAGCCGAGAATCGACCGTGAGCTTCTGGAGCAGTATCACGAGGGCATAATCGCACTTTCTGCCTGCCTGGCGGGTGAGATTCCGAGAGCGCTGATGGCGGACGATTACGAGAGAGCAAAGGAAAAGGCTCTTTGGTACAACAATGTATTCGGTCAGGGCAATTTCTATCTTGAGCTTCAGAACCACGGAATCCGTGAGCAGAAGCAGATCGAGCCGATGCTCATAAGACTTTCCAAGGAAACGGGCATTCCTCTCGTTGCAACTAACGACACACACTATGTCCGCCGTGAGGACAGCAAGATTCAGCAGGTTCTCATTTGCATTGCTACAAACACGACGATCGGTCAGGGCAACGGGCTGGAATTTGAAAGCGACGAGTTCTATCTCAAGAGTGAGGACGAGATGAGAGAGCTTTTCTCTCACGTCCCCGAGGCGATAGACAATACGCAGATTATCGCCGACAGGTGCAATTACGACTTTGAGTTCGGCAACACAAAGCTGCCGCATTTTGAGGTTCCCGACGGCAGAGACCATTTTGAATGGTTCAAAGAGCAGTGCTATAACGGAATGTACCGCAATTACGGCGAAAATCCGCCGAAAGAATATTTCGACAGGCTCGATTATGAGCTTGACGTTATAAATAAAATGGGGTATGTCGATTATTTCCTGATAGTCCACGATTTTATAAGATACGCAAAATCCAAGGGTATTCCCGTCGGTCCGGGCAGAGGATCGGGTGCAGGCAGTATCGCCGCCTATTGTATCGGCATAACGGGAATCGACCCGATGAAATATAATCTTCTCTTTGAGCGTTTCCTCAATCCCGAGCGTGTCAGTATGCCCGACTTTGACGTCGATTTTTGCTACGAGCGCAGGGGAGAGGTAATAGACTACGTTATCGAAAAATACGGTGCGGATCACGTTGCACAGATTGTGACATTCGGAACTCTTGCGGCGAGAGCGGCAATCCGTGACGTGGGAAGAGCAATGGGCATTCCGTATAACGTTGTCGATAATGTCTCAAAGCAAGTGCCCAGAGAGCTGAATATCACAATTCAAAAGGCGCTGAAAAAATCGCCCGAGTTCCGTGCTCTCTATGAAAGCTCGGAGGAGATAAAGAACCTTATCGACACCTCGATGAAGGTTGAGGGTATGCCGAGACACACCTCGACCCACGCCGCAGGCGTTGTTATAACGAGAGACCCCGTTGCGAGCTATGTTCCGCTTGCACTCAACGATAATTCGCCCGTCACTCAGTACACGATGACAACTCTTGAGGAGCTCGGACTGCTCAAGATGGATTTCCTCGGCTTGCGAACACTGACCGTTATCAACGATGCGGTCAAGATGATTCGGCTTAAGGACAAGAGCTTTGATATAAACAAGATCGACATAACCGATAAGGCGACCTATGAAATGATGGCATCGGGTCAGACCGAGGGCGTGTTCCAGTTTGAATCGGCGGGAATGAAGAGCGTTCTTGTCGGACTGAAGCCCGTCGATATTGAGGATTTGATAGCTGTTATTTCGCTCTACCGTCCCGGTCCGATGGACTCGATCAATACCTATATCGAGAACAGGCATCACCCCGAAAAGACCGTTTACAAGACGGAAAAGCTCCGTGATATTCTTGATGTGACTTACGGCTGTATGATCTATCAGGAGCAGGTTATGCAGATATTCCGCTCGCTTGCGGGATATTCATACGGAAGAGCCGATATTGTCCGCCGTGCAATGTCCAAGAAGAAGCACGACGTTATGGAAAAGGAACGCAAGAACTTTATCTACGGTATGGTGCGTGAGGACGGAACGGTTGAATGTGACGGCTGTGTCAAGAGGGGAATCCCCGCCGAGGTTGCCAACGATATTTTTGACGATATGTCGTCGTTCGCATCGTATGCTTTTAATAAGTCGCACGCAACGGCATACGCCTACGTCGCATATCAGACGGCTTATCTCAAATGTCATTATCCGTGTGAGTTTATGGCGGCGCTTCTTTCAAGCGTTCTTGACAATACGGACAAGGTAACGGAATATACTGATGAATGTAACAGGATAGGAATTAAAATTCTGCCACCGAACGTCAATGAAAGCAGCGACAGCTTCACGGTATCGGACGGTAATATACGGTTCGGACTGCTTGCAATCAAGAATCTCGGAAGGAATTTTATCAATAATATCGTATCGGAGCGCCGTGCGGGAAAGTTTATTTCTTTCTACAATTTCTGCTTGCGTATGCACGGTGCGGATTTCAACAAGAGAGCCGTCGAAAGCCTCATAAAGAGCGGCGCACTCGACGGACTCGGAGCAAACCGCCGCCAGATGCTTATGGCAATGAACGAGATCATAGATGAGCTCGATTCAAAAAGGCGGAGAAACGTTGAGGGTCAGATCGGTCTTTTTGACTCTATGAGCGGTGAATCCCATTCCGAGGCGGCGCTGAAGTTCTTTGACGAATTTCCGCAGAGCGAGCTTCTTGCGATGGAGAAATCGACAACGGGACTGTACCTTTCGGGTCACCCGATGGCAGATTATTCCGAGCTTGCGGCGTCGATGGCTTGTGTGAAAATATCCGAGCTTGCGGCGAGCGGCGAAAATTTACATTCTTCACACAAAGACGGTGAAAGAACCAAGATTATGGGCATAATAACCGATGTGAAGAAAAAGATCACAAAGAGCGACACTACGATGGCTTTCGTCAATGTTGAGGACACCTCAGGCTCAATTGAGGTTATTGTGTTCCCGAAAATACTGCTGGAAAATTCAGCGATGCTCGAGGAGGGCAAGGTGCTCGTCTTTTACGGACGTCTCGATGTCCGTGACGAGGAGCCGTCAAAGCTGATCTGCGAGCATATCTACACGGTTGAGTCGGCAAAAGATTATTTCTCGAAAAAGGGTGGACAAAGCCCGTCGCAGCCTGCCGCACAGACTAAGAAAAAGCGCAGCGGTCTGTTCCTGAAGTTTCCGACCAAGGGCACTCCCGAGCAGGTGCAGGCGGAAAAGCTGTTGGCGATTTTCGACGGCAGAGTTCCGCTCTATTATTACTTTGCGGACACTGGAAAATATGTCCGTCAGCCCTATGAAAACGGCGTTGATGTCAATGAACCGCTGATAAATGAGCTTAAACGGGTTTTAGGCGAAGAAAATGTAGTTTTTCAGTAAATATTTTTCTGTTTTATTTGACATTTTTTTTAATTAGGTGTATGATTTTATAGAATTTTTAGAGAATCCTTAGGAGGAAGTTATAATGAAGACAATCGGAGTTTTGACAAGCGGCGGAGACGCCCCGGGAATGAACGCTGCCGTTCGTGCAGTCGTTCGTACAGCGTGCGAAAATCACATCAAGGTTTACGGCATTGACCGTGGCTATAAGGGTCTTATGGAGGGCTCACTGATCCCGATGGAGATCCGCACGGTTTGCGATATTATTCACAGAGGCGGCACAATGCTCCATTCCGCAAGAAGCAAGGAGTTTGCTACCGAGGAGGGTATGCAGAAGGCTATTGAAATCTGCCACGCTTACGGCATCGAGGGTATCGTTGTTATCGGCGGCGACGGATCGTTCAGAGGCGCAAGAGACCTTTCGGAGAGAGGTATTCCCTGCGTAGGTATTCCGGGCACAATCGACAACGATATTGCTTGCTGTGACTATACGATCGGCTATGACACCTGCCTCAACACAATTATGGAAATGGTTGACAGAATCCGTGACACATCCGCTTCTCACGACCGCTGCTCGGTTATCGAGGTTATGGGCAGACGTGCAGGCTACCTTGCTCTTAATGCAGGTATCGCAGTCGGCGCAACAGCTATCCTTATCCCCGAGGTTGAGTTTGACCTCAAGAGAGATGTATTCGACAGAATCCGCCGTACTCAGAAGACAGGCAAGAAGCACTTCCTTGTTATCGTTGCCGAGGGCGTAACGGCTGACGGAAATATCACCGTTGAGGAGCTCGCAAAGGCAATTGAGGAGGAGACAGGCGTTGAGTCAAGAGCAATGGTCCTCGCTCACGTTCAGCGCGGCGGCTCGCCGACAGTAAGAGACCGTGTTGTTGCCAGCCAGATGGGTTACAGAGCGGTTGAGCTTCTTATGGACGGCATCGGCAACCGTGTTGTTGCTATGCAGAAGGATCAGATCGTTGATTATGATATCTTCGAGGCTCTCAATATGAAGAAGCACATTGATATGAATCTTTACAAGATGGCAAACATAATTTCAATCTAAAGGAAATCAAATTATGCTCAAAGACGAATTTTTAGAACTTCGCCGCCGTATAATTGCAAAAGATTTTGAAAGAATGAATGACAGGCAGCAAGAGGCTATCTATGCAGTAAATGGCCCCTTGCTGCTTCTTGCAGGTGCAGGCAGCGGAAAAACAACGGTTCTCGTTAACAGAATCGCCAATCTTATAAAATACGGCAACGCCTACAATTCGGACTATTCCGAGTTTGAGCCGAGCGAGAGCGACGTCCGGCTTATGAGGCAGTATCTTGACGATCCCACGACGGATCTCTTCGATGTGTACGACCTTTTGACGGTTAATGCTCCGGCTCCGTGGGAAATACTTGCCATTACATTCACCAATAAGGCGGCTTCGGAGCTCAAGGGCAGACTTGCCGCAAAGCTCGGCGACGCCGCAAACGATATCTGGGCGAGTACGTTCCATTCCTGCTGTGCAAGGATACTGAGACGTTACGGCGATCTTATCGGATACACGAACCGCTTCACGATTTATGACACGGACGACTCAAAGCGTGTTATGAAAGAGGCGCAGAGACTTCTCGACATTAACGACAAGATGCTTTCGCACAAGACCATTCTCAAGGAGGTCAGCCGTGCCAAGGATCAGCTCATCAATCCCGATGAGTACATCGCTCAGGCTGGCGGAGACGTTCGTTTAAAGGCAATCGGTGAGGCGTACAAGTGCTATCAGAAGCTCCTCAAAAATGCCGACGCAATGGATTTTGACGATATGATCTTCAGAACAGTCGAGCTTTTGCAGAAGAACGAAGAGGTCAGAAATTACTATCAGAATAAGTTCAAATACATACTTGTTGACGAGTATCAGGATACCAACCACGCTCAGTATGTGCTGACAAGTCTGCTTGCCGAGAAGTACAGAAACATCTGCGTTGTCGGCGATGACGACCAGAGTATTTATAAATTCCGTGGAGCTACAATTCAGAATATTCTGAGCTTTGAGGAACGCTACCCGGACGCAAAGACGATCAGACTTGAGCAAAACTACCGTTCGACTCAGACGATTCTCGATGCCGCAAACGCTGTTATTGCCAATAACAGCCAGCGTAAGGGCAAGAATCTTTGGACGGCGAACGGCAGGGGAAACAAGATCACTGTCAACACCTCGTATGACGAGAGGGAAGAGGCTCGCTTTGTTGCCGACACGATAATGAAGGACGTCGCGGCAGGCAGGAAGATGTCCGATCACGCCGTGCTTTACCGAATGAACGCACAGTCGAGTACAATTGAAAATGCGTTCGTCCGTGCAGGTATCCCGTATAGAATTATCGGCGGTCTGCGCTTCTATGAGCGTAAGGAAATCAAGGACGCTCTTGCTTATCTCACACTTATCAACAACACGGCGGATAACGTAAGACTTCGCCGTATCATAAACGAGCCGAAGAGGGGAATCGGCGATACAACGCTCAACAATGCGTCGGAAATCGCCGCAGGACTGGGCGTCAGTATGTTTGAGGTTATCTCAAATGCGGATTCTTATCCCGCTCTCAGCCGTGCCTCGTCAAAGCTCTTGCAGTTCAGCGGGATGATCAAGGAGCTTATTGAGGCGGCACAGGAATTGAAGCCGCACGAGCTGCTTGAGAAAACTCTCAGTATGACCGGCTATTATCAGTTTCTTGATCTTGACAAGGAAACAGCGCAGGACAGAAAGGAAAACCTCAACGAGCTTAAGGCGAACCTTATGCGTTATGAGGAGGAGAGCGATGAGCCGACCCTCAACGGATTCCTTGAGGAAATCGCACTTATGACCGATATTGACAATTACAACGCCGATTCCGACACCGTAGTTATGATGACGCTTCACTCGGCAAAGGGTCTTGAATTTCCCGTTGTGTTCATTATCGGTATGGAGGACGGAGTTTTCCCGGGAAATCAGTCTATTTACAACCCCGACGATATGGAGGAGGAACGCCGCCTTGCTTATGTCGGAATCACGAGGGCTAAGCAGGAGCTGTATCTGACGAACACAAGAACACGCCTTATGTTCGGCTCAACGACCCACAATGCGCCGTCACGCTTCCTCGGTGAGATTCCCGACGATCTGACGGAAAAGACGGGTGTGACCTCATATTCCTCGTTCAGAAGAAGCGCCGAGGACGAGCCGTTCAGAGATTTCGGCGAGGACTTCACAAGCGGAAAACCGATCAGACGAGGATTTTCCGCACAGCCCGCAAGAAAGCCACAGTCTGCTCCGACGGCAAGCAAGGAGAGCTACAAGATCGGCGACACCGTTTCACACAAGGTTTTCGGACAGGGCGTTATCCTCTCGGCAAAGAGTATGGGCAACGACACCTTGCTTGAAATTGCCTTTGACAAGTCGGGCACAAAGAAGCTGATGGCTAATTTTGCCAAATTGACAAAATGTAATTCTTAAACATTTATTGAATTTTGAGGTATTGATTATTTGTTCCGAAAATGGTATAATCACCTTAGTAATTGCTTAATAATTAACCGGCGGTTACTTGCAGAAAATAAAATTGAGGTGATTATCATGACAAAAACAGTAAACAAATTTTTATCCGTTCTTCTTGCGATTGCTATGATCTTCAGCTTATCCGTAATCGGATTTGCAGCCGATGAAACATTCGGACTGAAGTCGGGCAGTGCAGTGGCGGCTTCCGGCAACTTCAAAAATAAGTATGTCGCTAATTTGAAAATTACTGTTAAGTCAAACAACGCTCTGATAGCGGCGGATGATTTTTCCGTTAATATCAAGGGCACGGACGGACAAAATAAGACATTCAAATCATCGGATGCGAAGATTGAAATCAATGACAAGACGGCGGTTATAACCGTTGCGTATGAGGCAAATATGCAGCACGAGGCGGAGTATACCGTTACAGTTGCGGCGGGCTCATTCAAGGATGCCGACGGAAAGCTCAGCAAGAGCTATTCGTTCTCAACAATGGGAAACCTTATCCTCGAAAAGCTCAACGGCAACAGACCGTCAACACCGATGCAGAAGTTTATCAAGTGGCTTTCAAGCTGGAAATATGCCGACATCATAAAGCCGATAATCGACCTGCTTAAGTGGTTCGACAATCTTTAATATCAACGATTAATGCCTCTCCTTAAATAATCAAGGAGAGGCATTTTGTCTGACTTCCATGGTGCGATGTGTATGTGGGCTCCTCCTTTGGGGGAGCTGTGTCAGCAGGATTTTCTTAGGCGCCCCTTTAGGGGAGCTGGC
>DKDP01000027.1:0-23501 GCA_002449395.1 Ruminococcaceae bacterium UBA6845 | reverse complement strand
CTGAGGGGTTTTGTAAAAAGTCTGATGAAATTTATTTTAACCCCTCCGTTTCGCTCCGCTCAACACCTCCCCTGCAAGGGAGGCAAGAAAGGTTAGTGCAAATTTCACGGTGCGATGACCACATCGCACCCTACGAAAGGTACTTTTTTAATCTCATTATAACAATGAAATTTTGATGAAAATTGCTGTTGAGGCAGAAATCTCGCTTGCCTCCCTTGCAGGGGAGGTGGCTTCGGCGATTTGCGCCGAAGTCGGAGGGGTTAAAATAATTTTTATAAAACTTCAAATAAACCCCTCAGTCACGACACAAGGTCGTGACAGCGCCTCACTGCGGCTCGGTCACGCTCCGGCTCTGAACGTCCACCGGACGTTCATTCACTACCGTCGCGCCGCTTCGGTACCCTAAAAGAGCGCCAAGATCGCCTCAAGATAAGATGAAGTCTATCGGCTGTCAGCAAAAAACCGACCAAGGTTTTTTAAAAAGCAAAATAACATTAAAACACAGGATGAAACTATGAAAAAAATTGACTACGCTATTTTTGATATGGACGGCACGCTGCTCGACTCAATGCATATATGGGACACTGCGTCGGGCGCTTTCCTTATGATGAGGGGCATTGTGCCGAGGGAATTTGATCTTTTCCGCAAGCAGGGCTACAAAACCGGTATAAGCTATATGATCGACGAGTATAAGCTGGATATGACCTTTGACGAGGTGCTCGACGGCTTGCAGGAGATTTTGTGGTTCTATTATTCAAACGTTGCTCCGATTAAGGACGGAGTAAAGGATTTTTTGCATTCGCTCAAGGAAAACGGCGTTAAGATGATTGTCGCTACTGCGACCGAAAGCAGAATGGCAAAAAAGGCTCTTGAACGCAACGGAATACTCGGTTATTTTGAGGATGTTATCTCAATGCACGAGATCGGTATACACAAAAATGACCCGGCGGCGTTTGAATATGTGAAGAATGCAATGCACGCAGAGGGTGTCGGCTATGTCTTTGAGGACGCTCTCTACGCAATCGAAACCGCCAAATCGGCGGGCTATAAGGTTGTCGGCATTGAGGATTATTCCAACGAGGACGACAGAGACGAGATAAAGAAAATCGTCGATTTCTATGCCGAGAATTATGAACAGGTGAAGAAATATTTTGAGCTGTAATGCTCTGCCGAAATTTTTGAATAACATAAAAAATCCCCTGCCGAAGCAGGGGATTAACTTTATTCTAATCTAATCGAAATGATTACATCATACTTGCAACTTCTGCTGCAAAGTCATCGTTTCTCTTCTCGATTCCTTCGCCCTTTTCAAAGCGAACAAAGCTTGTAGCCTTGATTGAACCGCCGAGCTTCTTAGCAACGTCTGCAATGTAGCCTGCAACGTCACCGTCGAAGAGATCGGAACGAACAAATGCCTGCTCGAGAAGGCAAACTTCCTTGAGCTGCTTCTTCATACGTCCGTCAACAGCGCCTGCGAAGATCTTGTTTGCAACGATATCAGCCTTGCTTGCCATTGCAAGATCAACAAGAGTAGCAACTGCCTTGTCTGAGAGGAAGTTGAAGAGGAACTTGTTGTTCTTCTGCTCCTCGTAAGCTGCGAGATCCTCATCGCTGAAGAGCTTGTCGTTAACTGCCTTGTCAAAGAGTGTCTTAAGGATCGGCTTCGGAAGTGTGTCGGGCTTGTTGAGTGAGCTGTCAATTGTGATTGACTTCATCTTTGCAAGCTCATCATCGGAGATGCAGGACTTGCTGAGATACTCGGGATTCATAGCTGCGATCTGCATTGCAACGTTCTTACCCATATCCTTGAACTCTGCCTTGTCGGCAACGTCTGTGTCAAAGCTGACAAGAACGCCGACTGCGCCTGCACCGTGGATGTAGGAAGCAACAGTACCCTCAACTCTTACAAAACGGCGAACCTTCATATTCTCACGGATTGTGAGGAAGAGCTCCTGAACAGCGTCTGCAACAGTCTCATCACTGCCCGAAAGGGTAGTAGCGAGGAGAGCATCAACGTCTGCCGGATTCTTATCTGCAACTGTAACGGCAATCTTGTTTGCAAGCTCAACAAACTTCTCGTTCTTTGCAACGAAGTCTGTTTCACAGTTAACTTCTACCATAGAAGCAACCTTGTTTGCCTCATCGTAATATGCAACAACAACGCCCTCGGCTGCGACACGGCCTGCCTTCTTGGCAGCGGAAGCAAGACCCTTCTCACGAAGAACGTCAACTGCCTTGTCCATATCGCCGTCGGTCTCTGTAAGAGCCTTCTTACAGTCCATCATACCTGCTCCTGTCTTTTCACGAAGAGCCTGAACGTCTTTAGCTGTAAAATTCATAATTATACCTCCTGATTTAAAAGTGAGGCGGAATTCAAGATTCCGCCGTGATATTTGTATTTAATTATTCCGCAGCTTCTTCTGCAGCTGCTTCCTCTGCTGCCTCAGCGGGAGCTTCCTGCTCGCCCTGACGGCCCTCGATAACTGCATCAGCCATAGCGCCTGCGATAAGGCGAACGGCACGGATAGCGTCATCGTTTCCGGGGATAACATAGTCGATCTCATCGGGATCGCAGTTTGTATCTACGATTGCAACGATGGGAATACCGAGCTTATGTGCTTCCTGAACAGCGATTCTCTCCTTGCGGGGATCAACGATGAACATAGCTGCGGGCTGCTTCTTCATATTTACGATACCGCCCATAAACTTCTCGAGCTTTTCGATTTCCAGCTTGAGTTTGATAACTTCCTTCTTCGGGAGAAGATCGAATGTTCCGTCAGCCTCCATCTTCTTGAGCTGCTCAAGTCTCTTGATTCTTCTCTTGATTGTGTTGAAGTTTGTAAGCATACCGCCGAGCCAACGTGCGTTAACGTACGGCATACCGCAACGGATTGCTTCTTCCTTAACGGAATCCTGAGCCTGCTTCTTTGTGCCTACGAAAAGAACATCGCTTCCGTCAGCGGCTACGTCACGAACGAAGAGATAAGCCTCCTCGAGCTTCTTGACTGTCTTCTGAAGGTCGATGATGTAGATTCCGTTACGCTCTGTGAAAATGTACTGAGCCATTTTCGGATTCCATCTTCTTGTCTGGTGTCCGAAGTGAACACCTGCTTCAAGTAACTGTTTCATTGATACTACCGGCATAATAAATCCTCCTTAGTTTTGCCTCTGCAAGGCTTGATATCCGAACATTTCGGATGAAATGCACTGCGGATAAAACACCCTGCATGCGTTTTGCCGTAAAAGTATAGCACAATGAAAAGGTTATTTCAAGAGTTTTTTGAAAAAAATTGTATTATTCCGTAAAATTTATTTTATCGGCTATTGCTTTGAAAATCGGTGCGCAGTCGTATGATCCCGAAATACCGCCCTGTTTCATAACAACGACGGCATATTTCGGATTTTCGGCAGGGAAACAGCCTCCGAACCACGTGTTGCACAGCTCAATCCCGTTCTTGTCGTAGATTCCCGTCTGCGCCGTGGCGGTTTTGCCTGCGGCGGTGAAACGGGTCGGCTTGGCAGGGGAGGCATTGCCGTTTTCGACAACGGAGGTGAGCATCTCCAAAAGCAGACGACTTGTCCTTTCGCTCATTGCGACGGTCGGATATCTGTTAGAGTATTCTGTCACCGTCCCGTCTCTGTCCGTTGCCGATTCAACGATATACGGCGAATAATATTTTCCGTTTCCCGCAACGGCGCAAAGCATCTGTGCAATCTGAACGGGTGTTGCGGTGAAGCTGCCCTGCCCAAAGGAGAAGTTGGCAAGCGCCGCAGGATTTACGAGCTCATCCGAGCGTGGGAGTATTCCGGATTCGGCAGATATACCGTCGGCAAAATCATTCTTTTGACCGAAGCCGAGAATTGAGGCTGTTTCAAGGAGTGGCTCTGCGCCGAGCTTTTGCCCGAGGGAAATAAAATAAGTGTTGCAGGAGACTTCAAGCGCCTTTTTCAAATCCACCTTGCCGTGCGCCGTGTTACTGCTGCACCCGAAAATGACGTTACCGATTTTACACGAACCCTTACATTCGCATTGAAAGTTTTCAAGCCCGTTTTCGATTGCGGCGGCGGCAACGGCAACCTTGAATATCGAACCGACGGCAAGCCCCGAAAGACAGCGGTTGAGAAACGGCGATGAGTCGGAGGTCAGGCTGTCGGAAATACGTGAGGCAGTGTAAACCGGGCGGGACGCCATAGCACGCACTGCGCCGCTTTTTACATCGACAACAATTGCACAGCCCTCATTTATGCCGCCCTTGTCAAGCGCATCCTCGACGGCAGACTGAATGTCAAGATCAATTGTCAGTCGAACGGAACCTACGTCTGCCATATCGGAGATTATTTCGGTACCGCTTCCTCCGATCGCTTTGCCGTATACATCGACAGGTACTCTCGCCTTGACGAATCCGTCGGAAGAGAGAATGCCGTCAAACGCCTTTTCAATCCCGTCAACCCCGTGGTTCAGCTCGTCAAGATAGCCGATAAGATGCTGAGCGGGCTGACTTGCGCCGTATCTTTTGCAAACAGGCACGCACAAAAGATTATCGTTCGATTCAATCTCCCTCTTGCCGATATTGAGCATAACGGGCGCACCCTTTGACATCCTTTCACGTGCGCTTTGGTAGGTTCGGGTGTCGAGAATATCCGACAAAGCCGAAAGCGACTGTACCGACGGCTTTGCGATAACGTAATTGTCATACTGCGATCCGACAATTTTCCTGCCGCTGCAGTCGGTTATATCTCCGCGTATATTATATAATGTAAAAGAGGAGTAGTGGGAATCCGAGGACACAAGCTCGGTCCCCGATGAGCCCAAAACATACAATCTCAGACACAGACAGCCTATTGACAGACAGAAAACCGTAAAAACGGCAATTATTCTTTTTTGAATCATTACGCACATCTTTTCCCTTGTTTTTTCATAAAAAGCATTTGCTTTTGACCGATAAAAATTCGTTTATTATAACATTTCGTCAAAATGTCCTATTGACCTTATTGAAAAAATATACTATTATATAACATAAGAGGCATTACACTATTTTGAAACGGAGGAGAATAAATTGAAAAAATTATCTTCAAAGATAATCGCCGTCATACTCGTTATGTGTATGGTTCTGCCGATTGTGCCTGCGTGGGCATTTGCGGCGGATGACGCAAGTAACGAGCCCGCTGTAAGTTTCAAGCTCGAAAAGCTCAGCGAAACTCAGCAGGAGGTAACTCTCAGAATCAGCTTTACCGAGGGTAAGGCGCTTTGCTTTGATTTTAAGGTTGAGGCAGCGTCGGGATTTACCTGTACTAAGATTGAAACGTCGAGTACAATCAGAAATTTTATTGAAAATCATACCGACGGTTCGTGTGCGCAGAATCCCGAGACTGGAATGTTTTCCTTTGTCAACACGGCAGAAATAGCCGCACCCGCCGTTGTCGCAGACTATGTATTTACAAAGGATACGGCAAAGGGCGTTACCGCATCGGATTTCAGCGTTGAGTTTACTGCCTGCTATCAGAAGGATGAGGACGACAACGATATTCAGCCGACGGTAAATATGGTAAATGCAATTCCCGAAACTCACAGCCACGTTTCCTCGGGCGAGTTCATTAAGCTCTCCGATTCAACCTGCCTGAAGCAGGGCGACAGCGTTGCGTACTGCACCGAGTGCGGAGAGATCGCAGAGCATAAATATGAAGAATTGAAGCCTCACACAACCAAGGAAGAAAAGAAAGACGCAACCTGCACCGAGGACGGTTACATACTTGTTTACTGTACGGTTTGCAACAGCGAAATTTCAAAGACCGTTTTGCCGAAGCTCGATCATAAAAATGCAGAGTTCCAGCATAAGGACGCAACCTGCACCGAGGACGGCTATGACAGATTCTATTGTCCCGATTGCGGCGAATCGTTTGACGAAACAAAAATTCCCGCAACCAACCACCCGAACAAGGTGTTCGAGCACAAGGACGCAACCTGCACCGAGGACGGCTACGACAGATACTACTGTCCCGACTGTCAGCAGTATGTTGACGTAAAGGTCATCCCCGCAACCAACCATCCGAACAAGGTCCTTCAGCATCTCGACCCGACCTGTACGGAAAACGGATATGACAGATACTACTGCCCCGATTGTCAGCAGTATCTTGACGAAAAGATTCTTCCGGCAACAAACCACAAGAACACCGAGACATGGCATAAGGACGCAACCTGTACCGAGGACGGCTATGACAGAATATACTGTAAGGACTGTAAGACGATAATCAGCGACATTACGCTTAAAGCAACAGGTCACGACAAGGTTACGGATGAGAAAGCCGCAACCTGCACCGAGGACGGATACTACAAGGAGTACTGCTCTAAGTGTGATGAGGTGTTCAAGTTTGAGACATATCCGATGACGGGTCATCAGCACACAAAGAGCGTTATCACCGATCCGACCTGCACGGAGGACGGCAAGATTGACGTTGTCTGCGAGGACTGTAACGCAGTTATAAAGACCACCGTGCTCAAGGCAGAGGGTCACAAGCTGATCAACGATATCAAGAATGCAACCTGTCTCGATGACGGTTACAGAGACATCAAGTGCTCAAAGTGCGGATTCGTCCAGAGCCATATTGTTACAAAGGCAACGGGTCACGACTGGAGCGAATGGAAGGTTATCAAGGAGCCGACATATCGCTCGGTCGGTGTTGAGAGACAGACCTGCCGAGGCTGCGGAATCTACAAGGAGAGAGAAATTCCGATGATCGTTGTTCCCGTTGAGAAGATTATCATCACTCCGGGCGAGGATTTCAAGATCTACTGTAAAAAGACCGACAGACTTCAGGCAACGGTTGTTCCCGATGAAGCGATGTTCTCCGCAAAGATTGTGTGGGAATCATCAAATCCCAAGGTTGTTTCCGTAAGCGATGACGGAACAATTAAGGCTCTCCGCCGTGGCACAGCCACGATCACAGCAAAGACAGAGGACGGAAAGGTATCCGATTCTATAAACGTTACCGTTGAATATTCGACAATCCAGTGGATAATCGTCTATATTCTCTTCGGCTGGATTTGGTATCTTTAATATCTAACTGAGAAAGGGGGCAGCAATTTAATTTTGCTGTCCCTTTTTAAAAAGAGAGAGGTAGTTTTATGAAAAAGGTTTTATCAATTATTCTTGCGGCGGTAATTGCGCTGTCGGTTCTTTCAGTTGCGGCGGCTGCGACCGATAAAGATGATCTCCGCTTTGCGCTTGCATCCGATTTGCATTACAGTGCGACGGAGGAAGTGCTTGAAAAGACAAATGACGATCCGATCTTTTGGTATGCGAACAGACGTTGTGCTATGGAAAACGAGAGCGGATGGATAATTGACGAATTTCTCAATCAGTGCGCCGAGAGCGACGATGTCGATTTCGTTCTGATTGCAGGTGATCTTGCCAACAGGGGACGTACACGACCCGAGGATCATTACGCCGTTGCCGAAAAGCTCAGAGCTTTTGAAGAAAAGTCGGGCAAGCAGGTTTATGTAATCAACGGAAACCACGACGCCAGTGAAGAGCAGGAAACGAATTTTGCTCTCTTCAAAAAGATTTATGCCGATTTCGGCTATGACAGAGCGCTGACAACGAGAGAGGATGACTGCTCATATACTGCCGATCTCGGAAGCAAATACAGACTTATTGCTCTCGACTCCAATCATCCCACAAAGTCCACAGAGGACGGAATGACAAAGGAGAAGCTGAGCTGGGTTAAGGAGCAGGCCGAGCTTGCGAAAAAGGACGGAAGATATCCTATTCTTATGATGCACCACAATCTTCTCGATCATCTTCCGATTCAGAGAGTTCTCAGCAGAAACTTTATTGTTAAATTCCATTTTACGACCGCCGAGCTTTTTGCCGACTGGGGAATAAAGACTGTATTCACGGGACACGAGCACTGCTCCGATGCGACTGTTTACACAAGTGCTCTCGGCAATAAGATATACGATTTCACGACAACCTCGCTGACAATGTATCCCCTTGAGTACAGGGTTATGAAGTTCAGCGACGATGAGATTAAGTATGAGGCAAGATCGGTTGATAAAATTGACAGCGAGGCACTCAGATCAACTGTTGAGGGCTATACCGACGATATGATCAACGCAATGAACGACGACCTTGCGGCTTATTCAAAGGGTTTCCTCAAGGCTGGTGTTCAGTACCGTTTGGAGCGTTCCTTATCCGCCGAGAAGATGGGAATTGATGAGGACGCGGTTTATTATGACACGGTGATGTATGCCGTCAATAAGCTCAGGTCACTTCTGAGTATGCCGCTCTGCGGTGAAAACAGCTTGCAGGCTGTTGCAAAGGAATACGGAATTGATATCCCCGATTCAAGCTATAAGAGCGGATGGGATCTTGCGACCGATCTTGTTGCTTGGCACTATTCGGGCGGCGAGCATTTTGATATGGACAGCGCAGAGGTGCAGACCCTGCTCAAGGCGGTGGCAACAATTCTCAGAAACGATTTTGCGGGCATTGCCGATGATGTGCTCCTTAAGGCGGCTAACGGCTTCCTCGGCGAGCTTGGCTACGGACAGATTGCCGACAGCCTTATGAAATACTGCATATCAAGATTCGGCGTGTATACAAAGGCTGAAATTTTCCTTGTTGCGATTGCTTCACCGATACTTTATAAGTTTGCCTGCGACAATGACGGAGTTGATGATAACAACGGCGTTATTGAGGGCTACGGCACGGTGAATTTCAAAAGCAATGTTTCAAATATTTTTGATAACCTTAACAATCTTTCAGAAAAAATTACGTTCTATCTTCAGCTTGTAATGTCATATCTCGCAAGACTTAATGCTGTTTTTCTGAAATAAGGTGTGCTGAATGAAAAAGAAACCCGAAAACAATAGAAAATTGACCGGCAAATTTGCGGAAATGTATTTGTCGATCGGTATGTGCATAGGCATAGGAATCGGAATGTGTCTGGGACAGCTGTTATTTGACAGCCTGAGTGTCGGTATGGCTTTTGGAGTGAGCCTCGGATTCTTACTCGGCTACACTTACGGTGCTTCGCTTGACAAGAAGGCGTTGAACGTTGTTGAAATAATCGAGGATGATTTCGGCTGTGAGGGCGCTCCGGAGGATGCCGAAGCTATGGTGACGGTTGTTGTAACCGACGCCAAGGGTGATGAACAGCGCATAAGAATGTCGGATAGGCTCTGCTACGAGAGAAACATTGAGTCGGGAGATTCGGTTATGCTCGACAAGGACGGAACGCTGAAGCAGATATACAAGGTTTCGGCAAAAACAAAAAAGAAAAAATAAAGAAACGGTCTGTTGCGTAGCCGAATGCAGCAGACCGTTTTTATATCAGAAAATCTGTTAGAAATTATATTATAAAATACATTAGATATTGCATTATATAATCTATTAGAAATTATATTATAGAATATATTAGATATTGCATTATATAATCTATTAGAAATTATATTATAAAATATATTATATAATCCATTATATGTTGCCTACATCAATTTCCTTGATAACCTTTTCAATGTACGTCCCGAATCGGTCGGCGATTTTTGCCGCCGCAATTCCGACCTCTTCGTCGGAGAGCTTGCAGTCAAGTACTCCTGCCGCCATATTTGTCATAACCGAAAAGGCGAGCAGGGGCATCGAACAGTGAGCCGCCGTGAGTGCCTCCGTCACCGTGGACATTCCGACCGCATCGGCGCCCAATAATCTCGCCGCACGGATCTCGGCAGGCGTTTCAAACTGCGGTCCCGGGAAAAACATATAAACTCCCTCGTGAAAATTAAGTCCGCTGTTCTCGGCGCATCTCAGCGCCAATTCACGCAGATTTTTTGTATACATATCGGTCACATCGAAGAATCTCGGACCGAAGAAATCAAGATTTTTCCCCCTGAGAGGGCTTGCACCGTTGAGCTTTATGTGATCGCTGACGATCATAATGTCGCCGACCTCATAGCTCTTGTTGACAGCGCCGGCGGCGTTCGTCAGTATTGTAGCCTTAACGCCGAGGAGCTTGAAAAGCCGTATCGGAATAACAAGCTGTTCAAAATCGTAGCCCTCATAGGAGTGAAAACGTCCTGCCATACAGAGAACCTTTTTGCCGCCGACCTTGCCGTAGATAAGCTTGCCGGCGTGCGAAGAAACGGTTGAAACAAGAAAGTTCGGTATATCCTCATATGCTATTTCAATCGGATTCTCAATCTTTGATGCGAAATCGCCGAGCCCCGAGCCGAGAATAATCGCTATTTCGGGCTTTTCCTTGATTATCGACAAAACATAGTCGGCGCTCTTTTGAAAAAATTCAACGGTATATTCCATACTGACACCTCAATAAAATTCATAATTTTTTAACAAATTACCTCTTGACCTAAAGTTAACTTCAGGTAGTAAAATATAATCAAATCAACGAGATGATTATATCATTCGTAAATTAATATGTCAATCAGGAGGTAGTTTATATGATCTTGAATGAAAAATACACACTTTCAAACGGCGTGGAAATTCCGAAGCTCGGTCTCGGCACGTGGATGATTCCCGATGAGCAGACCGATGAGGCTGTCAGAGCCGCCGTTTCACTCGGATACCGCCACATTGATACCGCTCAGGCATACGGCAACGAGGCAGGCGTCGGCAGGGGAGTTAAATCCTGCGGTGTTGACAGAGACAAGTTGTTCGTAACAAGCAAGGTTGCCGCCGAGCATAAGAGCTATGAAACTGCGGCAAAGTCGATTGATGAAACGCTTGAAAAGACGGGGCTTGATTATCTTGATATGATGATTATCCACGCTCCGCAGCCGTGGGCTGAGTTCCGTGGCGAGAAGCGTTATTTTGAGGAAAACAAGGAGGCGTGGCGTGCGCTTGAGGATGCCTATAAGGCGGGCAAGCTGAGAGCGATCGGTGTTTCCAATTTCCTTGTTGACGATCTTGAAAATCTGCTTGCAGATGCAAAGATCAAGCCGATGGTGAATCAGATTCTGACCCATATTTCCAATACACCGCTTGAGCTTATCGACTTCTGCAAGGCTAACGGCATACAGTGTGAGGCATATTCTCCGATTGCCCACGGTGAGGCGCTGAAGAATAAGGCGATCGCAGATATGGCGGCAAAATACGGTGTTTCGGCAGCACAGCTTTGCGTTCGTTACACGATAGATCTCGGTATGGTTTCCCTGCCCAAGACCGCAAATCCCGAGCATATGAAATCAAATTCGGACATTGATTTTACAATTTCTGCCGAGGATATGGAGACTCTCAAGCATTTTGATAAAATTAAGGATTACGGCGAATACAGCTTCTTCCCGGTATTTTCGGGAAAATAAGAAAGGATGACGGATATGAAATGTCAGAATGAACAGGATTTTAATTCGGCAAATGTTTTCGGTAAGGGCGAGGCAAACACGGCTTTTGCAAAGTATTTTATCGGCGAATCGTTTCTTAATCCGCTGACTGATCCGAAATGCGGTCTCTTTCTTGCAAACGTGACGTTCGAGCCCGGTTGCCGCAATAACTGGCACATTCACCATGCCGACGAGGGCGGCGGACAGCTCCTTATCTGCACGGCAGGCGAGGGCTGGTATCAGGAAGAGGGCAAGGCTCCCGTAAGCCTGACGCCGGGTTCGGTGATTGTCATTCCGCCCGAGGTCAAGCACTGGCACGGAGCTAAGAAGGACAGTTGGTTTTCTCATATTGCCGCAGAGATGCCCGGTAAGAACTGCTCAAACGAGTGGTGCGAGCCCGTCGGCGACGATGAATATAACGCACTTTAATTAAAAACAGAAAGGTGATAAGTATGGAAAAGGTAACAGCAGGAAGAGACGCACTCGGCGATTTCGCCCCTAAATTTGCCGAGCTTAACGACGACGTGCTTTTCGGTCAGGTTTGGTCAAGAGAGGATAAGCTCTCGCCCCGTGACCGCAGTCTGATAACGGTAACGGCGCTTATGGCAAGCGGAATCCTCGACAGCTCACTTGAATATCATATATCCTGCGCCAAGAAGAACGGCGTCACAAAAGAGGAGATGGCAGAGGCACTTACCCACGCCGCATTCTATGCCGGCTGGCCGAAAGCCTGGGCAGCCTTCCGAATGGCAAAGAAGATTTATGAGGAATAATATAAATTTTTAGATTGTATGACAAAACCCGCCGGTTCAACCGACGGGTTTTGCTGTCTACTTTGCAATTCTAAAACAGTAAAAATGACATAATGTAGGGAGATAGCTGTGTACCATGGAATAATCTATGACAGTGTTTTGACTAAGTATACAGAGGGCGGCTAACTATCTTAATTCATTTCTATTATCAATTATGTGCCGTATAAACGCCTTGCTTGCAAGCGGCAGCGTGCGTTTGTCCTTCGTCACAATGCTCATTGTCCGTATGATCGGAGGATCAATCGGTAAAACAGTTATGTCGTAATTGGTTTTTTTCAGCACAAGCTCGGTCAGAATTGAAACTCCGAGACCTTGTTCTACCATAGAGAGGATCGAATAATCATCGTGAATACGCAGTTTTATATTTGGCTTAATACCGGCTGCCTGAAAGGCTTCAAGCGGTTCGCTGTATGCGCCTTCCTCAAGCAATAAAAACGACTCGCTTGCAAAGTCCTCCAAAACAAGTGACCGCTTTTTTGCAAGCGGATGCTCTTTCGGTAACACGGCGCAGAACCTGCCGCTTTTTATCACAGTTGTTTCAAGTCCCTTTACGGCATTCGGATTTACAAATCCGAAATCCACCTCGCCGGTGCGTACCCATTCACAGATACTTGTGTAATCCCCCTGATGAAGAACGATTTGAATGTTGGGATGTTTCTGCCAAAAGCTGCGGATAATTTCGGGCAGCCAATGACATGACACACTTGAAACAGTACCGATACGGATAAGTCCTGACTCAAGTCCGCAAATTTCATCAGCTTGCCGCCGCATAGTTTCATATTGCAGCACGGTGCTTTGTATGGACGGATACAGTCTTTCTCCTTCGGGAGTTAAAGATACGCCGTACCGTGAACGGCATAGCAGTTTTATAGATAGTTCTTTTTCCAAAGCTGCAATCATCTGACTGAGCGCCGGCTGAGTATAGCCCAAAAGCTCCGCCGCCTTCGTAAAGCTGCCGACCTCAATAACCTTGAGTAAAGCAATATATCTTTCCATTTTCAAATAACCTTTCTGCATATTCATATAAGAATTATCAATTTTACTTATTTCAAGAGATAGTATATACTATAATCATAAAAAAAGCAAGAATGGAGGAACGCTTTATGGATATGAGCAGTTTTTTTGTGGACGCCTATTTCACCGAATATGAATCAAAGGCAAAATATATGATGGGAAGTTCAGACCCTGAATCACTCCCACTCAAAGAAGTGATAACTGATCTTACAAAATACGCAGACGAGCCGCTCGGCTATGCATTGGGAAACGGATACTTACCGCTCAGAGAAAAACTGTCCTCACTCTATAAATGTGTTTCGCCAAACCAAATAGCAGTAATGAACGGCGGCGAGGAAACAATTTATGTTACCATGCGTGCGTTGCTGAAAGCGGGCGATGAAATCGTCGTACAAATGCCGTCGTATCAGTCGCTCTCGGTGGTTGCGAAAGAAATCGGCTGCAGCATTACGGAATTCCGACCGCCGTTTGAAAAGGATTGGAAGTTTGATATTGAGCTGCTGCGTTCCAAGGTCAGCAGCAAAACGAAATTGCTTGTTCTGAATTATCCTCATAACCCGACCGGGGCTTGTCTTACCGACAATGATATGGCGGATATTGCAGAACTCTGCCGTAAATACGGCATTATACTGATCGCCGATGAAATGTATCGGTTTCTGCGGCTTGACCCAAGCTGCACCGACGCATCTTTTGCCGATGTATATGAAAACGCTGTTGCACTCGGCGGCTTTTCCAAAACATTCGCTTCTCCGGGCTTAAGACTCGGTTGGGTAGCAACAAAGAATACCGAACTGATGCAAAAGCTGCTTGCCTACCGCCACTTCACAAGCACCTGTACCAATCTGCCGTGTCAGTGGATCGCAAGCGAATTACTGAATAAAAAGGCTGAGATCATCAAACGCAACAATGCGATCGTCGCCAAAAATACAGTGCTGTTAAAATTGCTTGTAGAAAAGCATGCAGATGTCTTTGCTTATGTGCCGCCGAAGGGCGCGACTATGGCATATGTGAAGCTGCTCGGCGGAAAACAGGCAATGAGCTTTTGTATGGACCTTTTAGAGCATACCGGGGTGCTTATCGTACCGTCCTCGGTGCTGGAAAACTCGGACGAATATCTTAGAGTCGGACTGTGTCGGGAAAGCTTTTCCGAAAGCATAAGAGTTGTTGATGCCTATTTATCGGCAGGAAAGAAATGAGGGGCTATGATGAAACAGTATACAGTTGATGCGTTTACCGACAAGATCTTTTCGGGAAATCCCGCCGCCGTCTGTGTGATGAACGAATGGCCGAATGACCGCACCATGCAAAACATTGCCATAGAGAACAACCTGTCCGAAACGGCTTTCGCTGTGAAAGACGGCGAGGCTTACCGCTTGCGTTGGTTTACACCGGGCGGTGAAGTAGAACTGTGCGGTCACGCAACGCTTGCTACGGCCTATGTGATCAGCCGCTTTTATGAGCCCGAGCAGAATATATTGCAGTTTGATACGCTCAGTGGGCGGCTGACCGTGGAAAAATATGACGATTTGTTCACAATTGATTTTCCGTCTTTTACATTAAACCCGATTCCCGTAACCGAGCAAATTGTCTGTGCATTGGGAACACGGCCGAAAGAAGCATATATCGGAGCAGACATCGTTTGTGTGTTTGAAAAGGAGGAACAAGTGCGAAGTGTTCAACCGAATCAAGAACTGCTCCGACAGATGGACGGTGTGTGTTTTCACATTACCGCTCCGGGCAGAGCGGTCGATTGTGTGACCCGCAGCTTCGCGCCGAAATGCGGTGTGGCAGAAGATCCGGTCTGTGGGAGAGGACACTGCCATGTGATACCGTATTGGGCTGACAAGCTCGGAAAACAAAAACTGACCGCATATCAGGCATCCGCCCGCGGCGGTACGCTGTACTGTCAGTATGCAGGAGAGCGCACGATGCTCAGCGGTAAGGCTGTACTTTTCTCCAAAGCGGAAATATATATTTGATTTGTTTGTAAGAACAGATTGGCTTTATAGTTCAATAAGGCAGCCGATAGAGAATAAAGAAAATTCCCACGAAGCCATAAGGTATCGGAGAAAAGGTGGTCGAGGCGACAGGACTTGCCGCCTGCTGCGGCTGCGCCTTGCATACTGATGGCTCGCCGACCGTCGCAAGCGACAGTACCCGTCTCACCGCTCCTCGCTAAAAACAGTCCACAGGACTGTTTTTCTTAACGCTCAGACCTTCACAGCTTCAAGTCCATGGCAAAGAAAAAAGAGCCGCAATCGGCTCTTTTTCTTTGGTCGAGGCGACAGGACTTGAACCTGCGGCATCTTGGTCCCAAACGAACCTATAAGGGCAATTTCCGCTAAAAATAGCTTTTTTCGCCCCTTTCCGCTTGGAAAACCGCGCTCTTTGGCGCTCCCCAGTCCACTGTTTCCGAATGCTCCGAAACGGTAGGTGGTCTGTTATGTGGTCAACAGCAATTTCCACGGAATAATATGAGCTACACGCCTCTCGCTATCACGCGAGAGAAGATTGCTTTTGTGCGGTTGTTATAACTCTGAACAACCCCTGATTCAAGTCAAAATTTGCACCGCAGTAGACAAAGAAAAGGGGATTACGGAAAAACAAGGAGAAAATAGAAAACTTGCAACAAAAAGCAGATAAATACTGAAACCACAGTATTATTATGCCGAAAGCTGTTGATATTCAGTCTGAAATGTGGTATAATAATAAAAATGGTAAAATGCCAAATTTATAACTGCGTATGAGGTGTAATACAATGGCCGCAAGCTATAAAAAATTATTCAAGATTTTAATCGACCGTGATATGAAAAAGAAAGAACTCGCCGAAAAAGCCGGCATCAGCATAGCCACCATCACCAAGATGGGCAAAGACGGCGCAGTAGTCTCCAGTGATGTGCTTGTTAAGATATGCTCTGCATTGGGTTGTACTATGGATGATATTGTAGAAATCATACCCGAAAAGGAGGATAACTGAAATGGAAACATTTAAGTTAGGCGAATTGTTCTGCGGCCCTGGTGGAATTGCGTGCGGTGCTCTGCGGGCAAAAAGTGATGATGGCTCCTTCACCATTGAGCATGCTTGGGCGAATGATTATGATGCGGATTATATGAACTCTCGCTTCAAGAAGTAAATCAAAGCATTACAAGATGGAGCAGAAACCGCTTCTGTGTTAGAGGAGCTTCATAAGTCCTTTGCAACTCTTACTCAAGAAGAGCAAAAGTATGCTAACATATTCTTGCATGATGTACAGAACGGCGATGTAACAGTTGATGAAGGAAAAACACTTCGTGATTATATTACAGAGTACATGACCCGTGCCAAGAACGATCAGATTCACCGTTTTGCTACTACTATTGGAATTGATGAAGGACTGCTTCGCAGCTTTATGCAGATGAAAGTAACTGAGGCAAACATTAACGAGTTTGGTCGTTTTGATAAGCTAAAAGCGACCGTTGATCGCACAACCGTAAAGGCGTTTTTAGAAGTGCTTGAAGATTCTTCAATCAAGCCGTTCCAGCTCAATATGAAACTGGATCAGATCTTGAGACGGTTTATCTTCGAGGGTGGATTTGATTTTTAAGGTACAAAGGGGGATTTTATGAAAACTACGAAGGATGCGAATGGTACTAAAAGAGGCAATCTGCGGTTAAAAATAGAATTTTATATTTTATCTTTGTGGCTATTGTTCGCGCTGATCTTTTTGCTGACGGTTGATATTCCAATAACATTTGCACCAGATGCTAAGTTTATTGGTATTATTCCTCTAATACAACGAAATTGGTTGGCTATAATCTCCATTTTGATGGCCTTAGCGGGGGTAGTGATTATGTTCAAGTTAAAACACAGATTTGAGGGCGTTCACTATCCACCTGCAGAAATAACAAACATAAAGAACGAAAATTATGAGTATCTGACCTTTCTGACAACGTACATCATTCCTTTAATCTGTATCAATTTAGATGAGATACGGTATGTAATAGTCCTCGGAATTTTGCTACTAATTATTGGATCTATTTTCGTGAAGACGGATTTGTATTTAGGGAATCCCACATTAGCTTTACTAGGATATCATCTATATCGCATAGAAGCCAAAGGCTTTTCATCGACAGATGGAATTTTGGTGATTTCCCAAGACAAATTAACGGTCGGGTCTTCTATAAAGTGGATAAAAATAACTGACTCCGTATGGGTCGCAAAGGAGCATAAATAAAAATGACGGTTGATGAAATTAAAGCAAAAGTTAATGATATTTTCGCAAATTCGTATTCGGCACAAGTCTATCTTGTGCTAAAAACCGATAGCGGTTTTGAACTGAGAATTGCAGATATTGAGGATGAGACAGAACCGGAATTGCGCACAATGTTTTCGGAAAATGTTAGCTATCGAATAAGTAGTAATGAAGATTTAAGTGTATGTAATTTATCAGTTGCTGATGATAGAGCAAATGCATTATTCTATTACGATTACGAAGAATACCCAGAGGAACTGGCGGTATTCAAAGATTTTGATCTGACGAGTGCGGTTAATGAAATTTCAAAATTCAATTTTAATAGTGACAATATTTCCTCTCTCTATGGATACGTAGTTTATTTGGGCTCTATGACTGACGGTTTGCTGCTTTTCAAAAAGCACTATCCCATTTCGTTAATAAAAAGAGAATGCTTTTTGTTAGGACTTCACAAAAGCAAAGAACGATTTGAAAAAATAAGCAGCGATGATATTCTTCGTCTAAATGGAGACTTTCAGCTTATTCGTTTCGGTGATGAGATATATGTAACAGATGTCAAGGTTTTAGAAAGAAACCTCGGATTTAATGCACTGGTGTTCCGCGAAGCTTCCTCTACTGTGGGTGCAATTGATGAACTTAAACTATTGGAAGATATTCAAGTTTTGAAAGATAGTGCAGAAGAAATAACTTTTGCAAGAAAACTATCCAAGGTTAAGAAGACCTCACCTATTTTTGCAAACAAAATCCCGAAAGAAGTTATCGTAGAATTTACAAAAAATAACCCTGGTCTAAAAGGAGCTTTCAAGTATAGTGAAGATGGGCAGACGATACGCTTAGATACAAAAAAATCAAAAGAAGCCTTCGTAAAGCTTCTGAACGATGCTTTTTTGCGCTCTGAACTCACTAAGGAATATTACGAAGCAAGGGCAAAAGATAATATAACAAATGTTTAATTTGAGAGAGGCGCATTATTGATAACAAAGACGTAATTTAAATTCTTACAAATCCGTCTTTTCCTCAATATGTAAAAATCGGCTATGCCGACAATGTGGAATTGCGGTTAAAACAACTGAATAACAGCGAATGTATTCCGTTTGCCTTTCGCATTTATGCTACATATGAAGTAGAGGAACGACTGACGGATTTGAAACTCCACGCGCTGATTGACCAACTCAATCCTAACTTGCGTTCTATTGATGAAGTAGACGGGAAACAGCGTGTTCGCGAGTTTTATGCGATGTCAAAAGAACAAGCATACTCTATCCTTGAAACAATAGCTATTCTCGGCGGCCGAAAAGATAGACTGCACTTGTATGAGCTGACGGCAGTAGAACGTCAAAGCGAAGAATTGGCACAGGATATTGAAGAACAACATATCGAGCGTATGGCGCCGTTTACCTTTTCCAAGTGTAATATCCCCGTTGGTGCTACCATTACGTTTGTTAGTCAGGGCAATGCAAATTCCGGCGTACAATGCAGCGTTATTGACGACAAGACCGTGGAATATGAGGGGAGAAAATTGTCTCTTTCTGTCCTTGCTACCGAACTGCTCGGTAGCAAATGGGGTGTTGCTGGCCCGCGCTATTTCAAGTATAACGGCGAGTGGTTGAATGATATTCGTGCCAAAGCTGAAGGACGTCAGGTTCCCTCTCGGCTTGATGGCGTATGGGTTATTCCTTGCAATCCCAAGTATTACGATATTGTAGCCGCTTTTGATAATTTAGACGTAATCGAATGGAGCCAGTCCACCAATACGTCGTTTGGCGATACCGTTTATATCTACGTTGGCGAAAAATACAAAGCCATTATGTATAAATGTGAAGTAATTGCCGCCGATTTGTACGGAAACCGCTCGGACGAGGATTATCCCTATTATAAGGAGTTGGCGAAAGATCCCGACACCCGTTATATGAAATTAAAGCTGATAGAAAAATATGCGCCGGACAAGTATCCGTTGAAAAAACTTAAAGAAAACGGACTCGCAAGCGTTCAGGGACGTAGCAAAGCAACCATGCAGCTTATGAAGTATTTGAAGGGGAAATAATATCAATGGTTATACACCTTATGCATGATCCGATATTCCTAGCAGGAAAGTCAGAGGTGGCGACAAAAGAAGAATTGCAGGTCGCACAGGATTTGCTTGATACGCTGATGGCACACAAAGATAGTTGTGTTGGAATGGCGGCAAACATGATCGGTGTTAAGAAACGCATCATTGCATTCCTTGACGAGAGCGGACGAGTTCCTACATATACCGTGATGCTCAATCCCGAAATAATTAAAAAAGACGGTGCATACGATGCCGAGGAAGGTTGTCTTTCTCTGCTCGGTGACCCGAGGCCTTGCAAACGCTATAAATCTATTAAGGTCAAGTATCAGACCATGGAACTGCAGACTCACATCAAGGCCTACACCGGTTGGACGGCGCAGATCATTCAGCATGAATTGGATCACTGCAATGGAATTTTAATTTAACACACAAGGAGAAAAAATATGAAACGAGTATATGATTTCTTAAAAAAGCAGAAGTGTATTATTTGGCAACTGTAGAGGGTGATCAGCCGAGAGTGCGTCCCTTCGGCACGATTAATGAGTTTGAATGTAAGCTCTACATACAGACGGGAAAAGTAAAGCCTACGAGTCACCAGCTGGCTGCGAATCCCAAAGCAGAAATTTGTGCGTTTTCAGGTGGTGCGTGGATTCGTGTCGCTTGCGAGCTCGTTGAGGATGACCGCTTCGAAGCGAAGAAATCCATGCTCGATGTATATCCCAATCTTCGTGGAATGTACGACGAAAACGACGGTAACACTCAGGTGCTCTATATGAAGAGTGTAACAGCAATTTTCTGAGCCTTTGGAAAAGAACCTGAAATTATATAGTTTTAAATCTATTTATTATACAGAAAAAGAGGATTAATATGAGGAGTTTTGGAATTAGCATAAAAGGGCGTACAAAGAATTTTTCACTTCCAAAGAGTCAACCATTGATTCCGTTGTTTGAGGCAATCGTTAATTCTTTTCACTCAATCGAAGAGAGAAGAAAGAGTGATATCGGTTTCACAGGCGGTCGGATTTTTATTGAGTTTGAACGCGATGGGCAAATGTCGATTGACGGAGATGGTCCTCTTTCTGAAATTGTCAATATGATTGTAACGGATAATGGTTCAGGGTTTGATGAGAATAATTTTTTATCATTTCTTGAGTCGGATTCAACATACAAAGAAGCTATCGGGGGCAAAGGCGTTGGCCGTTTTTCTTGGCTACATGCTTTTGAAAAGGCAGAGATCGAAAGTGTATATTTAGATGGAGAGACGCCAGTAAAACGATCTTTTGTTTTCTCTTTGGCATCTAATGAAATAAACGACAGATTAATTGATGTTGATAATTATAGTGATAACAGGACATCCGTAAAATTGGCTGGATTTTTAATGCCTTATAGAAGTGCGGCTCCGAAACAGTTGATGACAATTGCCACCCGAATAATTCACCATTGTCTCATATATTTTATGGACAAGAATTGTCCTGAAGTAATTGTGAAAGATGAAGTAGATTCTATTAATTTGAATGCATTGTTTAGAGAAAGAATTAAAACAGACGAAAACAATGTAGTCTTCAACATTGATGGTAATGATTTTGAATTGTTGCACGTAAAAGCCGAGGATCCGTCTGTCAACGGAAATCGACTGTTTTTATGTGCGCATAATCGTTTGGTGGAAACAAAAGATCTTGACAAGTACATAGTTGATTTGGATAGATCTATTTATGAAAAGCACGGGTTTTGGTACATAGGTGTTTTGCGGGGGAAATATCTTGATGAGAATGTTGATATGAACAGGTTATCTTTCAGTATTCCAGAAGGAGGAATAGCTCCGTCTATTATAGGCGTAACATCAATTGATGAAATACTTTCCGCGGCCGTGAGCGAAATTGATGGATTTTTGAAAGAATATCTAGAACCGATTTCAACGGCAAAACAGGACAATATTAGGAGTTATGTTGTTAACAAGGCCCCTCAATTTAGACATCTATTGAAGTATATGCCCTCGGATATTCTTAGCATAAAACCTAATCTTACTGAAGATAAATTGGATGATGAATTATATCGTATTAAGCGAACGTTTGATAAACAAATCAAACAGCAAAATGCGGAATTGCTATCATTATTGCAAGATGGAATCATTTCTACAGATGAATATGTTGAAAGATTTCAAAAGCAGGTAACCAAAGTAAGTGATGCGAACAGTTCTGTTCTTGCTGAGTATATTGCCCAAAGAAAAGTCATAATTGATTTGTTGCAGGCGGCAATCAAGAGAAAAGATGATGGACGCTTCCAATTGGAAAGTTACATACATGACCTCATTTATCCAATGCGTACATCTTCGGATGATATGCCTTATGACAGTCATAATTTATGGCTGTTAGACGAAAAACTCGCGTATTGTTCGTATATTAGTTCAGACATTCCGTTTAACAATGACCGCAGCGAAGGTCGAACTGATATAATGATATTGGATAATCCAGTGGCTGTTTCTGAAGGACAAAATGACGGAACTGAATTTGATACAATTGTCATTTTTGAGATCAAACGGCCTATGAGAAATGATTATACCGATGCCAATAATCCGATCGTGCAATTGTATGGATATGTTGATAAAATAAAAACGAATACAATGCGAGATAAAGATGGAAGAATTATTCATGTGGGGGAAAATACCAAATTCTATTTGTACGCAATTTGTGATGTAACGCCAAATTTGGAGAGTGTATTGCGCCATGGCGGAATTTTCAAAAAGACACCTGACAGATTAGGTTACTATGGATACAATGACAGTTATAATGCCTATGTTGAAGTTTTGCCGTTTGACAAAATGATTAACGATTCTCAAAAGCGGAACAGGGTGCTTTTTGAGAAGTTGGGATTATAAAAAAGTCTCTGGACTTCCATGCCTTTCTGTGGTACTGTTGTGTAGCGCAAAGGATGTGCTGATATGGCACGAATTACTGTAGAAGAAATTTACAGAGGCGAAAAGTATGACGTGATGAGCTCGACTATGGCGGACTATCTCACGAACGGGTGTCCGGCGGAGTACGATGAGCGGACATGGCTTGATATGCAGGTGGCGAACAATTGAAAGGAGCAGCAGTAAGTGTTAAGTTATTTTTATAAGAACAAAGAAACGGACAAAACATGGTGGGTTGAAAATAACGATACAGTTGGTGAGTTTCTTTTCAGTTTTGATAAAAAGAAAATATTTAATCTTTTTGCCGACTATCCGCATAATTTAACAAAACAACAAAAAGAAATATTCGATAATGAAAACCCATATTGGGCTGACTTTTTAAAGAAAGAACCGCAAAATGAATATTTTATTCTGGGTGCTGCTTGTAAAGCACGCGCTGATTGTAGCAGAGAAAATGAAAAGTGAGGGCGACACGGTGTCGGGTATGACCGATAGCGTGCCGCCCTCTTCCTATGTGGAGGTGGGATGAGCATGACAACATTTGAAGATCTGTATTACGGAAACATCGCTCCGTACGAGCGGTACATAAAGCACGGCTCAAGGGAAGAAAAAATTCTGAAACTGCTCTGCAGAAATGAGGAAAGACTTACTAAAAATCTGAATAATCGGCAAAAAGAAATATTTAATAAGTTCACCGACTGCCAAAAGGAACTGAGCGACATCACAACCCGTCAAGCCTTTGCCGACGGGTTCAGCTTGGCAGTGCAGACTATGGTTGAAGTTATAAGCCGCACAGAAACGGAAGAGGAAATGTAATTCTTCTCTGCCGTGGGCGTGGTAAAACACCGCGCCCTTTAACTGGTGCATTTATGCGTGGAAGTAAACCCCCCGGTTCTACCGGGGGAAAATGAAAGAGCTGTGCGACAATAAAAACGGCGAGCTAAAAGCAAGCCGAAAAGTATAGACACAGAAGAAACCTCCGTTTACAATGAAATGTGGCAATGCATTACATGAAGCAAATGGAGGTAAAATTATGTCAATAAATTTTAACAAAAGCACAGGAAATGAAATAAAGAGTTCGGCACACTCAAAGTACAGATGTCAATATCATATAGTCTTTGCACCGAAATACAGAAGAAAAGAGATATATG
>DKDP01000048.1 GCA_002449395.1 Ruminococcaceae bacterium UBA6845 | reverse complement strand
GTCAGCTTTAAGGATGGCGATAAGCCTGTGTTTACCGGCAAGGTACCCGATGGCGCAAACTACGCCTATCGCTGCGAGTGGTGGGAACTGGACAGCAAGACCGGCGCAATGTCTACCGATTTCGGAAATTTCTATGAAAACAAAATTACAGCTTTTGAAGCCGGAAAGACTTATCATTACGGCGTGTATGTGACGACTTACGGCGATGTCGGAAATGTCCGCTATGTATTCGGATCCGACACCAAGCTGAAAATCAACGGTGAATTTGTTAATTATACACGTTACGAAGGTGACGAGAGCGACGGCTCCGACGGTACAATGTGGGTCATCACCGATCTGACTATGACACCAGAAGCATCTACGCCTCAAAAACATAGCTTTGCAGATTGGTTTATCAATCTTCTCACAAAAGTCATCAAATGGATTATTGGTTTTATTGATAAGGTTTGCTGAATAATTAAAAATTTGCGTCCTCTTTTAATGAAAAAGGGGACGCAATATTTTAGTTAGTTTTATGCGGATTTACAGGGGTATATGGTACAAAAATCGGAATATCTCATTTAATCAACTCACCGACATAATCGGCATAGATTTTTCCGATAACCTCTGCGCCACGGTCATAGGTTGGGTGAACGCCGTCGGCGGAAATTTTCTGCCAATCCTCGTGGCAGATATGCGATGCAAGCAGTCCGTCAAGCGGAATGAAAATGTCGGCATATTTACGGGCGAGCTTTCTTGTGATCTGAATCTTCGGGTCAAGATCCTCACGGAAATAGAGCTTATCTTCGGCAGGGAGCAGGAACTGCTCCATCATAACGATTTTCGCATTCGTCTTTGTCTTGATTGCCTCAAGAACCGTGCGATATCTCTTTTCAAACTCGGCGTGGTCGAGCCACTCTCTTGTGTCGGCTCTGTGCCACGTGTCGTTAACGCCGATAAGGATCGAAACAATATCAGGCTGAATGTCAATAAAATCAGACTGCAATCTGTTCACAAGATCAATCGTCTGGTTGCCGCTTATTCCGAGGTCGATAAATTCAAAATCAACCTCGGGGAACTTTTCTTTCAAAAATTTAGCCGCATCCTTCGGGTATCCGTTGCCGAGATTGTGCGGGTCCTCACGGTCACGGTCGGCATCTGTTATGCTGTCGCCCTGAAACAAAATTTTCATATAAAGTCCTCCGTTTTAACAATTATTATTCCATCAAAATATTTGTTTCCGCAGACGGAAATCAAAACATTTTTTTCACTTAAGCACGAAAAATTTTTCTTATATTTTTCAAAAAATTTTTCGTAATTTTCAAAGGAAAATTCATCAAGATTTGCAAGAGCTTTTCCCTCGTTTTTTATTGCGCTTTCTTTTAAGGTCCATATCCTCGTAAACGCTTTCGCCTTATCGGGTGAAGCGTTTATTTTTTTTCTTTCGCCGTCGGTAAAAAATCTTTTTGCGACACGCTCGTTGAAAATTCCGATCTCCTGCACGTCAATTCCGACGGGCTCGGTATCAACGGCAACGGCAACGCCCTCGGCACAATGGCTGATGTTGAAAAACATCTTTTTGTTTTTCAGAAACGGCTTTCCGTTTGCACCGACTTCCGTTTCAAACGAATCAATTCCGTTTTCTCTCAACGCATACCGCAGTAGAAGATAGGCGGCAACGCAGTTGTCACGGTCGGATTCCCTCTTCAGTCTGTTGTATTTTTCAATTCTGTTTTCGGGGAGAATTTTTAAAAATTTTTCAGCGCAAAAATTTTCATAGTCGTCAAAAAAATAAATCATTTTTTCTCACTTTTATTGTATGTTTCTGTGAACGAATGAAGCTCGCCGCCGTCGCAGTCACGGTATCCGATTATCGTTGCAAGGTTGACGTTATGAACGCTTTTGAAAATATTCATATCCACATTGTCGTTTTCTTCCTTGAGCTTTCTGATGAGCATTTTAACTTCCTGCCGCTTTGAGCCGTTGTTCGCCTCTTCGTTCGCCTGAGTGACCTTGCAGGCACAGCGGATAAATTCAAGCTCGTTATATCTTGCCCAGGAAATGATATCTTTTTCCCTCACCATATAAAGCGGACGGATGAGTTCCATTCCCTCGTAATTTGTGCTTTTCAGCTTCGGCATCATTGTTTTGATCTCCGCACCGTAGAGCATACTCATAAGAGTTGTTTCAATCGCATCGTCGAAATGATGACCGAGGGCAATTTTATTACAGCCGAGCTCCTGTGCAAATTTATAAAGGTAGCCCCGTCTCATTCTTGCGCAAAGATAGCACGGTGAGCCGCCCTCTGCGGCATAGACGGTTTCAAAAATCGGCGAGTCATAAATTTTGATCGGTAAATCCATTATCTCGGCGTTTTCGATGATCTTTGCCCTGTTGTTGCCGACATAGCCCGGATCCATAACAATATATTCAACGTCAAAGTGAAAGTCGCTGTACTTTTGGAGATGCTGCATACACTTTGCAAGGAGCATTGAATCCTTGCCGCCGGAAATGCAGACAGCGATTTTGTCGTCGGGGCTGATAAGCTCATAGTCCTTGATTGCTCCGACGAAATTGTTCCATATGGATTTTCTGTATTTTTTAATTATACTGCGTTCAATAAGCTGATGACGTTCCATAAAATTCTCCGATTTGAAAGTTTATTTCATTTTATCACCCAAAGCGTTAATTTTCAACAGCTTTGGTAAAGTTTTTAGGTTGAAAAAAATTTCTTTTTAATGTATAATGTCAGCATATGTATAGAATATCGGAGTTGATTTTTTGAATAAAGCATCGGAATACAGGGTAATGCCGACGGTGGCGCTCAGGGGACTTGTTGTTTTCCCGGGAATGGGCGTTACGTTTGATGTCGGACGTGCCCGTTCGTTACAGGCGATCAAGGCAGCTATGGCTGATGACCAGCAGATTTTCCTTGTCGCACAAAAGGATGTCAGGGACGACGAGCCCGACATTGATAAACTTTATAAAATAGGCACAATTGCAAAGGTTAGCCACATTCTCCGCCTGCCGAACAGCGATACGGTTCGTGTCTCCGTGGACGGAATAACGAGGGCGACAATGGTTGATATGCTCCAGTGTGATCCGTACCTGATTACGGATGTCAGAATCCGCCGTGAAATCAGCGTTAAGTCGGACGACAAGGACTATGCAACCGCACTTGTGCGCCAGACCAAGGATTATTTTGAGGATTATGCGGAGGTCGTTCCGCAGATGCCAGCCGAAATTATTCTTGACGTGCTCGAAAAGAACGATCCGGGCGAGCTTGCCGATTACATCGGATCGAATATAATGATTGAATACAAAAAGCGCCAGCAGATTCTCAATGAAATGAATCCGCTCAAGCGTTTGGAAAAGGTTTGCTGTCTGCTTGCGAGCGAGGGCGATCTGATGAAGCTCGAGAATGAGATCAATCAGAAAGTTCAGAAGAATATCGACAAGAGCCAGCGTGAATATTATCTTCACGAGCAGATGAAAATTATTTCCGACGAGCTGAACGACGGTCTGTCGCCGCAGGCGGAATGTGACGAGCTCAGGGAAAAAATTCTTGCGCTCGGACTTGAAGAAAAGGCGGAGAAAAAGCTCCTCAAGGAGTGCGCACGACTTGAAAAGATGTCTCCGACCTCTCCCGAGGCAACGGTCAACAGGGTTTATTTGGAAACCTGTCTTGAACTGCCGTGGCACAAATACTCGGTTGACAAGCTCGATCTTGCACACGCAAGAAAGGTGCTTGACCATGACCACTATGGACTGGAAAAGGTCAAGGAAAGAATCATCGAGGCGCTTGCCGTTCGCTCTCTTTCCGAGGGCAGCTACGGTCAGACCCTTTGCCTTGTAGGCCCTCCCGGCGTAGGTAAAACATCTGTTGCAAAGAGCGTTGCATCGGCGATGGGTCGCAGCTTTGCGAGAATATCCCTCGGCGGTACAAGCGATGAGGCGGAAATCCGAGGTCACAGAAAAACCTATATCGGAGCAATGCCGGGCAGGATTATAAATGCGATTAAGCAGGCGGGAACTCAGAACCCGATCATTCTTCTTGATGAAATTGATAAGCTCGGCTCCGACTACAAGGGTGATCCCTCGTCGGCACTGCTTGAGGTTCTCGACGGCGAGCAGAACAGCACGTTTGTAGACCGCTATATCGAGCTTGAATTTGACCTCAGTAAGGTTATGTTTATAACTACTGCGAATGACGCTTCAACGATCCCTGCACCGCTACTTGACCGAATGGAGATAATCGAGCTCCCGGGCTATACGAACGAGGAGAAATTTAATATTGCCAAGAAGCATCTTATTCCGAAACAGGCTAAGCTCCACGGACTGAACGGAAGAACATTTAAGATAAATGACAAGGCGCTTTATGCTCTGATCGACGGATATACCCGTGAGGCGGGAGTCAGAAAGCTGGAGCAGAAAATTGCCGCTCTTTGCAGAAAAGCGGCGGCAGAAATAGTCGGCGGCGAGGCAAAATCGCTCACTGTTAAGGAATCAAACCTTGAGAAACTGCTCGGCCCGAAGAAGTTTATTCCGCTTTCGGTCGATAAGGAGGCAGAGATCGGCGTTGTTAACGGACTTGCATGGACAAGCGTAGGCGGCGAGATGCTTCAGGTTGAGGCGGCTGTTTTTGACGGCACGGGAAAGGTTGAGCTGACAGGATCACTCGGCGACGTTATGAAAGAGTCGGCGATGGCGGCGGTCAGCTTTATCAGGAGCAAAGCCGACAAATACGGAGTTGATCATAAATTCTATAAGGAAAAGGATATTCATATTCACGTTCCCGAGGGAGCGGTTCCGAAGGACGGACCGTCGGCAGGTGTAACGATGGCAACGGCGCTTCTTTCGGCGCTTACGGATACTCCCGTCAATCAGTATGTTGCTATGACGGGCGAAATCTCCCTTAGAGGCAGGGTGCTTCCGATCGGCGGACTTCGTGAAAAAACGATGGCGGCATACAGAATGGGAATCAAGACGGTTATAATTCCGCAGAAAAATGTTCCCGATCTTGCCGAGATCGACGAAAAGGTAAGGGCGGCACTGAATTTTGTCCCCGTAACGGAATTGGACGAGGTCTTTGAAATTGCACTGATCAAAAAAGAAAATGAAAGAAAAAGCATCGCCGCAGTGGCACAGAAAGAATCCGGCTACACGGCAATGCGAATCTGAGGATGTATAAATGAGATTTGATAAGGTAAAATATGAGGCATCATACGGAACGGCGCAGCAGCTTCCGAAAAGCGATCACATCGAAATTGCTTTTGCCGGCCGCTCGAATGTCGGTAAGTCGTCGATGCTGAATAAGATTCTCAACAGAAAAAATCTTGCCAGAGTGAGCTCGGTTCCCGGCAAAACGGTTACGGTAAATTTCTTCGACTGCGACGGGATTAAGCTCGTCGACCTGCCGGGTTACGGCTACGCAAAGGTAAATTTCAATGAGAAAAAACGGTGGGCGGATCTGATGGAGGGATATTTTACATCGGAGAGAAATATCCGACTTGTTGTTCAGCTGACGGATATGCGCCATCCCGTCACAAAGGATGACCTTGATATGATGCGCTTTATGCAGTCGGCGGGATATGATTTTATAGTTGTGATGACGAAGAGCGACAAGCTCAACAAAACCGAGCGCAACAAGCGGCTTGAGGATATACACACCGAGCTTGCCGAGTTCGGCGACATAAAAATTATTCCGTTCTCCGCCTCAAACGGAGAGGGCGCAGAAGAAATTCGTAAAGCAATTGAAGATGCGGTAGAATAAAAAACAGCGGTAGTGAGAGATCATTACCGCTGTTTTAATATTAGGTTTTATTATTTGCTTTTCTTTATTTTCTTCGATTTATCTTCGGGGAGGGTTACAACGTAAGCGAGCTCCCAGAGGGCGATTCCGAGGAAGAAAATCAGACTCAGAGTGACAGCATTGCTCAGCGAGAATGCGTCAACCGAAATTGCGCCTTTGAGCACGGATGCGCCGATTGAGCCCAGGAGATTGTTGCTCTCTCCGACGAACGCCTGAGCAAGAACATCGCCGACATCAATAGAACCGCTCATATACGGCGCGGCGAATCTTGCAAAAAATCTCAATGCCGTAAAACAGCAGATTGCTCCGCCTGCGCCGAGAGCTGAGATGGTCTTGTAAGCGTTTGTGAACAGCGCACAGCCCATAATGACTATTGCGATAATCATAGCAACGGCGAGCAGTACGCCTGCGGCAATCACCCAATTTTTACCTGAGAGAAGCTCTGCCGGAATCTTTGAAAGATCAAATTTCATTCCGCCGAACGAGACACCGCCGTCGGAAATATATTTGAAAATCTCTTTGATTGAAAATGTAAGCTCCATTGCGCTGCTTGCGGTTTCCTCGGCGATCTTTGAAAGTATAGTGTAAAGGGACGAGCTTTCGGAAATGGAGACTACCGCTCTGACGAGATTAAGAAAATACATTATCGGGAAAATCGAGAGCGACAGAATAAAAACTACAATTCTGTTAAGTATTTTCATCGGTTAACAGCTCCTTTATTTACCCCACGAAGAATTAAGGGCAACGGTGCGGTTGAACACGAGCCTGTCGTCCGTGCTGTCCTTATCAACGCAGAAATATCCGTTTCTCATAAACTGGAATGTGTCGCCGGGCTTTGCGTTCTCAAATCCGCCCTCAAGCAGACAGTTGTCGATAATCTCGAGCGAGTTCGGGTTGAGATCGTCGAAATAATCGCCGTTCTTGCCCGGCTCCTCGGCACTGAAAAGTCTGTCGTAGAGGCGAACCTCGCATTTCTTGCAGTCGTTTGCATTGACCCAATGGATTGTTCCCTTGACCTTGCGTCCGTCGGGGGAGTTTCCGCCTCGGCTCTCGGGATCATATGTGCAGTGCAGGCAGGTGACGTTGCCGTTTTCATCAGTGTCATAGCTGTTGCACTTAACAAAATATGCGCTCTTGAAGCGAACCTCGTTGCCGGGGAAAAGCCTGAAATATTTCTTGACGGGCTCAGCCATAAAGTCGTCCTGCTCAACGTAAAGCTCACGTGAGAATGTAACCATTCTTGTGCCGAACTCGGGGTGCTCGGGATGAAGCTCAACCTCAAATTCCTCGCTCTGTCCCTCGGGATAGTTGTCGATAACAACCTTGAGCGGACGGAGAACAGCCATAGCTCGGGGAGCTTTTGCGTTGAGATCCTCTCTTACGCAGGCTTCAAGCAGACCGTAGTCAACCATACTGTCGGCCTTTGAAACACCTACTCTGTCGATGAAATCCCTTACTGCGGCGGCACTGTAACCACGTCTTCTCATTCCGCAGAGGGTGATCATTCTCGGATCGTCCCAGCCGGAGACGATGCCCTTGTTTACCATTTCAAGGAGCTTTCTCTTACTGGTGACGCAATAGTTGATGTTAAGCCTTGCAAACTCAATCTGTCTCGGCGGCTCGTCAAAACCGATCTGCTCAACAACCCAGTTGTAAAGCGGTCTGTGATTTTCAAACTCAAGCGAGCAGAGGGAGAATGTTACGCCCTCCTTTGCATCCGAGAGGGGATGGGCAAAGTCATACATCGGATAGACGCACCATTTGTCGCCCGTCTGGTGATGCGAGACGTGAGAAATTCTGTAAATTACGGGATCACGCATATTGAGGTTCGGTGACGACATATCAATTTTCGCCCTAAGAACCTTTTCACCGTTGCCGAATTCACCGTCTGTCATACGCTTGAAAAGGTCGAGATTTTCCTCAACGCTCCTGCTGCGGTACGGGCTTTCCTTACCCGGCTCGGTGAGAGTTCCACGGTATTCTCTGATTTCATCGGCGCTCAGGTCGTCAACATATGCCTTGCCGTCCTTGATGAGCTTGATTGCACATTCATAGACAAAATCAAAATAGTCGGAGGCAAAAAACACGTTTTCCCAGTGAAAACCGAGCCACTTGATGTCCTCCTTGATTGCGTCGATGTATTCAACGTCCTCACGTGAGGGGTTGGTGTCGTCAAAACGAAGGTTGCATATTCCGTTGTATTTTTCTGCCGTGCTGAAGTCAATGCAGAGAGCCTTGGCGTGTCCGATGTGGAGATAGCCGTTCGGCTCGGGCGGGAATCTTGTCTGAACGTGTGATTTTACTCCGCTTGCAAGATCCTCGTCGATAAAGTCATGTATAAAATTTGACGGTCTTTTTTCTTCCATAATGCCCTCCGATTATTTGTAGTTTTTAATGGCATCTTCAAGTCTTGATTTAACCTTTTCACCGCCCAGAAGAGCGATGATAGAGTGAAGATCGGGTGTGTTGCGGCGTGAGGTTATTGCAATTCTGATAACCGTCGAAACATCGCCCACGTGACCCTTGAAAGAGTCGGGATTTTTCTTGTATTCCTTGACGTTCGGGGTGTATCCGAGCGGCTCGCAGAGATCCTTGATTTTTGCAAACCAGGTGTCCTTGTCGTCCGATGCGTCAAAAATATCAATGTATTTTTCGAGGATAGCAACCGCATCCTCTTTGCTGATGTTTTCGGGAAGCGTGTAATCGGGAGTGTAAAGCTCATCGTAGAAATACGAAACATAGCCCTTTACCTCGTCCCATTTTGCAATATCCTTACGGGGCTTTGCCGTTCCTCTGTCAATCGAGAAGATTCCCTTTGCAAATTCTGCATTGCCGCCAAGAAGCGTGTAAAGCTCGGGATCGTTATCCTTTGCCCACGCCGATGCGTTGTCATATACCTCGTCGGCAGACATAAGCGAGATCACGTTTTTACTTACATCATTGAGCTTGTTGAGATCAAACAGTGCACCGCTTGCGCTCATCTTTTTGAGATTGAACGGGAATGCACTCTGAGGAGCGGTCTTGTTGGCTTTTCGCCAATCCTCGAAGTTGGAGTTCGCAATTGTAAGAAGATATTCGATAACACTCTCTTTCGGATATCCGCTCTCGGAATAGAACGAAACGGAAGCCTCGGGATCCTTGCGCTTTGAGAGCTTCCTCTTGCCGCCGTTGTCCTCTTTCATAATCGGGGAAATGTGAGCGTACTTCGGAACCTTAAATCCGCACGCCTTGAAAAGCTGGATATGGAGAGGAACGGAGGATATCCATTCGTCTCCGCGCACAACGTGGGTCGTTCTCATAAAATGATCGTCGACTGCGTGAGCAAAATGGTAGGTTGGGATTCCGTCCGTCTTGAGGAGGACGACATCCTGTATATTCTCGGGCATTTCGATTTTGCCCTTGATCATATCGTCAAACTTGATTCTGTGATCAGCCTGTCCCGGGGAACGGAGTCTTAATGTATACGGACAGCCCGATTCGATTTTTTCTTTCTGCTGCTCAAAGGTGAGATTGCGGCATCTTGCCCATTCGCCGAAGTAGCCCTGAATATCCGTTCCCGCCTTTTCCTGTTCTGCACGGATCTCGTTGAGCTCCTCCTCGGAACAGAAGCAGGGATAAGCCATTCCCTGAGCGACAAGCGATTTTGCGATCGACTGGTAAACATCCTTACGCTTACTCTGCTGATAGGGGCCGTATTTTCCGCTCTCCTCCTCAAAGCCCATAACACCCTCGTCGGGAGTTACGCCGAAATCGGCAAGACCTTTGATTATTGCGGAAACGCCGTCCTCGATCTCACGTTTCTTGTCCGTGTCCTCGATTCTGAGAAAGAATACGCCGTCGTCGGTGGCACGTGTTGTGAGCTTTGAAATCATTGCGGCGAAGAGTCCGCCGAGATGGAGAAAGCCTGTCGGACTGGGTGCGAATCTTGAAACCCTTGCGCCCTCGGAAAGACCTCTTTCGGGATATATTTTTTCATAATCCTCGGGAGTTTTTGTTATGTTGGGAAACAAAAGCTCGGCGAGTTTTTCGTTGTCTGTCATTGCAAATTCCCCTTTGAGTAAATATATAAATACATATTACATTATCGCAGAAAAACGCCGCAGTGTCAAGGTTTTGAACCGCTTTTTATTTGACGTTATCATACTTTCATATATTGACTATTAACAGCACGGTATGATATAATTCTTATATGTGTGCAAGTAACTTAATGAGAGGGTTTTTGCTTTGAGAAAAACAGTTATTGAGCCTAACGGAAAAAACTTCCAATATTGGAAGGATATCTGGAACTACCGTGAGCTTGCGTTTAACCTTGCAAAGCGTGATGTAACGGTAAGGTATAAGCAGACGAGGATCGGACTCGGATGGGCGATTATTGCGCCGATTATCAATATGTTTGTTTCAACATTCATTTTCGGAACTCTTGCGGGACTGTCGTCGGACGGAAGTGCTCCGTATTTTATAATGGTTTATGCCGGCAGTATTCCGTGGAGTCTTTTCTCGAAAAATGTGTCGCAGTCCTCATCGACATTTATTACAAATGCCGGACTGATGAAAAAGGTCTATTATCCGAGAATCCTGTCCCCCATCGGAGCGAGTTTAGCGTCCATATTTGATTCGCTTGTTTCAATGGCTGTGCTTATCGTGATGATGCTTATTGTCGGCTATTATCCGACAGTAAGATTTTTGCTCTTCCCGATTTTTATGCTTCTCAATCTTTCTCTCGGCCTTTTCTTCGGCTTGTTTCTCTCTGCGTTCAACGTCAAATGGCGTGATATGGCGCAGGTTATTCCTTTTGCACTTTCAATTGCCCAATACTTATGCCCGGTATCGTATTCGATAACCTCGATTCCGGAAAAATACAGACTTATCTATTCGCTTAATCCCGCAACCGGTATGATTTCTGCATTCAAGTGGTGCGTGCTCGGCGATATGACCTTTGACTGGCTGTCGTTTATTGTTGCAATTGCGTGGCTTGTGTTCTTTGCGGTGGTTGGTGTGGCACTGTTCAGAAAAGCCGAAAGAAACTTTGTCGATATCGTATAACGGGGTGAAGTGTGATGAGTGAGAAACCTGTTGCTTTGAAAATTGAAAATATCAAGAAAAAATATGTTATAAAACACGTTACAAAGAGACCCGACAGCAAAAAGGATAGAATGAAGCTGGCGTGTCATAACCTGCTGCATCCCAAGGAGGCAAACCGTAAGGAGGACTTCTGGGCGCTTAACGGTGTAACTTTTAATGTTGAGCAGGGTGAAAAAATCGGAATTATCGGAAAAAACGGAGCGGGAAAATCAACGCTTCTCAAGATTATTTCGAGAATAACCGAGCCCACCGACGGAAGAATTGAATTTTACGGAAAAATCTCATCAATGCTTGAGGTCGGAACAGGCTTCAACGGAGAGCTCACGGGACGTGAAAATATCTATTTGAACGGTGCTATCCTCGGCATGACAAGAGCTGAAATCGACAGCAAATTCGATGATATTGTCGAATTTTCCGAGGTAGGCAAATTCATTGACACTCCGGTTAAGAGATATTCGAGCGGAATGTTTGTCCGACTTGCTTTTGCCGTTGCATCGCATCTTGAGCCCGATATTCTTCTCGTTGACGAGGTGCTTGCCGTAGGAGATACCCGTTTCCAGAAAAAATGTATTGAAAAGATGAAGAGCATTGCCGAAAGCGGCAAAACCATTCTCTTTGTCAGCCATCAGATGAATACGATCCGCCAGCTCTGTGACCGTGTAATTGTCCTTAAGGAGGGACAGGTTATTTATGACGGAGATGTCGAGGGCGGTATAAGAATATATAACAGCGAAGCATATATGGAAAAGCTCAATCACTATGATTTTTCCGAGCTTCCCAGACCTGTCGGATACAATCTTGACAAGGCGGAGATAATGTCGCTCGATATTCTCCATAATGAATCCTGTATTTATGCGGCGGACGAGCCGATTGAATTTAGGCTAAGAATAAAAACAAAGGTCCCGAATATCGGAGACCTCAGCTTCCGTATGCTCATATGGCAGGCGGATGAAACTCCGGTTGAGATTGCGTTTACCGATACTTTCGCAAATATAAATACCGTCGGAGAATTTGACGTCGATGTTTGTATTAATAAGAATAATCTCGGTCCCGGTCTTTATAAAGGAACAATAATTCTTTCGGGCGGTATTTCAAAGGCAAACAGCGAAAATCTCGATTATATTTATCCTGCGTTTGTGTTTGAGGTTCTTCATGCGGACGGCACATCAAGATCATGGCCGAGACAGTGGGGCTGGGTGCACTTTGATAATGTCGATGTAAAACTTGTCGAGGAGTAATGTAAATGAGATATGCTTTTTATTCTCACGGCGGATGTGAGAACCACGGCTGTGAGGCGATTGTCAGAACTCTTTCGGCAATGATAAAGAACGCAGAGCCGGATTCGGTGATAAAACTTTACACGTTTGATAAAAAAAGCGATCAATGGGGCGACCTGCCGAACATTGATGAGACAGAGGAGTTTAATTACATTCTGCCTGTTTCAAAGACAACACCTTTTCAAAAAATAAAAATTTCCGCCCTCAGCAAAAAATCTCAAAAGATTTCGGACGAATATTTTTATTCGCTTTCCTGCAAAAATCCGTCGCTCAAGGAAAACGATATATACATTTCTGTCGGCGGCGACAACTATTGCTACGGCGACGGACATGTTGCGGCGGCTATGAACAGAGAGCTGAAGAGGCTCGGCAAAAAGACGGTTCTTTGGGGCTGCTCAATCGGCGAGGAGAATCTTTCCGAGGATAAAATCAAGGATTTGAAAACCTTTGACCTGATCGTGGCAAGAGAGTCATTGACCTATGAAGCGCTGCTGAAAAACGGAATTGATAAAAATACGGTGCTTTATCCCGATTCCGCATTCACGCTGGATGTTGATGAATCTGCCGCCGATAAATTGAATATCAAAAAAGGCGCGATAGGAATAAACACAAGCGTTATGGTTGAAAGCCACTCCAAATCAATTGATTCATTTAGGAAGGCGTTTGTTGAACTGATAAATAGGCTTTTAAATGGGACCGAAGCAGACATTCTTTTAATTCCCCATGTAACTTTGCCGGGAGGAGATGTTGAACCTCTTACGTCTCTTAAGGATTGCTTTCAGGACAACGATCGAGTGGTTTTGATTCCGTCTACGCTCACTGCGGCGCAATACAAGGGGATAATTTCTCGGTGCGATGCGTTTATCGGCGCAAGGACTCACGCAACGATCGCCGCATACAGTACCTGCGTGCCGACGCTGGTTATCGGTTACAGCGTCAAGTCGAAGGGCATTGCAAAGGATATTTTCGGGACATATGACGGATTGGTGATTCCTGTCGAAGAGATCGACGGTGCTGAAAGGCTGATTGAAGCATACAACGATTTTGCCGCAAATAAAGATGACTACCGTCGGCAGCTTTGCGACGTTATGCCGGATTATATTGAGAGAGCGAAAAGCTCCATCAAAGAGCTGTTCAAAATATAAATATTTACTTTATCGGACTGTGATGATGTGCGTCTGTTTCATCACAGTCCTTTTTTATCCTTTATCGATATAAATATATTAGATATCTATTTAATCAATAAATGAATTATTTATTATAATTTTACGGGCAGAATTTTAAAAATGCAGAAAAACCACGCATATAAAATAAAAAAATTGTCAAAAATGAGCTATTTTGGAGCAATTTAATTCGATAAATGTGTTTACTATTTAATTTTGATGTGATATAATATTTCAGCATTATAATGTTGTATTGCGGACTTTCGGAGTGTTAATAATTTAACACACACATTTTCGGGGCGTTTAAATCTTCCCGACAAGTCACATTACGGCTAAACTGTTGTAAAGGAGGAACAACTTAAATGCTCAAGAAAATCAGCAAAATCCCGTTCAGAGGAACACCTGAGCAGGAGGCACAGCTTAAAGCTGTTATTGAGGAGTGCAAGGATAACAAGAGCTTGCTTATGCACGTTATGCAGCAGGCACAGGCCATATACGGATATCTTCCGTTTGAAGTGCAGGCCATGATTGCCGACGGTATGAACGTACCGCTTGAAAAGGTTTACGGAGTATCCACTTTCTACGCTCAGTTTGCTCTTTCACCTAAGGGAGAGTACAACATCTCGGTTTGTCTCGGTACGGCTTGCTATGTTAAGGGCTCGCAGGAGCTTCTTGACAAGATCTGTGAGGAGATTGGAATCGGTGCGGGCGAGTGCTCGGACGACGGAATGTTCTCTGTTGAGGCTTGCCGTTGTATCGGTGCCTGCGGACTTGCTCCCGTTCTTACCGTTAACGATGAGGTTTACGGCAAACTCACTGCGGACGATGTACCCGGCATTCTTGCCAAGTACAGAGCGTAAACACAGGAAATCATGCGTGAGTTATCGCTGAATGTTCTCGACATTGCGCAGAATTCGATTTCTGCGGGCGCATCTTTGATTGAGATCGAGATAATCGGGAACACACAAAAAAATGAAATGCTCATAGGAATCTATGACAACGGCAAGGGGATGACTCCCGAACAGGTGCTAAATGTTCAGGATCCTTTCTTCACAACCAGAACAACAAGAAAGGTCGGAATGGGAATCCCTCTTTTTAAAATGGCAGCCGAGCAGACGGGCGGAAGCCTGACTATCGAATCGGAGGTCGGCGTCGGAACAAAGGTCAAGGCGATTTTTAAAACCGACAGCATTGATTTTACGCCGCTGGGGGACATTGATTCCACAATTGTGATGCTTATCACCATGAACACTGACCGCAATTTTATCTATCGGCTCAAAGTCGATGAAAAAGAATTTACTCTTTCCACTTCCGAGCTTAAAGGAATACTCGGTGACGTGCCGCTCAGTGAGCCGTCCGTGACACAGTGGATAAAAGAGTACCTGCATGAACAAACACAAATAATCCGTGGAGGTGTACTGTAAATGAAATCACTTGAAGAGTTGCTCGCCATCCGTGATAAGGCTAAGGCGGCAATGACAGACCGTGAGGGCACAGGCGACGGAATCCGTGTCGTAGTCGGCATGGCAACCTGCGGAATCGCAGCAGGCGCACGTCCCGTTCTCAACGCTTTCGTTGATGAGGTCGCAAAAAGAAATCTTAAAAACGTTACGGTCGCTCAGACAGGCTGCATCGGTATGTGCCAGTACGAGCCGATCGTTGAGGTTTTTGAACCCGGCAAGGATAAGGTAACTTATGTTCAGGTCAGCCCTGAAAAGGTTGCCGAAATCGTTGCTTCCCATATTGTAAACGGCAATCCGGTTGTTGAATACACCGTTGGCGCTGTTGTAAAAGATTAAGGAGGAAAAACAATGTATCGTTCACACGTTCTTGTCTGCGGCGGTACCGGATGTACTTCCTCACACAGTGCCGAGATCATTGAAAAGCTTGAGCAGGAGCTCAAGGACAAGGGTCTTGAAAATGAGGTTAAAGTAATTAAAACCGGTTGCTTCGGACTTTGCGCATTAGGTCCGGTTATGATCGTATATCCCGAGGGCTGTTTCTACAGCGAGGTTAAGGTTGAGGACGTTCCCGAGATCGTCGAGGAGCATCTTCTCAAGGGTCGTATGGTCAAGAGACTTCTCTATGAAGAGACAGTTCATCAGGATGATATAAAGCCGCTTAATGAAACCAATTTCTATAAGAAGCAGCACAGAGTTGCGCTTCGTAACTGCGGCGTTATCGACCCTGAAAATATTGAAGAATATATCGCTATGGACGGCTATCAGGCTCTTGCAAAGTGTCTGACAGAACTCACTCCCGACGAGGTTATCCAGATCGTTAAGGATTCGGGACTCAGAGGCCGTGGTGGCGGCGGATTCCCCACAGGTCTTAAGTGGAGCTTTACCGCAAAAAATTCAGCCGATCAGAAGTATGTAGTATGTAACGCCGACGAGGGTGACCCGGGCGCATTTATGGATCGTTCCGTTCTTGAGGGCGACCCGCACTGTATCGTTGAGGCTATGACAATCTGCGGTTACGCAACAGGCGCAACCGAGGGTTATGTTTATGTCCGTGCCGAGTACCCGATTGCTGTTCACCGCCTTGATGTTGCTATCAAGGAAGCTCGTGAAGCAGGACTTCTCGGTAAGAACATATTCAATTCCGGCTTTGACTTCGATCTCCATATCCGTCTCGGCGCAGGCGCATTCGTTTGCGGTGAAGAGACTGCTCTTATGACTTCGATCGAGGGCAACCGTGGTGAGCCTCGTCCCCGTCCGCCGTATCCGGCAGTTAAGGGCCTTTTCGGCAAGCCGACAACAGAAAACAACGTTGAGACATTTGCAAACATTCCGCAGATCATTCTCCACGGCGCTGAGTTCTTCAACTCAATGGGCACAGAGAAGTCCTCGGGTACAAAGGTATTCGCTCTCGGCGGAAAGATTAATAACACAGGTCTTGTTGAGATCCCGATGGGCACGACTCTTCGTGAAATCATCGAGGACATCGGCGGCGGAATCCCGAACGGCAAGAAGTTCAAGGCCGCTCAGACAGGCGGTCCGTCAGGCGGATGTATTCCTGCATCCCTTATGGACACACCGATCGACTACGACAACCTTACCGCTATCGGCTGTATGATGGGTTCGGGCGGACTTATCGTTATGGACGAGGACAACTGTATGGTTGATATCGCTAAGTTCTTCCTTGACTTCACAGTTGACGAGAGCTGCGGTAAATGTACTCCGTGCCGTATCGGTACGAAGAGAATGAGAGAGCTTCTTGAGAAGATTACCGACGGTAAGGCTACCCTTGAGGATCTTGACGAGCTTGAAACTCTTGCTCATTATATTAAGGACAATTCGCTTTGCGGTCTCGGTCAGACAGCTCCGAACCCTGTTCTTGCAACACTTCGCTTCTTCAAGGATGAGTATATTGCTCACATTGTTGACAAGAAGTGCCCGGCAGGCGTTTGTAAGAAGCTCGTTTCCTACTCAATCGAGGCTGACAAGTGTAAGGGCTGTACTGCCTGCGCCAGAAAGTGCCCCGTCGGTGCTATCTCGGGTGCTGTTAAGACAGCTCATACTATCGACACAAGCAAGTGCGTGAAGTGCGGCGTATGTATGGATACCTGCCGCTTCGGCGCAATCATTAAGAAATAAGGAGGATGTCAGAAATGGAAATGGTTAATATCAAAATCAATGGCATGCCTCTGAGCGTGCCGAGCGGAATTACGATTCTTGAAGCCGCACGCTATGCAGGAATCGAGATCCCGACCCTTTGCTACCTCAAGAAGATCAATCAGATCGGTGCTTGCCGAATCTGTATGGTTGAGGTCAAGGGCGCAAGAAGCCTTGTCGCTTCCTGCGTGTTCCCCGTAAATGAGGGAATGGAAATTCTCACAAATTCAGACAGAGTTCGCAATTCAAGAAGAACAACCCTTGAGCTTATTCTTTCAACTCACGAGCGCAAGTGCCTTTCCTGCGTAAGAAGCACAAACTGTGAGCTCCAGAAGCTCTGTAAGGAATACGGTGTTGAGAACGAGAGCAAGTTTGACGGCGTTACACCCGACTATGCTTACGACGATTCAATGCCCCATATGATTCGTGATAACAGCAAGTGTATTCTTTGCCGCCGCTGCGTTGCAGCCTGTGATGAGCAGGGTATCTCCGTTATCGGAGCTAACGCTCGTGGCTTTGATACCTGCATTACATCTCCGTTTGAGAGAGAAATTAAGGAATTTTCATGTATCGCCTGCGGTCAGTGTATTGTAAACTGCCCGACCGGTGCACTCCGTGAGAAGGACGACACGCCGAAGGTACTTGAGGCTATCAACGATCCCGAGAAGTATGTTGTTGTTCAGACAGCTCCTGCTGTCAGAGCGGCTCTCGGCGAGGAGTTCGGTCTCCCGATCGGTACAGACGTTGAGGGCAAGATGGTTGCCGCTCTCCGCCGCCTTGGCTTTGACAAGGTATTCGATACCGATTTCTCGGCCGACCTCACTATTATGGAAGAGTCAAACGAGCTTATCGAGAGAATTACAAACGGCGGCGCACTCCCGATGATCACCTCCTGTTCACCGGGCTGGGTTAAGTACTGCGAGCATTACTATCCCGATCAGCTTGATCACCTTTCAACCTGCAAGTCACCTCAGCAGATGTTCGGCGCAACGCTTAAGACATGGTACGCTCAGAAAATGGACATTGATCCTGCTAAGATTGTCAGCGTCAGCGTAATGCCCTGTACAGCTAAGAAGTTCGAGGTTGGCAGAGACAATCAGAGTGCATCCGGCTATGCCGATGTTGACATCTCAATCACAACCCGTGAGCTTGCAAGAATGATCAAGAGCGCAGGTATCAGCTTCAATTCACTTCCCGATGAGACTTATGACAGTCCTCTCGGCGAGGGCTCGGGTGCGGCTGTTATCTTCGGCGCAACGGGCGGTGTTATGGAGGCAGCTCTCCGCACAGCAGTTGAGAAGATTACGGGTCAGGCTCTTGACAGCGTTGACTTTACAGAGGTCAGAGGTATGGATGGCGTTAAGGAAGCCACATACACAGTCGGCGATCTCAGCGTAAAGGTTGCTGTTGCGAGCGGAACAAAGAACGCAAAAACGCTTATGGAGCAGATCAAGAACGGCACAAGCGAGTACCAGTTCATTGAGATTATGGGTTGTCCGGGCGGATGTATCAACGGCGGCGGACAGCCGATCGTTTCCGCAGCGGTTCGTAACTTTGAGGACTTCAGAAGCAAGCGTGCTTCCGTTCTTTACAATATTGATAAGAACAACGAAAACCGTAAGTCGCACGAAAACTCGGCAGTAAAACGTGTTTATGACGAGTTCTTCGGCGAGCCCGGCAGCCATAAGGCTCACGAGGTTCTCCACACAACCTACGTTAAGCGTGGCCTCTACAATAACTGATCATAATTTTAACAGCCTCTCCTTTTCACAAGGGGAGGCTGTTTTTGCAATTGTAAGTTTGATGTAAAAAACAAAAACTCCCCGAATGAATCGGGGAGTTGAATTTGGTGATGCTTATTTCTGGATATCTGCAACGATGTCCTTAATGAACTGCGGGCAAACGATGTCGATAAGTCTGCCGATCCATGTTGCGATAACAGGTGAGAAGAGATCCATAATGTAGAAATTTATCTTTATCGGAGATACATCGTTGAATGTAACAAGGTGTGTCTCATAATTTCTTACATCGTTTTCATCAATCTCAAAGATTCTTGCCGAACGGTCGCCGCCTCTGCCGTATGTGCTGAAGCCTGTGCCGCCGTTGTAACCGAGAGTGATACCCTCGTCGGTAACGCCCATAAAGTTGTTTACGTGATCGTGTGCGAAGAATGCGCCGATAACCTCTTTGTGCTCAAGCCATGCTTCGTATTCGCCGGTGTTGCCGTTGATTGACTCTGAGCAAGGAACCTCACCGAGAACGCCGCTTGTTGCCTTGTCATTGAGCTTGTACCACTGACCGTCATCAAGGCCGAAGATGCAATCTGTATGATCTGCGTTGAACGGAACCTTGTCAACAAACTGATAGATTTCCTTAACGGGAACGTGCTGGAAAACAAGAGAGGGAACATAGTCGCCTGTTGCAGCCTTGAGGCCGTCACGAGTATCCTTGTACCACTGAACCTGCTCCGGCTTGAGTCCCTGATAACCTGTAAGGAGACCCTCGCCCTTAGCCTTGTTGTTAGAGTCCATAACATAGATGTTAAGAGGAATCTTGCTGCCGTCTGAGGACTTAACGGGGATGTAGTATGTACCTACGTCACAGCCGTTGTTTACGATAGCACAGTTTGAATATGACTTATAAACTTCCATCTGCTCTTCGAGCGGGAAAATCTCTTCCCAATCGTGGTCGTGGTTGCCGAATGTTGCAACGAACGGAACGCCGAGAGCGTTGATTCCGTCAAGAGCCTGAGTAAGGCACTTCTTGAGCTGATCCTTTGTTGCGCCCGGGAAGAAATCTGTAAGAAGGTCGCCCGCCATAACGATAAGGTCGGGGTGCTCTTTCTCAACAATCTTCTTGAGGTAGCTCGCCTGGATAACATCCTTGAGGATAACATCCTGGGTGTCGTTGATCATCATGATCTTGAATTTTCCGTTCGAGTTGAACTGAAACTCCGAGTTTGTGTCGACAGCAAATGTCGGAACAACAAGGAGGACAATCATTACAACCGAAAGAAGTATGCTTATGACTTTTTTCATTGTTTTAACCTCCGAAAAAATATTTTTGTGGCTCAATTATACATCAATACAAATGTAAAGTCAACATAAAGGTTTAGATACAGTAGGAAAATTATGTCAAATGGTACAAAAACATTATATAAATGAATCAATATGATGCCTTTTATGTTAAGTCTGAAAGTATTTTCTGAAAGGTCTTTTTGCTGCGTTTATAACTTTCTTGAGCAGTCTGCAAAATAGTTTGCCCAATGTATCAATGTGCAAAAGTCTGAAAATCAGAATCCGAAAATAATCCATAAATGTTGCAGAGAGATAGAGGGCAACCACACCAACAATAAGCAATGGAATACTTGTCCATTGGTTTGGGTTCTTTAAAAATGTATGATATTGAACAATATAATGATTCCATATTAAAGTGTGCGTTTGAATGATATACACACCAAATGCTGTTGACGAAAAGAATTTAATAACTGTCTTTCCTCGGTTTACTTTTATTCTGCTAAAAATGATCAAAATACAAATTGCAGGGATAAAAACCGTGACAGAGGTGTAATTAACAAAAATATATTTTGGAACAATGTAAAGCGATTCCGGACCCGAAACATTAAATAAAAGAACATAGCTTAAATAATTGATCAGTTCGCTTATACATATAATAAGCCAGCATGTACGATTTGATATTTTTGAAAGTCTGTCCTTATTCTTTTTTATAAAAGCACCGACAATATAACAAAAAGAAAGCCATAAGAAACCGTAACCACTTTTGAGTCCCAAGATATCCTTGCCAGACATTTTTGCAAAATTTGAAAAAAGGCAGAAAATAAGTATGCCGATGCAAAGAAATTTAAATAAAGTCTTATCAGAAAATCTGTTAATAATCTCGTTATATAACGGGATGAAGAAAAACATAAGAAAATACGCCTGAAAATACCAAAATGTAGAAAATGTTACAGGCATAAATATTGATAGATTGATTGGGATATCATAAATCCATTTCTCCGCTACAGACAACACGGCAGAATAAAAAACAACCTGGAACCAAAGACTCACAATCCGGTTGTATTTTATTTTCGAACCGTACATGACATATCCGGAAATAAGTGCAAAAATATTGACCGCACCGTAACAAACGACCAAAAATGCCGAGCCAACATAAAAAGGTATACCTGTATCAGTTGTTTCACCTATACCGCTGTAGCCGCAAAAATGCAAAACAGTTACCATAAACATTGAAAGAATTCTCAATATGTCTATACCGTAATTTCGTTCTCGTTTTTCCGCAAGAACTACTTTGCTATTATTCGTTTCCACCATTATAGTCCCTCCAAACATACAAATTTTATCAAATTACGGATTTAATGTCAACATTATGGAAAAATACTTTTGAAATCAAAATGCTAATTGTTCGAATGACGGGCAAAGCGTTATATGATTGTTAATTTTTAGACACTGTGTCGAATAAGTTAGTTTTATTGCGAATCTCGGTTGACTTTATCGGGAAAATATGAGAAAATAAAGTCCAGTTTTAGTTGTGAGGTACAGCGTTATGTTACTGAAAGAAAACATTCAACGTGCGGGCGTGGGATTTTTGCTTGACCGTATGTTGAAATACGTTGACAAGGATCCCAAAAAGAACATTCTTAAGCTGATCGGTCTTGCCGAAAAGTTTGCCGGCAAAACATTCCCCGAGAAAACCTTTGTCGGATTCCGCAATGCGATCAGCGATGACAATAATGTCTGGAACACCTATGCGATGAATCTCCTCAAGGATATTGACAGAGATTACCTCAAGAAGATGTTCCTCTCCTTTGTCCTCGGAGCAGGGCTCCACGGAACGAGAGCCGTCAGAGCCAACCGTGAAAAGTATAAGTGCAACATTCCGTGGCTGATGCTTATCGACCCGACCAGTGCTTGTAATATGAACTGTAAGGGCTGTTGGGCGGCGGAATACGGTCACAAGCTCAACCTCACATATGATGAAATAGATAATGTTATCAATCAGGGTGTTGAGCTTGGAACACACCTTTATATGTTCACGGGAGGCGAGCCGCTCATCAGAAAAAACGATATTCTCCGTCTTTGCCGTGAGCATAAGAATTGCACCTTCCTTGCATATACAAACGCCACGCTTATAGATCAGAAGTTCTGCGACGATATGAAAGATGTCGGCAACCTCACTCTTGCACTCAGCATTGAGGGCTCCGAGGAGTCGAACGATTTCCGCCGCGGTGCCGGAGCCTATGAGAGAACGATGAAAGCTATGGATCTTCTCAAAAAGAACAAGTGTATTTACGGACTTTCGATCTGTTACACTTCGCAGAATGTCGATAAGGTTACAAGCGACGAATTTATTGATCTGATGGTTGAAAAGGGTGCAAAATTTGCACTTTACTTCAACTATATGCCGGTCGGCACAGGCGCTGTTGAGGATCTTATCCCAACGCCTGAGCAGAGAACGCATATGTATTACTGGCTCAAGAAGATGAGAAACGGCAAGACGGGCAAGCCGCTGTTTGTTATGGATTTCCAGGATGACGGCGAGTATGTCGGAGGCTGTATTGCGGGTGGCAGAAACTATTTTCATATCAATTCCGCAGGTGACATCGAGCCTTGCGTATTTATTCATTTCTCGGATTCAAACATCAGAACACACACGATTCTTGAGGCGCTGAGAAATCCGCTGTTTATGAGCTATTATCACAATCAGCCGTTTAATGATAACCACCTGCGTCCGTGTCCGATGCTTGAAAATCCCGAGTATCTCAGGAAAATTATTAAACAGACCGGGGCAAAATCAACTGACCTCGAAAATCAGGAGGGTGTTGAGCACCTTTGCGCAAAGTGTGATAAATTTGCCGCCGCTTGGAAAGAACAGGCGGACAAGCTTTGGGCGGAAAATAATCATCCGAATCCGAAAACCCAGTATTACCGTGATACCGAGCAAGCAATGAAAGAGAAGCTCGACGATTTGGTGAGATAATATAAAAAGAAAATCGTCCGTTTCTGCGGGCGATTTTTTAAAAGGTGTGAAAATTATGTTCAGAAAAGCGACGGAAAAGGATATTGACCGAATCAGTGAAATATATGATGAAATTCACGATGCCGAGGAGGCGGGACTGGTTACGATCGGCTGGATAAGAGATATCTATCCGACACGCAAAACCGCCGAGACGGCAGTTGCGGCAGGAGATATGTTCGTCGAAGAAATTGACGGAACGGTTGTTGCAGCCGCAAGGATAAACAGGGAGCAGGTTCCCGAATATGCCGATGCAAGCTGGGCAGTTGACGCTCCCGATAATAAGGTGATGGTTCTGCACGCACTTGTCGTTTCGCCGAAAATAAAGGGCAAGGGCTATGGAACGGCGTTTGTTGATTTCTATGAAAAATATGCGGCTGAAAACGGCTGCACTCACCTCAGAATGGACACAAATGCGAAAAATTCCGCCGCACGCAGTCTTTATAAAAAGCTCGGGTATGCCGAGGTTTCGATTGTACCGTGCGTGTTCAACGGAATTGACGGAGTTCAACTCGTTTGTCTTGAAAAGAATCTGTAAAATGAGGCAATACCGCATATCTCAATTGTGCAGTATTGCCCTATTTTTTATTGACAAAGCTATGTGAAATATATATAATGCTTTTGTGGCATTACCAATGCGGTAGGCGGTTACACTCTGCGCCCTCGTCAGGGGGGTGATATTATGCAATACGTTACATATGAGAATTTATTTACATTCGCACTTGTAATCATCGGACTTGTGACTGTGTTCGTTGCAGTCCTTGCATATAAAAAGAAATAACCGCCCTGTCCTGAGAAAACAAGCGGTTTATTTCTTTAAATCCATTTTTTGAGGGCGTAACCGTCTATCGGTAATGCCACCCTTTGCATCTTTATTATACGCTGTAAAAATTAATTTGTCAACTGTGATTTATCAAGTCATCGGACGTTTTGCCTGATGGCTTTTATTCTTTGGTGTTCAAAAGTTTTATCAGTCTCGGTCTGAAATGTCTGTGAAAAATTATAAAGCACAGATCAAACATTGCCGTTAAAATTCCCGACACAAGGAAAATCCAAACGTGACTGCTGTAAAAAAGGGAAACAAAAAAAGGAACGAAGCTCAGCGCAATGTTTATCTCGTGGATTACCTCTGCCGAGCAGGTCTCGTTGATAAGAGTTTCAACCGGGAATTTCTGCGATGACGATGTGTTAGGCAGAAGATTCGGCAGTTTTTCTTTCCATCGCTTTACCCTGAGTGCCTTAAAAATCGGTTCTTCAAATTTTTTGGGTGCAAACCAACCGTTTTTATAATTAAATTCAACGGTTTTGTGCGATAAGGACTCCGAAACAACAATTCTGTATGCAAAGTGATAGAAACACGTCAGGAATGTGATAAAACAGGTGAAAGAATAATGATTGTCGTGGTGAATGTGTGAAATAAGGAAAATAACACTGAGCACGGCGAACAAGCCGGCGGCAGTATACATAAATTTCCGTAGATGTTTCATCTTATGATCTATTCCTCAAATTCGGGCAAATGCCTTGCCCGAGAGAACGCCGGACTAATGGCGCTCCCTCAGTATAATCTTTTTATCAGCCAACAAATTTAATTGTAAGAATCTTTTTACCGGTGATTTCAAACTCGGCAAATCCGTTTTCGTCAACTGTGAGCGGAGCTACGTCCTTTTCCTCAAGGCTTACGAGTTTAACCTCGTTCCACTTCTTGCCCGAATACGGCGGAAGCTCAAACTCTGCCTGCTGTCTTTCAACAGGAGACTGTGCCTTTTCGATCGGAGCAATGCCGCCGTTGAGACGGATTGTTGTCTTGAGAGTCTTATCGGACGGATTGAAGAGACGAACAACATAGCCTGTGCCGTCCTCGCTCTGCTTGATGCCGCTGACATTGAGCTTCTCTGTTCCGAGTTCAAGGAATGAGTGGACAAGACCGTTCTTGCCGTGGTCGGTCGGAGCAAGCTGAGCTACGCCGAAAGCAAGATTAAATCTCTCGCTCTCGCCCCAGACATTGCCGTCCTCCCAGTCGCCCTTGTGAGGCATAAATGCGTAACGGTAGGTGTTCTTGCCGATGCACTGTGAGCCCTTGTCGCTCGCACTGTAATCCTGCATATCGCTTGTAACGCAGATGCGAAGCGGGAAAGCACGGAGAAGTGAAAGGTAAACCGTGCCGCACTCGTCGTCCGAAGCCTCATATGCTTTAAGACCCGTGTTGAGGAGAGCTGCGCCGACCTTGCCGTCGGTTACGTCAACGAATGAGTTCATCGGCTGTTCCGTCATAGGAATCTCGTCATAGAGCGAATAGTCGAGCTTAGCAACCGGGCGCTTAACAACGTCGAACTGACCCTGAGCATATGAGAACTCTGACTTGATATCGGTCGGGAACGCTACCTGGAGGTAATGATCCTCGCTCTGGTTGTCAATCGTTGTTTCAACCTCAAGATAACGTGAGCCTTTCTTCAATGTGATAACGCTCTCGATCTTGCAGGGGTTGAGGTGCTTTGAACGTGTCTTTTCGTCGGGATTTCTTCCCTCGGGAAGAGCCCAGTCAATAGCAACCTTGTATGAAACGGCAAGCTCGCCCTCGTGAAGAAGAGTGATCTTTGCATTTTCGTTAAGAGTTGTAAATGTCTCGTCATTTTCCGGAGTGAAGTGCTCCCACGGGTTGCCGATTTCACCTGTGTCCTTGAAATAGCCGAGACCCTCGTAGCTCTTGCCGTTCTCCTTGTCAAGAACGTTATAGGTACCGTTGGAGTTAAACGAAACTCTGAGGTATTCGTTCTCCATAACCTGATTCCTCTTGAGCATAGTCTTCGGCGTGGTCGCACGGACATGATAGAGAGGCTGGAGCTTGAGTGTTTTATAGCCCATAGCCGGAACGTCCTTGACATCGAGCTCAATCGTGTACTGCTGAGTATGAAGGACGTTTGCAACGTCATTCGGATTTTGAATGATCTGAGCGGAGTTCATATTGGTTGTGATAACCTGATATGTAAGAACCGTTCCGTCGGGATCGGTGATCTTAAAGCTGTCTGCTTTCCACTCTGCCGGGAGCTCAACTGTCATCTTAACTGCTTCACTTCTCTTGAACGGAGCCGGGTTGAATACAACAATTGCAGCGTCGTCACGGCTGAAACCGTCGAGCTTGATGTCGCCGGCAACGTCCATAAATGCACGCTCGTAAACGCAGTTTGAAAGCTCTCTCGACTGTCTGTAACGGTAGATAACGTCCTCGTAAACTACGTCACGTCCGCAAGCACCAATGCTGTCGTGACCGTGATTTTGAAGAAGATAGTTATATGAAAGGTCAATGAAATTTTTCTGATACGGCGCACCGCTGAGTGAGGCGAAAACAGCCATCGGTTCGGCATAATTCTGGAGCTGAGTTTCCGTCTTGAAGTTAGCCTGCTTAACATAGGTTCTTGCGGAAATGATCCAGCCCATCATACTGCTGACGCTTCCCTTGGTGTACGGGTCACGCATCTCGCCCTTGAGAACGGGTGAATTGGGATCAAATTCGTCAATGATGCCCTGCTCCATCTCTTTAAGCGAGCTGTGATAAACAACCGCATTCGGCAGAGCGGCGTCGAGATCCTTAATCATCTCAACCTCACGTGCATCCGGACAGGAGGAATCGTGACCGAGCGACCAGAAACGGTGAGATGTTGTCCAGTCGTTGTCCTGCTCCTTAATTGCCTGCTCGGCACGGGGCTTTATGTTCTCCTTGTGATACTCATAGAACGGGTGAGCATACTGATAGTCAAGGTTCTTGTTCTCGGAATCAATAAATTTGAAGATACCGTTGTTGTCGTTCCATACCATATCACGGTTGTTCTCGTTCTGCTGATTGTAATAAACCGGGCGCTGAACGATGTACCAGATGTTGTAACGGGGACGCTTGCCGAGACGTGAAGCATAAATCCTTGTTCCGTCGGGGCTCTCCCAATAGAACTCCGATTTCGGAGCGCAATACTCGTTGATTCCACGGTAGAACGAGGCGAAGTGAATGTCAAAGCCCGCATAGATCTGCGGAAGCTGTGAGATCTGACCCCAGCCGAACGGGGAGTAACCCGTTTTGCTGATTCCGCCCATCTCCTTGCCGATTCTGTGGCCGAGCAGGAGGTTACGGATAAGCGATTCGCCGCCGACGGTAAATTCGTCGGGGAGACAGAACCACGGTCCTACGCCGATACGTCCCTCGGATATGTATTTTTTCATAAGCTCTTTTTTCTCGGGATATGCCTCAAGATAATCTTGAATCGGCATAGTCTGAGAGTCAAGATGGAAATGTCTGTACTCGGGATATTTGTCAAGTATATCCGTCAGCATATCAAGCATATAGCCGAGCATATACTGAGTTCTTCTTGCCGAAAAGCGCCATTCTCTGTCCCAGTGGGTATTGGAGATGAAATGGCAGTTAATTTTCTGCGGTTTGTTGTCCATCTGCTTGTTCTCCTTTTTCCGAAAGCTCCGACTGTTCGGGTTCGGCTGATTTGTTTTTATTTTCGATGATCGTTTTGAGTCTTGCAACGCTTGCTTTGATCTCGTCCTCGTGAACAAGGTATGCCTCGGTCAGCATAAGGACAAAAAGGGCAAAGCTGACTGCATGAACAATTTTCTCGGAATTGATCTTTTTCTTCAATTAAATCATCCCTTTATAATTTTTAAAATATCGGCAAAGCTGTTCTCATAGTAGTTACAAACAGCCTTTGTGCCGCTGTCAACAATGTTGCCGCCTGCGATACCGATTGTAGTGTAGCCTGCGAGACGAACTGAGCAAACGCCTGCGCCGCTGTCCTCAATGCCGACAACGTGGTTGCGGTCTGCGAACGCCTCGCCGAGACCTACGATAGAGGTTTCGGAATAGAGCCACGGGTGCGGCTTCGGTGAAAGCTCGCCGAGAGTTCCGACAGAACCTTTTCTGAGCGGGAAGCCTGCCGAAATGATTGCGTCATAGAAATCTTTCGGGTCGCCCATACCGAGCGTCTTGAAAGCGGAAAGAATCTCGGGCCATGCCTTTTCGTAAAGTCCCGAGGTAACAAGTCCGATCTTCACGCCCATATCCTTGAGCTCGTAAAGGAAATCCTTAACGCCCTCGGTCGGGGTGAATGCGCCGTCCTTGCCTCTGCCTGCCATAATCTCTTCCATCTCTCTGTGAGTGTGCTCAAAATAGAAATCACGAGCCTTGTCGAGCGATGCACCCGGACAGTATTTGTCAATACAATACTGAAGATGCTCGGAAACCGAGTGACCCGAAACAAACGGAAGGTCGGCTTCTTCAAGCTCAAATTTCGGATTACCGAGGAGACTTGCGATACTCATCTGAATGATCCAGATCCAGAACTCCTCACTGCGAACCGTTGTGCCGTCGAGATCCATAAGAACAGCCTTAACGGGCTTCTCAAGGGTTACGGGAGCAACAGGATAGTAAACGGGGTAGGCGATTGCCGATTTTACGCAAGCGAGAGTGTGTGAGCCGAAAGAAACGAACTCAACCTTGCTGTCACCGGTCGAAACGATGTCGACAACACCGTTCTTGCCAACGGAAAACTTTCCGTCCTCTGTGGCGCTGAGAACGTGAAAGCCGCTGTCTGCGCCGATGTCTCCCAGATCGGGAATGTGAATTGTTTTGTCTAAAAGCATATGATACTTCCTTTTCCTTTATGTAACCGCTGATTAATTCGCAGCACAATTTTCCTGCTGCGGATTCGCCGATAATTGCACTCCGAATTAGTCAGTGGCTACCAATAAAATCTAAATCAATTTATACTATCAAAATCATTAAAAAAAGTCAATAAGAAAAGGACGGATTATTTGCAGACTTAATCTTTTTATGCAAATTTTTAAAAATATATTGACAAAACGGCAAACGTGTGCTAATATAACTAAGCTGTTCTTTTCGAAGACAGCAGGTGCAATCAGCGTAATGGTTTTAACAGACCGCCTGCCGAGAATGGGAGCATACGAAAGCCGGACAATTCGGTTTAATATTTGTATGTCATATCCCTGTTCACGGTGAGTGGACAGGGATTAATTTTCGTTATAAGCACCTATTTCATTGCATGAGAGGTGAAAAAAATGCCAAGTGCAAGCGTATTGGAACAGAAGAAGCAGATCGTTGCTTCCGTTGCAGACAGAATCAGCAATTCATGCGCAGGTGTAATCGTAGATTACAAGGGAATTTCCGTTGCCGATGATACAGCTCTTCGTAAGGAGCTCCGTGAAGCAGGAGTTGAGTACACAGTTGTTAAGAACACTCTTCTCAAGCTCGCAATCAACGGTACGTCTCTCGAAAGCATGAGCGAGGTTCTCGACGGAACAACAGCTCTCGCAACTTCCAAGGACGACTATGTAGCCGCAGCCCGTATCCTCAACAAGTATGCAGAGGATCACGAGAACTTCAGCCTTAAAGCAGGTTACCTCGACGGTGAGGTAATGACGATGGAGAAGCTCAAGGAACTTGCAAACCTTCCTTCGAGAGAAACATTGCTCTCTATGGTTGCAAATGTATTCAGCGCACCTATCGCAGGCTTTGCTCGTGCTGTTCAGGCTATCGCCGATAAGGCAGAGGCTCCCGCTGAGGCTTAATTGTCAGCGAATCTTAATTTAAAAATTACTAAAATTTATGGAGGTACATTACCATGGCATCAGAGAAAATTAATGCTATCGTTGAAGAGTTGAAGACTCTTTCAGTTCTTGAGCTTTCAGAGCTCGTACACGCAGTAGAGGATGAGTTCGGCGTATCAGCTGCAGCAGCAGTTGTAGCAGGTCCGGCAGCAGCTGGCCCGGCAGTCGAGGAGAAGACAGAGTTCGACGTTGTTCTTAAGAGCGCAGGCGCACAGAAGATCAAGGTTGTTAAGGCTGTTAAGGATATCACAGGTCTTGGACTTGCAGAGGCTAAGGCTCTTGTTGACGGCGCACCGAAGACCATCAAGGAAGCTGTTTCTAAGGACGAGGCTGAGGATCTCAAGGCTAAGCTCGAAGAAGTCGGCGCAGAGATCGAAGTTAAATAAGTTTAACTTAATAATTAAGCTCTCAGGAAATTTTCCTGAGAGCTTTTTTGTATTACAAACATAAATGCAGGCATAAAAAATCCCACCCGATTTACGAGTGGGATTTTGTTACTGTTTGATCTGACTTATGCTTCCTTGCTGTTTTTCTTTGAAAGAACCACGTTTGTGATGATGCCAAGGATAAGTGCGCAAGCGATGGATGTAAGAGTAACCTTGCCGAAGTTTACGGTAAGTCCGCCGATGCCGCAGATGAGGATAACCGCAACAACGAAGAGGTTCTTATTGTCGTCGAGGTCAACCTGCTGGATCATCTTAAGTCCGCTGACTGCGATGAAGCCGTAGAGCGTGATGCAAACGCCGCCCATTACGCAGTTCGGAATACTTGCAAGGAATGTTACGAACGGTCCGAAGAAGGAGATTACCATACACATAATCGCTGTGGTGAGGATTGTTACAACCGAAGCGTTTCCGGTGATAGCTACGCAGCCGACCGACTCGCCGTATGTTGTGTTCGGGCAGCCGCCGAAGATTGCGCCGAACATTGAACCAACGCCGTCACCGAGGAGAGTTCTGTGAAGACCGGGCTCCTCAAGAAGATCCTTTTCAATGATTGAGGAGAGGTTTTTGTGGTCTGCGATGTGCTCTGCGAATACAACGAATGCAACGGGAACATATGCAACAGCAACGGTTGCAAGATATGAGGCGTCGATTTCTTTAGCGCCCTGAGCCGCCTTGAGGAATGTGAAATCGGGAACGGAGAAGATCTTGAGATCGTGGAAAACCGAGAAATCAATAACCTGAAGAGCGGTGTTGTCTGTTTTAAGACCGATTACGGTGAAGATCGCCGCAGCAACGTAACCCGCAAGAATACCGATGATGAACGGAATGAGCTTTGTCATCTTCTTGCCGTAAACAGAGCAGATGATAACCGTAAAGAGAGTTACAAGTCCGCAGATAAGCGCAACATAGGGGCTTGCGGTTGATATGGAAGAAACAACGTCTACGATCTTGCCGTTTTCAACTGTCTGAGTTGTAACCTCGGTCATAACCTTACCGAGTGTGAGGTCGCCGACTGCGTTGCCTGCGAGAGACAAGCCGATGATTGAAACTGTGGGTCCGATAACAACGGCAGGCATAAGTTTGTTGATCCATTTAACGCCGGCAATCTTTACTGCGATTGCGATAACGACGTAAACAAGTCCTGCGAAAGCCGCACCGATGATAAGTCCGAAATGGCCGGCAGCCTCGGAGATTGCACCCGCAAAAGCTGCAAGCATTGAACCGATGAATGCGAAAGACGAACCGAGGAAAACAGGGCTCTTAAACTTTGTGAAGAGAAGATAAACGATTGTGCCGACACCCGCTCCGAAAAGGGCCGCCGACTGCGACATTCCGTTACCGATGATTGTCGGAACTGCGATTGTTGCCGCAAGAATTGCAAGGACCTGCTGGAAACCGAAAACGATAAGCTGACCGAATTTCGGTTTGTCACTGACATTGTAAGTTAGTTTCATTTGATATACCTCCGTTATTTTTCCATTATTTCAAACACATCCGTGTTTAAAGCCTCAATCTGTGATCAGGTCAACGCCTGTTTCTCCGTCGATACAGTCGACCTTAACCGATACCGTCTCGTTTCTCGAGGTCGGGATGCTCTTGCCGATGTAATCCGCCTTGAACGGGAGCTCACGGTGACCTCTGTCGATGAGTACGGCAAGCTGTATCTGTGACGGTCTGCCCATTGTGAAAATCGCCTCAATCGCCGCACGAACCGTTCTGCCGGTATAAATAACATCGTCAACGAGGATGATTTTTTTATCCGTAACCTCAAACTCGCTGTTCTCGGCGTTATAAACCGGAGCGTCGCTCTCCTTTGTCAGGTCGTCACGGTAAAAATGAATGTCAAGGGTCTGAAACGGAATGTCAACGCCCTCGATTTTCATTATATTGTCGTGTATCATCTGACCGAGGTATATGCCTCTGCGCTTGATACCGACAAGTACAATATTTTCCGTTCCCTTGTTTTTCTCGATTATTTCGTGTGAGATTCGCATTACGGCTCTTCCGAGAGCCGCCTCGTCCATAATCTTCTTGTTCATAACAGAACCTCCGAAAAAAGAAAATGTCCTGTCGCACAGTGCGACAAGACACAAAATTACATAAGGATATATACAGACCTTGCTCTGCTTTATGTAAAATCTTGTCGGCATCACTGTACCGCTCTTAAAGAGTTCGATTTATTCTATAACGAAAACAGGCATTTGTCAATCAATTATTCAAAAAAAGTTCACATTTTACGGTTTACACAAAAAAATAAGCCTTGAAAAGATTATTCAAGGCCATTTTGTATAGGTGCCGGATTTTCCTCGTCTTTGATGAGTGAAACGGTTTTTCTCGTATCCAGCCGATCATAATATTTTTTGAATCGCACGGCGACTCGGACTTTCTTCCCACAGTTCGGGCACTCATAAACCGATCTGAAATACTGATTTGAGTAGCGCCACCTCTTTATAATTTTTCCTCTCACGCCGCAGTCCTCGCAGGTGTAGTTAAGCAAGCTCCTGTCAACAAGCGGACTGTTGATATTGGAAATTGCGTAGGGCTTGAAGAAAAGCCTTTCATAAAAGGCATCGTCACAGCGCTGAATGTATTCGGCAAAATCCTCTGCATATACTCTTCTGAAACATTCCGCAGTCAGCAGGCTGTCGTCCAAAGCTCTGTGATGAGAGAAGCTGTCGGGATCCATTCCGACCTCCTCTGCCGCATTGAAAAGACCGAGCTGTTTTTCCGTCGGGATTCCTTTTTTAATCTGAAAATAGCGCTGAACATCGGTGTAGTTACTTAGGAATGGGACGGTCTTACGTCCCGTAAGCATATGAAAATTCTCTATTATGACACGAATGTCGCTGTTGCCCCATGTGAGAATAACGTTTTCTCTGCCGCCGATCCAGTCTTCAAATTTCTGCATAACGGTTTCAAAGGGTTCGCCGCTGCGCATATCGTCGTTGGTAATATGAGTCAGCTTTTTTATGTTGCTGCGAATCTTCTTACCGATTCTTGATTTGACGAAACAGGAAAATTCGCCGATGCTGTTCAGCTCTTCATCAAGCATAACCGCACCGACCTCTATGATCTCGTTCATAAAACTTTTAGTCTTGTGAACGTAGGCGTTATTCCATTCAAGATCCATTATAATGTAATACATTATTTCTCCTTTCGTATTCCCTTGAGGCACGATTGCCAAATAAGAGTATAACCTATAACTAACCATATTTCAAGGGAAAAGAGAAAATGATTTAACTTCTTTTTATAAAACACTTTACAAAAAGGAAAAAGTATGATAGAATATCTCTGCTTTGAGGGTGTAGCTCAGTTGGTTAGAGTACTTGCTTGACATGCAAGGGGTCGATGGTTCAAATCCATTCATCCTCACCAGAAAAAGTCCTGTTCCTCGGAACGGGACTTTTTTCAACTGAACCGTTTTACGATGAAATCCGAAGAGGTGATCCGATGATTCCGAAAAAGATTCACTATTGCTGGTTCGGCGGCGGAGAAAAGCCGAAGTCGGTAAAAAAATGTATAGCAAGCTGGAAAAAGTTTTGCCCCGATTATGAAATTGTTGAGTGGAACGAAAGCAACTATGATGTCAATTCAACAGGCTATACCAAAATGTGTGCCGAGGAGAAAAAGTATGCTTTCCTCAGTGATTATGCACGCCTTGCAATTATCGAGGAAAACGGCGGAGTTTATTTCGATACCGACGTGGAGCTGATAAAAAATATTGACTTCCTGCTTGAAAACGAAGCGTTTTTCGGTATGGAAAACCGAGAATATGTAAATACAGGCGAGGGATTCGGATCGGTTGCACATGGCAAAGCAATTACTGCAATGCTCAAGGAATATGAACCGTATCTTGACGGAAAAAGCGGTACGGTCACTTGCCCGCGCCTGAATACAGACGCTCTCCTGCGTTACGGATTGAAGCTCGACGGAAAAATGCAGATCGTTGCCGACGCTTTGATTCTTCCGAGTGATTATATGAACCCCTACGGAAGTAATACGGGAATAATGAGCAAGACCGAAAACACCGTTTCGATTCACTGGTATTCGGGAAGCTGGATGTCGAAGTCGCAGAGAATGAAATCAAAAATCACAAAACCGATTCACAGGGTTTTCGGTATAGATTTTCTTAAGAAAAAATAAAAAGCAGGACGAAGATCATTAAGATTTTCGTCCTGTTTATGTTTAGATTTATTTCAGAAGCTCAAGAATATTTGCGCAGGCTGCACAAGCCGGGCAGTCGCAGTATTTTGCACCCGATGCTTTGAGTTCCTTTGCGTGGGAGAGGAATCCCTCAGCATTGTCTCCGAAAAACTCCTTGCACTTGGGCGAGCTTGCAAAAGCGATAAGATCATCGATCGGCTCAATGTCCTCCTCAAGCTCGGCAATGAGCTTTTTTGTCTCTTCTGCTTCGTTATCTGTTCCGACTGCGGCAAGCCAGCTCTCTGCTGCGGCTTTTGCCTCGGGACAGCACGATGGTGCGGCGATAAGCGCCTTAACCTCTGCAATTACTTTTTCTGTCATAAAAATTCCTCCTGTCCTGAAATTTCATTTATATTTTACCTCTTTTTATTTTGTCTGTCAACAAACCCTTGACCGCTTTTTTATGATTTGATATACTAAAAAACAAGGAGGCAAGGATTATGACAGAAAGAGAGAAAAAAGACAAAGGATTGCTTTTTGACGGTATGGATAAAGAAATTCTGGAGGTTCAGGCAACCTGTGTTCAACATATGAAAGAGTATAACACGCTCGGTCTCGGGGATGACGAACGTTTGACGGAGCTTTTGAAGCTATCTTTTGCCGAGGTCGGCGAGGGCACGTTTATTCAGCCGCCTTACTATGCGAATTGGGGCGGCGCACATGTTCATCTCGGCAGTGATGTTTATGCCAATTTCAATCTCACGCTGGTTGATGACGGAAATATTTATATCGGCGACAAAACAATGATCGGTCCGAATGTAACTATTGCAACCGCAGGTCATCCGATACTCCCGTCGCTACGTGAAAAGGCAATGCAGTATAACATTGACGTTCACATCGGCAGAAATGTTTGGATCGGCGCAGGAGCGGTTATACTTCCCGGAATAACGATCGGAGATAACTCTGCAATCGGCGCGGGCTCAATCGTAACAAAGGATATTCCGGCAAATGTTGTTGCGGTCGGAAATCCGTGCCGTGTATTGCGGGAAATCGGCAAACACGATGAAGAGTTTTATTATAAGGACAGAAGAATATAAGAAAAAGATCTGCATTTTGCGTGCAGATCTTTTTATCAGTCTATAAATTCGCTCATATCAATCGACTGGAATCCGTCAAGCAGGGCGCCGATGACTCTCTTGACCGAGGTGTCTTTAACCTTTACAGTCATCTGAGTCGATTTTCCCTCGGAATTGATTGCCGTGATGACAGCCGTTCCACCTGAAACACCCTCAATCATTCCGGTGTTGCTGACGACCGCAACGTGATCATCGGATGATGTCCAGCTTACAACCTTTTTGCCGCCGGTCAGTGAAGCCTCATATGTTTCCATATATGAAAGCTCAACGCTCTTTTCGGTGAACTCAAACGGGATAACCTTTGCTTTCTTCTTTGCCGCCGCCTTTTTCTTTGCGGCTTTCTTGTATGCGGAGCTCGAGGTCGATCTGTAAAGCGATACGCCGTAGGTTACATCGGTGATATATTCATATGTGATGTAGTGAACCGTGCAAAGATAGGGCTCAACATAGTTGCTGTCAAAAACATAGAATCCGTTTTCGTCGCAGGAAAGGAAGATTGACGAGTGCTGTGAATATGCGGTTGCCCACTGAATATAGTCGCCGGAAACAGCCTTGTGCATAATGTTGTAAAAATCGCTGTAACCCGCAGAGCTGAGTCTTGCAATTTCGACTGCCGCACGGGGCGACGGAACGTAGTAGCTGTATGCGCCCAAATTGTAAGCGCCAACGCCGCCGTTTCCGTAAAGCTCGTTGAACATCATATCGGCAAATCCCTTGCAGGTTGTAGCCGATCTGAAAGAACCCGTCCAGTAAACTCCGTCCCATTCGTTGATAAGCTGCTGAAGTTTCGGATTTGTACAATTATAATCTTTAGCATTTACCTTGTCGACAGCGGCGATCGTGAAGATCAGTGCAACTGCCATAAGGAAAGGCACTATTTTCTTGATAAGCTTTTTCATAAAAAGTTTAACTCCTGTCGGTTATTTTTCACACAACGGGCAGGAGTATACCATAATTAGTTACAATTGTCAAATCGGAACTCTGATTTTTTGCCAAAAAAAGGATAAAATTCGACTTTATCGCAAGCTGCCATTGCTTTATTATTGCACAATTTAAACATATTATCTCTTCTGAAATCCAATATATAGTGCAGTTATACCAAATTTTTAAAAAGTTACAAAAAGTTACAAATTGTAATCATTCTGCCGTAAAAATCAGATATACCTTATATAATCATTTTTGCGGGGGAGAGCCTCTCTCGGATCGGCGTCAGGATAGCCGAGTGCAATTGAACCGACGCCCCGGAGTGTTTCGGGAAGACCCCATTCACGGAGCAGAGCTTTGCCCTCTTCGCTGTCAAAGATTTCACGCTCACGGTGAACCCATACCGAGCCGAGTCCCTCAGCATATGCGGCAAGCATAAGATTTTCAAGCACACAGCTTCCGTCCTCAACAAAGGTGTTGGCATTGCCGTCGGCAAGAACGAGAACTATAACCGGAGCGCCGTAATAAGGGTCGCTGTCCGTGCCCATTATCGCCGCATTGAGCTTTGAAATTTTGTCTCTGTATTTCTTATCGGTAACGGCGATTATCTGCGGCGACTGCTTACCCCTGCCTGTCGGCGCATATGTGCCCGCCTCAAGTATTCTTTCGAGCTTGTCGGACGGAACACCATCACTCTTGTAAGCTCTGACGCTTCTGCGTCCTTTTATAATATCATAGAAGTCTTTCATAACGATACCTCCTTTTTTTGTATACAATTATATCACAAATGTCAAGAAGGTATTGATTTCCTTTATATAAAAATGTTATAATATCATCGGTATCAACGGATACACAAAATTTTTTGATTCGGAGGAAAAATATGATAGTCAATTTTATGCAAAAACTGATTGCTCTCATTCTTTCGGCTCTCATTTCCGCAGGAATAATCGCACCCGTTCCGATTCCGTCGGACGGAATCAAGGCGAATGCCAACTTTGTTTTTGAAAACGAAGAGGCAGGTTCAGCAGAGGGCACGGCGATCGTCAAGGCAAACTTTGACGCAACATACGAGCTTTATTGGGGCGACGCTCAGGGCAATAAGCTCACAACAAGCTCACCGAGCGGCAAGGTTATTCCTTATAGCTGGTTCGCTCAGGTAGATGTTAAAAAGGGCACAGGCGAAAAGGAAACCAATTCTTTCCTTGCAATCCCCGATGGCGCCGAGACAATTCTTCTCTATTATCAGGATCAGCTTCTTGATACGGACAAGATCCCGGAGGAAAATATCCCCGATTACGGCGATATGACTTACAGCTTCGGTACTTTGAGCGATGTCCATTTCGGCAGATATTTTGACGATGAGGGCAACGACTGGTCGGATACATCCTATCCGCAGGCGCTCAACTTCCTTGACGATATGGGCGTTTCAATCGTTGGCGTTTCGGGCGACCTTTCATATGAGGGCGAAACCTCCTCATATGAATCGTTCCACAAGTACAACGATCAGCACGACTTCAACGTGTTCTCCTGCAAGGGTAACCACGATTGCAGAGACAAGTTTGATTACGAGGGCTGGAAAGCGAATGTCAATGTCGGCGTATTCTCCGACAACAAGCCCGCAGGCGTTCTTGATGTCGCGGATAACGGCTACGATTTCGTTTACTCGGGCAAAGAGACAAACGGCGATGTATTCATCTTCTTCAGCCAGGTTAAGGACGCTTATGTTCCATTTGTTCAGCTTGTAACGGACGAACAGCAGGATTGGCTTGAGGCAATGCTCGAAAAGTATAAGGACAAGAGAGTTTATCTCTATTTCCACACATTCCTTGACGCCCCGAAGGGCAATCCGTTCCTCGGAGAGGGCAATATTTACAACGACTGGGGTCTCTTCTATACGATTCCGTATTTTAAGGGCAACAAGGACGAAAGACGTTTCAGAAAGCTCCTTGAGAAGTACCATAATGTTGTATTCTTCAACGGCCACTCTCATTGGACATATGCAATGGAATGTTATAATCCCGACCTTAACATTTCCGATTACGACGGAACGACCGCTACAATGGTTCACGTATCCAGCAGCGGTGCTCCGAGAACAACGAGCTTTACACACCCGACAAAGGAATCCCATCCCGGCACAATGTCCGAGGGTATGTATGTAAAGGCATATAAGGATTTCATCATCACAAACGGCTGTGATTTCGTCAACGGACAGTTCCTCGCTTATGCGATCTACAAGATCGACAACAGATAATTGATTCAAATTGAAGTAAGCAGTGATTCTTTCGGATCACTGCTTATTTTTGTTATGAAAACCTATTCAATTGCTTACATCAACAAGAAAGGGATCGGAAAACCGACCCCTATTTCTTTATTTATCCTCATCAAGTAATTTTGACTCTGCGATTACCTTTTCTGCAACGGGGACGGGAGCGTCCTCGTATCTTGTAAACTCAAATGTGAATGAGCCTCTGCCTGCCGTTACGGAACGGAGAACGGTTGCGAAGTTTGCCATTTCAGCCATCGGAACCTCAGCAACAAGCTCCTGGAGGTTATGGTCATCCTCAGACGGTCCCATACCGAGAACACGGCCACGGCGCTTTGTTACATCGCCCATTATATCTCCGAGATATGCCTCGGGCATAAGAGCCTTAAGTGTACCGATCGGCTCAAGGATTGTCGGATTAGCCTGCGGAATACCTGCCTTAAATGCAAGTGACGCCGCTGTCTTGAACGCCATTTCGGATGAATCAACCGGGTGATACGATCCGTCGTAAAGAACAGCCTTGAGACCTACCATCGGGTAGCCGGCCATAACGCCCTTCTTCATACACTCACGCAGACCCTTCTCAACTGCCGGGAAGTAGTTCTTCGGAACCGATCCGCCGACAACCTCTGACTCAAAGATCAGATCGTCGCCGTCTGTCGGCTCAAAGCGAATCCAAACGTCACCGAACTGACCGTGACCGCCCGACTGCTTCTTATGACGGCCCTGAACCTTAACGGTCTTGCGGATAGCCTCTCTGTAAGCAACACGGGGAGGAGTAAGCTCAACGTCAATTCCAAACTTGCTCTTGAGCTTTGAAACGATAATGTCAAGATGCTGTTCGCCGAGACCGGAAAGAATCTGCTCCTTAGTTTCGTGATTCATCTCGAACTTGATTGTCGGATCCTCTTCAAGAAGTCTGTTTATGCCGGAAACAACCTTTTCTTCGTCGCCTTTCTTGCAAGCCTTGACAGCCATTGAAAGACACGGCTTCGGGAAGTTGATACCGCTGAGCTCAATAACATTCGACGCCGAGCAGATTGTGTCGCCCGTCTTAACGCAGTTGAGCTTTGTAACTACGCCGATATCACCGGCAGGAATACACTTGCAGTCCTCGGACTTATTGCCTCGGATTGTGATGATTTTACCCATACGCTCCGTCTCGCCTGTACGGGCATTGTAAACTGGAGTTTCGGGAGTGATTTTACCGCTGTCAACCTTGAAATATGACATCTTACCTACGAACGGATCGGCAACCGTCTTGAAGCAGAGAGCCGCAAGAGGTCCGTTTTCGTCGCACTCAACGTCCTTGCCGCCTGCATAAGATGCGGCATCGGGAGCAGAGTAAGCAAGCTCGTCAAGAAGAAGATCTACGCCGTCGGTGGTGTAGCCCGAGCAAGCGTAAACGGGATAAACCGAGCTGGTATTAACGCCGTCGTTAAGAGCCTTAATGATTTCCTTACGGGTGAACTCTTCGCCTGCAAAGAATTTTTCCATAAGATCGTCACTTGCCGTTGCAACAGCCTCAGTGAGAATGTCGAGCATTTCCTTGATTTTCGGATCGTCGGGCATCGGAATCTCAACAGCCTTACCGTCGTGATATTCATAGCCCTTACGAGCGGCGAGGTTGACATAAGCCTTAACCTGACCGTCAACTATGTAGGGAACGATAACGGGGCAAACTGCGCCGCCGTGTACCGCCTTGATCTCCTCAAAGGTCTTATAGAAGTCTGCGTGCTCCTTATCGCAGCGTGTAATTGCAAACATCTTGCCACGCTTCTTAGCTGCCTTGAACGCCTTTTCTGCGCCGACGTCATATTTATGACCTGCGCCGAGAACGATGAGTACGCACTCGGAAGCGGCAATACCCTCGCACATTTCCCCCTCAAAGTCAAAAAGACCCGGGGTATCAATTATATTAAGTTTGCAGTCCTTCCACTCGATCGGAGCAACGGCTGCCGAAACCGAAACATTTCTTCTTCTTTCCTCGGGGTCGAAGTCAAGAACGGCTGTGCCGTCGTCAACTCTTCCGAGTCTGTCTGTCAGACCTGCGATATAAAGCATAGCCTCTGCAAGGGTGGTCTTACCTCTTCCTGCGTGACCTGCAACAGCGATATTTCTGATATCCTTAGCGTTATAGTACTTCAAAAAATAACCTCCTTACGTTCTACATTGATTTCAGCGTACCTATAAAATTTTTTGAACGCAGAATTGTAACAAAAATCAGAGTTATTATCAATGTATCAACGCTCTAACTATATCACATATAAACATAAATTTCAATAGGTTTTTAAAAAATATGTTAAATATTATTAAAAACAGAGCGAAAATTATGGACGCAAGCCTAAGCCTGCGCCCACATATTTTTAAGGAAATATCGCAATTTGTGCAATGCTGCGTTGAATATTATTCGTTTCCCGACGGAGTTTCGGGAGTTTCGGGAGTTTCGGGAACGTCCGGAGTCTCCGGAACATCGGGAGTCTCAGGAACGTCAGGGGTTTCTTTCGGGAAATAATCGGCAGGCGTCTTTTCTTCAACGGAGATCTGAAGCACCGCCAATGCATCCGAGGAATCAACCTTGTCGCTCGAATCAATGTTAGCGGCAAGAAGAGCCGCACCTGTAAGCTGAACCTCTTCAACCGAGTGCTGAAGAATTGACAGAGCATCCATCGAGTTAACCTCGCCGTCGCCGTTGACATCACCGATAACAACGATTGTGTATGTTTCAACCGTTTCGTCGCCGTTTTTCGTTACGAGTTCTGCGCCTGTTGCGATTTTTTCAATCGGTGCGACCGCAAGGTCTTTACCGACCGTGAAATCCGCAAGAATCTTGTCGAGCGTTGCGCTCTTGTCATATACCGTAATGATCTTGTTTTCTTCATCGAATGTGCAAATCTCGGCATTCTCATTGAGCTTGAATGTGAGATCGGGATCGGTCGGTGCGGGAGGATCAACGGGATCGAGCTTTACAAAGGTAAGCTCATTATCCGCTGCATATTTTTCTGCGGCACTGTCCGTGAAGCCCTCAATTGTGCAATTCTTATTGAGTTCCTCCGTATATGCTTCCTCGCCCTCGACAAGGATATAGCCTATTGCGTGTTCGCCGATTTCGGCAACACTCTTCGGCAGGGTAACCGTAACCTTGTTTTCCGTGTCCGCATTGTCAAGTGCAATAAATGAGTAATCGCCGATCTTGGTTATTCCGTCCTCGACAACGATCTTTTCGACCGGATAAATCAAATAGTACGGGAGATTCTCAAGGGAAAGATCCGCCATTGCGCCCGTTCCGCTGATTGTGAGCGTTAAGGTCTCAACGTCATAGCTCCACTTTGCGGTTTCGCCGCATTCACCCTCAAACATAATCTCGAAAAATAGGATTTCATTTTCAGCGGCATATTCCTCTGCCACCGTGTCCTTGTATCCCATAATTATGAAGTCATAATTTACTGCTTCGGCGCTATCCTCATTGTAAAAATAACCGAAAGCGTGGTTACCGATGTTCGTAACTGTCTCGGGAATAAATACCGTACCCTCAAATCCAAAGAATGCGTATGCGCCGATCGACGTGATGCCGTCGCTGAGCTCAATTGCTATCGGTTCGGCAAGCAGATACTCGGGAAGATTATCAAGACTGTAATCGCCGATTTTACCGCTGCCCTCAAAAATCAATGTGCCGTTCTCGTCAATTTTCCACGTGAGGGTGTCGCTGATTGTTCCGCTCATCGGGACATATTTTCCGAGAGAGTTAAATGCAATGCCGTTCTCACTTGCGTAGGTCTGAGCCGTGGTATCCTCATAGCCGGTAATCGTAAATCCGTCAATAACGTTTCCGCCTCTGCCGTATCCGATCGCCTGTTTGCCGATTGATGTAACGGTGCGGGGGACAGTTACGGATGTGAGCGACTTGCAAAGGTAAAATGCGTCCGCATCAATTGTTTCCAGACCGTCGGAGAAATTCACTTCGCCGAGCTTTGTGCATCCTGAAAAAGCCGCCTCGGAGATCTTTTTTAAGCTGCTCGGGAAAGAAACGGATTCAAGCTTTTCACAGCCGTCAAACGCCGAAATACCTATTGAAACTATCTTATCGCCGAGATCGACGCTTTTAAGATTTTCGCAGCAGTAAAATGCTCTGTCGCCGATCGACTCAAGCGATGCCGGAGCCTTGAACGACGCAAGCTGTATACTCTGACCGAAAGCGGATTCGCCGATCGTCTTAACCGAATCGGGAAGGTTAATCGTCTTGAGCAGTGAACACTTATAGAACGAGTTCACACCCACCGAGGTTATTGTGTCGGGAAGAACAACATTCTCAAGAAGTGAACAGGATGAAAATGTATGGTCGGCAATCTCCGTGATCTTGCCGTTAATTGTCACACTTGTGAGCACCTTGCAGTTAAGGAAAGCTCCCTTGCCGATCTTTACAATGTTTTCGGGCAGGGTGATGCTTTCAAGGGAAAGACTGCGGTAAAGGGCATAATTGCCGATTCCCGTTACCCCTTCGCCGAAAACAACGTTTTCAAAGTCAATTCCGCCCCAGGGCAGCTTGCTGTTTCCGTCCTCGTCTCTGTACTCGTCAAAATCGGGGATATCTCCCTTACCGTCAAAGGTAAGCGTCTTTGTCATATCGTCAAAGCTCCACGTTACCTCCGATCCGTCGATTTTCTGAGCCGCAGAAGCCGTAATTGACATAAGACCCGTACTGCACACCGTAAGCATAACGCACAGTGCCAGCGCCAAAGATAAAATCTTTTTCATTTCAACTTCTCCTTTATATTTATTCTGACAATAGCTTTCTATCGTACCTTGATTATAAATCATTTTGTTTTTTGTGTCAATAAGCAACCGTTATACATTTATATAGGTAATGATTGCCATAGGGGGTCTTGATTTGACGGCACAAAAAAACATCCCTTGAGCAATTGCCGATAATTGCATTAAGGGATGTTTTTTTCTGCTAAAAAAGGGGGAACGGCCCGATGTGTGCAGCATCGAACCGTTCAAGGGAAAGAGAAAATAAAAATGAAAATAGAGATAACTATCTCCACAAGTATAATATTATATCACTATCGTAAGAATGTTGAAAAAATATGAACAAACTGTTAACATTTGCGTTTTTACGACTTTTTTCTTATACTTTTTTGACTTTTTAAGTATTATTTGGAATTATAAAGCCTGATTGGGTCAGAATTTTTAGATTAACCGTTGACAATATCGTTTCGGTTTGCTACCATACCTTATATATTGAGGAGGTATTTGCAATGATTAAAAAAGTTTTATGCATTATTCTTTCGGTAACAATGGTTTTGGGTTCGTCCTTTGTGATATCCGCATCGGCGGACGATTCAGAAAAGGCTACGGGCTTCGCCGTTGCTTCGGATATTCACTATGTTCACCCTGTTAAGCAAAAAGGAACAACCTTAGCCGATGAGGGCTGGGTAACCACCTTTAATTCGGAAAGTGAATCGCTTACCAACCAGAGCGGCTACATAATTGACGAATTCCTCAAGGAATGTGCCAAAAATCCCGAATGTCAATTTGTCCTTGTGACCGGCGATCTTGCAACCCACGGCAGGGACTATGTTTCCGAGCACGAAACCGTTGCTGCGAAATTCAAAAAATTTGAGCAGGAAACAGGCAAGCAGGTCTATGTTATCAACGGAAATCACGACAATGCAAAGGATATGCCCGGCGACCACAAAAAATTCACGGAAATATACTACGAATTTGGCTACGACAAGGCGATTTCCACCGACGAAGGTACCTGTTCATACAGCACAGACCTCAACGATGAATACACTCTTGTTGCTCTTGATACCTGCGACGAAAGATACAGAGTTGTGCCGAACAACGATGTATCAAGAATGGACTGGGCGGTTAAGCAGATTAAGGCTGCAACCAAGCGCGGCAAAAAAGTAATAATGATTATGCACCACAATCTTCTTGAGCATAATCCGTTCCAGAAACTTAATGAGAAAAATTACGTTGTCAACACGCCGTATTCTTTTGCGGGGCTTCTTGCCGATCTGGGCGTTAAGCTCGTTTTTACGGGTCACACACATTGCACGAACACAAAGTCATATACGAGTTTCCTCGGAAACACGATTTACGATTTTTCAATGTCAAGTCTCGGAAATTTCCCCGCTGAATACAAGTTTATCAATATGACGGACAGCAAAATAAAATATGAGACAAAGAAGATTAATCATATCGACGCCGACAGCCTTGCAAAGGTTTGCAAGGGCTTTACACAGGAAGAAATTGATATGATGAAAAATGATCTTCAGTCATATACGTGGAGTATGTCTTACAAGGAGTATTCAGAGGATCTCAGAGAGAATATCTCGCCCGAATCACTCGGAATTGGCGAGTCGAGCGCACTTTATACGAAGCTCAAGCCTGTCACGGATATGATTAAGGAAATGTCAGACGTTCCTATTTACGGAGAGGACGGAATAAAGGAGCAGGCGGCTGAATACGGCCTTGAGATTCCCGACAGCGAATATAAAACCCTTAACGATGCAATTACGCTGGCTCGGCTCAGATGTAAAATCGGCGACAAAAGATATAATCTCGGCTCGGATGATTTCACTGTTCTTATAAGACTGCTTGCGTTTACTGTCCGTAAATCCATTGCGTCAACGGCGGACAGCAATATGCTTTCAGTTGCAAATGAGCTTCTTCAAAAGCTCGGCTGTCAGGGAGAAATTGCCGACAACACATTCAAGGAGTTCAGCGAAAAGTACGGCTTCGCAACTCCCGAGGAGAAGGAAGCCCTTGCAATTGCATACAGTCTTTGGGGCGGTTACATCGGAGAGGTTGACGGCGTTGAAAACCGTGACGGCACAATCCCCGGCTACGGAGTAAAGGAAGAGGGCGTAAATCCGTTTGCTGCCGTGCTTCAAAAGATTCTTAAATTCGTAATTGATCTCACAAATAAAATTGCCGATCTAATCTTTCAAATTTTCGGAAGATGATTTGCGAACAGTCAAAAATAATTGAATTTTGTCGAAAGATTTATTGACATTATGTTGTTAAATCGGTATAATAAAAGTTAATTTTATAGTGTGCTTTTTATTTCACCGATGCGGAGGAAGGCTATGAAGAACATACTTATTGTGAGCCATTGTATGGAGATCGGCGGTGCGGAAAGAGCCTTGATAGGCTTGCTTAATTCCGTCGATTACGATCAATACAATGTCGATCTCTTCCTCCTCCGTCATACGGGGGAACTGATGCAATATATTCCGAAAAGGGTTAATCTTTTGCCGGAAAACAGGAAGTATTCGTCGCTCGCAGTGCCGTTAGCGGACGTTATAAAAAAAGGCGCTTTCGGCGTTGCGGTCGGAAGATATGAGGGCAGAAAAAAAGCGGCGGAATTTGCCGCCGAACATCATTTCAAAAGCAGTGAATATGTTTTTGTCGAGTACAGCCACAAGTATACCGAGCGTTATATGCCGATGATTTCTGACAAGGAGTATGATCTCGTTATCAGCTTTCTGACTCCGCATTATTTTGCGGCGAAAAAGACGAGAGCAAAGAAGAAAATTGCCTGGATTCACACGGATTACTCCTATATTGAGATTGACGTTGAGTCCGAACTGAAAATGTGGTCGGCTTATGATAAGGTAATTGCAATTTCCGAGAGCGTGAAAGACGCTTTCTTGAAAAAATTTCCGAGCCTTGCAGACAGAATTGAACTGATTGAAAACATTCATCCTGCCGAGTTTATTAAAGCACAGGCGGAGGAATTTGATGTTCGGAACGAAATGCCGGATGACGGAAGCGTGAAATTTCTTTCGGTCGGTCGTTTCTGCGACGCAAAGAATTTTGACAATGTTCCCGAGATTTGTTCAATGCTTGATAATATTAGATGGTACTTAATTGGTTATGGCCCGGATGAAGCTTTCATAAGGAAAAAAATTAACGAATACGGAATGCAGGACAGAGTTATTCTGCTCGGTAAAAAGACAAATCCCTATCCGTATTTTAAGGCGTGTGATTTCTATGTTCAACCGTCACGCTACGAGGGAAACGCCGTAACGGTCAATGAGGCGTTGATACTCGGCAAACTTGTTGCCGTAACGGATTATGCCACGGCGGCAAGCCAGATAAAGAACGGTACGGACGGCGTAATCGTACCGCTTGAAAATAAAAAATGCGCCGAGGGGCTTATGCGTTTTGTAAACGATAAAGCACTTCAGCAGAAGATACTGGATAACATAAAAAACACCGATTTTTCAAAATCGGGCGAGATAGAAAAAATTTATAAATTATTCTGAGGAGCGGCAAATGAACAATTTCCTTGATAAGCGAATAGGCGAAGTGATAAATCAGCTTGAAAAATACATTACTCCTGTCAGGATACCGATAAACGGTTGGCAGACGATGGAGTGCGGCTATAAAAAAGGCAATAAAGTTCCGTTACTCAGCGAGGGCGAATGGCGTGAGTTCGGCGAGACCGAGCGCTGGGGAATGAAGCCCGAGGAGCACAGATGGTTCTTCAGGCATATTGACATTCCGCAGGAGCTTAAGGGCAAGGATCTTGAGCTCTATGTTTCCTCGACCGATGTTCACGACGAGGACTGGGAGCCGCAGTTTATGGTTTATCTTGACGGTAAGCTCATTCGTGGAATGGACACAAAACACCGCTACGTCAAGCTCGACGGAACCAAAGACGGTTATGATGTTCATATCTATGCTTATTCTCAGCCGTCGGGAAAAAGGACGGACTTTTTTGCTCAGCTTTGCGAGTTTAACCGTGCGGTCGAGACGCTCTATTATAATATCAAGGCGCCTTACAGAATCCTTTATTATACGGATGAAAGTACAAAAGAATATGCCGATGTCAGGGAATACCTCAACACGGCAATCAATTATATAAACTGGTGCGCTCCGATGTCGGAGGAGTTTCTTCGTTCCGTTGATGCAGCGAACGAATATCTTATGACGGAGTTTTACGGCAAATATTGTCACGATCAGGATATTAAGGTCAGCGTAATCGGACACACTCATATTGACGTTGCGTGGCGCTGGACTCTCGATCAGACGAGGGAAAAGGTTCAGCGCACATTCGGCAGTGTTATCGAGATGATGAAAAAATATCCCGATTACAAATTTATGTCAAGTCAGCCGCAGCTTTTGAAATTCCTTAAAGAGGAAAGCCCCGAGATGTATGCGGAGATTCAGCGCCTTGTAAAGGAAAAGCGCATTGAGCTTGAGGGCTCGATGTGGCTTGAGGCGGACTGCAATCTGACAAGCGGCGAAAGCCTTGTCCGCCAGATTATTTTCGGTAAACGCTTCTTTAAAAATGAGTTCGGCGTTGACAACAGAATAATCTGGCTGCCCGACGTTTTCGGTTACAGCGCAGCTATGCCGCAGATTATGAAGAAGAGCGGCATTGATAAATTTGTTACATCAAAAATCGGTTGGAACGAGACGAACAGAATGCCTTACGACGCATTTATGTGGAAAGGCATCGACGGCTCGGAGGTCTTTTCGTACTTTATGACCGCCAAGGAGCTCAACGATAAGGGCGAATTTGACGGATTCTTTTCGACTTATACACCGATGACGAGGGCGTCGTATCTCAAGGGAACATACGACCGTTTTGAGCCTAAAGAGCTGACAAATGAGGTTATGATGCCGTTCGGCCACGGAGACGGAGGCGGCGGACCCGAGACCGAGAATATTGAGCTTATCGAGAGGCTGAAATACGGCGTTGCAAACTGCCCTCAGCCGCACTGGGAGTTTGCGGGCGATTTTCTTGAAAGGCTCAGAAAGAACACCGAGGGCAGCAAGAGACTGCCGAAGTGGGTCGGTGAGCTTTATCTCGAGTTCCACAGAGGTACATACACATCTCAGGCGAAAAACAAGCGCAACAACAGAAAAAGCGAGTTCCTCTATCAGAATGCCGAGGCGGTTTCCGCAATGGCACACAGGCTTTTCGGCTCGGAATATCCGCAGGACAAGCTCAATGAGGGTTGGGAGTGCATACTTCTTAACCAGTTCCACGATATAATCCCCGGCTCATCAATTCATTCCGTCTATGAGCAGTGCGACAGGGACTATGCAAAAATTGCCGCAATCGGTCACAAGGCGGAGAGCGACGCATATAATACCATAATATCGAACATTAAAACCAATGGCGGAGTTGCTGTTTTCAATCCGAACTCGTTCGTCGGCAACGGATTTGTAAATTATGAGGGCAAGACCTACCATGTGAACGGCATACCTGCAAAGGGCTATAAGGTTGTTAAGCTCGATGAATACAAGTCGGAGTATAAGCTCGACGGCAAGCGCCTTGAAACATCAAATTATATCGTTGAGTTTGACGACAGCTATGTTATAACGAGACTTTATGACAAAATCAACGACCGTGAGGTTCTCCGTGAGGGCGGAAGAGGCAACTACATCGAGGCGTTCGAGGATCTTCCGTATTCCTACGATGCGTGGGAGCTTTCCAACTACTATACCGAAAAGAAATATGAAATCAGCGACGTTTCGTCGATCGAATTTATCGACGAGGGCGCACGCTTCGGATTCAATATAAAGAGAAAATTCTACAAATCGCAGTTCTGTCAGAAAATTTGGTTCTATGACAACAGCGCAAGAATTGATTTTGATACCTATGCCGACTGGCATCAGGAACACCTTATGGTTAAGGCGGCGTTTGACGTTGACGTCAATACCGACAAGGCAACCTATGAAATTCAGTTCGGCTCGGTTGAGCGCCCGACTCATAAGAACACAAGCTGGGATGCAGCCAAATTTGAGGTCTGCGGACACAAATATATGGATCTTTCGGACTACGGCTACGGCGTGAGCCTTTTGAATGACTGCAAGTACGGTCACAATGTTGACAACGGCACAATGAAGCTCTCGCTTTTCAAGTGCGCAACTCACCCGGATCCGGAAGCCGACAAGGGAGAGCACATTTTCACCTATTCGCTTCTTCCGCACGCCGGAAATTACAGATCCGCAGGTACGGTTCAGACGGCATACGAGCTGAACAATCCGATGAAGGCATTCCCGATAGAAAAGCAGGACGGAAATCTGCCCGAGGAATATTCATTTGTTTCCTGCGATAAGGATAATTTCATTGTCGAAACGGTTAAAAAAGCCGAGGACAGCGATGATATTGTGGTTCGTGGCTACGAGAGCTATAACGAAAAAACAAAGGTTACGCTCAGCTTTGGCTTTGAGATTAAAAAGGCAACACTTTGTGACCTTTTGGAAAATGATGTTGAAGATATAGAAATAAAAGATAATTCCGTAAGTTTTGTTGCAAAACCGTTTGAAATTATTACAATTAAAGTAAATTGAATTAAGATAATTCCGCACAATTGAGGTGTGTGCCGTAATTGTGCGGTATTGCCTTAAATAAAGAGGGATAGCGTTGAAAGGTTTGATGAAGATCTTGACCGTTGCTTTGTTAACGGTTGCGTTTCTTTGCTCTGTGCCGCTCAATGCGATTGCAATTACGGATAACGGCGTCTGGGAGGACAGCAAGCTCTGTGTTATTCTTGAATCGGGCGGTGAATCCAACAGCGATCTGTGCTTTGCGGCAGTCAAGGCAAGATTTGACCGAGGAGTGAATCGTATTCACTTGCTCTTTCTGTTGGAATACAAGAAAATGAATGACGACAAGCTCAGCGGAGTTGTAATGAACTTCAATAATATGGGCGATGTAAAAATAATGTCCGACGGAACGGCGGAGTATGACAATGACGTTTATTATGCCGAGATGGTCGATGAAATCTCGGACCGTTACAGCAAGAACATTATGCTTGAAACCGTAGTCGGAATAAAGGACGGAATCCCCGACAAAATCATTATGAATGTGAATATTTTCGATACATACGGGATAAAGTCAAATATGTATACCGTTGACATTTCGGATGATTCGGGCGAAGAGCCGAATGTTGAATCCGAGGACTCAACAAATAAATCGATCAAGGAAAAAACGACGAAGCACAGAACCACCAAGCACAAAACGACAAAGGTTAAAACCACAAAATATAAAACCTCAAAGTCCGCAAAGACGAGAACAAAAAAGAATCAGACCAAGTCGGAGACTTCACCTCAGACGGTGATTGATTCCGAAATTGACAATAACATCGGCGTTTCCGACAGCAGGAAACGGACAGCTACCGTGTTCGGCGCAGCGGCGGCAGTTGTGGCAATCACGGCGGGCTGCGTAACGGGCATAAAAGGTAAAAAGAAGCACAGGGAATAACGCCCGGCGGAAAGGAACGGTCACGAAAATGAAAAAATACGGTTTGCTCGGAAGAAAGCTGCTTCACAGTCTTTCTCCTGAAATTCACAGGGAGCTCGGCAACTCGAGATACGATCTTTTTCAGCTCGAGCCGAATGAGCTTGACGAGTTTTTTAAGAATCGTGATTTTGCAGGAATCAATGTAACGTTTCCGTATAAAAAGGATGTTATGAAATACTGCGATGTCATTACCGAGTCCGCTCAGAAAATCGGCAGTGTGGACACAATTGTAGTTGACTCTGACGGCAAGCTGATCGGTGACAACTCCGAGTATTTCGGCTTCTGCTTTATGATAAACAAGTGCGGAATCGACGTCTCGGGCAAAACCGTTCTGATTTTCGGCACGGGCAGTGATTCGCTCACCGTTCAGGCGGTCACAAAGGATCTCGGAGCGAAGAAGATCATAACCGTTTCAAGGCAGGAGATCGAGGATTCCGACGATTTCTATGAGAACGAGGATATTGACATAATCATAAACACGACCGCAAACGGAATGTACCCGAACAACGGAATCAAGTTTGTTTCGCTTGACAGATTTCCGAAGCTCTGCGGAGTTATGGAACTCATCTATAACCCGAGAAGAACCCGCCTGATCTGTGATGCGGAGGACAGGGATATTCCAAACTCCGACGGTCTTTCGATGCTCGTTGCTCAGGCGTACCAGACCGAGATAAAATTCGGCAGGATTCAGCCCGACGAGGAGCTTATCAAAACAACCTATAAGACGATGAGCGACCGCAGAAAGAATATAATTCTTGTCGGACTTCCCGGCTGCGGAAAAACGACTATTGCCAAGGTGCTTGCCGCAAAGCTCGGCAGACCTTGTATCGACGTTGAACGTCTGATTTCGATAAAGGCGGGCGTTCCGCTTTCCACCGTGTATATGGCATACGGCGAAAGGTATTACAGAGAACTTGAAACCGAAACACTCAAGAAAATAACACGCAACGGCGGTCAGGTAATTGCCTGCGAGAGCGGCGCGATTCTCAGCAAGGAAAATCAGTATTACATCCGTCAGAACGGCTACGTTGTTTGGCTCACCCGTGAGCTCAGCGGGCTGAAATTTGACGGTGTTCCGCTGATCAGAAATTACGACGCACTCAAAAGGCTTGATGACGAGAGAACGCCGATCTACAAATTCCTTGCGGATATAAATGTTGAGGTTACGGATAATGTTGAAAAGACCGTTTCCGAGATAATAAATATTATGCAGATCAAGCCTACCGAGAGCATACTATATTAAAACAAAAAGCGCCCTGTTCCTTTGTGAAACAGGGCGTCGCTTATTAACAATTATACAAGACCTGCGATGAAGTTCTTGATGATCTCAATGATTGCCGCAGCGTCAAATTCCTTAAGATGAGTAAGGAGCTCCTGGACAAAAGCAAGAATAGCTTCCATTATATTTTCCTCCTTTACAAGTGTCAGATGATGAATCTGCACACATATTGTACCATATCAGAAAAATGTTGTCAATAAAAAATCAACGCCCGTGAAGAGCGTTGATTTTTTCGTCTATTAAATTACAGAAGGTTGATGAACAGGTCTCTGATGCCCTCAAGGATGGCATTGAAATCAAGGTCGCTGATGAGAGCGGCAATCTGCTCAAGGATAGAAGTAATAGCCTCCATAGTAAAGACCTCCTTTCTTGTCTGCTGACGTAATAATAGCACCGCAGACAAGCGGATTCAATTTACATATGGGTAAAATTGTATAATTATTCCTTTTTCTCAACAAAAGTTGAAGTTGCAAAGAGGGCGATATAGCCCACAGCCAGTCCGTATATAAACTCCGAGCCGTAGCAGTTACCGCTTGATATCACGCCGAAAAGCATCGCAGCGGCAACGATAACCGAGACTGCGAAGAAATATTTTTTGACGAATCTGAGCTTCGGAAATATGTCGGAGAAGCAGACAATCCACAAGATCAGAGCGGCACCGATGCCCGAAAGAGAGATCAGCGGAACAAACTCCGACGGTGTATCGGGGTTGCCGAATTTTTCAATCGACTCGGCGATCGCCGCATAGCTTCCGCGCTGAGGCAGGATTTTTGCAGCAAAATACAGACAGACGGAAACTGCGGACGAGATCAAGCCGATCTTTGCGTGCTTTGTCATCAGAATTTTCTGATAGCTCGACTTGAAAAGCGTTGCGCCGAGAGTGATGAAAACCGCTGTAAGAATGATCGCCGCAATTGCCATAGCGATGTAATTTTTAGCCGCCGAGGAAAACATTGCGGCATATACCGTCGCCGCCGAGGAAAGCAGGGACGCAATGCCGAAAACAACGCTGAGAATCCGATTCTTTATCCGTGTCGTTCTCGTGTGCCGGCAGAAAATCAATGTAGCAAAGCAAAATGCGCAGAGCGCAAACGGGAGAGCCGAACCGACAGTCTCGCAAAGTCCGCCGAAGAAATTGCCCCTGTGAAAAAGAAGCTCGGCAATTTTCTCGTCAAAAACTCTGAATATAACCGCAAGCACGGCAAGGATGCCAAACCCGATGAAATATTTTTTATTGTTTTTCATTTTCGTTCCTCGTTTTCCTGCGAAGCGGGGTTTTGTTGCCCTTTTCGTCAACAATTTTTGTGTTGTTGAGATGATTAATGAGGCTCTGCTTGTATGCCGCAACATATTCGGCTCTGAGCTGTGCACGCTCGGCGTGTTCATCCTCGGTCAGCTCGCGCTCCCTTGCCGCTGCGGAAAGCTCATTGATTCTTGCAATTTTTTTATCGTCCATTGTTAATTCTCCTTCCGGCAGGGCAGACACGCATACATATTCCGCATACCGCACCTCTGCCGATGTGTTGAAATTTCTTTTTCATATATGTACTGCATTTCTCGGGATCGAAAAACTCTTCCCGTTCCATACCGACAGTCCACATTTTACCACGGATCGCACCAGAGGGGCAAGCCTTTTCGCATAAATCGCAGTCTATGCAGGGCGAAAAATATTCCGTCGGTTCAAAATCGAACGGGCAGTCGGTGAAAAGCGTTCCGAGTCTCACTCTCGGACCGTATTCCTTATGAAGAAAAAGACAGCTTTTGCCGATTCCGCCGAGACCGGAAAGTGTGGCGATCTTTTTGTGTGAATATCTTCCGTGATAGTTCCAGCCGTCCTTGTTAATGCTCTGGGATGCGCCGATCGGGATGTATTTGTAACCGTGCTTTTCAAGAATAAAACCGCACTGCAAAAGTGTTCTGTCGATAAACGCATTGACGGTTCTGTAATGGTGAAAATATGAATGGGTCGGCTCGTCGGAAATTTCGTCGATCACAGCGTCGGAGAGCTTGACAACGATGCTCATCGCATAGCTTTTTTCGCCGAACGGACCGTCGTTAACACAGGTAAAACCGACATCGGCAACCCCGTTTTCAAATAAAAATTTTTTCAATTCTTCCTGTACTTGCATTTTATAACCTCGTTTTGTCTGCAAAAAATATTGTCGGTGATGTATATGACAACAGAAGAGTATCTCCGAAAAAGGATAAACGATCTGGAGGATAACGTCTGCGACAGCTCACTGCCGCTGAATTTCAGAAAAAATCAGGCGTTTGCCCTCCTCATCTACCGTGAGGAGCTTCGGCGATTGCTGAACGGCAAAGGTCGTTAATTGTTCGGATCATTTTCTATATTATAACTCCCGAGCATCTTTTTTGCAATTACTGCCGCATAAAAAATAAAAAGCGGCGAACACTATTTTTGCAAACGAATCAAAGGCCGCTTATGCGGTTGCCAAAGAGGGTGTTTATATATGAAAGCAACTGGAATCGTCAGACGAATCGACGATCTCGGACGTGTGGTTATTCCGAAAGAGATTCGCCGCACGATGCACATCAAAGAGGGCGCTCCGCTTGAGATTTTTACGGATACAGAGGGCGGAGTGATCTTCAAGAAATATTCGCCGATCAGCGAGATAACCGATGTGACGGAGCATTTTGCCGACGTTCTGTACCGCAATGTGACGACGCCCGTGCTCATCTGCGACCGTGACCACGTGATCTCCTGCGCCGGCGTTTCAAAGAAGGATTTTCTCGAAAAAAGGATCAGCAAGGAGCTTGAGGATGTGATGGAATCAAGACAGCTTTTCACGGGGGATAAGGAAAAACAGCTCCATCCCGTTGAGGGTGTTGACTACGGGGCGTCGATCGCAATGCCGATAATCGGCAACGGCGATATTCTCGGCGCAGTGGTTTTCCTCTGGAGTGACGGGTCAAAAATTTCACCGACGGAAACAAAGCTGGCACAGGTTGCCGCATCATTCATCGGCAAACAAATGGAACAGTAAAAAAGCTGTCTCGGTTAGTTTGAAACTAAAACGAGACAGCTTTTACTTTGTTTGGTTACATTATGATATCAGGTTGAAATGAAATAAATCGAAACGCCGAGGAAGAGCTGAGCGTAGAAATATGTCCAAATATTTACCTGACGCAATGCCCCGTGCTTTTTAACACCTTTTTTGAATGTCAAAATCGAAAGCGTGTAGTCGGAGATTACAAAAAGCGCCGCTCCGAGCATAAGCATAATTCCGGTGAATATCGGATCCTTGACATTGCTCGGTGTGGTCATAATTGTAATGGCAAGTGAAAATGCCTCAACAGCCATTGCGGTAATTGTTGCAGCGTAAAGGAAGCAGGGGACAAACATTTTTCCGAGAGAGATTTTTTCAACAAACAGTGTGCAAAACATTGCCGCCGCAAGAATGACTATGTAAGCAATTATCTTAGGCACGGTGACAATTGACGCCCATGGGAAAAGAACTCTGAACGCCTTACAGTATGCAGCAGTATAAAAAATGTGTCCTACAAGGAACGATGAAAGTCCCGCAACGAAAAATCCCTGGCCGGGGTTGACGTGGAGAAGGTAATCTCCGAGCCACGAGAAGCAAAGGCCGACAAACATTAATGCGGCATATCTCGTGAAGTCACCGACCAATCCGGCGATAAGCGCATTCGCAAGAAAAATCGTTGAACAGGTCTGTTTAAGAATAAGTGATTTTTTGCAGGGCTTCGGGGTTTCCGCTTTCAAGAAGAACGGAATAACGACCGCCATAACCGCAAGTATTATACCGAAAATTACAAAATACAATTTATCATCCATATAAATGTCACCTCGAATCAAAATAGTCTCAATTCTATTTTCCCTTAGTTTTCTATTCTTCCGAATATCGGTGCGTCAATTATTGCGGGGAGCTGATCGAATGCGACCAGTCCGAAATTGTGCAGAATCGACGGGAAGAATGAATCAACATCAAGCGCGAGCGATTTTGCCATCGCTGTTATCGACATCTGGCTTGACGGATGTACTTTAACTCTGCGTCCGTCAAAGCTGAATTTTATTTTTCTCATACATATTCCGCCGATCGGTCTCATATGTACTTCAAGAGCGTTCTCTCTTATCCATGCGGCGGTCGAAAATGCCGTGAAATTCATACCCGCAAGCGTGATCGGACTTGTTCGAGCCTTGCCGTCCATTCCGCAGACAATCGTGTTGTGCTCGTCACCCTCGTCCCACGTCATTGTGCAGGTGTCCTCACCGAAAGTGAAGATCACATTGTCCATATTGCCTGCACGGTCGCCCGACATATAAACAATCGGGATCGGAAGCATACTGAACGGGAAGCCTGCGGCATTGAGAATCGGATTTTTCTGAAGATAAATTTCTTTACCCTCGATTTTTTCCTCAAGAGGACTGCGCTCCTCAGCGGCAAGATCGTCGGGGAGAGCTTCCAGCTCGGGCTTGACTTCCGGAGTCGGCTCGCCGTCATTTTCAATTATAAAATCGTTGAAATGACGCCAAATGCAGTCTCGTGTTTTTTGCTCATTGATTTCACCGGCTGTCATAACGTAAACAATATCGTCATCGTTGGAGATTATTCCGAACTGTGAGAACATTCCGTCCGCACGGTATCCGTTGATTCCGCCGCAGCGCCAGAAGCAGTAGCCATAGCCGCACTGACTGTCAATCACATTGGTGAACGGTGAATTGTTTGCCTGCTGTTTTTGCGCAAGGTAGGTCCATTTTTTGGGAATAACCTGTTTGCCGTTGAACTTTCCATGCTGCTGATAGCAGTACATAAATTTTGCAAGATCCTCGGTTTTGAGATAAAGTCCCCAGCCGCCGGCTTCAATTCCGTCAACGTCGTGCTCCCAGAACGGGACATCAATTCCGAGCGGCTCAAACAGTCTCGGCGTCAGATATTCAACAACGGACATTCCCGTTATTCTTGTAAGCATAGCGCAGAGCATATACTGGTTCTCGCTTATGTACTGCCAGTGACCGTCACCGGGACTGAACTTCCAAGAGGCGTCAAAGTAATCCTTGATCCAGTGATTCTTCCCTTTGTCGGAGAAAACGCTGACATTTTTGCCTGACTGCATCGAGAGAAGATGGTGAACATTCAGCTTTTCAAGGTTCGGGTCTGGCTCTTTCGGTCTGTACTCGGGGAAGATGTCAATGAGCCTTGTCTCAAGCGTCATCAGTCCCTCCTCAATTGCAAATCCCACCGCAGTCGAGGTGAAGCTCTTGCTGACGGAGTACATCATATGAGAATATTCGGGCGCATAGGGTGCCGCCCAAGTCTCATAAGCGACCTTGCCGTCTCTTATGATCATTATACTGTGGACTTCGACATCGTGTTCCTTGAAATCCCGAATCAGTTCGGATATCGCCTTAGAAGATATGCCGACCTGCTCGGGGTAGTCAGCCCTCGGAAGCCGAATTTTTTCTTTGATATCCAAATTTATCCCTCCTATTTAAACCGTCAACTGCCGGACGGTAAATCAGCTTTCTTTCCTCTTTCCTATGAGATAAAGTGTTCCGACAGTGAACGCCGCACCGCAGAGGACGACGGCGATTATCCTGCCCGGAGTAAATTTGAATTTCAGCGTGACATTCTTTTTCTCTCCGACAGTCAGCGAATCGTGAGCCGATTGCAGAGCAGAGCGTGCGTCCGTGATTTCGGAGAATGAGCACGGAGTGCCGAGAAGAGATTTTGCACCCGACAAAGCAGAGGAAAATTCTTTCTCGCTTTCGGTATTGTACGGGGATAGGTCGATTCCGTCATAGAGATCGACATATTTCTCAAGATCAATGGCAGCCGAATCCGTTTTTCTTATATATTCGGTCAGCTCTGCGGGAAAATCCGTCTCGATTACGCTGTAACCACGGGAGATAAGATCATCCCAGCCTGTCTCGTTGTCCGCTCTTTTGCCGCATCTGCCGTTTACCATCGAGACCATAGCTCGCTTATTTCCGACAAAACGTTTCATCAGAAAATTGTCGTAGAGAACACCGTTTCCGTTGGTGCTTCCCATTTCTATTGTATAAATGCCGTTTGAAAAACATTCTTTAACTGCGGATGTGGCAAGGAAAATGATGTTGCCCTGATAGTTGCCCAATACGTTTATTCCATCAAGATCCTTTGTCAGTTCAACAATTTTTTTTGTTTTTGCGTTTATTCTGAAAACGGTTTCACCGAGCTTGCCGAAAGACTTTACATAATTATAAACCGTCTTAAAATCATCCTCACCGACATTGACGACAATTGCGGTTCTGTCGTTCGAGATTTCAAAGACCTTTTTAAGCTCGGGAATACGGCAGTCGGTTCTGTTTTTATCCGTGCCGCCGTTGCCCTCACGCAGATACATTTCACCGAGCTGTGCAAGGGTGAACGAGGACACTGTACCGCTGACAGGCTTATTCTCGGAATTGACGCACATTCTGTCGACCGTCTCGTCCGCCATAAGAACGGGAATCCCGTCCGAGCTGAGCTTTACGTCAACGGAAACTGCGTCGTACTCAAGTGCGGCATTGACCGCCTCTGCGGAATTTTCGGGAAAGCTGTGCCAATCGCCCCTGTGAGCGATGCAGATTATTTTTTCTCCGCCGTCGGAGAGGCTCTTCACCGTCTCGGCTGAATCAAGTGCCGATGCGCAGGGCGCAAGAATTGTAACAGATAATATAAGGATAAGCATCAAGAATGCCGTTTTTTTGCAAAAATTAACCATATTCGACCCCAAAACTATTTATTTATATAATTGTAGCACAAAATTTTGAAAAAATAAAGAGAAATTTTTTATATTTTTTGCCAAACAAATGTTTGCTTTTTCCGAACATTTGTGTTATAATACCTGTGTAGTAAGAATGAAAAGAGGTTGAGCATATGTCTATTAATGAAACTCAGCGTAAAATATACGATTTTCTTGTTCAGCGCAGTGCGGACGGAATCCCGCCGTCGGTTCGTGAAATCGGTGCGGCGGTCGGTCTGAGATCCACGTCGTCCGTCCAGTCGAATCTTGACGCACTTGAGGAGGCGGGCTATATTCAGCGTGATCCGCTTCTCAAGCGTTCAATCAGAATTATGGGACAGGCGGAGAACGTCACTCAGGTTCCGATTCTCGGTACGGTTACCGCAGGTGCGCCGATTCTTGCCGTCGAGGAAATTGAGGGATATTTTCCGTATACGGGCACAGTCACAAGGGATAAACCGCTCTTCGGCCTGCATATCAGGGGCGAGAGTATGATAAACGCAGGCATCCTTGACGGAGATCTTGTTATTGTCGAGAAAACGCCATTTGCGAGGAACGGCGAGATCGTAATTGCTCTTATTGACGATGAGGCAACCTGTAAAACTTTTTATAAGGAGAACGGTCATTACCGTCTCCAGCCCGAGAACGACACCTATGAGCCGATCATTGTCGACGAGTGTGAAATCCTCGGCAAGGTTGTTGCGGTTATGAGATATTATTAAGGCAGTACCGCACAAAATCCGGTGCACACCTTAATAATGTTCCCGAAAAACAAAAAATCCCGCCATAACGGCGGGTAATTTTTATACGATTCATATTGAGAATACGCCCGATACCCAAAGTGCAAGGAAAGCGTAAACAACGGCGATGATAATAAATATGTAATAAAGCACGGATGTCAGGACGTATTTCGTTTTGTTTGAACTGCTTTCATCATCCGCATAGCCGAACCGCTCGACGCTTGTGCGCTGAGCCGCCATAACGATAGTGAACAGCAGTAATGCCGAATAAATAACGCTCACCCAAATGTTGAATTTAATTCCGTTCGTGTGACAGATTGCACCGACTGCCGCAATGACGGCGGAGGCAATGAACCATATGAATTTTTCGATTTTTTTAACGGGCTTCTGCGCCTTTTCGGTTTTCTCTTTTTCCGCAACCATATTATCCCTCTGTTCATTAATCAATGAATCTATGATAACATAAGCTAAATTGAATTTCAAGAAAAATATACCTTATATTCGCCGTGAGGTTGAAAAATTTGCATTTTTGCTGTAAAATATATGCAGTGAATCTGCAAAGCTCGGAAGTGATATGATGAAAAGAAAAGCATCAACAAAAAGACTGACCGCAGGCGCATTGATGCTTGCTTTCGGAATACTCCTGCCTCAGCTATTTCACCTGACAGGAATCCCTCAGGCGGGCGAAATATTTTTACCGATGCACATTCCCGTACTTTTGGCAGGATTTGTGATCGGCGGCGAGTACGGTTTTGTGATCGGCGCACTGACCCCGATACTGAGCCATTTTATTACGGGTATGCCCGGAACGCCGAGACTGCCGTTTATGATCGGCGAGCTTGCGATTTACGGACTTGTCAGCGGCTTGCTCTTTCACAACGCAGGGCTCAGAAACAAAAAGCTCGGCGGATTGATAACGCTTGTCGTTTCGATGATTGCGGGCAGGGCGTTCTACGCCGCAATGCTGTTCGTTGCCGCAAATCTCTTGAATATCAAGTGCGGCGGAGCTGTTGCCGCAGTGACGGCAACGGTCAAGGGCGTTTACGGAATCGGATTACAGCTTCTTGTGATTCCTCCGATTATTTATGCGGCGCAAAAGGGAGGCTTAATAATTGAAAGCAACAGAAAAAGCAAAAAGTCTGCTCAGAGATAAGGTGACTTTTGCCGCCGTGAGCGAGAATGAAATATATACCTCCGAGAAAAGGGGTGTTGCGCCGATACTTGAAAAGATTGATGCCGATCCCGAATTTTTCAACGGTGCATCTGTTGCCGACCGTGTGATCGGTAAGGCGGCGGCAATGCTTCTTGAGAAATACGGAGTGGCAGAAATCTATGCGCAGGTAACAAGTGAGTATGCAATTGCATATCTTAATGATAAAAACGTCGGTTTTACATATGATAAAAGAGTGGATCACATAATCAACCGTGACGGCACCGATATGTGCCCGATGGAAAAGACCGTTCTTCATATCAGCGATGCCGACGAGGGCGAGAAGCTCACAAGAAATAAAATTAAATCAATGATGAAAGGATGATTTTTATGCCGATGATTTCGACAAAAACAAATGTTGCGCTTTCTCCCGAGAAGGAGCTTGTGCTCAAATCAAAGCTCGGAGAAGCAATTTCAATTCTCTCGGGCAAGAGTGAGCGTTGGCTTATGCTCAGCTTTGAGGACAAATGCCGCCTCTGGTTTCAGGGCGATAATTCAAATCCGATCGCTTACGTTGAGGTTAAGGTTTTCGGCAGAATAGATTATTCCCAGTCGAATAAACTGACGGCAAAAATCTGTGAAATTTTCGGCGAGGTTCTCAATATTGACGCTTCAAATGTGTATATTAAGTATGAAGAGGTCGAAATGTGGGGCTGGAACGGCGGCAATTTCTAAAAAGATATTGATTTATTTTTAATTTATGATATAATGACACACGGAAATGCGTTTATCGGGAGAAGTAGCCCGAAACGGACACAGCAGAGAATGAGGCATAACGGTGAAAGCCTCTTGTGAACGTTCGGTTGAAATGCACCCGCCAGCACGCAGAGGGAAAGCCAAGTGCAAGTATCTCTGTGCGGCCGTCCCCGTTACAGGACTGAAAGTTATAAGTCGGAGTGGAACCGCGGAAAAACCGCCTCTGTCGCATTATGTGCGGCGGAGGCTTTTAATTTAGGCTCCGAACGGACTTGAAAGGAGATTTTTTATTGTTTGATCGAATGAAAGAGGATATAAGGTGCTTCCGTGAAAGGGATCCTGCCGCAACCTCGGCGATTGAGGTTATGCTGCTTTATCCGGGATTCAAGGCGATCCGAAGTCACAGGAGAGCGCACTGGCTTTATAATCACAATATGTTTTTTATTGCAAGAATGATCTCTCAGCACTGTGTGCGCAGAACAGGAATTGAAATTCATCCGGGTGCACAGATCGGCAGAAGATTTTTTATAGATCACGGCACGGGCACAGTTATCGGCGAGACAACGGTCATCGGCGACGATGTAACGGTCTATCAGGGCGTGACGCTCGGCGGTACGGGTAAGGACATCGGTAAGCGCCACCCGACAATCGGGAACAATGTTATGATCGGCGCAGGCGCAAAGGTACTCGGACCTGTAACGGTCGGTGACAATACGAAGATTGCCGCAGGCGCGGTTGTGCTTGAAAAAATTCCGAAAAATTCAACGGCGGTCGGAGTCCCGGCAAGAGTTGTTCGCAGAAACGGAGAAAGGATTCAGGATCTTGACCAGATTCATATTCCCGATCCCGTATCTCAGGAGCTTTGCAGATTGCAGGGCGAAATCGAAAAGCTAAAAAAGAAACTGGAGGACAAATAAATGAAGATTTACAACACGCTCACAAGAAAAAAGGAAGAGCTTAAAACGATCGAAGAGGGCAAGGTTAAAATCTATGCCTGCGGTCCGACCGTATACAATTTTATTCATATCGGCAACGCAAGACCGCTCTGCGTTTTTGACGTTCTGCGCCGTTTCCTTGAGTATATCGGTTATGATGTAAGATTTGTCCAGAACTTTACGGATATCGACGATAAAATTATCAAGCGTGCAAACGAAGAGGGCTTGACCTATAAGGAAGTCAGCGAGAAATACATCGAGGAGTTCTGGAAGGATGTTAAGGGTATGAACGTCCGTGAGGCAACGGTTCACCCCAAAGCAACAGAGAATATTGACGAGATTATTGACATTGTTTCAACCCTTATCGACAAGGGCTATGCCTATGCGGTTGACGGCGATGTATATTTCAGCCCCTCAAAGTTTAAGGAGTACGGTAAGCTCTCTCATCAGCCTCTTGAGGATCTTGAGGCAGGCGCAAGAATTATGGTCGGTGAGGTCAAGAAAGAGCCGATGGATTTTGCACTTTGGAAGAGCGCAAAGCCGGGCGAGCCGTACTGGGATTCTCCGTGGGGTCACGGCAGACCGGGCTGGCATATTGAGTGTTCGGCAATGGTAAGACGTTACCTCGGCAAGACGATTGATATTCACTGCGGCGGACAGGATCTCATCTTCCCACACCACGAGAACGAGATTGCACAGAGCGAGTGCTGCAACGGCGTTCCGTTTGCTCACTACTGGATGCACAACGGCTACATCAATGTTGACAACGTTAAGATGTCAAAGTCTCTCGGCAACTTCTTCACAGTAAGGGATGTTGCGGAGAAATACGGCTATGAGCCTATCCGTTTCCTTATGATTTCATCACAGTACAGAAGCCCGATCAATTACAGCACGGATATTATTGAGCAGTGCAAGGCTTCTCTTGTTCGTCTTTATAACTGCCGTGACGGTCTCGATTTTGCACTTGAAAAGGCAGAGGACGGAGCAGTGAGTGACGAGCTTCTTGCAATGTTTGATAAGCGCCGTCAGCAGTTCATCGATGCAATGAGCGATGACCTCAACACCGCCGACGCAATTGCCGCTCTGTTTGAGCTTGTCCGTGACATCAACTCAAACGTCATCGCCGCAAACGCAAACAAGGGCTCCGTTGAGGAAGCAATAAAGGTATTTGACGAACTCGCAGGAGTTCTCGGTCTTGTTTATGACCGCAAAAAGGAAAATCTTGACGACGAGATCGAAGCTCTCATTGAGCAGAGAACCCAGGCTCGTAAGGACAGAAATTGGGCTGAGGCCGACCGTATCCGTGACGAGCTGAAAGCCAAGGGTATCGTCCTTGAGGATACCGCCCAGGGCGTAAAGTGGCACAGAGAATAAAATTTTGTTGCACACAAAACAGTTGCCCGCTTGGTAATGCGGCTGTATTTATGTAAACAATATCGGCATATTTAAAGCCTCCTCTTGAATCATTCAAGGGGAGGCTGCGTGATTTTATTGTCCGAATTAATTTTATAAAAGCTAAAGGTGTTCACATCGTACCGCAAAGTTAGCAGAAACTGACCAAGGCTTCCCCTTGAGGGGAAGCTCCGTCGTAAGACGGTGATGAGGTGGAAAGCATCCGGTTTAATGCCGCTAAAACTAAGAGACAAAACTCCGCCACCTCATCCGTCACGACACAAGGTCGCGCCACCTTCCCCTCAAGGGGAAGGCTGTAAAAAATATGCTGAAACTCCCTCGGCGCCCCTTTAGGGGAGCTGTCACGGCTTGTCCGTGACTGAGGGGTTTGAAAATTTTTATGAATTATTTATCCACATTATTTCTTCATCCCCACCACCGCAAGCGGTCCCCCTCCCCTTGAATCATCCAAGGGGAGGCTGAAAAGAACGTGAATTTCTGCTGTTCATTTCTAAATCAGCAAAGCCCAACCATGCCTCCCCTTGATTTGAGATCAAGGGGAGGTGTCACGTGAGTGACGGAGGGGATAAAGATAAGTTCGATGAAAATTTAATTATTTCGGAGCTTATGCAATTACGATAACCTAAGCGTGAAAATTACCGTTTCGGGTACGGCTTTTGCTGAGCGGTTCTTCCGAGAATATAGTCTGTCGATGTTTCAAGAATATCGGCAAGCTCACAGAGCATTTCAATTTTCATTGTTCTCCGACCGCTTTCGTACATCGAATACATTGTTTGGCTGATGCCGAAGTGTTTTGCAATATCAGCCTGCGTCAATCCCTTGTCATGCCTGAGCTCTTTTAATATATCAGAATAAAGTGTCATAACTGCCTCCGTTCTGTAAAAATGACCCCACGTTAAGCCGTGAGGTCATAATTTTTAAGCAGAATTAAATTACAAATATTCCAACGAGTGTCAGCGCAATCCAGATGACAAGGCTGAGACCGTTCTTTTCAAGCCATGCGGATACGATAAAGTATACCGACGGAATGAAAGCGAATATTTTAGCGAAGATGTTCGCCTTGCGTCCCTTGCCGTAAAGGAGATCCCAGTTGTTGAGAGCATCCTCAAAGAGGGGAGCGTTATTGCAAAGGAGGGAAACCCCGAGGTAGTAGAACGCAACGTAGAACCAGAATGCGATTGTGGCGGTGCTTGCCTTGAGATAGAAAAGTCCGAGGTAGCCGCCGATCACCATTCCGTAACCGAACAGGCGGTTCATCATACCGGGGAGGTAGTTGAGGAAAAACGTTACCGCCTTGGTTTTTGTAAAATCGTGCTCAACGTGACCGCAAAGCTCGGTCGCCTGAAGATAGCGTGCGTCGGAAACGGGAACGCCGAGAATACGGCAGAAAAGATGTTCCCAGAAGCCCTTGAGGATCGTGCCGATGACGGTAATATACTTTGTGATTACATAGATAGCTGTCATGATATCTCACCCGATCCTTTCATAAAGATATCTTCAAAGGTGATGTCGCCCTTGATACATTTCTTAACCGAGTCGCTGAACTCCATATTGCTCTGCTTGAACATAGCTTCGATTTCTTCGTAAGTCTTTGTGTCGTTGCAGATGAAGCAGATAAGCGCAACGGTGTTTGCCGTCTGAATGGATATTCCGTTTTCAGACTCCTGAGTTGCAAGCTCATATGACTGCTTGATCGCCTCAAGCGCATTTTCCTTGTCGCTCTTGAGGAGGTATGCGATCGCCTGCTGACGGTAAATCTCCGAATCCGATCCGGCAACAATACCCTTGCGGCATATTTCAATCGCATCGTCGAGCTTGTTCTGTCGGCGGAGAATTTCAGCCTTTGTGCTGTAATAATCAAGCCCGTCGGGATTGGACTCACGCATCTTTTCGCACATCTTGTCGGCAGTGCCGAGATCGCCCTTTTCAACATATACCCTTACGGTGTAGTAGTAAGCCGATGTGTCATTGAGGTTGAATGCAGTTGCTTCCTTTGCAATTTCAAGAACCTTGTCATAGTCCTTGTACTGCCATGCAAGCGAAAGATACATCTGCGAGTACAGGTAGTTGTATTCGCCTGCGTCCTTGTATGCCTGATCAATAAATCCGAGGAGCGTTTTGCCGTCCTTTTCGGCATAATATGCAACGAGGAATCTGTAAAAATCAACACGGCTCGTCTGAATGGAGCTTGTCGTTTTGTACGAATCAAGGTATTTCATTGCCTCATTATATTTGACATCGTAGCCGCCGTCATCCTTTTGAGTGATGTATTTGTTGAGTCCGTCAACAAGTGCGGTATCCGTTTCGTCAACATCCTTGAGAAGATCATAGAGCTTTTTGATCTCGGGATTCTGATTGAGGTCGTACAGACCGTTGCTAACATAGCTGTCAACAAGACCCGTAAACTGAGATCTTGTGCTCTGGTCAATCGTGATCGAATTGGCGTATGCTCGGAGAATAAGCTCAGTTGCTTCCTTGCCCTCGGTGAACCAGTCAAGGCTCTGCGCATTGGAATTTACACCCTTGATAACGGAGTTAACTCCGCTGTTGAGCTTATCCGTCGCATCGAGAATCTCACTGCAAAGATTTACGGCGTCATTGTATCTTCTTTCGGAAACGCACTGCTCCGCCTTGTGAAGCTTGCTTGAAACCGTTACGGTCGATGTGCATACGAAATAGCCGAGAGCGGCAACGATAACCATAACAAATGCAAGAATAATGTGTCCTACGCCGTAGTTTGTGCGCAGGAATTTTGCACGGCACGCATTGCAGTAAAGATCGCTCGGGCTGTTGCCTCGGGGCTTTCCGCATACAATGCAAAGTCCGTCGTCGTCCGATTTTTCCTCAACGGCTTCAGGCTCTTTTTCTTTCTTTTCCTCTTCGGCTTTTTCTTCTTCAACGGATTCGGAGAGGTTAACCTCCGCCGTCTGCAAATCATCAAAGGAGATGTTGCTTGTATCTGTCTGCGGAACGGCTGCGTCCCAGTCCCAGCCCTCTTTCTTCTCTTCGGGCTCTTTCGGCAGGGTCTCATCCGTCAGGGATTTTTCTTTGTCTTCCGCCAAGTGGATTCCTCCTTATTTGTAATGTAATAATAATAATAATAACACAAACCGATGCGAAATTCAATTATGAACTGCAAAATTTACAAAATGATAATATTCGGGAATAAAAAGTGAAAAAACTATTGACAAACGGCGGATAGGGTGATAAAATACTCACACAACAAAGTGGAATGGTTCGTTCCCACCTTAACGGTTTCGTCCGTGCGGTCAATAATTTGCAGGATTTTTTCTTGGTAGATTTATGCGCACGGATAGGTTCGTTCCCATCCGTGCTTTGATTTTATTATTGAGCATTTGGAGGTGCTTGAACATCGCTACGAAAGAAACTCAAATCAACGAGGAGATCCGTGACAAAGAAGTCAGAGTGATTGACTCGGACGGAACTCAGCTCGGCGTTATGCCGATCGCAGAGGCTATGCGTCTCGCAGATGAAAAGAACACAGACCTTGTAAAGATCGCTCCGCAGGCCAAGCCGCCTGTCTGTAAGATCATGGATTACGGTAAGTATCGCTTTGAACAGGCAAAGCGTGAAAAAGAAGCTAAAAAGAACCAGAGAGTTATTGAGATCAAAGAGGTTCGTCTGTCGCTCAACATTGATACGCACGATTTTGAGACAAAGGCTAACCAAGCCATCAAGTTCCTTAAAAGCGGTAACCGAGTTAAGGTTTCAATCCGTTTCAGAGGCCGTGAAATGGCTCATCCCGAGAACGGACTTGTCACCATGAGCAAATTTGCCGAAGCCGTCAGTGAATACGGTACGGTTGAAAAGCCGGCTAAGCTTGAGGGACGTTCGATGCTGATGTTTATCGCAGCCAAATCATCCAAGTAATTCATAAGGAGGAAAAAACCATGCCTAAAATTAAAACTCACAGCGGTGCAAAGAAGCGCTTTAAGATGTCTAAGAACGGTAAGCCGATCCGTGGACACGCTAACAAGTCTCACATCCTCAACAAAAAGACAACCAAGCGTAAGAGAGGTCTCCGCCAGACAGTTGTTGCCGATACAACAAATGTTAAGCAGATCAAGCGTTTGATCCCGTACAAATAATTCAGATCGTTTAAATTTAAAATTGGAGGTAACTTACCATGGCTCGTATTAAAGGCGCTACCATGTCTCGTAAGAGAAGAAATAAAGTAATGAAGATGGCTAAGGGCTACTATGGCTCAAAGTCCAGTCTTTTCAAGACAGCTAAGCAGGCAGTTATGAAATCAGGTCAGTATGCTTATGTAGGACGTAAGCAGAAGAAGAGAGATTTCCGCCGCCTTTGGATCACAAGAATTTCCGCAGCTTGCAAGCTCAACGGAATGAACTATTCAACATTTATGAACGGCCTCAACAAGGCAGGCATCACACTTAACAGAAAGATGCTTTCAGAGATCGCAATCGCCGATCCCGCTGCTTTCACAGCTCTCACAGAGAAGGCTAAGGCAGCTCTTAAATAAATAATTATCACGCCCCTTTTTATTGAGGGGGCGTGAATTTGTCTTTTTAACGGCACCTGTTTGCCGTGCATTTTGATCGGTTATACCGAACGAAAGGGGTCGAGAGTATGGATTTTCTGACGTCAAAAAACAATGAAAAAATAAGATCCGCAGTCGCTGTGCGTGACAGCTCAAAGACCCGCCGCGAGAGCGGAATGTTCTTCCTTGAGGGAGCAAGGCTCTGCTCGGACGCCGCCGAAAACGGGATTAAAATTTTTCGCACTTTTCTCAGCAAGACGGCTCGTGAAAAGTACGGCGACCGCTGCAAAAGCGTTGTAAACGCTTCGGAGGAGGTATATGAAATTTCCGATGAGGTGGCGGCAAAGCTCTCGGATACGCAGAATCCGCAGGGAATTTTTTCCGTTTGCAGAACTCCGAAACGTTCGGACTGTGCAAGGCTTAAAGCCGACGGAAAATACCTGATGCTCGAAAATGTCCAGGATCCCTCGAATCTCGGAGCAATAAGCAGAACCGCAGAGGCGCTCGGAATTGACGGGCTTATCGTCTGCGGAGGATGCGATATTTATACCCCGAAAGCGCTCAGAGCGTCGATGGGCTCCGCATTGAGACTTAATATTATATCTGCGGAGAGCGCCGCCGGGGTTATCGCCGAGGCGGACGGAAAGGGAATGATGACCCTTGCTTCGACGCCCGACAGGAACAGCGTGAAAATTACCGACATCGGCACCGACGGAGGAATCGTCTGCGTTGTCGGCAACGAGGGAAACGGTGTAACCGAAAAGACGATGAAAGCCTGCCGTATGCGGGTAACGATCCCGATGGGCGGCAGAGCGGAATCGCTCAATGCCGCAACTGCGGCGGCGATACTTATCTGGGAAATGGTGAGAGAATGAATGACAAGCTCTATTGGGTATGGGCGCAGGACGCTCTCGGAATTTCTTCAAGCGTCAAATCCGACGAGATAATTTCATATTTCGGCAAAGCCGAGGCTTTGTACTTTGCAGGTGAATATGAGTGGAGAATTTCGGGAATATTTACCCGTGGACAAATAAACAAACTGAAAAGCACGGGGCTTGATAATGCGGAACGTATTATCGCCGAGTGCGAAAAATATAAGATCAAAATCGTCACTCCCGACGACAGGGATTACCCGTCTATGCTTTTCAAACTGCCTAATTTACCGCTGGTGCTTTATGTGCGCGGGAATTTAGACTGTTTGAAAAACAAGATTTCAATTGCGATCGTCGGAGCAAGAGAGGCGAGCGATATCGGACTGAGAATCGCAAGGGCACTTTCGGCGTCGCTGAGCAGATCGGGTGCACTGATAGTCAGCGGTGCGGCGAGAGGTATTGACAGCGCCGCCCACAACGGTGCATTCGACGCAGGTACAAATACCGTTGCGGTGCTCGGCTGCGGATTCGGTGCGAACTATCTGCCCGAGAACGAACCGCTCAGGCGTGAAATTGCGGGTCACGGCGCATTGATTACGGAATATCCGCCGCACACCCCGGCTCTCGGCAGGAATTTCCCGTTCAGGAACCGAATAATTTCAGGTCTTTCTTACGGAACGGTCGTTATCGAAGCGAACGAAAGAAGCGGATCGCTGAGAACCGTCAATCACGCCATTGAGCAGGGCAGGGATATTTTTGCAGTCCCGGGAGACATAACGTCAAGTATGAATATGGGTACGAACAAGCTCCTGCGTGAGGGCGCAAAGCCTGTGTTCAATGCAATGGACGTGCTTGAGGAATATGCAGAGAGATTTCCCGATTTGCTCGATATCGACAAGATCGAAACAACTCTGAAAACGGAGGCGCAGAGGTCAAAGTCTGCTCCCAAAAAGGCACAGCCCTTTGAAAAGCCGATCGTTTCTCAGAAAATAAGCGACAAGGCGAGACTTGTCTGCGACGCTTTCAACAAGGAAATAATGCAGGCGGATGAGCTGATACTTTCAACGGGTCTCAGTGCCGTGGAATTTATGTCCGCAATGACGGAGCTTGAATTGCTCGGAGTGATAGAACCGCTTGCAGGTAAAAATTATAAAATAATAACTCAAATAGGATGATGCATTTATGTCCAAACTGGTAATAGTGGAGTCACCCACAAAGGTTAAGACAGTTAAAAAATATCTTGGCGACGGCTACAATGTAACCGCCTCGATGGGTCACGTCCGTGACCTCCCGGCGGCAAAGTTGAGCGTCGATGTCAAGAAGGATTTTGCCCCGAAATACGCCGTTATAAAGGGCAAGGAGAAGCTCGTCAAGGAGCTTAAAAATATGGTTGCCGAGTCCGACGGCGTTTATCTCGCAACCGACCCCGACCGTGAGGGAGAGGCGATCTCGTGGCACCTTGCCACACTGCTCGGACTTGATATGAACGAGCCGAATAGAATCACTTTCAATGAAATTACAAAAACGGGTATAGAGAACGGAATGAAAAATCCCCGTTCGATTGATATGAATCTTGTCAATGCTCAGCAGGCAAGACGAATCCTTGACCGCCTTGTCGGTTACAAGCTCAGCCCGTTCATTTCTCAGAAGATCCGCCGTGGCCTTTCCGCGGGCCGTGTGCAGTCCGTTGCGGTAAGGCTCATAGTCGACCGTGAGAACGAGATCAGAGCATTCAACCCGGAGGAGTATTGGACTCTTGACGCAAAATTTACCGCCCCGAGCAGGAAGAGCTTTTCGGCATCCTTCTACGGTGACGAGACGGGCAAGGTCAAGATTACGAATAAGGAGCAGGCCGACGCCTACCTCGCAAGGCTTGAAAATGCGAAGTACAGCGTTACATCGGTCAAGAAAGGCACAAGAAAGAAGAATCCTGCACCGCCGTTTATTACCTCAACACTCCAGCAGGAGGCGTCACGCCGTATGGGCTTCCAGGCTCAGCGTACAATGCGTACCGCTCAGGAGCTTTACGAGGGCGTTGATATCGCAGGTATCGGCACAACGGGTCTTATAACGTATATGAGAACGGACTCACTGAGAATCTCGGAGGAGGCAAGAGCCGCAACAAACAGCTTTATCCGTGAGACCTACGGCGACAAATACCTCCCAGACAAGCCGAGATATTTCAAGTCGAGAAGCAATGCCCAGGACGGTCACGAGGCTATTCGCCCGACCAACCCTGCGCTTACTCCCGATAAGGTGAGGGGAAGCCTTACCTCCGATCAGTATAAGCTCTACACACTCATTTGGAAGCGCTTTGTAGCCAGCCTTATGGCAACCTGCGTACAGAATACCGTTAAGGCGGAGATTGACGCAGTGACGGAGGGCGTGGACGGATACTGCCGTTTCACAGCCGCAGGATACAGTATAAAATTCGACGGATTTACGGTTCTCTATGAGGAGAGCACGGACGACGAGGATTCCGAGGCTGAGGGCAAGCTGCCCGAGATTAATACGGGCGACAAGCTCAAGCTCAAGGATCTCAAGGGCAATCAGCATTTCACTCAGCCGCCTGCACGTTACACCGAGGCGTCGCTCATCAAGGCTCTTGAAGAGAACGGAATCGGCAGACCGAGCACATACGCGACAATCATCACAACGATAGTTAAGCGTGAATATGTAAAACGTCAGCAGAAGCAGCTCTATCCGACGGAGCTGGGCGAGGCTATAACAAAGCTGCTCAAGGAAAAATTTTCGAAGATTGTCAATACAAAGTTTACTGCCGGAATGGAGACAAAGCTCGACGAGGTCGGCGAGGGCAAGGAAGACTATATCGCAATGCTCCACGAGTTCTACGACGAGTTCGATAAAAATCTTCAAAAGGTTAAGGCAGATATGAAGGATGTCAAGATTCAGCTTGACGAGGACGTAACCGATATCCCGTGCGAAAAGTGCGGCAGAATGATGGTCGTCAAGGTCGGCAGATACGGCAAGTTCCTTGCCTGCCCGGGATATCCCGAGTGCAAGAACGCAAAGCCGCTTGTTACTAAGACAAGCGCAAAATGCCCGAAGTGCGGCGGCGAGGTTATCGAGAAGAAGTCGAAGAGGGGATTCCCGTTCTACGGCTGTTCAAATTGGCCGAACTGCGACTTTATGACGTGGGATAAGCCGACGGACGAAACCTGCCCGAAGTGCGGCAAGTCGCTGTTCAAGCGTAGGGGCGGATTGATTGTTTGCCTTGATGAGAACTGCGGCTATGAGCGCAAGGCGGAAAGAAAAAGCAAGAAAAAGGAAGATCAGTAAATGAACAGAGTTCTTGTTGTCGGCGGAGGCCTGGCAGGAGTTGAGGCGGCGTGGGCGCTTGCAAACAGAGGCGTTCCCGTCACGATTGCCGAGATGAAGCCGAAGAAGCATTCTCCCGCTCATAAAACGGATATGCTCGCCGAGCTTGTTTGCTCAAATTCGCTCAAGGCTCAGCGTGTCGGCTCTGCGGCGGGTCTGCTTAAAGCGGAGATGGAAAGGCTCGGTTCAATCTGTGTCGAATGTGCAAAAAAATGCAGTGTTCCGGCAGGCGGTGCGCTTGCGGTTGACCGTGATGAATTTTCCCGTATGATAACGGAAAAGATAAAATCACATCCTCTTATTGAGCTTGAGTGCCGTGAGGTGACGGAGATACCCGAGGGCAACGTTATTATTGCCGCAGGTCCGCTTGCTTCCGATGCTCTTGCCGATAGAATCAAGGAGCTTTGCGGCGGATCGCTCAGCTTTTTTGATGCGGCGGCGCCGATAGTTACTGACGAGAGCATCGACAAATCCTGTGCATTTACCCAGTCGAGATATGACCGTGGCGGCGAGGACGATTACCTCAACTGCCCGATGAATAAGGAAGAGTACGAAAACTTTTATAACGAGCTTGTCAACGCCGAGTCGGCAGAGCTTCATTCCTTTGACAAGAAAAAAGGAGTTTATGAGGGCTGTATGCCGATTGAGGTTATGGCGTCGAGGGGCGCAGACACAATGCGCTTCGGTCCGCTGAAGCCCGTCGGATTGAGAGATCCGAAAACGGGACACCGTCCGTGGGCTGTTTTACAGCTCCGCCGTGAGGATTCAAGCGGAACGATGTATAACCTTGTCGGATTCCAGACAAATCTTAAATTCGGCGAGCAGAAAAGAGTTTTCTCAATGATTCCGGCGCTGAAAAATGCGGAATTTGTCCGCTACGGTGTTATGCACCGCAACACTTTCATTGATTCGCCGAGGCATCTTAACAGCGATTTTTCTTTCAGGGGACGTGACGGACTGTATTTTGCAGGTCAGATAACGGGCGTTGAGGGCTATATGGAGTCCGCATCGTCGGGTATCCTTGCAGGAATCAATATGGCGAACAGGCTTGAGGGAAAAGCACCGCTTGAGCTTCCCGATTTCACGATGATGGGCGCACTTTCAAAATATATAAGCAACGAGAGCGTGACGGATTTCCAGCCGATGGGCGCAAATTTCGGAATCCTGCCGCCGCTCGATGAAAAGATAAGAGATAAAAAATTGAGATATGAGACTCTTGCGAAGAGGAGCCTTGATTTCTTTAAAGAAAGGTTTGGTGAATATGAAACCTGATATAAATGAACTTCAGCAGAAGATAGGATATAAATTTAAGAACGAGTCGCTGTTGCTGCGTGCACTTTCTCATTCATCTTATTTCAATGAGAATCACGCCACCTGTCAGGGGTCGAACGAGCGTCTTGAGTTCCTCGGCGATTCCGTTCTCGGCTTTATCACAGCCGAAAATTTTTTCAAGAACTACACCGATTTCCCCGAGGGAGATCTGACAAAGCTCAGGGCGGCAATGGTATGCGAAAAATCGCTTGCATCGTTTGCCCGTGAGATCCAGCTCGGAAAATATCTTATGCTCGGAAAGGGCGAGATCGTAACCGGCGGCAGGGAGAGGCCGTCAATTCAGGCGGACGCTTTTGAGGCGGTTATCGCCGCAATTTACCTTGACGGCGGAATGGACGAGGCAAGAAAATTTGTGCTTAAATATATTGACGAGGCGATCAGAAAGCACCGCTCCGTCAAGGATTATAAAACGATGCTCCAGGAGGTTGTCCAGCGCAACCCGGGTGAGGTTGTCGAATATGTCCTTGCAGGAGAGAGCGGCCCCGATCACGACAAGCGTTTTGAGGTTGAGGTTCACCTCAATTCAAACGTAATCGGCAGGGGAGTCGGCAAGAGCAAAAAGCGTGCCGAGCAGGAGGCTGCAAGGGAAGCCTTGGAGCTTATGGGACTGTGAAACACGTAAATGTGGGACTTTTCGTTCCGCACAACGGTTGCCCGCACCAATGCACATTCTGTAATCAGCGTGCAATTTCGGGTCAGAGCAAGCAGGTTTCGCCTGTCGACGTTGATGAAGCGGTCAAAATCGCAATGAACAATCCCGACAGCAAGGGCGGAGAGATAGCTTTTTTCGGCGGCAGCTTTACCGCAATTGACCGAAAGACGATGACAGGACTTTTGCAGGCGGCTTACAAATATGTTCAAAACGGCAGTTTCAAGGGTATACGCTGCTCAACCCGTCCGGATGCGATTGATGATGAAATTTGCAGTATCCTCAGGGAATACGGAGTGACGGCGGTTGAGCTCGGAGCGCAGAGTATGAATGATGAGGTTCTCCGTATTAATCGCAGGGGACACACCTCGGAGGACGTTGTAAAAGCATCAAAAATGCTGAAAAGCTATGGCTTTGAACTCGGACTTCAGATGATGACGGGGCTTTACGGCTCAACGGATGAGGACAGCGTTGAAACAGCGGAGAAAATTATTTCACTTCAGCCGGACACGGTTCGGATTTACCCGACGGTGGTTATAAAAAACACCGAGCTTGAGGAGCTTTACCGGAGCGGAAAATATGTTCCGCAGACTGTTGACTCAGCGGCGGAGCTTTGCGCAAGGCTGCTTTTGATGTTCGACAGGGCGAAAATCAACGTTATCCGAACCGGGCTTCATTCGGGCGGCGGAGTTGAAAAAGATTACGTTGCCGGCGCATATCATCCTGCTTTTAAAGAGATCTGCGAGGGTAAAATCTACCTGAACAAAGCGGTTGAATATATAGAAAAGAACGGTTTACAGCACGGAAAAATTGAAATTCACGTTTCTCCCGATGCAATTTCCAAAATGACCGGGCAGAAACGGACGAATATAAAAAGGCTCGCAGAGCTGGGCTATGATGCAAAAATCACAGCCGATAAGGAAATGGGTAAGTATCAACTTTACATAATAAGGAACGAAGAATTATGAGATTAAAAGCGCTCGAAATGCAGGGATTCAAGTCTTTCCCGGACAAAACGGTGTTCAATTTCAATCACGGAATGACAGCCGTTGTCGGACCGAACGGCTCTGGCAAGAGTAATATTGCCGACGCCGTGCGCTGGGTGCTCGGCGAACAATCGACAAAGAACCTGCGTGGATCAAAAATGGAGGACGTTATTTTCGGCGGCACAAAGGTCAGAAAGCCTTTGGGTTTTGCCGAGGTTACTTTGCGTCTTGACAATACGGACAGAACGCTCAACAACGATAAGGACGAGGTGTCGGTAACACGACGCTACTACCGTTCGGGAGAGAGTGAGTATATGCTCAACGGTCAGATCGTGCGACTGCGTGACGTTCACGAGCTGTTTATGGATACGGGTCTCGGACGTGACGGCTATTCGCTTGTCAGCCAGGGCAGAATCGCCGATCTTATTTCATCAAAATCTGGACAGCGGCGTGATATGCTTGAAGAGGCGGCGGGAATTTCCCATTACAGATATCGCCGTAATGACGCAAACCGTAAGCTCGATCAGGCGGAGGAGAATCTTGTCCGTCTGAGAGATATCCTTTCGGAGCTGGAGGGACGTGTCGGTCCGCTTAAAACGCAGAGCGAAAAGGCGCAGAAATTTCTTGTTCTCGCAAAGGAAAAGAAAAATCTTGAAATCGGTCTTTGGCTGCATACGATCGAGACCTCAAAGGTGAAGCTGAGAGATCAGGAGGACAAGCTCTCGATCGCTCAGGGTCAGTATGATTCAATTGAGGCATCGCTTGCTCAGATCGAAAATGAGACTGAGGAGATCATCACAAAGGGTCAGGAAATCACTGTCAAGATTGATAATATAAGAAATAATTCCACAAGCTATGAGGAAAAAGCGGTTCAGCTTGAGGGTCAGATCTCCGTCGAAAAGAACACGATTCTTCACAATCAGCAGACGATTGAGCGTATCAGACGTGATATGAGTGACGCCTCGAACAGCGAAAATTCGCTGAAAAAAGAGGTTGAGGACGCCGAGGCTGAGATCAAAGAGCTCTTGGGCGAGATTGAGAAGAAAAGAAAAGAGCTCGACTCTGCTGCGGCCAATATTGCCGACGCAAGGAATGAGACGGGAGAATTTTCCGATCGAATTGCCGAGCTTTCACAAAAAATTACCGCATTGACCGAAAAGGTCGGAGAGAAGAGAATAGAGGAGACGACCGCCAATTCCTCAATCGACGAGATCAAGGGCAGAGTCAGCAACATCGAGGGAGTTCTCTCGACGAGGAACGGTTATATCACCGAGCTTGAGGATAAGCGCAACACTTGTCAGTCTCAGCTTGACAAGCTCAACGACACTGCTACGGAGATTATGAATGCCGTTTCGGGCTATAACCTCAGAGTTCTGACACGTCAGGAAAAAGCGGATAAGCTGAAGTCCGCAATCGACGCAAGGGGACTTGATATCCTGCAAAAGAAGGATAAAATCCGAATGCTCGACGATATGGAAAAGAATATGGACGGCTATTCGGGTGCCGTTAAGGCCGTTGTCCGTGAGGCAAAGGGCGGTGCACTCAGGGGCATTCACGGTCCGCTCTCTCAGCTTATCAGCGTTGAGGATCGCTATGCCGTTGCGGTTGAGACGGCTCTCGGTGCGGCGATACAGAACATTGTAACCGACAGCGAAAACGATGCAAAGCGTGCGATCAATTTCCTTAAGGAGAAGAAAGGCGGACGTGCAACATTCCTGCCGCTGACCTCCGTTAAGTCGAAGCCGTTTACCGAAAAGGGTCTTGATGACTGCTACGGTTTTGTCGATATGGCGGATAAATTACTCGATTACGACAGCAAATATAACGAAATAATTCAGTCACTTCTGGGCAGGACGGCGGTTGCCGAGGATCTCGACAGCGCAATTGTCATTGCAAAGAAGTATTCATACAGATTCAAGATTGTTACGCTTGACGGTCAGGTCGTCAATGCAGGCGGCTCAATGACCGGCGGTTCGAGAGGACATAATGCAGGTATCCTCAGCCGAGGCAACGAAAAGGACAAGCTCAATGAGCAGGTTAGAAAGCTGACTGCCGAGCAGGAGACCGACAACGAGGAGTATAAGCGGATCAGCGTCGAGCTTTCATCGGCAAAGGCTGATCTTGATGCGTCGCAGGCGGATCTCAAGCGCACTCAAGAGGATATCATCCGTAAGGAGAGTGAGCTTGCGCTGATCGAGGGTAAGCTCGACACGGCAAATGCCGCTCTTGAGGAGCTGCGCCGTGAGAAAAAGTCCGCCTCGCTCAGAATCACCGACCTTGAAGCAATGAAAAACACTGCCCGCACCGAGATTGACAGGCTCAATAAGGAAATGGGTTCCTTGCAGGCGGATCTTGATGTTGTGACCCACGGCAGAGAGAAGCTGGAGGAGAAGAAAGAGGAGCTTGCTCAGACTGAGGCAAAGATAAATCTTGACATTCTCGCTCTTGAAAAGGATATTGAGGCTAAGAAAGAGGCTGTTGATCTGCTCAACCGCCGTATGGCAAGCCACGAGGGCAGACTTGACGACCTCAACGATGAGATAGCCGTTATCGAAAACGCAAACAAGGATATTGAAGTAAAGATCCGGGAGCTTACAAAGCAGGCACAGGAGCTTCACGAGCTCGGCGCAAGTGCAAAGAGTGACATCGAGGCACTCATAAATGAGCGAACAAAGTGCGACGCAAGAAGCGCACAGCTCCGTTCGGAGGAGCGTGCAAAATCCGCAGAGCGTGAAAAAATCAGCGGCGAGCTTGCCCGTCTTGAAGAACGCAAGGCACAGATGGAACAGCAGCTTGAAAATGCGATAAACAAGCTCTTCGACGAATATCAGCTTACAAAGACCGAGGCGGAGGAGCTCGACATTGTGATCGAGGACTATCAGCAGGCGAACAGAAGTTTGCAGGAGATCAAGGGCAAAATCCGTGCCCTCGGCAATGTCAATGTTGGTGCGATCGAAGAATACAAAGAGGTTTCCGAACGTTACGAATTTATGAAAGCTCAGCTTGAGGATATCGAAAAGTCAAGAGAGGAGCTTAACAGGCTCATAACCGAGCTGACGAGCAAGATGGCAGAACAGTTTAAGGCTCAGTTCGTGCGCATCAACAACTATTTCGGCGAGACGTTTGTTGAGCTGTTCGGCGGCGGCAAGGCAGAACTCATTCTTGAAAATCCGAACGATGTGCTTGAATGTAACATTGAGATAAAGGTTCAGCCACCGGGCAAGAATGTTCAGAATATCGACCTGCTTTCGGGCGGCGAAAAGGGATTGGCGGCTATTGCGCTTCTTTTCTCAATTCTCAAGGTTGCGCCATCACCGTTCTGTATTTTCGATGAGGTCGAAGCCGCACTTGACGACGTTAACGTTGCCCGTTATGCACGTTACGTCCGAAGAATGACGACAAATACGCAGTTCATTCTCATAACTCACAGACGAGGTACGATGGAAGAGGCGGACGTTCTCTACGGCATCACGATGCAGGAAGAGGGCGTTTCAAAGATGCTTGAGCTTCAGACGGCGGATATGGCGAAGAAGCTCGGAATAAGCTAAGGAGTTAGGTTATGATTTTTAAACAGTTTACAACCAATGAAATAAAGCCGACGGGCTGGCTCAGAAATCAGCTTGAAATTCAGGCAAAGGGTCTTTCCGGTAATCTTGACAAGATGTGGAACAGCGTCAAGGATTCAAGCTGGATCGGCGGCAAGGATGAGGGCTGGGAGCGTGTTCCCTATTGGCTTGACGGCTTTGTCCCGCTTGCTTACCTTCTTGATAATGAGGATATGAAAGCCCGTGCGAAGAAATATATTGACGCTATTCTTGAGCGCCAGTGCGAGGACGGCTGGATATGTCCCTGCGAAAAAGAACAGCGTGTCAACTACGACATCTGGGCGTGCTTTATAATCTGCAAGGCGCTTGTTGTCTATGCCGATTGTTCGGGCGACGAGCGAATTGAAAACGCTGTCAGCCGTGCACTTCAAAATCTCAGCTCCCACATCAACAGCCGCACTCTTTTTGACTGGGGTTCGGCTCGCTGGTTTGAGTGCCTTATCCCGATCCTTTGGCTTCGTGAAAGAAAGCCCGAGGATTGGCAGCTTGATCTCGTTGACAAGCTCTACATACAGGGCGTTGACTATAAAAAGATGTTCAAATCGTGGCGCTACGCCGAGAGACGTGAAAACTGGAGCTATCTCAATCACGTTGTCAATATCGCAATGATGCTCAAGGGTGAAGCGTTGATGACGGAGCTCGTCGGCGGCGATCCGAACGAATTTGCAAAGCAGGCGATGGAGATACTTCTGCGTGATCACGGAATGGCTTGCGGTCATTTCTCGGGCGATGAGTGCCTGAGCGGCACAAGTCCCGTTCACGGTTCGGAGTGCTGTTCGGTTGCCGAGGCTATGTATTCGTATGAATGGCTTATCGCTTTGACGGGAGACAGCTACTGGTCGGAGCGCTTGGAAAAGACAACGTTCAATGCTTTCCCTGCAACAGTCAGCCCCGATATGTGGACTCATCAGTACGATCAGTTGACGAACCAGGTTCAGTGCGCACGTTTCCCGGATGGCAAACAGCCGTTTAATACAAACTCGGAGGAGTCGCACATTTTCGGTCTTGAACCGAATTTCGGCTGCTGTACGGCCAACTTTAATCAGGCGTTTCCAAAATTTGCAATGAGCACGATGATGAAAAGCGAGAACGGCATTGCAATTTGCGCAATTGCACCGAGCAGGGTTGAAACCGAGATCAACGGTGCAAAATTCGGCGTCGAAATCGAAACAAACTATCCGTTTGAGGACGGATATAAAATAAAGGTGACTGCGGACACGCACGATGAGCGTGAGCTGCTTATCCGTATTCCCGAAAAGGCGGTCAACGCAACCGTTGACGGCATGCCCGTGGACAGTGGATTCATAAAAATCAGCCGAGATTTCTTCGGTGAGAGCACCATTGACGTTAGATTTTCATTCAACGTTGAGCTGACTGAACGACCGAGCGGACTTTTCTGCGCAGAGCGTGGAAACCTCGTTTTCTCACTGCCGATCGGCGAGAGATGGGAAAAGAAAGAATATGTCCGTGACGGCGTTGAGAGGAAGTTTCCTTACTGCGACTATGAAATTTTCCCGACTACCGATTGGAACTATGGATTCTGCGGCAATGACTTCAAGGTCGAATTTTTGCAGGTCGGAGCGGTTCCGTTCTCTCCCGACGGAGCACCGATCAGGCTGACGGCAAGGATGGCGCCTGTTGACTGGAAAATGATCGACAGCAGATGCACCGAAATTCCCGAAAACAAAAAAGCGGTCGGCGAGCCGACCGAAAAAGTGCTTATCCCATACGGCTGTACAAACCTGCGTATGACGGAAATGCCTATTGTAGAATAATTTAAAGACCTCTGTACCTTAATGATACGGAGGTCATTTTATATTATTTTCTTTGATTTTTGCGTTTAATTTCGTGAAGTCTTTCGAGCTCCTCATCACGTTTTTTCTCGGCTTTTTTCTTTGCCTGCTCGGCTTTCTTAGCCTTGAGCTTGCCGCTGAAATCAAATTTCAGCTGACTGAGTATCACGCAGACGAGCACAACGGCAATCAGCGCAACAATCCATATCGCTTTTTGCTTTTCGTCGCCGTCATTCTGCGTGGGGTTAAGCTCGCTGACGCTGATCGCAAGCGTATTCAGAAATTCATTAAACATAGTCGCTCATCTCCCTGTAAACTTTCGCAATGGGAAGCCCCATAACGTTGAAGAAATCGCCGTTAATTTTTTTGACAAGCACCGAGCCCTTGCCTTGGATTCCGTAAGCACCTGCCTTGTCCATCGGTTCGCCCGTGGCAACATATTCTCTTATTTCACCGTCGGAGAGCGGATAGAACTCAACGTCGGTCTCGTCAAAAAAGTTTTTGACCCTGCCGCCGCAGATTATCGCAACGCCCGTGTAAACCTTATGACTTTTTCCCGAAAGGGCACGGAGCATTTTACACGCCTCTTCCTCCGAATGGGGTTTCCCGAGGATTCTTCCGTCAAGCGCAACAACCGTGTCGGAACCGATAACAACCGCCTCGGGGTGATCGGTTGCGACCGCCTGCGCCTTTTGCAGGGCAAGCGACATAACAACCTCGTGCGGCTGAGCATTTTCGGGTGCAATCTCGGCAATATCGGCGCAGATTACATCAAAGCGATATCCGGCAAGCTCCATAAGCTCTCTTCTCCTCGGGGAGGCGGAAGCAAGAATTATCTTCGACATCACCACTGCCCCTTGTCTCTGAGAAGTTTTACCTTGAGAACAGCCGCCTGAGTCTTGCCGTCCTTAATCTCGTTGCTCATCACCATTTCAACAGCCTTGTCCAGAGGTATTTTCTCAACATTGAGAAATTCGTCCTCGTCAAGGTGCTGATGAGTAAATGTCAGATTTTTTGCGGCATAGAGATGAATAATCTCACCGCAGTATCCCGGCGAGGGATAGAATTTGCCGAGATCACAGTAATCCTCGGCAACACAGCCCGCCTCTTCCTCAAGCTCACGCTTTCCCGTTTCAAACGGATCCTCGCCCGGCTCAAGCTTTCCTGCGGGCAGCTCGGGAATGACCTCCATATAGGGGTAACGGAACTGGCGGACAAAGAGGAGCTCCTCATTTTCTGTCAGAGCGGCAACGCACACTCCGCCCGGATGCTCGACAACCTCACGCTGACACGGCTTTCCGTTGGGGAGCTCGGCGTCATCATTGCGGACATTGATTATCCTGCCGTGATAAATGTAGTTCTTTTTTATTGTTTTCTCATCAAGGTTCATAGCTTTTCTCCAAAAGAAAAGGGGCAACCGAGGAAACGAAATATCGCCCAAGGTCACCCCCGTTTTTCAAACAGAATTATTTGTCTTCGCCGTCTTCTTCGTCCTCATCGTCGAAGTCAAATTCAAGAGTCTCGCCGCAAGCGGGGCACTGAATTGATTCCTCATCAAGAACGCTCTCGTCAAGGCAGATTGTCTCGCCGCAAGCGGGGCACTCAACCTCAAAATAATCGCTGTCGTCGTGGTCGCCGCAGCAGCAATCATCATCGCAGCAGTCGTCATCACAGCAATCGTCATAGATGCACTCCTCAACGTCGCCGAGATCCTCGTCGATCTCGTCAACAACCTCTGTAAGAGCCGCAACCTCATCCTCGAGGTCAGCGATTGTGAGAGCCATCTCGTCAATAGCGTCAACCATTGCCTTGATGATCTTTACTTCATCTGTATCTGCTTCAAAGTGAGCCATCTCAACAAGTCCCTTGAGATAAGCTGCCTTTTCTGTAACTGTCATCATAGTTCAGTCATCCTTTCTGAAATTATGCTCTGCCGAGATACTCGCCTGTACGGGTGTCGATCTGAACTTTTTCGCCCTCGTTGATGAAGAGGGGAACCTTGATCTCTGCGCCTGTCTCGAGAGTTGCCGGCTTTGTAGCGTTTGTAGCTGTGTTGCCTGCGAAGCCCGGATCGGTCTTTGCAATCTCAAGCTCAACAAATGTCGGCGGCTCAACGCCGAATACCTTGCCCTTATAGGAAAGGATCTTGCAGACCATACCGTCCTTAACAAACTTGAAGTTATCGGAAAGATCGGATGCGTTGATCGGAACAAGCTCATATGTCTCCGGATCCATAAAGTAGTAAAGATCGCCGTCGTTGTATGAGTACTCCATATCCTTTCTCTCGATATATGCTGTCGGGAACTTAGCTGTCGGGTTGTAGCTCTTTTCAACTACGGAACCTGTGAGAACATTCTTTGTCTTTGTTCTGACGAAAGCTGCGCCCTTACCCGGTTTAACGTGCTGGAATTCAACAACCTGAAGTACGTTGCCGTCCTCCTCAAATGTCATACCGTTTCTGAAATCACCTGCTGAAATCATTGTGTTATTCCTCCGATTTATTTTCTTGAGAGCAGAAAAATATCCACTCTGTATCATCATAATTATTTTATACTATTTTACGGCGTTTTTCAAGTCTTTTCAATTAAAAAGCGTGTGCGGCATTAATTTTTTTATAAAATAATAAGCTCTTTCGGCGCTTTTGTAAGATTTTCGCATCCGTTTTCCGTTATCAAAGCCATATCCTCAATTCTGACGCCGAATTTTCCGGGAATGTAAATTCCGGGCTCGTCGGTCACAATATTGCCCGAACGGAGCACTGCAGCCGACTTCGGCGAAACAAACGGCTTTTCGTGAATTTCAATGCCCACGCCGTGCCCCGTCGAATGGCGGAAATATTCTCCGTAGCCTGCCTCGGTTATAACGTTTCTCGCCGCTTTGTCTGCGTCGGAGCACTTGACTCCGCTTTTCAAAACCCGAAGAGCTGCGAGCTGAGCCTCGAGCACAATTTTGTATATCTTTTTCTGCTCGTCGCTTGCCGTACCGACGGCAACTGTCCTTGTCATATCGGAATGGTAGCCGTTCACGACAGCGCCGTAGTCCATAGTAACAAAATCGCCGTGCTCAATTTTTTTATCGGTCGGAACGCCGTGGGGCTTTGAAGTGTTTGCACCGCTGATTGCGATTGTTTCAAAGGAGAGCCCCTCCGCACCGTGGCTGAGCATATAATGATCCAGTTCCAAGGCAACTTCCTTTTCCGTTACGCCGACCTTTATAAAGCCGAGAATATGATCAAATGCCGCTTCGGCAATGCGCTGAGCCTTGCAAATATTTTCAATTTCTTTATCAGTCTTTACTGCACGTAATGAGTCGATTATTTTATCCGTGCCGACGGTTGTCAGCTTAATTCCGTGAAGAGCTTTCCTCAGATTTTTGAGTTGAGAGACGGTCAGTCTGTCCGCCTCAACAGCAAGAGTTTTGCAGTCAAAACGTTTGGCATATTCAATCAGCTTTTCTTTTTGTTCTTCCACATCGCAGCAAATTATTTTGTCTTTCGCCGCCTCAATATAGCGGCTGTCAGTCAAAAAGACAGAGCCGTTTTTCGTTGCAAAAAGAAAGCCGTCGGAGGCGTCAAAGCCCGTAAAATATCTTCTGTTTTCGGGCGAAACAATCAGCGCACCGTCAACATTTTTCGGCAGTTTATTTATAAATTCACTAAGCATTTTACCACACTCCTATATTAAATCGGCAATAATCGAATTTGAAAGAAGAAATCCTTTTTCGGTCAAAGCCATTGATTTTTCATTGCATTTCATTAAACTGTTTTTGATAAATTTTTCCGCTTTTTTTATTATATCCCGAGAAAAACATTTTCCGAATCTCTTTTCAAAATCTTCAAAAATTATTCCGTCTTTCAGCCGCAGACGAAGCATAATATATTCCTCCTCGTCGCCGCCGTTTCCGTCGGAAATCGGCTCTCTGCCGTCTTTAAAATATTCAATATCCCTCGGATAAAAAAATCTTTTTCCGTCAATAAATGAGTGAGCCGACGGGCCGAGGCCGAGGTATTCCTCGCAGTTCCAGTATTTCAAATTGTGTTTTCCCTCAAAGCCGGGACGGGCAAAATTTGAAATCTCATAATGCACGAAGCCGTTCGTACGAAGCCGTTCACTCATTGCAAGATACATATCCACAACAGTGTCCTCATCGGGCAGATTCAGCGAATCTTTCTTCCTGTAATACTGTGTGCCCTCTTCAATTTTCAGCATATAGGCGCTGATGTGAGTTGCTCCGGAATCAGCGCAGAAATCAAGCGTTTCGCTGAGACTTTTCATCGTCTGATCCTGAACGCCGAGCATAACGTCGAGGGAGATATTATTTATTCCGGCTGTCCTGCATTGCTCGACTCTTTTTTCAATGAGCTTTCTGTCGGAAAGTCTGCCGAGTTTTTTCCTCTCTTTTTCAATAACAGATTGAACGCCGAGTGAGATTCGATTGACGCCTGCGTCGGCAACGGTTTCAAAAAAGTCCTCTTCGACCGCAGACGGATTGCATTCAACCGTTATTTCTCCGTCGGCGCCGAAAAGATTTTTTGCACGCCGTGTAAGCATTGCAATATTTTTCCCTCCGAGAATTGACGGAGTTCCGCCGCCGAAATAAAGTGTATCGGCTTTTCTCCCGAGCCTATCCGACCAATTTTCCATACTTTCGACAAGTGAAATTGTATACATATCTCTGTCGGATTCGTCGCTCCGCATAGAATAAAAATCGCAGTAGGGACACTTGGTTTTGCAAAAGGGGATATGAAGATATAATCCGATGTTATTCATAATTTCTCCGAAAAATAACGGACTGTTCTTTCGAGCAGTCCGTTGATTTAATAATTATTACTGTTCAGCAGATGCTTCTGCCATTTCAAGCTCGTGAGCCTTGTTAAGTTCCTTTGCAGTCTCTGCACGGCGCTCTGCAAGCTCCTTATACATTCTCGCTCTTGTTTCGGAGTCGATGTTGTAGAAGAGCTTCGGAATGATACCGACGAGACCTGTAACAGCAGGAAGAAGAGTAGTCATTGTAAACAGAAGTCTTTCTGTTCTGTCGCTCTGCTGCTTCGGCTTAAGACCCTGCTTGTAGCCGATGATACCGAGGAGAGCCGAACTGAAGCCGTTTGTAAAGGTTGCAACAAGTTTCCTTGCAAGACCCTTAACAACGCCCGCCATAGCCTCTGTACGGTAGCCGTTCTGCCACTCGCCATAGTCAATTGCTTCGTTTCTGATCTCCTCGGGAACAACCTTACGCATAGCGTAAACAAAGTTCCACAGAGTTTCTCTGATCATAAATGCGGCAATCATCGGGATTGTCTTCTTGTAATTCTTGTTTATGCTGCCGAAGAGGTAAACGCCGAGGTAGAGGAAGTCGCCCCAGTGTGAACCGATAGCCCACAGGGTTCTCGTTGAGAACTTCTCACGGAGCTTATCAACATAAGCGTAGGAAGCGTATGTAACAAACATACCCGGAATGCCGACAATGAGTTTTGCGGATCCGGCGTTAAGAACGCTGATGTAATACAGCGAGATGTTTGTTCCGATAGCAAACTGTCCGAGAAACTCGGAAATAGTCAGGAGCATAAGCGGACGTGATTTGAACAGCGATCCGACTGCACCCTTAAAGGTCGGTTTTTCAACCGATTGAAGAACTCTTTCTCTAACCTTAAAGGAGAAGAACAGAGCAAGGATACCTGCGCCGAGAGCGGTGCCGACACCCATATAAACAAAGAGTGATGTCATCTTGATCTTGAGCTTGTTGTGGTTAACAAGGTCGATGAGAACCGTACATACCTGGTTCGGAATGTTCTCAACAAGACTTGAGAACAGGTTTGCCTGGTTGATAAGACGTGTTCTGTCGAAAACATCGGGTGTGATTGTTGCGATGATACCTGTTTTTGAAATCTCATAAAGTGAGGTTGCCAGGTTTTGCAGCATTTGCAGCACAAAATACGTTATGATCTTCGGTAGGTATGTACCCGAGGTTTCGGGGAACATTACGGGCATTCCCCAGAAAATCATAGCCATTACCGTGCCTGGGATGGCATAGATAATAAGATAAGGTTTGAATTTACCGAATCTTGTGTTTGTGCGGTCAACAATAGATGCAAGAAACAGGTCGTTGATGATATCCCAAATGCTGACTACAACGCTGATGATCGCCTGCCACCAATAGGAGATGACGAGAACGTCAGTCAGGTAGTATGTCTTGTTCTGATCCAGATTGAAGCTCTGAGCAATATCGAAAAGAACATAGGTGAAAGTCTCTCTACTTCCGACGTAACGTCTGCCTTTTGGCAGATTACGCTTGGCAGCCTTCTGCTCTTCCGGCTCTGCCTGAGAGGTCTGAACTTCTTTAGTTTCAGCAGCCATGCTTTACCTCCTTACTGATTTATACAAATTTACTTTAACATTATAGCATAAAATATATTGAACTTGCAACAGTTATTTTAAATTATTATTCAAAATTATTTAAAATTATTATCCAAAATTAACTATTCGTCAAGTTTCAAAATTGACATAAACGCCTCCTGAGGAACCTCGACCGTGCCGAACTGCCTCATTCGTTTTTTGCCCTCTTTCTGTTTCTCGAGCAGCTTCTTTTTTCTCGTTATATCGCCGCCGTAGCACTTGGCAAGAACATCCTTGCGCATCGCCTTGATGGTCTCACGGGCAATTACCTTGCCGCCGACCGCAATCTGAACGGGAATTTCAAACATCTGTCTCGGAATATTGTCCTTGAGCTTTTCGGCAATTTTTCTCGCTCTGCCGTATGCCTTTTCGCTGTGGATGATGAACGAAAGCGCATCAATCATATCTCCGTTGAGAAGAACATCGAGTTTTACAAGATTTGAACGTGCATAGCCCTCAATTTCGTAGTCGAATGAAGCGTAGCCCTTGGTTCTTGATTTGAGAACGTCAAAGAAATCATAAATAATTTCGTTCAGCGGCAGATCGTATGCAATATCGACTCGGTCGGGCGTGACATACGTCATATTTTTAAATACGCCTCGGCGCTCCTGGCAAAGATCCATAATTGCGCCGACATACTCGTTCGGAGCGTAGATATTTGCATTCGTTATCGGCTCTTCGCAGTAGTCGATGAATGCGGGATCGGGATATTTTGTCGGATTGTCAATTTCAATAACCGTTCCGTCAGTCAAGTGAATTTTATAAACAACGCTCGGAACGGTGGTAACAAGATCGAGATCGTATTCACGTTCAAGTCTCTCCTGAATTATTTCAAGGTGGAGAAGTCCGAGAAATCCGCAGCGGAAACCGAATCCCAAAGCTCCCGAAGTCTCGGGCTCAAAGGAGAGAGAAGCGTCGTTAAGCTGAAGTTTACTCAGAGCGTCACGCAGAGCCTCATAATCGGCACCGTCGGCAGGGTAGACACCGCAGAAAACCATCGGATTGACCTTTCGGTAGCCGGGAAGAGCCTCATCGGCGGGATATTCCGCAGTTGTAACTGTGTCGCCGACTCTTGCATCGCCGACTGTTTTTATCGAAGCGGTTATATATCCTACCTCGCCGGAGGTAAGCTCGCTTGCGGGCTCCATTGAAGTCGCCCTCATATAGCCGACTTCAACAACGGTAAATTCCGCTCCCGTCGCCATCATTCTCATTGTGTTGCCGGCTTTGATCTTGCCGTCAACAACACGGACGTAAACGATAACACCCTTGTAGTTGTCATAAACCGAGTCAAAGACAAGCGCTCTGAGCGGCTTGCTGTCGTCGGAATCCAGCGGAGCGGGTATATCGGAAACAATTTTTTCAAGCACTGCCTCAACGTTTTCGCCCGTTTTTGCCGAAACTCTCGGCGCATCCGAGCAGTCAAGACCTATAACGTCCTCAACCTCCTCGGCGACACGGTCGGGGTCGGCGGCAGGCAGGTCAATCTTGTTGATTATCGGAACGATCTCAAGATCGTGATCAAGCGCAAGGTAGGTGTTCGCAAGCGTCTGAGCCTCAACGCCCTGTGATGCGTCAACGATCAGCAATGCGCCCTCACAGGCGGCAAGCGAACGTGAAACCTCATAGTTGAAGTCCACGTGACCCGGTGTGTCGATGAGGTTCAGCTCATATTCTTCGCCGTCCTTAGCCTTGTAATTGAGTTTTACGGCGTGCGCCTTGATCGTGATTCCACGCTCTCTTTCAAGATCCATATCGTCAAGGAGCTGTTCGGTCATATCACGGACAGCGACCGACTCCGTAAGCTCAAGCAGACGGTCTGCAAGAGTGGATTTGCCGTGGTCAATGTGAGCGATTATGGAGAAATTTCTTATATGATCTTTTTTTACAGCCAAAATATCACCTCTGTGATACAAATTATGTTTAAAACCTGAAAAGGACAGGCTATTTAAACACCGATAGCCTGTCCGGGTTTTGATTGATTATTTTTCAAAAACTTTCCTGACAACCGAGGCAACTCTCTGAAGATCCTCCTCGGTCATTGCTGTGCCTGAGGGCATACATACGCCTCTGCGGAAGATGTCGTTACCGACGCTCTCACCCTCTTTACAGCTGATGAAATCCATCTCGGAGAAAATCGGCTGATTGTGCATCGGGTTCCAGGCACGCCTGGATTCGATATTGTTTTCCTCAAGAGCGTTGATGATCTCATCGGGAGTAACACCGCAGCCCTCGTTGATTGTTATTACGCTGAGCCAGAAATTTGGCTTGCAGCCCTCGAGAACGGGAGCCATCTGAACAGGGAGATCAGCGAACGCTTTCTTATAGAACTCGTAGTTGCGAACTCTTGCGGCAATTCTCTCGTCCATATTTTTCAGCTGTCCTCTGCCGATACCTGCACAGATGTTGGACATTCTGTAATTATATCCGATCTCGTTGTGAAGATAGTAGTTAACATTTTCTTTGGACTGATTCGACCAGAAATGAATTTTTTCAATGGCATCGGGATCGTCCGAAAGAGCCATACCGCCGCCCGAGGTCGTCACAATTTTATTTCCGTTAAACGAGAGTGCACTCACCTTGCCGAATGTTCCGCACTTTCTTCCCTTATAGGTTGTGCCGAGTGCCTCAGCAGCATCCTCAAGAATCGGGACATTATATTTTTCGCAAAGCGGTATAATTTTATCATAATTTGCGCTGTTTCCGTAAAGATCAACGACAATAACAGCTTTCGGCAGCTTGCCCATGGCATCGTATTTTTCAAAGGCAATTTTCAGCGCATTCGGATCCATATTGAAGCTCTCGTAATCGGAATCAATAAAAACGAGCTTTGCTCCGAGATAAGCAACGGGATTACAGCTTCCCGAAAACGTGAAATCGGAACAGAAAACAATATCATTTTTGCCAACTCCGAGATATTTCAATCCCATATGAATGGCGCCTGTGCCCGATGCGAGCGCAACACTGTGCTTTGCTCCGACATATTCACACATTTCCTTTTCAAAGCCCGTAAGATTAGGACCGAACGGAGATATCCAGTTCGTTTGAAACGCTTCGTTAATGAAGCCGATTTCAGTACCGTTCATACAAGGCGGGGAAAGGTAAATTCTTTTGTTCATTCACTACACTTCTTTTCGCAAATTATTCGTTATCTATTTTCTTCCCTTTATCATTTTCACTGCTGTGCGGCGTTCCGCCGTAACCATAACCGTAACCGTTACCGCCGTAACCGTAGCCATAGCCGTTGCCGCCGTAACCATAACCGTAACCG
>DKDP01000034.1:2904-3044 GCA_002449395.1 Ruminococcaceae bacterium UBA6845 | reverse complement strand
GCACGACGGAGGAGTGACGGAAGGAGTTTAGGTTTGATAAAACTTTACTCCCTCAGTCGGCTTGCGCCGCCAGCTCCCCCGGAGGGGCGCCCATTATGGTTTTTGCTGACTTTGCGGTACTTTATAGCCTCCCTCTTGAG
>DKDP01000034.1:0-2800 GCA_002449395.1 Ruminococcaceae bacterium UBA6845 | reverse complement strand
GCAGCGAGAAGTGTGCACGACGAAGGAGTGACGGAAGGAGTTAAAGTCTGATAAAACCTTACTCCCTCAGTCGGCTTTGCCGACAGCTCCCCCGGAGGAGGAGCCCATGCTTAAAGTGAATCTTTTCTGACTTTAAGAAAACCCCTCAGTCACGACGCAAGGTCGTGACAGCACCCCTAAAGGGGGCGCCAAGAATGGGTTTCTGCGGACTTTAATGCCTGCTTTATTTAACTATCTTACAAACGCACTCCGTAATGCGCTGTGAGGCGTCGAGTATTGCCATATCCTTTGCGTTCCTGCCCATTTCGGCAAGTTTTTTGGGATCTGCGAGGAGCTTTTCGACCTCCGAAAGAAGTCTTTCGCCCGTGAAATCCTTTTCTTCGATCAGAATTGCGGCGTCTCTGTCCGCCAAGGTTTTGGCATTGTAATACTGATGATTTTCCGCCGCATACGGATACGGCACAAGGATCGACGGCTTGCCGAGAGCCTGAATCTCACTCAGCGAGCTTGCACCCGCACGGCAGATAACAATATCTGCGGCGGCAAGGCAGCGATCCATATCGTTTATATATTCCCTGAGCATTATCTGCGGATTTGCATCGAGATTGATTTTCTCCTTAATCTCGTCTATCATTCCCGCTCCCGCCTTACCGGTTGCGTGCAGATAATAGCAGTCTTTCTTTTCGTATCTGCTTTCAATGAGGAACTTTACGGCGCTGTTGATTGCCCTTGCGCCGAGGCTTCCTCCCATTGAAAGAATAAGCGGACGTGAATCGAGCTTCATCTCGGCTCTCGCAAACTCTCTGTTTGCATTTATTATCTCCCCTCTTATCGGGAGACCCGTAACAACGCACGGATTTTTCGGCTTAAGTAGTCTTTCCGCCTCCTTGGCAGTGAGCATTACAACGTCAACCTTTTTGGCGAGGTTCTTGTTCGTCACTCCGGGGAATGCGTTTTGCTCGTGAACCGCAGTCGGAATGCCCATTCTTGCGGCAACGCTGAGCACCGGTCCGCTGACATATCCGCCGAATCCGATGACAACATCGGGCTTGAAATCTTCGATTATTTTCTTTGCCTGTCCCTCGGATTTCAGCAGTAATTTTACTGTTTTCAGATTATGCTTCAGTCCGCCGAAATTGAGTTCACGGCTAAAGCCCTGAATTTCTATCGTTTTAAAATCATATCCTGCGGCAGGGACGAGCTGAGCCTCCATCCTGTCAGCCGTACCGACGAACAGAATCTCCGCCTTGGGATAATTTTCTCTTATGTAGCCTGCAACGGCGAGCGCAGGGTTGATATGTCCTCCCGTACCGCCGGTTGCAAATAAAATTCTTTTTCCGTTAAGCATTTTCAGCCGCCCTCTTCTTCCTGTCTCCCGATCTTGAAACCGCCAGAACAATTCCCATTTCTATAAGCTGCATTACAAGCGCTGTACCGCCGTAGCTGAAGAACGGGAGCGAGATGCCTGTGTTCGGCATAAGATCCGTAACGACCAATATATTCAATATTGTCTGCAAGCCTACCTGGAGCGATATTCCGAGCACAAGCAGACGTTCAAACATACTTTTTGCCCTTGAAGCAATAACAAATCCTCTGAAAACGAGAGCCGCAAAGAGGAGCAAAATCAACACACTGCGGAAAAATCCGAGCTCCTCACCGACGATTGCAAAAATGAAGTCGTTCTGCGGCTCGGGCATATACAGGTATTTCTGTCTTGAATTTCCGAGTCCGAGACCGAAGAAGCCGCCCGATCCGAGAGCGAACAGCGACTGGTTCGTCTGCCAGCGTGTGTCGGTATCGTCGTAGTCCTTATGAATAAATGAATCTATTCTTTCCGCCTGGTAGGGATCAAGTATTTTATCTCTGAACAGCACAACGACGGCGATCAAAACTATACCTGCCGTTATGCCGAGGATGAACCAACGGTTATCGACTCCGCCGAGGTAAAGCATACAGATGCCGATGAGCATTACAAGAATCGTACAGGAAAGGTGCTTTTCAAGATAGATAAGAATACAGAGGAATCCGAGAAGTCCGAAAAGCAGGAGTGCAAACCACCACTTTGTCTCAATCTGATGTCTGTACTTTTCGAGGAGCCATGCAAAGGTCATAATAATTCCGAGCTTTGCAACGTCCGAGGGCTGGAACACGATGCCGAGCTTCAGCCATCTTCTGAACTCTTCCTTTCCGTCCAAGCGGTAAGGATGGATAAGAACGAGAATCAGCAATACAAGCGATATTGCCGCTATAACGGGGGTTGCTTTTTTCAGAATTTCGGGATTGATTCTTGAAATCAGGAACATAAGCGCAACTCCGAAAATCGCAAATCCGAGCTGTCTTTTTATATAGTAGGTCGCGTCGTATCCCGTCGCATAATCGTATTTTGCGCTGATATAGCTGGCGGAAAACATCATCACAAGTCCGATCGTCAAAAGCATCAGGACGATAACCATATACACGATATCAAAGCCGCCGCCGATAAACACGTCCAGACCGAACAGTCTGAACTTGCCTTTTGATTTTTTTGCGGACGCAGTGTTTTTAACCGCAGTCTGCCTGAGCTGTTCGGATGACATTCTCCGTATCCCCCTTTGTTATGTTTAGGTTGGGTTTTTGATGATTTTTTTTTGCCTCCCTTGCAGGGGAGGTGGCTTCGGCGGTTTGCGCCGAAGTCGGAGGGGTTAAAGTCTGATAAGACCTTACTCCCTCAGTCAGCTTCGCTGACAGCTCCCCCGGAGGAGGAGCCCACGTTTAAAGTAAATCTTTTCTAACTTTAAGAAAAACCCCTCAGTCACGGACA
>DKDP01000054.1:1603-15914 GCA_002449395.1 Ruminococcaceae bacterium UBA6845 | reverse complement strand
TTCTTAAGCAGGCAACAATCAATCAGTCAACAGGTAAGGTTGTAAGATAACCCCGAGTTATCCGACATCTTAATCCAACTTCAAGGCACGGAGCAATCCGTGCCTTTTGTTGTATACTTTATAAATATGTTCATAAAAAAGGTTGACAAAGCGTACCTGTTATGATAATATATTCCAAAAGAAATCTTTAAGAGCGATACAGAGATGTCGACAAGGTTTTGCATATGACGGTGTTTTGGGATATAATCCCTATATAATTGTGTCCGAAATTATGAGCCTTGTCAGACGACAGGGTTCTTTTTTATTACCATTCAGGAGGCTCATATGACGGAATATATTTTGAAAAACGCATTGGTATATACGGATTCCGGATTTCAGAAGCAGGATATTCTTGTTTCCGACGGCCGTGTTCTTTGTGTTTGCTGTAAACTTTGTGCCGAATACACACAGTCCTATGATCTGACAAATAAACATATTTTTCCCGGTTTCGTAGATGTTCATACTCATCTTCGTGAGCCGGGCTTTTCATATAAGGAGACGATAAAAACGGGTTCACTTGCGGCGGCGAAGAGCGGATATACAACTGTTTGCACAATGCCGAATCTCGATCCTGTTCCCGACAGTGATGAGCACCTTAAGGTTCAGCTTGATATTATCGAAAAGGACGCCGCAATCAATGTTGTTCCCTACGGTTCAATAACGATCGGCAGAAAGGGTGCGGAGCTTTCCGATATGAAAAACCTGTCGGACAAGGTAGTCGCATTTTCCGACGACGGAAGCGGAATCCAGACCGAGGAAACGATGAGAGCGGCAATGATTGAAGCGAAGAGGCTTGACAAAATAATCGTTGCACATTGTGAGGACAACAGCTTGCTTGATGGTGGATATATTCATAAGGGTGCTTACGCAAAGGCGCACGGACATAGAGGCATCAGCTCCGAGAGCGAGTGGAAACAGATTGAAAGAGACCTGAAACTTGCCGAGGAAACGGGATGCAAGTATCACGTCTGCCATATTTCAACAAAGGAAAGCGTTGATCTGATCAGAAAGGCTAAGCGCAGGGGAGTTGACGTTACCTGCGAGACCGCACCGCATTATCTTGTTCTTACGGAGGACAATCTCAGGGAGGATGGCAGATACAAGATGAATCCGCCGCTCAGAAGTGCAGATGACAGAGAGGCGCTCATCGAGGGAATCTGTGACGGAACAATTGATATGATCGCAACGGATCACGCTCCTCATTCCGCCGAGGAAAAATCAAAGGGACTTAAGGACAGCGCAATGGGTATTGTCGGACTGGAAACCGCATTCCCGATCCTCTACACCAAGCTCGTTAAGGGCGGTCTGATAAGTCTGCACAAGCTGGTGACGCTGATGAGTATTAACCCTGCCGAGAGATTCGGAATAAAGACGGGATTTGACATAAAGGAGCTTGCCAATTTCACGGTCTATGACCTCAACGAAAGCTATACAATCAATTCGGATAATTTTGCATCAATGGGAAGAAGCACACCGTTTGACGGTGTTACGGTTTACGGAAAGTGCAAGACGACGGTATGCGACGGCAGAACCGTGTGGGAGGACGAAGAATGAATCAGGTTATTATGACGGTAGCCGAAAATGCTAAAATAGCCGACAGAACCTACCGTATGGTTCTCGGCGGAGATACATCGGCAATCACAAAGCCGGGACAGTTTGTAAATATAAAGCTGGACGGATTTTTCCTCAGACGGCCGATCTCCGTATGCGACAGCGAAAGCGATAGATTGACGATCATTTACAAGGTTGTCGGAAATGGTACAGAGAAGATGTCGGAGCTTCCGATCGGAGCAAAGCTCTATGTCCTTTGCGGACTCGGCAACGGCTATGACACATCGAAGAGCGGCGGGGCTCCCGTGCTTATCGGCGGAGGTGTCGGCGTGCCGCCGATGTATATGCTCTGCAAAAGGCTTGTTTCGGAGGGTAAAAATGTCAGCGTGATTCTCGGCTTTAACACAAAATCGGAAGTCTTTTATGCCGATGAGTTTGAAAAACTCGGCGCAAAGGTTTATGTTGCAACGGCGGACGGAAGTCTCGGCGAAAAGGGCTTTGTAACTGATGTGCTCAAAAAAATTGATTACACATATTTCTACACCTGCGGTCCTATGCCGATGTTCAATGCTATTGAAAAAATCGCAAGGACGAGCGGTCAGTACAGCTTTGAAGAGAGAATGGGCTGCGGATTCGGTGCGTGTATGGGCTGTACCTGCAAGACAAAATACGGAAACAAGCGCATTTGCAAGGACGGTCCGGTGCTTGAAAGGGAGGAGATAGTATGGTAACAAAGGTTGATCTTTGCGGAATCGAACTCGATAACCCGATTATTCCCGCATCCGGAACTTTTGGCTTCGGTTATGAGTTTGCGGAGCTTTACGATATAAACATTCTCGGAACTTTCTCGTTTAAGGGTACAACACGTGATCCGAGATTTGGCAATCCGACGCCGAGAATCGCAGAATGTACGGCAGGTATGATTAATGCGGTCGGCTTGCAGAATCCGGGCGTTGACAAGGTGATAAGCGATGAGCTCCCGAAACTTGCAAGGTGCTTTAACAAGCCGGTTATGGCAAATGTCAGCGGATTTTCGGTTGAGGATTATGCCTACACCTGCGAAAAACTTGACAAGGAAAAGCAGGTCGGCTGGCTTGAAGTCAACGTTTCGTGCCCGAATGTCCACGGCGGCGGAATGAGCTTCGGAACCGATCCGAAAGCGGCGGCAGAGGTTACCAAAGCGGTGAAAGCCGTAACAAACAAGCCGATTATAATGAAGCTGTCCCCAAATGTGACAAATATTGTCGATATAGCAAAGGCCTGCGAGGACGCCGGAGCGGACGGTATCAGCCTGATCAATACCTTGCTCGGTATGAGAATAGATCTCAGAAAGAGAAAGCCTGTCATAGCGAACGTTATGGGCGGCTTTTCGGGACCGGCAATCTTCCCCGTAGCCGTCAGGATGGTTTATCAGGTTGCAAAGGCGGTCAGTGTACCGGTCATCGGAATGGGCGGAGTGTCGAGCGCCGACGACGTAATCGAAATGATGCTTGCAGGCGCAGCGGCAGTTGAGGTCGGAGCGGCAAATCTTGTTGATCCGTTTGCCTGCAAGAATATAATAGAGGCACTGCCGCAGGCAATGGAAAAGTACGGAATAAACAATCTTAAAGATATTATAGGAGGCGCACAGAATGGGTAAGGACGTAATCGTAGCGTGTGATTTTTCAAGCAAAGAGGAGACAATGGCATTCCTTGATAAATTTCAGGGTAAGAAGCCTTTTGTCAAGATCGGTATGGAGCTTTTCTATGCCGAGGGTCCCGATATCGTAAGAGAGATAAAGGCGAGGGGACATAAAATATTCCTTGATCTTAAACTCCATGATATTCCGAATACGGTTAAAAAATCAATGGCTGTTCTTTCAAGACTCGATGTTGATATGACGAACCTCCACGCAGGCGGAACAATAGCAATGATGGAGGCGGCGATCGAAGGCCTCACACGCCCCGACGGTACAAGACCGTTGCTCATCGCCGTGACACAGCTCACCTCAACAAGCGAGGAAAGAATGAAAAACGATTTGCTTATAAATGAGAAAATGGACAAGGTAGTAATGCACTACGCCCACAATGCAAAAGTTGCGGGACTCGACGGCGTGGTCTGCTCACCGATGGAGGCAGGCAAGGTTCACGAGGTCTGCGGCGACGGATTCCTCACGGTGACCCCGGGCGTCAGATTTGCGGACGGAGATAAGGGCGATCAGGTCAGAGTTATGACCCCCGAACAGGCTAAAAAAATCGGCTCCGATTACATTGTTGTCGGACGTCCTATAACTGCGGCGGCTGATCCCGTTGCGGCATATGAGAGATGTATAAACGAATTTGTTGACTAAGGAGAGATATTATGACAGACATTCAGATTCAGATCGCAAAGGATCTTCTTTCAATCAAGGCGGTTTTCTTCCGCCCGGACGAACCGTTCACTTGGGCAAGCGGAATCAAGAGCCCTGTTTACTGCGACAACAGACTGACCCTTGCTTATCCCGAGGTGCGCACTCACGTCGAGGAGGCTCTCGCAAAGACTGTCAGGGAGTTTTACCCCGAGGCAGAGGCTCTTATGGGAACATCAACCGCAGGTATTGCCCACGCCGCAATAACGGCTCAGATTATGGGACTTCCGATGGGTTATGTCCGCTCGGGAGCGAAGGATCACGGCAGACAGAACCAGATTGAGGGCAAGCTCGAAAAGGGTCAGAAGGTCGTTGTTGTTGAGGATCTCATCTCAACAGGCGGAAGCGTAATCGAGGTTGTTAATGTGCTCAGAGAGGCTGGCGCCGATGTGCTCGGAATTGTTTCGATCTTCACATACGGTATGCAGAAAGGTCTTGACAGACTTGCCGACGCCGATGTGAAAAATGTAAGCCTCACAAATTTTGACGCAATTGCAGAAATTGCGGCGCAGGAAGGATATATCGCAAAGACGGACGTTGAAAGACTGATCAAATTCAGAAACAATCCGTCGGATGAAAGCTGGATCGGAGGCAAAAAATGAGAAGCGTTATAAGTATTCTTGATCTCTCGGTTGAGGAAATTGACGAGCTCATCGCCCGTGCAAAGGATATAATTGCAAATCCCGATAAATATGCGGACGCCTGCCGCAGAAAGAAACTGGCAACTCTCTTCTTTGAACCGTCAACACGCACAAGACTCAGCTTTGAGGCGGCGATGTATGAGCTCGGCGGAAATGTCCTTTCAATGGCGGACGCAAAATCCAGCTCTGCCGTAAAGGGCGAAAGCGTTGCGGATACGGTAAAGGTTATCTCCTGCTATGCGGATATCATCGCAATGCGTCACCCGAAAGAGGGTGCGCCGTATGTTGCCTCGCTCAATGCTTCAATTCCTGTTATCAACGCAGGCGACGGCGGACATAATCACCCGACCCAAACGCTTGCGGATCTTCTCACGATCAGCCGTGAAAAGGGACACTTTGATAATCTGACAGTCGGATTCTGCGGTGACCTGAAGTTCGGAAGAACCGTACATTCGCTTATTCAGGCGCTTTCAAGATATAATAATGTAAAATTTATTCTCATCTCTCCCGATGAGCTCAAGCTCCCGAGCTATGTTAAGAACGATGTTATCAAGGCAAACAACCTTGAGTACGTTCAGACTACCGACCTCGAAAAGGTAATGCCCGAGCTTGACGTGCTCTATATGACGAGAGTTCAGAAAGAACGTTTCTTCAATGAAGAGGATTACCTCCGTCTGAAGGACAGCTATATTCTCACACCCGATAAGATTGTAAATGCCAAAAAGGATCTTTCGATTCTTCATCCGCTGCCCCGTGTAAATGAAATCAGCGTTGCTGTTGACGACGACCCGAGAGCCTGCTATTTTAAACAGGTTCTTAACGGCAAATATATGAGAATGGCGCTCATTCTTAAACTTTTGGGGGTAGAAGTATGAATATAGATTCTATTAAAAACGGTATAGTAATAGATCATATAAAAGCCGGCAAGGGTATGGAGATATACAATCTCCTCGGATTGGACAAGCTCGATTGCTCAATTGCGATTATAAAAAATGTTACCAGCAGTAAGCTCGGCAAGAAAGATATTATTAAGATAGATTCCGATTATGACGTTGACCTCGATGTCCTCGGCTACGTCGATCCCGGCGTCACAATTGATGTGATCAAGGACGGAAAACTGGCTGAGAAGAAAAAGGTTGATCTTCCGAAGCAGCTTAAAAATATAATCAGGTGCAAAAACCCACGTTGTATCACCTCAACGGAGCAGGAACTGCCGCATATCTTTAAGCTCACCGGCGACGACAAGCACAAGGTTTACCGCTGTATCTATTGCGAAACCAAAGCCGAATAATTATAAATTCGATTATCCTCCCTTTGACTTAATATCAACGGGAGGATTTTACAGTTTTAAACAGGAAGTAAGGGCTAAAAGCGGCTTGACAAAAGTATGTTTAAGGGATAAAATGGCAATGGTGGGTGACCGCCAAACCAAAACGAGGAGATGAAAGATTATGATGGCTATTATTGCGTTGATTTCGGAGCTTATTAATGCGCCGATTCAGGCGATCGGAGCGATTTTTCCCGATGCTGCACACGCAATTCAGCAGGCACTCAGTCAGGCTTTTGATTTCATAACATCAATTCTCGGCTGATTCGGAAAACGGTTGACGACTGCCGTTTAAACCTATGACAATACCGCATAATTTGCTGTGTGGTATATCCGGACAAAAAATTCGGTCGTGCAATTGCAGGATATTGCCTCTGATTTAACGGTTGCAACGGGGAAAATATATAAAAATTACCTTTTGTCGCATTTTTTTGGAAAATAAGTGTTGACAAAGGGTATTTTTGTTGTATAATAAAACAGTAATAGTTACTATTATCTTTTAATTAATACCGATTTACGGTAAAGACTAATAAGGTAATTGAAGGGAGTTTTCTAAATGAATGTTACAAACGATATAAGATATGTAGGGGTCAATGATCACGATATCGATCTTTTTGAGGGACAGTATGTTGTTGAAAACGGAATGGCTTATAATTCCTATGTAATTGTTGATGACAAAATCGCCGTGCTCGATACGGTTGACGCAAGATTCAGGCACGAGTGGCTTGATAATATCGCCGAGGTACTTGACGGCAGAAAGCCCGATTACCTTATTGTTCAGCATATGGAGCCGGATCATTCGGCAAATATAATGAGCTTCATTGCGGCTTATCCCGAGGTAAAGGTTGTTGCCTCGGCAAAGGCTTTTGCGATGATGGGTCAGTTCTTCGGGGACGACCTTCCCGACAGGCAGATTGTTATTTCCGAGGGCTCGGTGCTTGACCTCGGTAAGCACAAGCTGAATTTTGTAGCAGCTCCGATGGTGCATTGGCCTGAGGTTATGGTGACTTACGATGAGTGCGATAAGGTGCTCTTCTCCGCCGACGGATTCGGCAAATTCGGTGCGCTTGACGTTGATGAGGACTGGGCTTGCGAGGCAAGACGTTATTATTTCGGAATTGTCGGAAAATACGGCGTTCAGGTGCAGAAGCTGCTTCAGAAAGCGTCAAAGCTCGATATAGAAATTATTTGCCCGCTTCACGGTCCGATTCTTTCCGAAAATCTCGGATATTACCTTGATCTCTACAACACGTGGTCATCCTACGGTATTGAGTCGGAGGGCATTGTGATTGCTTACACGTCGGTTTACGGCAACACCAAAAAAGCTGTTGAAATCCTTGCCGACAAGCTCAGAGCAAAGGGTTGTCCAAAGGTTGCAGTCAATGATCTTGCCAGATGCGATATGGCTGAGGCTGTCGAGGACGCTTTCCGTTACGGAAAACTTGTGCTTGCGACCACAACATATAATGCAGACATTTTCCCGTTTATGCGCACATTTATCGAGTCCCTTACAGAGAGGGAGTATAAGAACAGAACCGTTGCTTTCATTGAAAACGGCACGTGGGCTCCGCTTGCGGCAAAAGTGATGAAGGGTATGTTTGAAAAGTCTAAAGGAATCAATTTTGCGGAATCCGTTGTTCACATCCGTTCCGCACTCAATGAGGCTTCAACAGCTGAACTCGAGGCTCTCAGCGATGAGCTTTGCCGTGATTATATCGCACAGGACGGCGAAACCGCCAACAAAAACGATCTTTCCGCACTTTTCAATATCGGCTACGGCCTCTATGTTGTCACATCGAATGACGGCAGGAGAGATAACGGACTGATTGTGAACACCGTTTCTCAGGTAACAAATTCGCCGAACAGAATTGCGGTAACGATCAATAAGGACAATTATTCCCACCACGTAATCAAGCAGACGGGCAAAATGAATCTCAACTGTCTTTCGGTTGACGCACCGTTCAGCGTCTTTGAAAACTTCGGATTCAGAAGCGGAAGAAATGCCGATAAGTTTGAAAACTGTCCGCCGCTCAGATCGGATAACGGACTTGCGTTCCTGCCGAGATATATCAATTCGTTTATGTCACTTAAGGTAGAGCAGTATGTTGACCTTGACACTCACGGTATGTTTATCTGCTCGGTGACCGAGGCGAGAGTAATCTCCGACGCTGAGACAATGACCTACACATATTATCAGAAGAATGTTAAGCCGAAGCCGCAGACCGACGGCAAAAAGGGCTGGGTCTGCAAGGTTTGCGGATATATCTATGAGGGTGACGAACTGCCCGAGGATTTCATCTGTCCGCTCTGCAAGCACGGAGCATCGGATTTTGAACCGATAAAATAAAGGAAGTACCGCACACCCGGTTGTGCCGTGTTTTCCGAAAATCAAGAAATTGTGATGTTTTAAAGCCGCTTTTCGGTATAGGACGCAGAATAATCCTTTTACCGTGGCGGCTTTTGTTTTAAATATCTAATGACAAATTTATTTTTAAATGTTATAATTGTAAAAAGATGTCAGAGATGGTGATGTTATGAAAACTGTTCGTTCATTTGCAGGCGTGTTACTTTCGGTTATTCTTATAATAGCTTCCGTAGCATTTCCGACTGCGGCTCAGACAAGCGGAGCCGAAACTATGGCAAATCTTATTGTGTTCGTCAAGTTCCCGGAGGACACAACTACCGAGGTTGCCGACAATACGCAGAAGATAATGATGTATTATAACGATACTTCAAAGATGTATGTCGGATCAAGCATTGATTTTTCATTTAAGAAGTATATTTCCGAAATTTCAAGAGGCAAGCTGAATGTAAACAACATCTTTCCTCAGCTTGACGGAGACACGATTACGCCGTTTACTCTGGCGGCTTCGCACGATAACAGCAATGATACGAGCATCATTCAGGAGGTTATCGGCGCATTCAATTCGGGCAAGATAAAGATGCCCTCGGACAAGCTCGATAACAAATACTCCGGCGTTGTTGATAACCTCACTGTTATCATTCAGGGCAAATGCCCCAGCGGCTCCGATTTTATGTGGCCGCATAAGAGTGTCACGGAGGTTTCGACAAAGATAAAGAATAACTGCCAGGTCGGCAACTATAATTTTATTGACTCATACAGCGTCACGGGTGCCGTTGCGGCGTGTCAGGGAGTTATTACTCACGAATTTCTGCACAGCGTCGGCTTGCCCGATCTTTACCGCCGAAGCGGAACAGACGGAACACCCGTCGGCATATGGGACATTATGGCGCACGACAGCTTTTTTATGCAGTATCCGCTTTCTTATCAGCGCTATAAGCTCGGCTGGATTCCGATGCAGCAGATCACACAGAGCGGAACATATACCCTTGATCCGGTAAGTGATCCCGATTCGGACACGATTCTTTATGAGATCAAGACGCCGATGTCGGCAAGCGAGAGTTTTATGCTCGAATACAGAAAGAAAATAACCGATAATTATTCAAATCTCGGCTTTGAGACGAAAATTCCGTCGTCGGGACTGCTCATTTACAGAGTTAACAAGTCCGTTGTCAATCAGACGAATGCATGGGGAGAGGATTATCTCTACGTTTACCGCCCGGGAGAAACAAGCACAAGCGCAAGTGCAGGCGATTTCTTCAAATCCGCACTTGATCCGAACGATAACAGAACGAGCTTCGGTGTTGCGGATTTTGACGCACCTCTTACCGACGGAACGATTTTCTATTCCAACGGCACAAACAGCGGTATAGTTATATCCGATGTAAAGTATAACGACGACTCTTCGCAAATCACTTTTCACGTCGAGTTTCCCGATTATTCCTCACTCGGACTCTGGGAGCTTGTCCCGAACGACATTGCGATGGAAGCTACGGGAATTAACATTGATACCGACAGTGAGGGAAATATCTACGCAAACGTAATGGGTCGTGAAAGCTGGAACTTTGTAAATAAAGTATTCAAATACAACGGCACGTCTTGGACTGCGCTCGGCTCGGTATTTTCAAATGTCAGCAGTATGACATTGAAAGTATACAATGACATCCCATATGTCCTCTATCTCAATTCAAGCGGCAAACCCGTTCTTGCAAAATATAACGGTGCCTCTTGGCAGACGGTGTATACGGACAACTCTGTCAGCTACCCGAATGATCTTCAGCTTTTCTTGGGAGATTCAGGATTTTACGGCGCATGGACGGTTGACGGAACAACGCTGAGCATAAAGAAAATCACGCCGAGCGGCGTCACAAACGTCAATTCATCATTGACCGCCGATTATTTCGCCAATCCGAGCCTCAGCACGGTCGGCAATTATATATATGTAACTTACTGTAACTTCTCATTTGGCGGAGGAACACAGTACACACAGGTTAAGCGTTATAATCTTACCACCGGACAGTGGGAGAATATTCAGATTCCGAATCCGCTCGTTTCGTCAAATCTCCACAGAAGTATCGGCTACAACGGCGAATACTGGATGATTGCGGCGGCATCGGGAAGCAAACCCATAATAGTTAAGGTCGACGGCGATTCAAAGGTAACTCAATATGAGGTGCCGACGACCATAACCAATATTCTTGAGGCTTCAATGGATATTTCGGAAAACGGAACGGTTTGTGCCTCGCTGATTGCATCGGGTGAGGACAGCCAGATCCTTTATCTTGACAGCGGAGAGTGGAAACAGCTCGGAGGATCTCCCTGCTCAAACTGTCAGGCGGCGGATATGACGATTTATAAGAACAGAGTTTATCTCGGCTCGGTTCTCACGGGTACGGGCGCAATCAGTCTGACATATAAGGACCTCCCCGAAAAGGAAATGCCAGATCTTATCTCCGTTGAATCGCAGACAGTTTCGGTTGCGGACGGTTATATAACGGGCCTGCCGCAGAAAGCCGCTAATCTCAATCTTTATCTTGAGGCGACAAACGGCGGCTACTTCAGATACGACAATGTGTGCACGGGCGGACAGGTTCTTCTTTACACCGCCGACGGTGTGCTGGTGAGAAGATACACAATTATTATTAAAGGTGATGTCAACGGCGACGGCGTTGCCGACGGATGCGATGCGGTAATAATCAATGCTATGGCGGCAGGTATGCTGACTCTGCCCGAATATTATATTAAGGCGGCAGATACAAATGCGGACGGAAGCATTACCGAATCCGATAACGAATATCCGATTAATTGCGGCTTAGGTTTATAAAATTTATTGAAAGGGGAGGCGGTGCGCTTGCGAAGTAAAAAGGCTTTGCTTAATTCTGCGGCAACGCTGTTGCTTGAATTTGTAAGCGTAATATGCGGCTTTATCGTTCCGAGACTGATTATCGGAACATACGGCTCGGAAGTAAATGCGCTGACCTCCTCAATCACGCAGTTCTTGAGCTATATTGCGCTTGTTGAGGCAGGCGTCGGAGGAGTGGTTCGAGCCGCTCTGTATAAGCCGCTTGCCGATAAGAACAACACTGCAATAAGCGGAATAGTCAGATCGGCTGAAATCTTCTTCAGAAAGATTGCCTATATTTTTGCGGGATATATGGTAGTTCTGGCGGCAGTTTTCCCGATTCTTGTAAATAAGAGCTTCGGATGGCTGTTTACGGGTTTGCTTGTGGTTATTATCGGATTGAGCACCTTTGCACAGTATTATTTCGGAATGACATACACGGTGCTTGTCCAGGCAGACCAGCGGCGCTATATCACATCATTTTTGCAGATCGGAACGATAATCCTCAATGCAATTATGGTTGTTGTCTTTATAAAGCTCGGTGCGTCAATACACGTCCTTAAACTTGCAACTTCTCTTATCTATGTTCTGAGACCGATTGCGCTGAATATTTACGTCAGACGGAAATACAGTATTGATAAAACCGTCAAGCCCGATAACAAGGCGGTTGAACAGCGCTGGGACGGACTCGGACACCACATTGCATATTTTGTCAATCTCAATACCGATGTCGTTATTCTGACAATTTTCTCCAAAATCACCGATTCTCTTGCATTTGCGGAAGTTTCCGTTTATACTGTATATTATTCTATTGTCAACGGAATAATGAAAGTTGCGGGCAGTCTCTCCTCGGGCGTTGAGGCGGCACTCGGCAATATGATTGCAAAGAAAGAATACGAAAATCTCAACCGCAAGTTTAATCTCTATGAGTTTGCATCATTCACCCTTGTCACGGTGCTTTTTACCTGTGCGGGGCTGCTGATAGTTCCGTTTATGCGTGTGTATATGAGGGGAGTTACGGATGCTGAATATATAAGGCCGCTGTTCGGCTATATTCTTGTGCTTGCCAACGCAATGTATTCGATAAGGATCCCTTACCACAGCGTTGTCTATGCCGCAGGACATTACCGTCAGACGAGGAACGGCGCCTTTGCCGAGGCAGGAATTAATATCGTGATTTCGGCAATTCTTGTGTATTTTTACGGAATAGTCGGCGTCGCTGTCGGCACACTCGTTGCAATGACGTTCAGAACAGTTCAGTATGTATACTATCTTTCAAAGAATATTTTAAACAGAAGTATGAGGTTCTTCTTCAAACGTATGGCAATTTCGGCGCTGACTGTTGCTATCTCGGCTTCAATTGTTCATTTTGTTCCGGATTTCGGCACGGGAACATATCTGCATTGGGCGCTCTACGCCTGTGCGGTCGGTGTAATCGTATTGGCTGTAAACGGAGCAATTAATTTAATTTTCTGCCGCAAGGATTTTGTCGGTGCAATTTCGATTGCACGCAATGCGGTCTTTTCCAAGGTAAAAAAGAAATAAGGAGATATTATTATGGCAGCAAAAAACAAGGAAAAAATCTATAAGCTCACATTAACCGCTGTTCTTACGGCACTGATCTTTGTAATGGCATTTACCCCGATCGGATATCTGAAGATAGGCGTTGTCTCGATAACATTCCTTACAATTCCCGTAATTATCGGAGCAATTGTCGGCGGTCCCGTTGTCGGTTTGGTTCTCGGCATAATGTTCGGCGCAACGAGCTTTATACAGTGCTTTGGTATGGACGCTTTCGGAACAACTCTCTTCGGAATCAATCCCGTGTTCACATTCATAATGTGCTTCGTGCCGAGAGCTCTTATGGGATTATTCTGCGGACTTATCTATAAAGGCTTCAAGGCGAAAAAACACGTCGCCGTAGGAACCGCAGTAACCTCATTCTGCGGCGGATTCCTCAACACCTTGCTGTTTGTCGGCTTCCTGCTTCTTTTATTCTACAATACCGACTATATACGCAGCTTCGGCAACAGCGTTATTGCGGTAATTTCCGCCTTGATAACAGTCAATGCCGTTATTGAGTGGATCGCAAGTACAGTGATCGGCTCGGCTGTTTCCGCAGCACTTAACAAAGCGCTCAAGAATAGATTTTAATTGACGGGGGAATATGTATGAAAAATACGGTAGAGGAATGTCTCAAAAATAAGAAAACAGCCAATTTCTCTTTTGATGCGGACAATACCGACAAATTTAGAACCGGTTACGTCTGTGCATACAACGATGAATATATAATCATTGCGAGTATGAGCAAGCGTGGATTGTATGACGGATTCATTCTTTATAAAATGCAGGATCTTTTTCAGATTGATACAGACAATGAATACAGCAAGAAGATTCACAGACTGTATGATCTGAAAAATCAGAAACATCCTGATTTTCCGGAGTCGGACGGCGATCCTTTAAAAACACTTTTGAACTTTGCCTCGGAGAAAAAATATGTCGTTTCTCTTTGCCTCGAGGACAGCTATGTCTGCGGATATATAAAGGATTTTGACGACATACATATAAGCGTTGACGTTATTGACGATTACGGTAAGGCGGACGGCAGTACAGTAGTGAAAATATCCGAAATCAAGAATATTTTCTGTGATTCCTATCTTGAGCAGGATGCAAAACTTCTTTATGAGGCTAAGAATCGGATAAACGGAAGAACAATAAAAGGCATAAAGGCAGTAGGCAGATCACGGGGAAGAAAGAGACGCAACACCCGGAAGAGTTGAATAACATCAAAAAAATTGTAAAATTGTGTTGACAAATGGAAAACCATTTGATATAATAAACAAGCTCACTTCAAAAACGACGTTTCAAACACGTCGGAAGTGAAATTGCACCTTGAAAATTAAACAACGATAAACAGAAATTACCCTTGAAAGATTTCTTAAAGTTTTGTAAAACAAAACGTACTTTTAAAACAGTAATAACTGGAAAGCCAGCAATGGCGAAAAATGAGCGAATTAAGCTCTGAAAATGATTTAGACACAGAGATGTGTTTAGAAATAATTTTTAGAGAGTTTGATCCTGGCTCAGGACGAACGCTGGCGGCGTGCTTAACACATGCAAGTCGAACGATGAAATTATGACGGAGGCTTCGGCCGACTGAAT
>DKDP01000054.1:1109-1485 GCA_002449395.1 Ruminococcaceae bacterium UBA6845 | reverse complement strand
TGTAATCAAAGATTTTATCGCTGAGAGATGGACTCGCGTCCGATTAGCTGGATGGTGAGGTAACGGCCCACCATGGCGACGATCGGTAGCCGGACTGAGAGGTTGAACGGCCACATTGGGACTGAGACACGGCCCAGACTCCTACGGGAGGCAGCAGTGGGGAATATTGCACAATGGGGGAAACCCTGATGCAGCGACGCCGCGTGGAGGAAGAAGGTCTTCGGATTGTAAACTCCTGTTGTTGAGGAAGATAATGACGGTACTCAACAAGGAAGTGACGGCTAACTACGTGCCAGCAGCCGCGGTAAAACGTAGGTCACAAGCGTTGTCCGGAATTACTGGGTGTAAAGGGAGCGCAGGCGGGAAGACAAGTTGG
>DKDP01000054.1:893-1057 GCA_002449395.1 Ruminococcaceae bacterium UBA6845 | reverse complement strand
AACTGCTTTCAAAACTGTTTTTCTTGAGTAGTGCAGAGGTAGGCGGAATTCCCGGTGTAGCGGTGGAATGCGTAGATATCGGGAGGAACACCAGTGGCGAAGGCGGCCTACTGGGCACCAACTGACGCTGAGGCTCGAAAGTGTGGGTAGCAAACAGGATTAGA
>DKDP01000054.1:699-836 GCA_002449395.1 Ruminococcaceae bacterium UBA6845 | reverse complement strand
AACAGGATTAGATACCCTGGTAGTCCACACCGTAAACGATGATTACTAGGTGTTGGAGGATTGACCCCTTCAGTGCCGCAGTTAACACAATAAGTAATCCACCTGGGGAGTACGACCGCAAGGTTGAAACTCAAAGG
>DKDP01000054.1:225-629 GCA_002449395.1 Ruminococcaceae bacterium UBA6845 | reverse complement strand
GTGGAGTATGTGGTTTAATTCGACGCAACGCGAAGAACCTTACCAAGTCTTGACATCCCTTGACGATGCTGGAAACAGTATTTCTCTTCGGAGCAAGGAGACAGGTGGTGCATGGTTGTCGTCAGCTCGTGTCGTGAGATGTTGGGTTAAGTCCCGCAACGAGCGCAACCCTTATGGTCAGTTACTACGCAAGAGGACTCTGGCCAGACTGCCGTTGACAAAACGGAGGAAGGTGGGGATGACGTCAAATCATCATGCCCTTTATGACTTGGGCTACACACGTACTACAATGGCGTTAAACAAAGAGAAGCAAGACCGCGAGGTGGAGCAAAACTCAGAAACAACGTCCCAGTTCGGACTGCAGGCTGCAACTCGCCTGCACGAAGTCGGAATTGCTAGTAATC
>DKDP01000054.1:0-165 GCA_002449395.1 Ruminococcaceae bacterium UBA6845 | reverse complement strand
ACACACCGCCCGTCACACCATGAGAGCCGGGGGGACCCGAAGTCGGTAGTCTAACCGCAAGGAGGACGCCGCCGAAGGTAAAACTGGTGATTGGGGTGAAGTCGTAACAAGGTAGCCGTAGGAGAACCTGCGGCTGGATCACCTCCTTTCTAAGGAGTCAGGCAG